>NZ_QUEG01000006.1:0-157529 GCF_003477925.1 Clostridium sp. AF32-7AC
TGATTAAATGTGTTTAAATATACTCAAAGGAGTAAATTATTATGAACACATCAAATATCACAAATTACAAGCCAAAAGATTTTGCTGAACTGTTAGGTGTATCCGTAAAAACATTACAGCGTTGGGATAGAGAAGGAACTCTAAAGGCAAACCGAACTCCAACTGATAGACGTTATTACACTTATGACCAATATCTGCAATTCAAAGGAATAAATACTGAAGATGACCAACGTCAGGTAGTTATTTATACCAGGGTATCTACAAAAAATCAAAAAGATGATTTACAAAACCAAGTTGCATTTTTACGACAGTTTTGTAATGCTAAAGGTATTATTGTAGACCAGTGCATTGAAGATTATGGAAGTGGTCTTAATTACAATCGTAAAAAGTGGAACGAATTATTAGATGAAGTGATGGAACAAAAAATCAAAACCATAATCGTAACTCACAAAGATAGATTTATCAGATTTGGTTACGACTGGTTTGAAAAATTCTGTACAAAGTTTAATACGACCATAGTGGTAGTGAACAATGAAGAACTATCACCACAAGAAGAACTCGTGCAGGATATTGTTTCAATACTCCATGCGTTCTCTTGTAGGTTGTACGGACTTCGTAAGTATAAAAAACAAATAGAAAGGGATGTGGAAATTGCTAAAGAGCTTCAAAACGGAAATAAATCCGACAGAGGAGCAGAAAGTTAAGATCCGTAAAACAATAGGAACTTGTAGATATATTTACAACTTCTATCTCGCTCACAACAAAGAGCTTCATGACAATGGAGAAAAGTTTATGAGTGGTAAAAGTTTTAGTGTCTGGCTGAACAATGAGTATCTTCCCAAAAATCCAGATAAGCTATGGATTAAGGAAGTCAGTTCAAAATCTGTAAAGCGTTCAATCGAAAATGGTTGTATCGCATTTACCAGATTTTTCAAACATCAAAGTGCTTTTCCTAATTTTAAAAAGAAAGGCAAATCTGATGTGAAGATGTATTTCGTAAAGAATAATCCAAAGGATTGCCGATGCGAAAGACACAGAATTAATATTCCATCACTTGGTTGGGTTCGTATCAAAGAAAAAGGATATATTCCTACGACAAAAGATGGGTATGTAATTAAAAGCGGTACGGTATCTATTAAAGCTGGTAGATACTACGTATCCGTTCTTGTAGAGATTCCTGATATGCTTATTGATAGCAGTAATAATGATGGCATTGGGATAGACTTAGGCTTAAAAAATTTTGCTATTGTTTCAAACGGAAAGACGTACAAGAACATTAATAAATCAGCAAGATTAAAGAAACTTGAAAAACAACTACGAAGAGAGCAAAGATGTCTCTCTCGTAAATATAAATATTTAAAGAAAGGAGAGTCCACTCAAAGAGCAAATATACAAAAGCAAAAGCTCAAAGTACAGAAACTTTATCATAGACTGGATAATATCCATACTGATTACATCAATAAGATAATTGCTGAGATAGTGAAAACCAAACCATCTTATATAACGATTGAAGATTTGAATGTGTCAGGTATGATGAAGAACAGGCATCTTTCTAAAGCTGTTGCATCACAGAAATTCTACGAGTTTAGAACTAAATTGAAAAGCAAATGTGATGATAACAATATTGAACTTAGGGTTGTAGATAGATTTTATCCATCTTCTAAACTATGTCATTGTTGCGGTTCTATAAAGAAAGATTTAAAACTTTCAGATAGAATCTATAGATGTGATTGTAGCTATGTTGTAGATAGGGATCTCAATGCGGCACTTAATTTGAAAGATGCTAAAACTTACAAGATTGCATAATGAAAAGCAAATGTAAGTATGTACCGAAGGCTATTTCGGGAATTAACGACTGTGGAGTATACAAGAACTTGTGAGTAGCATATCTGTTTACAGATTGTAAAAGCATATACGATGAAGCAGTAAGTAATGTTCGTGAGAACTTACAACATCTCGATGTGAGTATATTTACACACATTTTGAGTGGCAACCTGTTATTTTGCTGAAATTATTCCATTCCCTCGATTTAAAACTAAAATCCTGCCTGATTGCACTGTTTGGCAGTGCATTTCTGGCATTTGGGCTGTACCATGTCCATTCCTTTTCCGGTGTCACCGAGGGCGGTGTCTTAGGAATGACGCTTCTGCTTGATCACTGGTTCCATATCTCCCCATCCGTATCCGGCTTCGTCATGAACCTCGCCTGCTACGCGATGGGATGGAAACTTCTGGGGCGGCAGTTCATCGCCTACTCCATTCTTTCCAGCGCCAGCTTCTCCCTGTCTTACCGGATCTGTGAGCAGTTTCCGCCCCTGTGGCCGCAGCTTGCCGATATGCCGCTTGCCGCATCCCTGCTCGGCGCAATCTTCGTCGGCGTCGGTGCCGGGCTCTGCGTGCGGATCGGCGGTGCCCCGGGCGGAGACGATGCGCTTGCGATGAGCCTTTCCCACGTGACGCACATCAAAATCCAGTGGATCTACCTCCTGTCCGATTTTGCTGTACTGGTGCTTTCACTGAGCTACATTCCGTTAAACCGCATGGCATACTCCATCCTCACGGTTCTTCTGTCCGGACAGATCATCGGGTTTGTGCAAACCGTGGGAACACATCCAGTGAACAATATGGAAACTTGATCGGTTTCATACGGCTCTCTTGGTTCCAAAAGTACCTGACCTATAGAGCAACAAGAATTTTCTATATTTTTTGATTTTTTTCAAAAAAACCCTTGCCAAATCAACCGACCTGTGATAATATATAACTCGTTGAAGCGATGCTTCAGAAATGCGCGAGTGGCTCAGTTGGTGGAGCGCGACCTTGCCAAGGTCGAGGCCGCGGGTTCGAGTCCCGTCTCGCGCTCTTTTTATTTTATAGCGGAAACCTTTTTCATTTTCATGAGGGTTTCCGCTATTTTCGTTACTGGTCACAGTTACACTTTTTCTTTTTCAAGGGAGTATTTTACCATGATACAAAAAGTAAGTTCTTTTCTCAAAAAGGATACCGTTTTAACCATCGCCCTGGCTCTGGCTGTCCTTTCCATGTTTATCATACCACCGTCTGCCGGATACCTGGGATATCTGGATCTGCACACACTGATCCTGCTCTTTGGCCTGATGACAGCAACCACAGGCCTCCAAAACATCGGTTTCTTTCGACAGCTCGGGGAATTACTGCTGCTTCGAATCCATTCACTCAGGCAGCTGGAACAGCTTCTGATTCTTCTGTGTTTCTTTTCCAGCATGCTGATCACCAACGATGTGGCCTTAATTACCTTCGTTCCATTTGCTCTGGAACTACTGCGGATGGTAAACCGCAAAGACCGGATCGTTCCGGTTGTCGTCTGCCAGACACTGGCAGCCAATCTCGGCAGCATGACAACTCCGGTAGGGAATCCCCAGAATCTGTATCTGTATTCCCACTTTGAGCTTTCACTTGATACATTTATCCGGAGCATCGGTCCATTTTCGCTGCTTTCATTAGTTTTGCTGCTGCTCGTCACAATGTTTACACCAAGGGAGACTATCTCACTAGATACTGCCGGTAGAGCTACAACCTCCGATGAGACCTTTCCTAAACGCTGCCTTTTCTGCTGTCTGGGAATGTTTTTCCTGTGCCTTTGCACCGTAGCCGGTCTTCTGCCGCTTCCAATCCTGTTTATCTGCATTCTGGCGATTGGCTGTCTGGCAGACCCGAAGATCTTCTGTCAGGTAGATTACTCTCTCATCCTGACTTTTATCGGATTCTTCATCTTCATCGGGAATCTGAAACACATTCCTGCGGTAAGCTCCCTGCTTTCCAGTATGATCACGGGACACGAAGTGATAGTCTCCGTTCTGGCCAGCCAAGTAATCAGCAACGTTCCGGCCGCCATCCTGTTGTCCGGATTTACCGAAAAAGGAGTTTCCCTTCTGATCGGAACTAACCTCGGCGGTCTCGGCACCCTGATCGCATCCATGGCGAGTCTTATTTCTTACAAATATATCGTCCGCTCCTGCCCAGAGAAAAAAGGAATCTACTTCCGCTGGTTCACGATTGCAAATGCGGGATTTCTAGCAGTCCTGATGGCGGTATATTTTCTGGTTTTTTATAGCATCTGATAAAAAAGGGCGTGTGATACGATAAACAATTCAATGATTCCATTTTGCAGTTCTCTTATTTCAAAAGTGCACATAACATTTGCCGGCACCTGATGTATCCACGCATCATGTTCCACCAGTACATACCATTCCTTGTTAGCAAATAAATCGTTGTAACTTAGCTTCACTTTACAAAGACGTATCTTACCACCTTTGGCAGATAAGCATGAGCAGATTACCCGTCTCATTGAGGCAGATATCGCGCAGCTCTGGGATGGCGTTCCATCTGCATCAGAATTGCAGGACCGCATGTACGACCTGGCACGCCCCATCTGTTACGACTTTTTGCATAGTATCCAGGGCGCGCCTAGCAGCACGGAGGCGGATATCGCATATGGAATGATGATTGGAGCCACGGATATATTGTATAAACTGTGTGTCATGGACAGGGATGCTTTCGATCGAGTGGTGAAACAAGCTTTCAGAATGGTACTCACGCGGCAGGCAGAACTGAGCAAATAGTGCAAACAAAAAGCGAGGGTTTTTCTCCCGCTTTTTTAGTACAACTCTATGGACGGTTCTTTTTTAGTACCATTCCGACTGCCCGCATCCGCGGTTCGGTGCCCACTCCCACCCACTGGCGCTGACAGTCTGGAGACTGTCTGAAAACGCGCCGAAAGAGGATAATCTGGATCCCCTTTGCCAATCAGTTCCCCAGGGAACCCCTTTTTTCTCCGGTCACAAGCTCTTTTCCTTTCTTCTTCCATGCCCTGCGCTTTCTAAGTCCTCCGCTTTTGGTTTTGTGACAGCGGAGCATATCATATTCAGAGCCGTCTTCGGTTTTTACAGATGCTTTATTAGAGTCAAAGATAGTTGCCTCTGTATAGATTGCTTCTGTAAGTATGTGCCCCTCGCTTGATAGATGGCCATATTTTCCGGTACTATCTTGCCATTATGGTGATTCAGATCATCTCCAAAAATATAGTAAACAAGGGACGTAGCCCACCACAAAAAATAGATAAAATAGGTTTATTATAAAATATTTCAGAATTTTGATAATGCAATAAGACGCTTGACGGAATATAAAAAATACAATATCATTAATACAAATAAACCAGGATTAAGAGGAGGAAATTAAATGAAAACTTTCAGGCGTTTTGTTGCATTTGGCTTAACATTGAGTATCATAATGTGCTCAACTGCTGCATCGACTTTTGCAAGTGAATCAACTCAAGGACGAGCTTCCAATAGTACGGAAGTGCATCGTTACAGTACGGCTATAGTGGCAGGTACGCACTGCGCTTTTCTGACTATGCGGGGATATAACGGAATATGAAATATATAATGTTTTACCCGGAATGTGTTATAATTACTGCAGTCGTATTGTATATTAAACATTTACTCTATCCTTATGATTTTCGTGAAAAATTTCCTTATGACGATCCGCCGCCGAAGTTTTTTGGCTCTTTCTCATTGGGGGAATTAGTACAATATATAATCCAAGTATTAACGTTACCTATTATAGGATTTGCTATGATTCCTTTGCAATTTTTAGGGAAGGTAGCGGATGTAATACTTATAATTTTATTAGTTATGTGGTGGTTTATACCAACAGGGCTCGCTAGAAAAATAGATGACTGGTAATAGAAAAGCGTCCCTGTATAAAAGCAGAGGACGCTTTTCTATTGCAGTAAGATATGTTTTAGAAAGAGCGAAAGGCATTTGTGAAGATAGAATAAATTCTTTTCATCAGATGAGAAGGGTGCATTAAAAAAAACAGGGGCTGTGAAAAAACATAGCCTATAAAAAAGAAGGACCAAGGATTCATAATGTGAGGTGCCCCCTCAAAGTTAGACTTTTACGAGACGACTTCGGTCGTCTCGTTTTTCTTTATGCAGTTAAAAGATGGAGTCGGTATTGGACAGGACTCCTCCATCCTAACTTTTCTTTTATTCGTTTCTCATTGTAGTATTTTATAAAACGTTCTATTTCAGATTTTAATTCCTCGTAAGTTTAGTATTAATACGGAATACTCGCCAGAATACTTAAAGGAAGCCGCATCGAAATACGTAGAAATCTGGCAGTTGGATGAAACAACGTTTGTCGCTGGTAAAGGACATCGAAAGTCCGTCCAGCAGCGCCATTATGAAAAACTTAAGGAATATCTGTCAAAGCTGAATGAATATGTAGAAAAGATCCAAATCTGTGGAGATGGACGCAATAGCTATTCCAAGACTGATCATTCCGCTACTTTCATGCGAATCAAAAAAGACTATATGGGAAATGACCAGCTACTCCCGGCGTATAATGTCCAGGTCGGTGTGGCGGATGAGTATATAGCGGTTGTTGATGTGAACCAATACCGTTCAGATATGGACTGTTTCATCCCCCTCATGAATAAGTTCCATGATATTTATGGATTCTACCCCAAATATCCGGTAGCGGATGCCGGTTACGGCTCGTATAATAACTATATTTTCTGTGAACAGAATGGGCTGGAAAAATATATGAAATTCCCAATGTTTAAGAAAGAAACCACCAACAGAAACTATCATGAAGACCCATTCCGGGCAGTTAATTTCAAGATCGACGGAGATGGAAAAATGCGGTGCCCTAACGGAAAGGGACTCCATTTGCAGTACCGTAAGGCAATAAAAGGAAACGCGTATGGACGGGAAGAGGAAATCTATCAGTGCGAAGACTGCAGTGGATGTCCTTACGTAGAAAAATGTAAAAAGGGAGAAGGAAACCGTACCGTGCGTGTCAATCAGGAACTAACAAAGATGCATCAGGAAGTGATTCAAAACCTTGAGAGTATCCAGGGTGCGCTGCTTAGAATGAACCGTTCCATCCAGGCAGAAGGTACTTTTGGTATTATAAAAAATGACCGCTGGTATAAACGGATTGTGCGAAGAGGGATAAAATCCGTTCAACTTGAAGTATACCTTGTTTCACTGGGACACAATCTTTATAAATTCCACAACAAACAGATGAAAATAAAATCAGCTGCATAGATTTGAAAATCAACAAATTTATGGGGTAAGGGGGAAATGCGCTTTTAGAGACTACTTCGTTTATAATTTTTTAGTCTAAAAGAGCGTGTAAAAAATGATTTCTCATTTTTTCACACGCCCTTTTTGTGTAATAGGGGATTCCAAGGAATTTCCTATTACACAAAAAACACGTCCCGCAAAAACGAAACGTGACAAAAGAAAAAGCGGGTGATGGGAATCGAACCCACGTATCCAGCTTGGAAGGCTGGTGTTCTACCATTGAACTACACCCGCATGATAAATTATGAAATTGTAATGCCCAGAACCGGAATCGAACCAGTGACACGAGGATTTTCAGTCCTCTGCTCTACCAACTGAGCTATCTGGGCATCCTGAGGAATCCTGTGATTCTCATGTTCGCTCTTGTTCAGCGACATGAGTTATTATACTAGAGAGTCTTTTAAATGTCAACTATTTTTTTCTACTTTTCTAAATTTTTTCAAAAACTTTTTCAACTTGCTGTTCCTGCCGCACAGCCAGCGTCCACATCTTCATCTCCAAATTTTCCGTAAACAATGGAAAAACCGACTCTTTTTCATTTTCCTGCATCTTTTTGATTTTGATGGTTGACAAATCCTTTTGGGTGTGTTTATAATGCATGTAACGAAGAACACAGATAAACCGATGAGGAAGAGGAGTATCTGACCTATGTATCGCCACAGAGAGTTCCGGATGGTGGAAACGGAACGCCTTACCGTCAGTGAATGGACTTCCGAGGGCAGCCTTGAACGATTGTTTCAGTAGGGGCTGACGGGACCCCACCCGTTATCCATCGGGGCACGTATGATGGTACGTGTAAGCGAGTGGACATTTTCATGAATGTCAATTTGGGTGGTATCGCAGAAGTTTACGCTTTTGTCCCATGTATGGGGACAGAGGCGTTTTTTAGTTTCTGGAAACATTCTCAGTAAAATCTTTCATCACGGCGCGCGGCGCCAAACCAAAGAGAATCTTCTTTCCAGACACATTCTTTACTCTGCTCCGGCAAGGCAGACTGATACATCTGCCATCCAAAACAAATATCAAAATAAGAATAAAGAATGGAGAAAATGACTATGAAAAAGAATCTGAAAAAATTATTTGCACTTGGATGCACCGCAGCCCTGACACTGACAACCGCAGGATGCTCTTCCAGCACATCCAGCAACGCTTCCGAAGCAGACACCACCGCCGAAACCTCTCAGGAAGCTTCCACGGACAAAAAAATTTATAATGTAGCGATTGTCAAACAGCTCGACCACGCTTCCCTCGATGAGATTGCAAATGCAGTCGAGGCAGAGTTAGATAAAATCGCCGAGGATAACAATGTAGCCATTTACTACGAACTGTACTCCGGCCAGAATGACCAGACAACCTTAAAGCAGATTGGTGATCAGGCGGTTGCTGACGGTGTTGACGCCATCATCCCGATTGCAACCCTGGCTGCACAGGTAGCGACCGTATCCGCACAGCAGACCCAGACACCGGTTGTCTACGCCGCTGTTTCCGATCCGGAAGCCGCTGAGCTGACCGGCATCGACTATGTAACCGGTACCAGCGATGCGCTGAACACCGAGAAAATCATGGATATGATTTTTGCCGCAAACCCAGATGTTAAAAATGTGGGGCTTTTATATTCCTTATCTGAGGCAAACTCAACCAAACCGATCGCGGATGCAAAGGCATACTTAGATGAAAAAGGCATCTCCTACACCGAGCAGACTGCAAATACCAACGACGAAGTAATTACCGCTGCCTCCTCCCTGGTTGCTGACAAAGTAGACGCTGTCTTCACTCCTACCGACAATGTCATCATGGCAGCTGAGCTGGCTATCTTCAAGGATCTGGCCGATGCAGGCATCCCGCACTATGCCGGCGCTGATTCCTTCGTCCGCAATGGCGCATTTGCCACCTGCGGCGTCAACTACACGGCTCTTGGTACACAGACCGCTGACCTTGCTTATCAGGCAATCACCGAAGGCATGGACGGCATGGAAGACTACTACACCGCAGAAGGCGGCATCGTAACCGTAAATACCGAGACTGCAGAAGCCCTGAATATTGACACAGCTGTATTCAAAGACTTTGGCGATGTTGTAGAGGTTACAACCACCGAGGACTAACATCCTCATCCGATGGCACTTTGTTTTTCATTTGCCTGAGATTTGTTTCATAACCGATCCACCAATTTTTACATATTATAATGTTTGACTGACTTTCATGTACTCTCAGAGCCGTAAGACAGACCAGACGCCAGCCGCATCCCCCGCTTACCACGCGGCTGGCGCATCTGCCTTATGAACGCTCTGGGAGTACCGATCATTCTACGGAGGTAATTTCCCATGCTTCATATTTTACAAACCGCTCTGGAACTGGGATTTCTATATGCGCTGGTGCCGATGGCGCTGTTCTTGAGTTTCCGCATACTGGACATCGCGGATATGACAACGGACGGCTGTTTCGTCCTCGGCACAGCGGTATCCGTCACAATGGCTGCGGCAGGGCATCCATTTCTCGCGGTTCCGGCTGCCATGCTTGCAGGCATCTGCGCCGGATTTGTCACCGCATTTCAGCAGACCCGTCTCGGCGTTCCGTCCATTCTCGCCGGTATCATCACCAATATGGGACTCTACACCATCAATCTGATGGTAATGGGCTGGAGTGCCAACGTGAGTCTTTTAAAGACAGAGACCATCTTTTCCCTGCTTCAGAAAACCGGTATCGGGGGTGACTGGTATGAAGCACTTCTGGCAATCTGCGTAACTGTGCTTGCGGGCGCACTGCTCGTCTATTTTCTCGGTACCCGTCTGGGACTCTCCATCCGGGCAACCGGCAACAACATTGACATGGTGCGCGCCTCCTCGATCAACCCGACATTTACCATTACAGTCGGCTTATGCATCGCCAATGCGCTGACCGCACTCTCCGGCGCAATGGTCGGTCAGTACCAGAATACCGCCGACATCAACGGCGGCACGGGTATCGTCGTGATCGGTCTTGCCTGCCTGATCATCGGTGAAACCGTCCTCGGACGCCGCGGCGTAGCAAGAGGTGTCATCGCCACCGTCATCGGTTCGATTATTTACCGTTTTATCTACGCTATCGTCCTGTATACAAAAATCATGCCTGTACAGGGGCTGAAACTGGTCACCGCTGTGATCGTAGCGCTGGCAATCGCATTTCCGACGATCCGGAAATGGGCGGCATTCCAGACACGTAAAAATGCAGCGGCACGCCGGAAGGGAGGACACGGAGCATGTTAAATATTCAGTCGATATCAAAAACCTTTAATCCGGGAACTGTCAACGCCAAACAGGCGCTCTCCGGGCTGTCCCTGCATCTGGATCACGGAGATTTCGTGACAATCATCGGTTCCAACGGCGCCGGAAAATCGACCCTGTTCAATGCGATTGCCGGCAGCTTCTACGTCGATGACGGCTTTATCGAGCTGGACGGCGAGGACATCACCTATATGCCGGAGCACAAGCGCAGCCTGATGGTCGGCCGCCTCTTCCAGGACCCGTTAAAGGGAACGGCGCCGGGCATGACGATCGAAGAAAATCTTGCCCTCGCCTATCTGCGGACTGCAAAGGGGAAATCGCCATTTTCCCGCATTTCCAAGAAAGATAAAGATGCGTTCCGCGAACGCCTCTCCCTCTTAAATATGGGGCTTGAAAACCGGATGACCCAGCCGGTCGGACTTCTCTCCGGCGGTCAGCGCCAGGCGCTCACCCTGCTCATGGCAACCCTCATCACGCCCAAGCTTCTGTTGCTCGATGAGCACACTGCCGCCCTCGATCCGGGAACAGCTGAAAAAGTACTGGAGCTGACGAAAAATATCGTTGCTGAGGAGAAAATCACCTGCCTGATGATCACCCACAATATGAACCAGGCTCTGGAGCTCGGAAACCGCACGCTCATGATGGCAAACGGAAATATCGTGCTCGACGTCGGCGGCGCAGAGCGCGCTTCCATGACTGTCGAGGATCTGATCGCCCGCTTCAAGACCGGCGCAGGCCACGCGCTGGATAATGACCGGATTTTATTGTCGGAATAATTTTAAAAAAGCAAAAAATTCAAAAAGCCCCATCCTTTCAGATTTGAATCTGCATAAGGATGGGACTTTTTTATATTTCTCTTATCCAATTTCTATTTCCCAAGCACATCCGAAAGCGCTGCAAACTGCGCCAGCGTCAGCGTCTCGCCGCGCACGGACGGGGAAAGTCCCAGCGACTCGATTGCGGCTGCGATCTCTTCCTTGCTAAAGGAGAGATCCTGCGCGTTGGAAAGCCCGTTCTGCAGGGTTTTCCGGCGCTGGTTGAAGGACGCGCGGATGAGACGGAACATTAAATCTTTATCCTTTACCTCCACCGGCGGCTTCGCATGGCGGGTCAGACGGATGACCGCTGAGCCGACATTCGGACGCGGAATGAAACAGTTCGGCGGCACATTTGCCACGATGTATGGCTCGGCATAATACTGAACCGCCAGCGACAGCGCGCCGTAATTCTTCGAGCCCGGACCAACCTGCATCCGGTCTGCGACCTCTTTCTGCACCATAACCGTAATATTGTCGATCGGCGCGCCGCTCTCAAACAGCCCCATGATGATCGGGGTCGTGATATAGTACGGCAGGTTCGCCACGACCTTAACCGGACGTCCGCCGCCTTTTTCTTCCGCCATTTTTTTTATGTCAATCTTTAAAATATCTTCATTGATAACAGTTACATTTTCGCAGTCCTGAAGCGTATCTTTTAAGATCGGAATCAGATTTGTGTCGATCTCCACGGCGATGACCTGTCCTGCCGCCTGTGAAAGGCGCTGTGTCATCGTACCGATGCCAGGACCGACTTCCAGGACGGTGTCCTCCTTGGTCATGCCCGCCGCTGAGATAATCTTGTCCAGCACATGCGTATCAATCAGAAAATTCTGACCGAATTTTTTCTGGAAAGCAAAATTGTATTTCTGTATTACTTCGATTGTATTCTTCGGGTTTCCAAGATCCATTCCGAAAATCCTTTCCCAGAGTCCGGAACCTGACCGAGACACCACCCAGCCAGGTTCCTCCTCTCTTCTTTACATTAACCGGTACAGCTTCCGCGCATTCTCTTCAGTCGCACGGACGATCTCCTCCGGTGTACATTTCTTGATTTCTGCCAGCTTTTCTGCCACATATGGCAGGTTCAGCGAAGAGTTGCGTTTGCCGCGGTTTGGAACCGGAGCGAGGTAGGGGCAGTCGGTTTCGAGTACCAGACGGTCGAGCGGCGCCATCTCGGCTACTTCCAGAAGCTTTTTCGCGTTCTTGAAGGTCAGTACGCCGCCGATGCCTAAGTAAAAGCCCATCTTTAAATACTCTGCCGCCATCTCTTTTCCATAAGAGAAGCAATGAATCACACCGCCTATCTCCCCGGAGTGCTCTTCCTTCATGATATCGAGCGTATCCTTCGCCGCGTCGCGGCTGTGGATGATGACTGGAAGTTTTAATTCCCGCGCCAGATTTAACTGGCGGTGGAACCATTTCTTCTGGGTCTCATGATCCGGCTCTTCCCAGTAATAGTCGAGACCGATCTCGCCGATCGCCACGATCTTCCCGGACTGTGCCAGCACACGGAGTTCGGCAAATTTTTCCTCGTCAAGCTCCGCCGTGCTGCTCGGATGGACACCTGCTGCCCCATAGATAAACGGATATTTTTCCGTCAGGGCAATCGTCGTCTTCGTGCTTGCCATATCTGCGCCGACATTGACGACCGTGCCGATCCCGCCTGCTGCCAGACCGGAAAGAAGCTCTTCCCGGTCCCCGTCAAACGCCTCATCATCGTAATGAGCGTGTGTATCAAATATCATATAAGTTATATTCCTTTTTTCTTAGCAGATCTCCGCACCCGCCGGCATCTCTTTCTCCGTTGTCATCAGGGACAGCTTTCCGTCTGCATCCTCGGCACACAAAATCATGCCCTCGGAGAGCAGACCTGCCAATTTCGCCGGTTTTAAGTTGGTCACAACCATGACTCTCTTGCCGACCATCTCCTCCGGGGAGTAGGAATGCTTGATGCCGCTGATGATTTGGCGCACTTTGCTTCCGACCTGAACCTGGGAGCAGAGAAGCTTCTTGGACTTCGGAACAGCCTCGCAGGAGAGGATCACGCCAACCTGGAACTGCAGTTTTGCAAAATCATCGTAGGTAATCTCTGCTTTCGGCTCGATATCGATGCCCTCGGCTTTCTCGTCCTCTTCCTTCTCCGGCTCTGCCTTTGCAGCAACTGCCTTCTTCTGCTCTTCCTGGATAACTTTGACTTTCTTCATCACATCGTCGAGTTTCAGGCGGGCAAAGAGAACCTCCGGCTCCTCAGTCACCTTATTTCCGGACGGATAACGGCCAAATTCATCCATCTGTGGCAGTTCACGTTTTACGGTATTTAATTCTTTTAAGATCTTCTCCGAGGTCTCCGGCATGAAGGATTCAAGCAGGGACGCACCGATCGTGATAGACTCAACCAGGTTGTAGAGAACAGTCGCAAGACGATCCTGCTTGTCCTCTTCCTTTGCCAGAATCCACGGGGTTGTCTCGTCAATGTATTTGTTGCTGCGGCGAAAAATATTGAAGATCTCGGTGATCGCATCGGCAACGCGCAGCTTATCCATCTTCTCATCGACCTTGCGGACTGCTTCCAGCACTACCTTCTTCAGATCCTCGTCCACCGGCTCCGTCACGCCCTTGTCGGCTACCACGCCGCCAAAGTACTGGTTCGTCATCGATACCGTTCTCTTTACGAGGTTGCCGAGGATATTTGCCAGATCCGAGTTCAGTCTCTCTACCATCAGCTCCCAGGTAATAACGCCGTCGTTCTCAAACGGCATCTCATGCAGAACGAAGTAGCGGACTGCATCCACGCCAAAGAAATCAACCAGTGTATCGGCGTAAATCACATTTCCCTTGGATTTACTCATCTTGCCGTCGCCCTGTAACAGCCACGGATGACCAAATACCTGCTTTGGAAGCGGCAGGTCGAGTGCCATCAAAAAGATCGGCCAGTAAATGGTATGGAAACGGATAATATCCTTACCAATCAGATGCAGGTCTGCCGGCCAGTATTTCTTGAACAGCTCGCCGCTCTCGCCGTCGCAGTCATATCCAAGACCGGTGATATAGTTGGTCAGTGCATCCAGCCATACATATACAACGTGCTTCGGGTCGAAATCAACCGGAATCCCCCATTTAAAGGAAGTACGGGAAACACACAGATCCTGCAGGCCCGGAAGCAGGAAGTTGTTCATCATCTCATTTTTACGGGAAACCGGCTGGATGAACTCCGGGTGCTCATTGATATAATCGATAAGTCTCTGCGCATATTTGCTCATACGGAAGAAATATGCCTCTTCCTTCGCCGGCTGTACCGGGCGTCCGCAGTCCGGGCATTTGCCGTCTACGACCTGAGACTGGGTCCAGAAGGACTCGCACGGGGTACAGTAAAGTCCCTCGTAGCAGCTCTTGTAAATATCGCCCTGATCATAGAGCTTCTTGAAAATCTTCTTTACCTGCGCCTCATGATCCTCGTCGGTGGTGCGGATAAATTTGTCGTAGGATGTATTCATCAGATCCCAGATCGTCTTGATCTCACCCGCCACGTTATCGACAAACTGCTTCGGCGTGATGCCAGCCTCATCTGCCTTTAACTCGATCTTCTGACCATGCTCATCGGTGCCCGTCTGGAAACGCACATCGTAGCCCTGCGCTCTCTTGTAGCGCGCAATGCTGTCCGCCAGTACGATCTCATAGGTATTTCCGATATGCGGTTTGCCCGATGTATAGGCAATCGCAGTTGTTATATAGTAAGGTTTCTTACAGTTCTGACACATTTATCATGCCCTCCTTATTAAAATTGCGCTTTAAATTGTGTTCTTCACAAAAAAAGCCTCTAACCGCCCATGGTTTTCCATCTGCGATTAAAGGCAAGCCACCTTCTTTTCTCTGCCTTTTCTTCATATATAAATATATAGATTAAGTCTATCTGTTTTGCATCCCTTTGTCAAGTATGGTATACTTGCAGACATATATATTTGTTTTGGAGGTATTATATTATGCAGAAACGCTTTTCCTTCCCGCCCCTGCCGCGCACAGCGCTCGCGATCGCTGCAGCTGCTGCCCTGGCGCTCTCCGGATGCGCTGGTTCTTCCGGCTCAGGAACCCCCGCCGAATCCTACGCCGCTTCCGGGCAGACTGGTTCTCCTTCCAATGCATCGTCCGATGCTGCCAGCGAACAGGCGCGTTTTGATGCGTTTCTCGCACACCAGTTTCAAGAAAGCGTGCAGGATGATCCGCTCTCCCTTCATTTTCTTGTCCGGAATCCGGAAAATTACGGTATCACCGAACCGGAGATGAAATTTCCAGAATATTCCCTGGAACAGCTTCAAAAAGATTCCGAGGAAAACGCGGCCATTCTTGAGGAACTTTCTTCCTTCGATACCTCTCTCTTGACCTCCGACCAGCTCTTCACCTACCGGATGATGAAGGACACACTGGAGACGGAAGCCGGCTCGAAGGGACTGGAACTCTACAATCAGCCGTTAAGCGCCCTGATCGGCACGCAGGCGGAACTTCCGACCTTATTAGCCGAATATACATTTTACAACCGTGCCGACATCGACCATTACCTGGCACTGCTTTCGCAGATCGACACATATTACAAGCAGCTCGCAGCGTATGAACAGGCGCAGGCAGACGCCGGTCTCGCACCGTCCGACGACACCATCGACCGGATTTTAAAATCCTGTAAAAGCTACCTCATCCGCCCGGAAAACAGCCTGCTGACGGAAACATTTGCCTCCCGCTTAAATGCGGTTGAGGGCTTAAGCAATGCAGAAAAGGCGTCCTACAAAGCAAAACATCTGACCATTTTAAAGGAACACTTTATCCCGGCATATACAAACCTCTCTAAAGCACTGGAATCGCTCAAGGGCTCCCATCCGGAGGCAGGAGGACTTAGCACCTACGAACACGGCAGGGAGTATTATGCCTATCTTGCGGCGGCGCTGACCGGCACAGATTCTTCGGTCGATGCGCTCAAAACGCGGATTGAGAAGCAGATGCAGGCAGATTTATCCGAAATCCGCGTCCGCTTAAAGGAACATCCAGAACTCGTCCGGCAGATGACCGACTCTGCCATCACACTCTCCGATCCGGATGAGATCCTTCAGAATTTACAGACGCAGATTCAGGATGATTTCCCGGCGCTTACAGATACCTCCTACACGCTCAAATACGTCCCGGAAGCGCTGGAATCTTCCCTGTCCCCGGCATTTTTCCTCGTACCGCCGATCGATTCCGACGGTTCCAACACCATTTACATCAACGAAAAAGCAAGCACTGAGCAGAACCTCTACACCATGCTGGCGCACGAGGGCTATCCGGGGCATCTCTACCAGTCGGCTTATTTCAATGACCGGGAGCCGGTTCCGGTACGGCGGCTTCTTGCCTGCGGCGGCTACAACGAAGGCTGGGGACTCTACAGCGAACTGTACGCCTACTCCTTCGACAACGGACTGCCGGAAGCGGTCAAACCGCTGATGCGCTGCAGCGAAGCCAGCAGCTACGGGCTGTACGCGCTTCTCGACATCTGCATCCACTATGATGGCTGGGATCTCGCCACAACCACCAGTTATCTGGAAAATTCCTACGGATTTACGGATCCGGAATCCGCGCGCGAGATATACCTGGCAATCATTGATAATCCGGGCAATTACCTGAAATACTATACCGGCTATCTGGAAATCCTGACCATGCGCCAGGAAGCCGATGAGGTACTTGGAAACAAATTCAACGCCAAGAGCTTCCACCAGTTCATCCTGAACATGGACGGCGCTTCCTTCCGGGTCATCAAACCGTATTTTCAAACATGGCTGATGACGGAGAAATTACACGTATAAGAGAAAAAGAGCGGTATCTCCCTGTATGCATCCGCAGACTTCAGGGATCCCGCTCTTTTCGCATTTTCATGCTTTAGTTTACTTTCTTGTAATTCTTCTCAAAGCTCATCGGACCGTCGCCGATCTTCTCGCCTGCTACGCTCAACTCCAGCGTCTTTGCCTCGTAGTTCTGGATAAATGTATTGGCAATGGCCATGACAACCAGCTTGTCAGAGGACTCCTTTAAGGAGGAGAGATCCAGCGCCAGGGCGCCGTCCTTCTGCTCAAATTTATCCACGGTGATTCCCTCTTCAATGACGCCCACCTCTGCCATCTTATCAAGCAGTTCCTGTGCATCCAGCTCATCGCCGTCAATGCCATCCATATTCTGTTTTAAGCCGCTCTTATCAGATTTTACAGAATATACGCAAACGGTTACCGTCGGATCTGCATCCGTTACCACCATGCTTTCTTTCTCAGCCACGCCGTCTACAGTCTCCTGCTGCGCCGCACCTGCCGGGGCAGTCCCATGTTCGCTGGTTTCTCCTGTATTTCTTGCCGTCGGCGCACATGCGCCCAGAACAGCTGCCATCATAAGACCAGCTGCCATTACCATAAATTTCTTCATAATGTACCTCCTTGTATTCTCCTCGCAGCAGTTGCTTCACGGTTTTCGCAACCGTTTTTGTCTTTCACACCTGTTTCCATCCAGTGCAGACTACATCCATTCTTTTTACCGCTGCCCATCCTTACTCCTAAACCACTGATTCAGCTTCATCAGCGCCTTTACCAACGTCTGCATCTCATCTTCCGACAGATCGCTTGTCAGGCTCTCGATCATCTCCCGGTGGAACCGGGCGTGATGCCCATACGCTTTTCTGCCCCGCTCTGAAAGAGAAATATATACGACCCGCCGATCCTCGAGTCCCCGGCTTCGTTCCACATAGCCTTTTTTGACCAGGCTGTTCATGGCAATTGTGAGCGTTCCCACCGTAACGGACAGTTCTCTGGCAATCGATGACATATTTTTCGGTTCACCAATCCCGATCGCTTCGATCACATGCATATCGTTATTCGTGATGTCTTTAAACTCCGGCGTAATGATTACCTTCTGTTCTATGTCCATCACATCGCGGAACAGCGTCACCAGAAGCTCATTCAGCGTCTCATAATTTCCCACAGTTTTCCCTCTCATCCTTGGTTTCAGTGCGCAAAACGGCAATTTACCCTACCGATTATACAATATTCTGTGCAGCAAGACAACTAGCAAATTTCTTACATCTTCTCTTATAACATGGCACTTGTTACTGTTCACGCACACGTGCCCAGTAACGGAATTTGCCGATGTTTCGCATTCCAAACCGGCAAAATCTGCAGCCAGAACTGTATCGTATGGAATTTTCAGTTCAGAAAATTCCTACCCGTGAACAGTTACCATAGCACTACATAAGATACTCGCCACAAGCCCCGCGAACGTTGCAATCAGCGCCCCCGCAAGCGTCCATCGCGTCTTTGAGATCCGCACGGTCAGATAGTAGACACTCATCGTATAAAAAACCGTCTCCGTGCAGCTCTCAAGAACCGACACCATCATGCCGAGCCGCGAATCGGGTCCATACGTTTTAAAAATATCTAAGAGCAGCCCCGTCGCCGCCGAACTGGACACCAGACGCACCAGAAGCAGCGGAACCACCTGTGCCGGTATATGCAGAAATGCCGCCGGTCCCGCCAGCACCCCGGAGAGGAAATCGAGAAAACCGGAGGTCCGAAGCACGCCGACCGCCGCCATCAGTCCCACCAGCGTCGGCAGGATTCCAGCCACCGTTTTAAGCCCCGCAAGCGCCCCTTCGATAAAATCATCAAAAACCGGGCGTTTCTGAAGCACCGCAAACCCAACGATATAAAACAAAACAACCGGAACCAGGTATTCAGAGAGGTAATTGATGCAGCGCATTCGACGGCTCCCGTGTCTATACTTGTTTTATATGTATGGTTTGAATCCGCGTTCTATGATAACGGATCTGTTTCCAGAGCCCCTTATTTTAACAAGGGCATTATAGGGGATAAATTTGTTTTTTGTGTGAAATTTTTCCCCTACATGACGCCAAATTGCGTTTTCTATTTCCAGCCATCCTTTTTTATTGATTTATATTGCTTTCTCCTGCACATCACGCGGCACACCGCCACTCCTGCCAGCGTGCTGACACAGGTCGCCAGGAACGCCGGACCGGCCACTGCCAGCGGATGCGCCGATCCGTACTGGCTCCGGTAGGCGATCATATTGATAGGAATGAGCTGCAGCGATGAAATATTTACGACCAGAAACGTACACATTTCATCGCTCGCCGTTCCCTGTGTGACCGCCGCCGGATCCCCCGCCGCTCTCCGTTCCTCCTCCAGTTCTTCCAGCTCCTTCATCGCCGTAAGCCCCGCCGGGGTCGCCGCCCAGCCAAGCCCCAGCATATTGGCAATCATATTGGCGGCCATCGAAGAAAGCGCCGGATGACCCGCTGGAATGCGTGGAAAGAGGAAATGAAGCACCGGCCGCATCCCCACCGACAACTGCTCAATCAGCCCCGCCCGCCGTCCGATCTCCAAAATTCCCGTCCAGAACGCCATCACCCCCAGCATCGTGATTCCCAGCGAGACTGCATCCCCCGCCGCTGCAAGCATTCCCTCCGTCACCGCCCCCAGCGTCCCATGCACCGCCGCCCAGCCAAGCCCCGTAAGCATCATAAACGCCCAGAGTGCATTTAACATGCATCTACCTCCCTGCTGTCATATGGTACGCTCAGAACATTTTATACTCAGACAAGTATAAAAAGACGCCAAATATACACCATCATAAATAGATACAATTATATCGTTTCTTTTCGTCCATTCCGCTTGCATTTCAGAATTTGGATCTTTAAAATAAGAACTATCATCTCCTTCACATGACAGACATTCTTTGAAAAAGGTCATTTTATATGGATTCTCCTGCCAAAAACCGTGAAGGCATTGAAATATGATTTAATATTATGAAAACGAGGTATTCAGAATGAAACAATCCGCAGATTTAAAGCGTCTCCTCACCTCCATCGATCACAAAAGCTATCCGGCTTACAAGGATGTGCGCGGCGCTTATGATTTTAATACGTATATTTTATCCATCGACCATGTACAGGGTGACCCGTTTGCATCTCCTTCCAAGGTCAGTGTCCAGGTCCGCCACGCGAAAGCCGGATTTCCGGCAGAACTCTTTGATACGCCGTGGAAAAAAACAGCGCTTGAAGATTACCTGCTCCGCTGTTTTTCCCGTGAAATCGGTCGTCTTTCTTTCAAGGCAAAAGGTTCTGGAAAAAGTGGTCTGATCGCCACCAGCCGCCCCGGTCAGGAGGTCCTCTCCCGGACCGCCTGCGAGATCGGGAGAAATGAGATTACAGCCCGTTTTGAGGTTGGTTTCCCGGCATTCGGGCGCACCATCAACTCAGGTGAACTGATCCGGATTTTCTTTGATTTTCTTCCAGGCTGTGTCGAAAACGTCTTTTTCTACCGCCGCCAGAACAACGCCGAAATCAAAAAACGCATCACGCTGGCAGACGACCAGCAATTTATCCGCAATGAGCTGAAACGCTTGGACCTCGTCTCCTTCGTCGCAGACGGCTCAATCCTGCCGCGTGAAACCGGCGTCTCCGACCGTCCGATGAAGGGCAGTGTGGCGTTCCATTCTCCAGATTCCTTAAGAATCACTCTGAATCTTCCGGGACACGGTCCGATCTCCGGCATGGCAATCCACCGCGGCATCACCCTGATCGTGGGCGGCGGCTACCACGGCAAATCCACACTGCTAAAAGCGCTGGAATCCGGCGTCTACAACCACATTCCGGGGGATGGACGTGAATATGTCATCACCGATGAAACCGCAGTCAAGCTGCGCGCCGAGGATGGACGCAGCATCAACCACGTTGATATTTCCCTCTTTATCCGGGATCTGCCGAACAAAAAAGACACCACCTACTTTTCCACCGCCGATGCCAGCGGCAGTACCTCCCAGGCGGCAGCCGTGATCGAAAGCATTGAAGCAGGAGCCCGCGCTTTCCTGATCGACGAGGACACCTCCGCTACCAACTTCATGCTGCGGGACGACCTGATGCAGCGCATCGTCAGCCGCGATAAAGAGCCGATCACCCCGTTCATCGAACGCGCCCGCGATCTCTACAAGCAGGCAGGCATCTCCACCGTCCTCGTAGCTGGAAGCTCCGGCGCCTACTTCTTCATCGCAGACACTATTATCCAGATGGATGCATACCGCCCGTTTGATATCACGGAGATGGTAAAAAATGCCTGCGAACAGGAGGCTTCCAAACCCGCCATCCAGGCGCCTGGGTTCAAGCTCCCGACAGCTGGACGGAAGCTGGCGGCTGGCGGAACAGGGCGGGCTGTGGGCGCGATGGCGCTGAATTTTGGCGACAGCCGCGCAGAAGCAGGCGGTGAATCTCAGGAAGAGGGCGAAAACAGCAGTCGTTCTGGACGGTTTGGCAATCGCGGCGGCAGCGCCTCCGATGCAGGACGCTTTGAACGCGGTCGCGGAGGACGCCGCGAAGCTGATCGAAATTCCGACCGGAACACGCGTATCAAAGTCCGTGTCCACGACAAACACTCTTTCCAGGTTGCCAAAGAGCCGGTCGATCTGCGCTTCGTCGAACAGCTTGCCGACAGCGAGCAGACCGCCGCACTTGCCCAGATGGTGCGCTACTGCCTGGAAAAAGGGCTTCTGGAGCGCTGCACCGTACAGGAAACGGTTGCCACACTCTTAAAAGCCTATGAAGCAGACGGGCTCTCTGTGTTCAGCGATGCTTCATATGCCGCCATGGGACTGGCAATGCCGCGCGTGCAGGAGATTTATGCTTGTTTAAATCGTTTTAGGGGATGATTGGATACACAAAAGAGGGCTGCATTTTGCAAGCCCTCTCTTTATATTTTTGCATTTTACACTGAACTATTTGCAAATTTCATCTTGGCTCATCCCTGAACCCTGCCAAAATCTATCCTACCCTTCGCACAGCGCCCGCATCACGCCCTCAACCGTCTCTATCTTCTCTGCTCTCCACGCGTTTCCGCCGCAGAAAATCAGAGCATGATCTTCATCACCGCGGGCGGCATTGACGAGTGCCTGCGTGATGCAGTATGGGATCTTCGCCGGATCACAGTGTTCCAGACACTGGTAACAGTGTGTCACTGCCTGTCTTCCTTTTTCCAGTTCTTTTAAGAACGCATTCTTGATCGCACGTCCCGGCATGCCGACCGGACTTTTGACAATCACGATGTCCTCTTCCTTCGCATCCAGATATGCCTGCTTATATGCCATCGGTGCATCGCATTCCTCGGTTGTCACAAAACGGGTTGCCACCTGCACGCCGTCCGCGCCAAGCTCCATCTGGTGCATCACATCCGCATGGTCGTAGATGCCGCCAGCCGTCACAACCGGAATCGATTTGCCATATTTCTGCGCGTATTTTTTAACCAGCGCGATAATTCCCCGCACTTCCTCGTCATATTCCGCCTGATGGAATGTCTCGGCTGCGTGCGGCGTGTCTACCTCCAGCTCGGTCAGCTTCTCACGGTCAAATCCCAGATGTCCGCCCGCCAGAGGTCCCTCAACGACCACCAGATCCGGTGCGGTCTGGTACTTGCGGTCCCACATCCGACAGATGACCGTCGCCGCCTTAACGGAGGAAACGATCGGCGCAATCTTCGTCGCCGTCCCTTTCACATACTCCGGCAGGGAAACAGGAAGTCCTGCGCCCGATATGATCAGGTCAGCGCCCGCCTTGACCGCCGTTTTAACGTACTCCGCATAGTTTTTCGTTGCCACCATGATATTAAAGCCCACGATGCCGCCCTTCGCGATCGCGCGCGCCTTCTGTAACTCTGAACCGATCGCGCGCAGGTTTGCCTCCTGCGGATGTTCGGCAAAATCCGGCTCCCGGAAACCGATCTGGGCAGTGGAAATAATGCCGATGCCGCCAGCCCCCGCCACGGCTCCTGCCAGCGAGGACAGGCTGATGCCAACCCCCATACCGCCCTGGATGATCGGAAGCTTCGCCGTCAGATCACCAATTTTCAGCGGTTTTAACTGTGATAAAATTGTACTCATACGATCTCCTATATTCACAAAGGGGACCGCCGCGCGGCAACCCCCTTTCAATATCTATTTTTTAGATTTTTCTAAAACGTTCATACCGCTGCTCCGCGATCTCATCCGGTGTCTTTTCCGCGCAGGACTGGAAGAACTCACGCATATGGCGGTCGATGATGCGTCCGATCTCCTCGATGTTGTCATCGGTTGCCGGCTCATCCTCGCAGATAATGCGCTCGATCATGCCAAGCTCATACAGATCCTCTGCCGTCATCTTCATGACCTTCGCCGCCTCGCTGGCTCTCTTGGCATCTTTCCACAGAATCGAAGCAAAGCCCTCCGGAGAAAGGATCGAGTAGGTCGCATTCTCCATCATCCATACCTCGTTGGAAACCGCCAGCGCCAGTGCGCCGCCGCTGCCGCCCTGACCGGTGATAATCGCCAGAATCGGCACCTTCATATCCGACATCTCAAAGAGGTTGCGGGCAATCGCCTCGCCCTGGCCTCTCTCCTCTGCCTCCATACCCGGGAATGCACCTGGCGTATCGACAAAACAGATGATCGGACGGTTAAATTTCGCCGCCTGTTTCATCAGACGGAGCGCCTTTCTGTATCCTTCCGGAGACGGCATGCCGAAGTTGTGCTTCATGCTGTCTTTCGGGGATTTACCTCTCTCCTGTCCAATGACCGTGACCGGCATTCCATAGAAGGATGCCACACCGCCGATGACCGCCATATCATCGCCATAATACCGGTCGCCGTGGAACTCGGTAAAATCGTCAAACAGGATCCGGATATAATCGCTGGCGTTCAGACGTCCGGCGCTACGGGACTGGCGTACTGCCTCCCAGGCGTCTCTCTCTCGGCCTGCGATCTTATTTAAGGTCTTCTGGCGCATGATACCGGAGAACGGTGCTTTCCGGCTCTTTAACTTGCCTTCCTCCACAGAAGCTGCTTTTTCTGCCCTAGATGCAGATGCCGCTTCTGTGTGGTTCTCCGCCTCGTCGTTCCATTTCTCCCAGCCATGCTCCTGGCTGTGAAGCTTCAAAATCTGTCCCAGAACACGCTTCTGATCTTTTCTTTCCACGATCTGATCCACAAAACCGTGTGTCAGCTGGAACTCGGCTCTCTGGAAGCCCTCCGGGAGCTTCTGGCCGATCGTCTGCTCGATGACACGCGGACCCGCAAATCCAATCAGCGCTCCCGGCTCTGCCAGGATGATATCGCCCAGGGACGCAAAGCTTGCCGTTACGCCGCCGGTGGTCGGATCCGTCATAAAGCTTATGTAGAGAAGTCCCGCCTCGGAATGACGTTTTAAGGCTGCGGAAGTTTTCGCCATCTGCATCAGGGAGATCATGCCCTCCTGCATTCTCGCGCCGCCGGAAGCCGCGTAGATGATAACCGGAAGCCGTTCCTCGGTCGCACGCTCTACCGCACGGGCAATCTTCTCTCCCATGTTGTGACCCATGCTGCTCATCAGGAAACGGGAGTCGCAGACCGCAATCACAGTCTCATAACCGTGAATCTTTCCTTTACCAGTGACAACCGCCTCATTTAACTCAGTTTTCTCTCTGGCTGCCTCAACCTTGCCCTCATAGCCCGGAAATGCAAGCGGATTGACCACAGACATCTCCTTATCCCACTCTTCAAAGGTACCTTCATCGATCAGCATCTCAATCCGGCGGTACGCATGCATCCGGAAATATCCGCCGCAGCGCGGGCACACATACAGGTTGTCCTTGACATCCTGCACCAGAATTGGTTTCTCACATTTATTACACTTACGCCATAAAGAACGCAGACTTTCCGGCGTCATCGCCGTCGGACGGCTCGGAATCTTCTCCGGTTTTTCCTGTGCTGCCTCTGCCGCCCTTTTATCTGCTTTCGCGCTCTCCGCACGGCTTACGCCGGCAGAACCGTGGTCGTTTGTATTGATCGAAGTATACGATTTCTTAAACAGATTTTTAAACATCTCTTATTCAACCTCACTTATTAGCCAATCATAAACGTCAGCTCTGCGGAAACAGCCAGCTTGCCATCGACGGTTGCCGTCGCACTTCCGATGCCGACCGGTCCTTTTCTCTTGATGATATGGCACTCCAGCTTTAACTTGTCGCCCGGAACTACCTTTTTCTTGAATTTTGCGTTGTTGATTGCCCCGAAATATGCCGTCCTGCCCTTATTTCCTTCTTCACTTAAAATCGCAACCGCGCCGACCTGCGCCAGCGCCTCCACGATCAGGACGCCCGGCATGACCGGCTCCTGCGGAAAATGACCTGCAAACCACGGCTCGTTGTATGTTACATTTTTATATCCAACCGCACCCTCGCCCGGTGTCACTTCCTCGATACAGTCGATCAAAAGAAACGGATGACGGTGCGGGATGATCTCCTGGATCTCTTTAATTCCCATCATAATTTCAGTTACCTCTTTCGCTTTCCCAGACATCATTTTTGTATGCTGCAAGTCTCTTCCGCCAGCTCCAGTGCGCTGCTTCCAATCATTCAATCATCCACACAAAAACGTCCTCAAATTATATTTAGTCCTCAAATTTCTTGATTACCAGGCTGGCATTGACACCACCAAATCCCAGGGAGTTGGTCAGGGCATAGTGGATATCCATCGGAACACCCTCGCCCATCGTGTAATCCAGATCGCAGCCCTCGCCTGCCTCTTTTAAACCTGCGGTTGCGTGTACAAATCCATCCTCAATGGATTTCACGCAGGCGATAAACTCAACACCGCCCGCTGCACCTAAAAGATGTCCAATCATCGACTTAGTGGAGTTAATTTTTACCTTGTAAGCGTGGTCGCCCAGCGCTTTTTTCACTGCCATCGTCTCGAAGAGATCGTTATGGTGTGTACTGGTTCCATGTGCATTGATGTAATCAATCTTCTCCGGTGCGATACCTGCATCCTTGAGCGCCATCTCCATCGCATACGCTGCGCCGCTTCCATCCTCTGCCGGGGAAGTGATGTGGAATGCATCGTTGCTTCCGCCGTAGCCGACTACCTCTGCCAGAATCTTTGCGCCACGCTTCTGCGCGTGCTCTAAGGACTCCAGAACTACGATACCAGCGCCCTCGCCCATGACGAAACCATCGCGGTCCTTATCAAACGGACGGGATGCCGTCTCCGGGTCATCATTGGTAGAAAGAGCCGTCAGAGCCGCGAAACCTGCCATACCGAGCGGTGTGATCGCAGACTCGGTACCACCGGCTACCATCACGTCTGCCTCGCCGTACTGGATCGAGCGGAACGCCTCACCGATAGAGTTCGTACCGGTCGCACAGGCAGTTACCACGTTGATGGATTTGCCCTTTAAACCATAATGCATTGCCACATTGCCGACTGCCATGTTGCTGATCATCATCGGAACGAGCAGCGGGTTCACGCGGTTCGGTCCTTTTTCCAGCATTTTTTTGTGCTCACGTTCCATCGCCTGTAAGCTTCCGATACCGGAACCGATGCTGGTTCCCACGCGGAACGGATCCTCTTTTTCCATATCCAGACCCGCCTGTGCGATCGCCTCACCGGCTGCCGCTACCGCATACTGGGAAAACGGCTCCATACGTCTCGCTGCCTTCGGATCCATGTATTTCTTCGGATCAAAATCCTTCACCTCGCCTGCCAGCTTTGCCTTATAATCGGTTGTATCAAAATATGTGATCGGCGCGATACCGACTTTTTTATCCTTTAATCCCTGCCAGAAGCTTGCTACGTCATTTCCAATCGGAGTGATCGCTCCCAGACCGGTTACTACTACACGTGTCTTATTTCCCATCTAAAAACCTGCCTTTCTATCGTCACAGTTCACACGTTGTGCAAACTGCGACACGATTTTGCCGATGCTTCGCATTCCAAATCGGCAAAATCTGCTGCCACTACGTTATCGTACGCCACTTTCGGTTCCAAAAGTGCCTATCTGTAAAGCACCCTTTCCCTACATCGCCATTCCGCCGTCCACGCACAGAACCTGTCCTGTGATGTAAGCTGCGCGGTCAGAAGCCAGAAATACGGCTGCCTGCGCTACATCCTCGGTTGTACCGAAGCGTTTTAACGGAATCTGCTCGCCCATCGCCTTCTTCACATCCTCCGGAAGAACGGCGGTCATCTCCGTATCAATAAATCCCGGTGCAATCGCGTTGACTGTGATGCCGCGGCTTCCGATCTCTCTTGCCACGGACTTGGTCAGTCCGATCACGCCCGCCTTGGACGCACAGTAATTGGCCTGTCCCGCATTTCCCATCACGCCGGAAACGGAGGAAATATTGATGATGCGTCCGCCCTTCTGCTTTAACATCTGGCGGGATACGTGCTTAATGCAGTTAAATGCGCCCTTTAAGTTCGTATCGATGACGGCGTCAAACTCTTCCTCACTCATCTTCATCAGAAGATTGTCACGGGTAATGCCCGCGTTGTTGACTAAAATATCAATTCTCTTATAGCGGCTGATAATGTCCTTTAAGAACACCTCCGCCGCGCTGTAATCCGATACATTGCACTGAACGGCTTCCGCCTGTCCGCCCGCCTCGGTAATTTCCTTTACGACATCCTCTGCTTTTGCCGCAGAGCCATTATAATTAACGATCACCACCGCGCCCTCTTTCGCCATCGAAATAGCGATCTGACGGCCAATGCCGCGGCTGGCACCTGTCACAACTGCTACTTTTCCATTTAACATCCAAGCGCCTCCTTTACTTTGTCGATATCTTCCAGTTTCTCTATATTGAACGCCTTCGCGTTTTTGTCGATTTTGCGCATGAAACCAGTCAGGGTCTTACCCGGTCCGATCTCAATAAATGTGTCCACACCGTCTGCTAACATCTTCCGGATCGTCTGCTCCCAGCGGACGGAGGAAGAAACCTGCTTCATCAGAAGCGGCTTTACATCGGCTGCATCGGTCACATAATCTGCCGTCACATTCGCAATATACGGAATCTCCGGTGTATGAATCTCAACGGTATCGAGTACCTTTCCAAGCTTCTCGCCAGCTCCCACTAACATCTTGGAATGGAACGGTCCGCTTACCTTTAACGGAAGAACGCGTTTTGCGCCCGCTTCCTTCAATTTCTCTCCTGCCTCGGCAACCGCCTCTGTCTTACCAGAGATAACAATCTGTCCCGGGCAGTTATAGTTGGCAATCTGCACGCCCTCGATCGGCGCGATCACCTCTTCGATCTTCTCTGCATCCATCGCCAGTACGGCAGACATGGCGCCCTGACCAACCGGGACTTCGCCCTGCATCAGGATACCTCTCTGCCGCACGGTACGGATGGCATCTTCGTCAGACATAACGCCTGCAGCTGCCATTGCAGGATATTCTCCCAGGCTCAGACCCGCAGCCACATCCGGGCGGATTCCGGTACGTTCCATGAATACACGCATCATCGCAAGGCTGGCGGTTACCATCGCCGGCTGCGTATACTCCGTGATATTCAAACGGTCCGTCTGCTCTGGATCAAAGCAAAGATCGGTCATTGAAAATCCAAGGATCTCACTTGCGTTCTCAAACATCCCGCGTCCCGTTTCCGTTTCCTGATAAAAATCCTGTCCCATGCCAGTGGTCTGTGCGCCCTGACCCGGAAAAATAAATGCAATTTTGCTCATAGCGTTACACTCACTCTCTACTTTCTGCCCAAAAGCGCCTCCGCCTGGGCCATCATTTCTTCAATCATTTCCTTGCAGGTCTGCTCTTTTTTCACCATACCTGCAATCTGACCAGCCATGACAGTTCCGTTGTCCACGTCGCCTTCCATGACTGCTTTCCGAAGTGTACCAAGAGTTAAATACTCCAGTTCTTCAAAGGGGCGTCCCTCTTTTTCTAACTTCAGATACTCTCTCGTCATCTTATTTCTAAGACAGCGGATCGGATGTCCGTGACTCATACCGGTTACGGTTGAATCAATATCCTTTGCCCTGATGACTCTGTCCTTGTAAGCCTGGCTTACGATGGATTCCTTCGATACGACGAAGCGGGTTCCCATCTGGACCGCCTCTGCGCCCAGCATAAATGCCGCCGCAATGCCGCGTCCATCTGCGATACCTCCGGCTGCAATCACCGGAATCGAAACCGCATCTACCACCTGAGGAACAAGCGTCATCGTCGTCGCCTCGCCGATGTGTCCACCGGACTCCATGCCTTCTGCAACGACTGCATCTGCGCCGCTCTTCTCCATCAGACGCGCCTGTGCAACCGAAGCGACAACCGGAATCACTTTAATGCCGGCTTCCTTCCACATACCCATGTATTTGCCCGGAATACCGGCGCCGGTCGTTACAACCTTGATGCCTTCTTCCACAACTACCTTTGCCACGTCATCCGCATACGGGCTCATCAGCATGACATTGACACCAAACGGCTTCTTTGTCAGCTCTCTCGCCTTGCGGATCTCCTCGCGGACAACCTCACCTGGTGCATTGGCGCCGCCAATTAAGCCCAGACCGCCAGCTTCAGAAACGGCTGCTGCCAGATGATGTTCTGCCACCCATGCCATGCCGCCCTGAATAATCGGGTATTCAATCCCCAACATTTCTGTGATCTTTGTTTTCATTATGCCTCTACACCTTTTTCTTTTAAGTAGTTCATAACATCGCCTACCGTTGCCAGGTTCTGCAGATCCTCAGCCGGGATCTCTACGGAGTACTCGTCCTCCAGAGCCATAACCAGCTCAAACAGATCCAGAGAATCAGCACCCAGATCATCCTTGAAAGAGGAAGCCTCGGTAATGGAATCTGCGTCTACGCTCAGCTGCTCTGCAATAATTTCTTTCATTTTCTCTAACATCGTTTCAATCTCCTTTTTAAATGAATTTTCTTTTTGTGACCGCAAAAATGCAATCACTGTTCTTATATTTTATCAAAAAATGGAATAATGTACATTAGTTTTGCTATATATTTTTTGCTTCTCCAGGCACCTACCAGGTCATCAATGCCGCGCCCCAGGTAAGACCCGCACCAAAACCTGCCATCACCAGCGTATCGCCGCGTTTTAAGCGTCCGTCCCGGTGCATTTCATCCAGGAGAATCGGAATCGAAGCCGCCGACGTATTGCCGTAGCGCTCGATATTGACCGGAATCTTGTCCATCGGAACCTTCAGACGGCGCGACGCCGCTTCCAGAATCCGGATATTCGCCTGATGCAGCAGATAATGCTGTACCGCCTCGCGGTCCGTTCCGGTCTCCTCCAGAATCGCATTCACAATCTCCGGTACCTTCTTCACCGCAAACTTGAAGACTTCCTGACCGTCCATCTGCATAAAACCAAGCTCCGGCTTGCCGCCCGTCAGGCAGTTTTCAAGACTTCTCGCCTGGCAGTACAGAACGTCGTTCTTCGTTCCGTCGTTACCGACCAGCGTCTTCACCACACCCGTCTCGTCCGCCCGGACAACCGCTGCGCCCGCGCCATCGCCAAACAGGATGCAGGAACTGCGGTCCGTCCAGTCTAACACCTTGCTCAGTGTCTCCGCACCGATGATCAGCGCCGTCTTATAGATGCCCGCCTGAATAAATCCCTGCACAATATGTAAGGCGTAAATAAATCCGGAACATGCCGCCGTGATGTCAAACGCCACCGCATGTTTCGCTCCGATGGCTCCCTGTACATCCGCCGCCGCACTCGGGAACGCCCGATCCGGGGAAGAAGTCGCCACGATCACAATCTCAATCTCCTCCGGAGAAATGCCCGCGTCCGCGATCGCGCGCTTCGCCGCCTCTGTCGCCAACGCCGAGGTTCCCTCGCTCGTCGAGACATGTCTGGCTCCAATACCCGTCCGTTCCCGGATCCAGGCATCATTTGTATCAAGAAATTTCGTCAAATCCTGATTCGTCACAACCTGCTCCGGCGCATACGCGCCAATTCCAATGATTCTAGCTGTCATTTTCTCGTTTAACTCCGCTTCTTCTATAAAAGATAGTTTTAATTTCAAATGGTTTGATATTCAAATTAATTTAGAGTGTAGCGGAGAATGTGGGGTTTGTCAAGGGTAACTTGTAAATGAACGGCAGGATTCTGGTGAGAAGACGCAACCCGGACAGAGAAGAGCCGCCCCCAATCTTCCGGAAAACGCTCTCGCTCTTGCACTCGCTGCAGCGGACACTAAGCTTGAAAAAACCTCGCTAAGTGCCGGCGCGAGTGATGTTTCCTACAGATTGGGGGCGGCTCTTCTCCTGAAATACGCATCACTTGAAATACATAAAAATTAGGATACCGCGGTTTCCTTTTTCGTTGTATAATTATAAGACATAGGTATCTTTATTGTATCTATACAGAAATTTGTATACTATATTATCTATATATTACCCTATTAAAAGGAGGAGTTGCTATGCAGAGTATTCTTGTATGTGACGATGACAAACAGATCGTGGAAGCGATTGACATATACTTAACCGGTGAGGGATTTGAGGTTATCAAGGCGTATGACGGCGCAGAGGCGCTGGAGCTTTTGAAAACGCACACCGTGAATTTGATGATTCTGGACGTTATGATGCCGGGGTTAGATGGAATCCGGACGACGCTGAAGGTGCGTGAGACCAGCAGCATCCCGATCATTATTCTTTCCGCGAAGTCTGAGGATGCGGACAAGATTCTGGGCTTAAATATCGGGGCAGATGATTATATCACGAAGCCGTTTAACCCACTGGAACTGGTCGCCCGCGTGAAATCTCAGCTCCGCCGCTACACGCAGCTGGGAAATATGAACAATCAGATGGGCAACCACGTATTCAAATGCGGCGGCCTGCAGATCAACGATGAAAATAAGGAAGTAACCGTGGACGGCGAGCTCATCAAGCTGACACCGATCGAGTACAACATCCTGCTTCTGCTCGTTAAAAACGCCGGAAAAGTCTTCTCCATCGACCAGATCTACGAGGCGATATGGAATGAGGAGGCGATCGGCGCGGACAATACAGTTGCGGTTCATATCCGCCATATCCGCGAAAAGATCGAAATTAACCCGAGGGAGCCGCGCTATCTGAAGGTTGTCTGGGGTGTTGGATATAAAATTGAGAAGCAGTAAAAATGTGAATCATCCATCTAACAGAAGTTAGGAGTTGCAAAATTTATGACAAAACTCTCACATATTCCGATGCAGATCCAGAAATGGATCGCCAGCCTCGCGCATCTGTTTTTCCTGATTCTGGGACTCATCGGTATCAGCCTCATGTATATCAATGGAAATTTCGGGCTGGGGCTGACCGGCATTGGCTCGGTTCCTTATGAGGACACCGCGGAATTTAACACACAATTTAATAACGATCTGAACGATATCTTCCTATATATGGAATATCAGGACGTCTTCGGTGCCGACAGCTCGATCGACCTCTCGCGCCGGATGCTCAAAATGACCTTTGGACCAAGCGAGACCGAAAATTTCTCCCTGTCCTCCCTGATTTCCTATCTGGAATCCATGGGGTACCAGCTCGACGACGACTTTAACTGCCAGAAAGTTTCTGAACCGGCAGACGGCGTCAAGAGCCGCGAAGGCTACGTCGAATGGTCGGTTCAAGAGCCGCAGCGGATCTACAGCTACCGTTCTGCCAGCCGGAAGCGCAGCACATTGGAGGATGCGGCGGTCGAGATCATGGACACACTGCATCGTTATTACACAGTGTATAACCGTTTCGTCGCCAATCCATCCAACCTGCATTTTAAAATCCAGTACACGGAGCCAGATTCGGATCAGAGCGAAACAACCCAGTTTACAAACACCGATTCCCTGACACCGGAAAATGTCAAGGAATACGGGCGCTACGCGTACCTGCCGGGCAATTCCGTTTTCTACGACACCAACATGAAAGCGATCCCGCTCAGCAGCATTTCCGCACTGGCATCCAATAACCCATACACCGGCAGCGACTATTATCTGCTGGTCGGAATCGATACAAATTATCCAGTCACTGACCTTTACGCACGGGCGCATACCGCATACCTGCACCGGCAGCACCTGTATCTGACCGGATTTGCACTGACGATCTTCGCAACGATCGGACTGCTTTTGAGCTTCCTGTTTCTGTTCCGGGTGTCCGGCTACCAGAGTTACCGCAGCTTCGACGTGACACTGCACGGCTTCGACAAGAGCGGCACCGAAACCGGCATCGTTTTTTTTGCCGCCATGACCGCGATCGCCCTGGTTGTGAGCGACCTGATTCTCGTCCGCATCCTGCATCTGGTCATTCCATCGCAGTATTGGTACTTCTCCGATCACAGCCTGCAGGCGCTGGTCCTGTATCTGGGCGGACTGCTGCTCTTTTTCAGCCTCCTGCGCCGCTACCGCGCCGGTACCCTGTGGACCTCCAGCCTGATCTGCCGGTTCCAGAAAAAAATGGCGATCCTCAAAACACGCCAGAACTTCCGCAGCCGTCTCGGCATCGGATTTGTTCTCTATCTTGCAATCAACACAGCGCTTATCAGCCTTGCCTGGTATTTCTGGGACCGCGTGTATGCAAGTTTATACGTTGTTTACCTGCTGACAGGTCTGACTGTGCTGGTATTTCTGCTGTTTAACCTGTGGATCTTTTACATACTGTTCCGGCAGGCAATCGAACAGGAATCCATCCGCGACGCCGTCCAGCAGCTATCCACCGGAGAAACCAGCTACCAGCTCAACCTCGATGAATTTGACGGACCGGAGCTCACGCTGGCAGAGGGACTCAACAACATCAGTTCCGGTCTTGAAACCGCCCTTCAGGAGAAAATGAAGAGCGAACGCCTCAAAACCAACCTGATTACCAACGTCTCACACGACATCAAAACGCCGCTGACCTCGATTATAAATTATGTAAACCTAATGAAACGGGAACATATTGAAGATGCGCGGATCAACGCCTATCTCGATGTGCTCGACCAGAAATCACAGCGTCTCAAAACACTGATTGAAGACCTCGTCGAGGCATCCAAGGCAAGCTCCGGCAATGTGAAGCTCGAATTTACCGACATTGACCTCGTCCAGATGGCATTTCAGACCAACGGCGAATTTGAAGAAAAACTGGATGCCAGACATTTGCAGCTCATCATCAATGCCCCGCGGGAACCGCTGATGATCCGCGCCGATGGACGCCGCCTGTGGCGCGTACTTGAAAACCTGTACAACAACGTCTGTAAATATGCGATGGAGGGCAGCCGCGTCTACGTAGACCTCGCCCGCGTTCCCGGGAATGCAGAAACCGGTACTGCTGGCCAGGCAGTCTTCACCATCAAAAATATATCCGCCAATCCGCTCAATATCCGTGCTGACGAGCTGACCGAGCGTTTCGTGCGCGGTGACGTCGCCCGCACCACCGAGGGAAGCGGACTGGGACTATCGATCGCCAAAGATCTGACGGAACTGCAGAAAGGGCAGTTTAGTTTGTATATCGATGGGGATCTGTTTAAGGCACAGGTGGCGTTTGATTTGGTGGAGAAAACGACGGAGAAGGCGGTTGAGGACGCAGGAATAATAGAAGAAACCGATGCTTCCGAAGCGGCTGAAAAGCCGAAAAAGGACGATGAACTGAAAAAAACAAATATACCGGAAGAAGCTACTATTCAAAAAGAGGTAAACGGCGAATCTTCCGAAAATGCTATCAATGAAACCATAAACACTACGGAAAATTCAAGAAATGAATAAAAATTTATGAATTGAGGACTTTATCCTATGAAACGCACTCATATCATGATCGCAGTCTTCTTCGCCTGCATCCTCTCCCCCAACCTGCTGTTTCCTATCCTGAAAACCACAGCCGATGAGGGCACCGGTGAAAACCGCAGTCTGGCGGCATTTCCAACTCTGTCGCTGGAAACCATCGATACCTTTCCATCCGGTGTTGAGGGCTGGATCAACGACCACGCGGCGTTCCGCAACCGCTTCTTAAGCCTGAACGCCCGCTTAAACCTCTCCTTATTCCAGTTCGGAGACTCGCAGGACGTCATCACCGGAAAAGATGGCTGGTACTTTTACACGCTCGGAAGCTCTGTCGAGGACTTCCTCGGTACCAACCGTTTTTCCGCCGGGGAACTCCAGATGCTGGCAGACAAACTCCAGACCGTCCATGATGCCTGGAAAGAAAAAGGCACCGAATTCATCTTCCTGTGTGCTCCCAATAAAGAAGGCGTATACAGCGAATACCTCCCGGATGGCTTCACCGCACCGGACGGACCTACCCGCCGCAGTGAACTGCTCGATTATCTGGAAATACAAACAAATGTCCCTGTTGTCAATCCATACCCGGAGCTCAAAAACCGCCGGGACTATCAGTGGTATTTCAAAACCGACACCCACTGGAACGATGCTGCCGGATTTCTCGTCTCCGGGCAGATCATTGACGCCGCTGGCGGCACCTCCACGCCGATCGAAAACGTCACTGTCACCTATGAGCCGCGCGATCCGGGCGATCTGGCGAACCTGTTCCACATGCCAGAATCCATGTGCGACGATACCAAAGCAGATGTATCCGGGTACCGAAACAATGTAACCATCCACTACGACAGTGCCTCCGACGATGGCAACATCGCCCACATCTCAGCAGACCAGGCGCCCGACCCGCGACGCATCACGATCTACCGCGACTCCTTCGGCCCTGCCCTACTGGCAGGGCTGCCGAAATACTTCGCGCATACCGATTTCTATCACTGGCAGGCATTCGAGCCGGAATTTTTGAACGAAAATAAGCCGGATGTGCTGGTGTATGAGGTGGTGGAACGGGATTTGGGGAGAATGATGGAGGATTTGGAGAAATTGATGCCCACGCAAAAATAATATGTGCATTTTTTTATTTAAACAGTGCAAAAAAACTTTCGAATTTAAAAGAAATGTGATACAATCAATCTATGGATGCCACCATAACACGGTAGGCGGCTTGGTCCTCTTTCAGAGGGCTGCGTACCCTCTGATTACATAGATACCTGCAAGGGAATCTACCTGAGAGGAGGGATGCCATATGGAAATCATTGGAATTGTACTAGCGATTTTGAGTTTCGGCGCAACTTGCTTCAAAGCCGGATATTCACTTGGCAAAGATGTAGAAAAAAGCGCAAAAAAATAGCCGCCCATCCTGACACGATTGCGGCTATTTTCTTGTCTTAATCACTAAGGAACCAAACCGTCTATCGGTGGCATCCTTTATATATAATATAACATTATAATCCGTAAGATTCAAGCGAAATTACAATTTTTTAGCAATTTAAAAATTTGCAATTTTCATTTCACCATTTTATCTGAATCAGCAAATAGCTTCCCATCCATTTCATGATTCCGAAACCATCCGCCGATCCGGATAAAAATCAAAAATTCTCCTACAGCTCCTTCTTCACCAGCTCCAACGCCGAAGCAATCACCGCATCCATATCATAATACTTATACTCGCCCAGACGGCCGCCAAAGATTACCTTCTCTTCCTTCTTGGCCAGCTCTTTGTACTTCTCATACAGCGCACCATTCTTCGCGTCATTGACCGGATAATACGGCTCATCGCCTAACTTCCACTCCGAACTGTACTCACGGCTGATAACCGTCTTTGGCAGATCATTGCCATCGGCATCCTTGCCAAACTCAAACCATTTATGCTCGATAATACGCGTCCACGGAGTCTCCGCATCCGTATAGTTCACTGCCGCATTGCCCTGGAAATTCGGGATATCCAGCACTTCGGTATCAAAGCGCACAGAACGATACTCCAGAACGCCCAACGAATACTCAAAATACGCATCGATCGCGCCGGTGTAAACTACTTTCTTTGCCATCGCATCCCACTCGGCCTTATTCTTAAAATAATCCTCTTCCAGACGAACCTCGATGCCGTCCAGCATATTGGCAACCATCTTCGTATAGCCGCCAACCGGAATTCCCTGATACAGGGCGTTAAAATAGTTGTTGTCAAAGGTCAGACGGACCGGAAGACGCTTGATGATAAAGGATGGAAGATCCTTGCACTCTCTTCCCCACTGCTTCTGTGTATAGCCCTTGATCAGCTTCTCATAAATATCCGTGCCAACCAGGCTGATCGCCTGCTCCTCCAGGTTCTTCGGCTCCGTGATGCCTGCTGCCTTGCGCTGTTCCTCGATCTTCACCGCTGCCTCCTGCGGAGTCACGACACCCCACATCTTGTTGAAGGTGTACATATTAAACGGCAGGGAATACAGCTCGCCATGGTAATTCGCCACCGGAGAGTTCGTAAAACGGTTAAACTCCGCGAACTGGTTTACATAATTCCAGACTTCCTTATTATTCGTGTGGAAAATATGCGCGCCATACTTGTGGACCTGAATGCCCTCCATCGGCTCTGTATACACATTTCCTGCAATATTCGGACGACGGTCAATCACCAGAACCTTCTTGCCCGCTTTCTTCGCCTCATGGGCAAATACGGCACCGTAGAGACCGGCGCCTACTATTAAATAATCGTACATGTTGGTTTTCTCCTTGTTACGTGTTGTTATACTTGTGATTTATTTATAACATACAACGACAATTTAAACAAGAATATCCCGTCAGCTTCAAGCATTCCCCAAAACAAACTCTCAATTTGGACACAATACCTTATTAATACTCCATTAGGATACATGAGTCCTATGGAGTACAGACGTAGACTTGGATTGGCTGTTTAACCTGTCCAAGAAAATGTCCGCACCCTCCCCTCTCAGGGCGAGTCCAAAATCTTCAAGAACACTTTTACTATGTATTATCCTTCAACCCATAACACTGGTACAACATATCTGTCATTTTCTTCTTATCTGTTCCTCTTATACCCAAGGACTTTAAATCCACTGTTTCATCAGCTATTTCAGATAAGAACTTTTTCATATCCTCTGCTATTTCCGGACTGAGAACTTGCCTTGTATTGGCTGTGATTAACTGTGCTAATCGGAACACATCGTTTTTATGTTTCTTTATATTTTTGCTGTCAACCTGCTCTCCATTCAGCTTGCGTTCCTTTAAATCCAGCCACGCTTTCGCCTTAAATGGTATCAGACAAGTCGGACTTAATACCGGAATGCCATCAACCATCAATTGTCCGGTTTTTAGCAATTCATAATACGCTTCATTTAAAAGGATTGCCGACAAGCTGGAGATTTCATCGTCTATCGGAAGCGGTGTGAGAACTGCATCATCTTCCAATATAACAAAATCCGGATTTCTGGAAAATATTTCTATCATATATGGATATTCTTTGCTTTTCGGAGATGTGAAACGATAAAACTGTGTATTTCCGGTACTTTTATTCAAATGCTCATATCCTGCTTCCTTGACATACTCCCAGAACTGCCTGCCGAACTCCGCTGTTATGGATTCGACAATCAATACAATATCTACATCTTTTGTAGCACGAAACGGTAATTCTTCATTTTCCATAATCAAATCACAAGCTGTCCCGCCGATGATAACATATTGATTTTCAAAACCCTGAAATCTTTCCTTAAATTTTGTAAATCCGCTGACCATTACTCCTTCAACCTTCTTTCCTGCAATTCATCTACTGCTTCTTCAATTCTCTCATCGTTTGTATCTCCAAAAGATAAAACAATGGAAATATCGTCAGCACTGTTATCCTCTGAAAATTGTTTCGGGTTGTATGCCCATAATTCAAGTCTTACCTGCTTATCCGGGTCTATCAATTCATCGGTCAGCAAAGTTTTATCATAATCCCTCTCACTGATTGCATAGGTAGCAACTCGGCTTGGATTTAGCATTGTTTTTTCAGAAAGTGCCGTCCCCCCTGCAAAGACCATATTTTCTGTAACTTGCGTCTTATCTATATATCCTGCTTTGCGGACAGGTGTTGTCAAATATACTTTTGCTTTTTCAAATAATTCATCTCTGTTATATTTTGACTCAATAAACTTGTTGACACCGTCTTTTGCTACAAGAAACAAATCCGTCGCTTCCAACTGCTTTACTGCTCTGGTCAAGGTCATTGCTGTAAATGGAAGCACTTTTCCGGCTTCTGAAATATACAATCGTTTTTTCTTACTATACAGATAAAACAAAAACAACTGCTGTGTTGAGCAAACAAACTTACCTGTCAGCTTTTGGGGTTCTTTCTCATCAGAAAGCATTGTCCCGATGAAAGGAAGAAAGACCTGCTTATCAGTAATAAACGGTATATTATTTTCTATAAGGCTTTTTCTTCGATAATTAGATACCGACGCAAGTTCAAATACGACTGGTACATTATCAATCTGCTGTATTTTTGTAATCTGTTTTTTCAATGCCGGAAGTGTGGCAAGTTCTTCTGTCGGAGTAAGCATTATACAGCGTCTGTTTCCAATATATGCTGTGTGAAAATTATAACTCCCTGCAATATAAACAGGCAAAGAATCCTGATGATTCCATGCTTCATATTTTATAGAAATCCCGAATACGCTTGTAAGCATATTTCCCATTCCCCCTTAACTCAATTTCTTTCATTTTAACTTAGCTGATGTTAAAAGTAAAGTTTTTGAGTTATTTTAAGTTTATTGCTAATGCAAACTTCCAGAAATTTTACAACTAATTATATGTTTCATTTTTTTCATACGTCCCCGCCTCTACATCCGCCTGCCACACTCCCATACAAGAGTATCATCCAAAACATCGGCTGCCGGTAATTCACAAGGAAAAAACTCTCCGCCAGAAGTCCAATCACAGCGCAGGTCATAGCCGCATCTATGCGTCGCAGCTTGCGTCCAAGCCAGACCAACAAACAACTAGTCGGAATTAAACCATAGCAAAACATCACACTGAACAGGCAGCAATGAATCTCATTCACCTGACTTGCCAATGTAAATCGGTCAAAACCGCCCTCTCCAGCTCCATACAAAAGATACTGAGGGTACAGTACCAGCTTCTCCATTCCACGATCCAGAAAAAGTCCCAACAGGCCACCATGAGCAACCTTCCATATCTTCTCTTGAATCCGTGTCAGCATATTATAATCCACCGTCTTCACATCAAAATCCGCTGCAGGCCATATCCACCATAAAAACAAACCAAATATAAGCACTCCCATACAGATTCCCAAGATCCATACCTTCACTGATACACCCTTTTTGCATCCAATTTGATACAGCCCATACAAAACAGCCAAAATAGTAAATACAAAAAATCCCAATAAGATTCCCGTAGACTTCGATGCTGCGATCACCGGCAAGACCAGTACATAGAACACAGGAAAGCTCCGATCCCCAAACCGGCACCGGTACAGATACAAAAGCAATATCATCATAAACAGGAAAAATGCCAGTTGGTTCGGATCATTAAAGGTTCCCTGATAGCGAATCGCTCCCCAATACTCACGAAACATGCGTCCATGACCCGACAGATATATCAGCAGTTGCACTCCGATATTCACTTTTACCACACAATTAATCCCGGTCAAAAAAGCTTTTCCGCCATATTCCGTCAGATAGCAGAAACTCCAGATAGCACAGGCATTGAAGATCCAAAAGCAGGTATACTTAAAAAATTCACCACGTCCCAGGCGAATTCCATAATATGTATTAATCACCAAAACAAATGCCATAAACACATAAAACAGTCCTTCTGTCTTCAGCTGAAAAAGACGTTCCGGTCTTCTTCTCATACAGTCACATAACAGCATAAAAAAGGAGGCGAACAGACATACATCCGCCGCCTCCATCCCCCCAGAAGGGAATAAATAAAATTGTTTCAAAAATATAAAAAGCAAAAAAAATAAGACCGCCGCTGCCGTCCCATTTCCATCCGGTATACTTCTATTCCATTTCTGCAAAACGTCCATAGATCTCCCTCATCTTTTTTTCCACCACATCTAGGCCAAACTCCCGACTTTGCATGATACAGGCTTCTTCCATCTCTTTCCAGCTGCTTCTCCTAGAAAGCATATCCCGAAGAGCTTCCGCCCAAACATCCGCATCCTGAAGATGATTCAGCATGATTCCGCCCGGGCATAGCTTCATTCTCTGATTTGCTGACTCGGTCCATCTATCTCCCATCAGATCTGTATTTCCTCGGATCTCCGAACAGATCACCGGAAGTCCACTTGCCATGGCCTCCAGCATCGCCCTAGGCAATCCTTCCTGAAAGGATGGAAAAAGGAAGATATCCGAAGCTCCAAAGATCTCCAGCATATCTTCCCGGTATCCTAAAAACGATATATGATCGGTAATTCCAAGCTTATCTGCCAGCTCATGGAGATGCTCATTCAATTCTCCATGTCCACACAAGAGCAGATGAAGCTTTTCATAAACACTATGATCCGTCTCATCCCTCATCCTGGCCAGCATCCGAAACAAAACTTCCTGATTCTTCCGGGGTATCATCTCTCCGGATGTCAGAAGCACCACCTGATCAGGCAGAACCCCAAGGCTTTCTCTCTTCATCTGCCTTTCCTTATCCCCAAGTGCTTGAAACTGAGAACTATCTATCCCCACTCCCGGCACATAATCCACATACCTCGCATGGAATTTCCGCTTCGCCAGCTCATAATCCTCCTGATTAATACAAAGCTGCTGATCCGTATATCTGGAAAGGAACTTCTCCATCTGGTAGTAAATAAGCCAGTTCTTCCATGAGGCCCCCTTAAAAAAATGGAATCCATGGGCCGTATAGATAACCGGTCCCGTACCAGTTACATGTGCTGCCAGACGAGCCATGACACCACCCATAGGCGTATGACAGTGTACCAACGAAAAATGCTCCCTTTTCATCAAATCACACATCTGTCGGTACACTAGACAGTTCTTTGCACTGAACGGACTTCTGACAAAATCAATTTGGTGTCGAATTATCCCGGTTCCATCCAGGCGATGATTATCCGTACCATAGGAAGGTGTATGAAAATTCGAAGCATAGTGAACCTCATAACCTAACTCCTGCAAAATACGCACATTGTTCATCTCAAACTGAGGAACAAAGCCGCTGACGTGAGTAACCAGAAGGGCCTTGCGAAGCGGTTTCAATTGTTCCGTCTCATTCAACTGTCTCTTCCGATTCATCTGCTTCTCCATTCAGACACCTCCTGCATCAATAATGAATCTTCTTATCAAACATGTTCCGGTACTGCAATCTCCAATACTCCTCCAAAATCGGCTGACTGGTATCCAGCACTTCCCAATTTCCATCCGCATCACGCCAAGAACTTCCATCCATCGCTGGGATCTCTTCCCGCACGCTCTTCAAAAACTCCTGATATGGAAGAAGTTTCATTCCTGCCTTTTCAAACATCAGTTCCGAGAGAAAATTCGCACTAGTAAATACATTTTCCTCTGCATCGATCTCATAATTCGCCCAGATAAAAAATGGGACAATATAGCGGCTCTGCGCTTCCGCAAGTGTCCACTCCGTCAGCGGCTTTCCTGCTAACGTCTCATAGAAACTTTCTTCCACCATCGGCTGATGATCCCCAAAGAATACGATCACCGTTGGATCTTCTATCTTGCTAAAATAATCAATCAACATCGGAATCGCCGCATCTGACTCACGAATCAGTGTCAGATACTCTTCTGCATTTGGAAATTCTCCCTCATGCCCCGGAATCCGGACTGCATTCTCTGTAAAATATCCCGTGTCGTACCCGCTGTGATTCTGCATCGTCACATTAAAAATAAACGCCGGCTGTCCACTTTGACAGATTTTTTCAAACTCTTCGATTACCTTTTTATAAGAATCCCGATCCGAAATATAACGATCCCGAACCAGCTCTGCATTTTCAAAATCAGACACATCCAGAAACGTTTCAAAGCCAATTTTCGGATACACTTGGGCGCGGTTATATCCTCTCTTATCATATGGATGAATCGCCGTGGTATGATACCCTCTGGCTTTCAAAATCTGTGCAATCGAATACGTGCCATTCCGTGTGATATACTGCTGATACGGAATCGATCCTTGAAGAAATGCCATCGAATTTCCTGTCAGAAATTCATACTCTGTATTTGCCGTTCCACCTCCGATCGGATATACCTGCATATAACCTTTTACTACATTTCCCGATAAAGAATTAAAATTCGACATATACACTTCATTATCCAGTTCCGGGAAAATCACACTGAGATCCGAAAAACTCTCATTCATAATCGCGATCACATTCGGACAATTCTGTTCCTTCTCATCTTCCGTTTCTACAAATTTCGAAATCATCTCTTCCGAATCTTTTGACGAATATCCCGCTGGCTCTTCCAGTTTCATATGGCGGATATCCGAAATGAAGCTAAGAGCAATCCCATACCTCTGAATGTTTATATTTTGATTCCAAAAATCCATATCCGGGGCAAATAAAGCTCCACCCATCATAAAACCAAGCAGACATACAGACGGAAGCGACCACACTAAAACACACGAAAAAACACGTTTTTCTCTTCCATAAAAATAAAAAGTCAATACAAGAAACGCTATCAGAAGCCACAATGCCAGAAGCATCGGTCCCGTCACACTGTAGTGGTAATTCATGAACACATTTTTAGCCGTCCCCACCGCAAGAAAATCTCCCGGCACGATAGGCGAACCACGAAACGAACGCACAAACGAATTTGCTACAGAAAATATGTACATGACAAACATGACCGCCGATACCGAATAAAAAACACTTCGAACCAACATATATGCAATCAGCAGAAGCAGAAGATAAATCACGATATTTCCAAAAATATATTCTGCGCCAATATTCGCCAGGTTCTGTTCCACCAGTTCGACCATGTACAATAAAATAACAGATGACAGAATCAGCCACACGCCATCTGTCACTATCTGATAAATCTTTTTGTCACTGTCTCGCTTCTCATGCCATTCATGCACATTTGCTCCAACCGCCGATATGACTAATAATGTCAAGCCACATCGAATTCCTAAATCCAAGATGTGAAAATAACAGGAAATAACATATAAGACAACATAAAATCCAATAAAAAATGCTACTCCCTTTTTGATTCCGATCGTTTTTCTTAAATTCACAATCAACTGTTCCATCCCTGCCAAACAAAACAGTGTTATCAGGAATACTCCGGCAAACATCACTAGATTATTAAAAATAGAAACACTGCCGATTGTTTTCCGCAAATAGTAAGACTCCCACCCGGAAGAATACAAATCTGTGCGGCTGATTCTCTTATCATTAGACCAAACTTCTGCCACACCAGAGCCATCATGCATCTGGAAATCCACCTGAAGCTCTTTCACATTTTCTGCTGTATAAGAAAGCGTAGCCGGGCTGTCCGGATTGACCACCATCCAGACACCATCTGCATGCTTCCAGTCTCCCTGCTTTTCTATTGAATCAAAGGGGACTTCCTCTCCATCCAGAAGAATTCGGACAATCCTTATATCTGATCCACCTGATTTGATATTTCGCTCGGCTGTTGCTGTAATGACCAGTCTTGCTTCTTTTGCAGGGCTGGCAAATATATCATTAAAAATCGTATACGAAAAGAAGAGTGAGATTACCAGTGCTACCAGTAAACTCGCTCCATATTTAAAATATAAATTCTTTTTTTGTTTCATTGCTATAAATTCTCATTCTGAATTTTATCTTATAATCCGACTTAATATATTCATATGTATATACGAAATCAAGAAAATCACAGCTATAGTTATAACAAATGACAATGAAAACGGAATGCTTATATATGAAAAAAACGACAATAAAAATCTTCCAAATGTCATATGCATCAAATACACCGACAAACTGATCTTACAGCAAAAATCTATCATCTGACTCTTTTTGAATTGTTCTTTAAAAATTGCAAATATTATAATTAAAAAAAGAGAGTATATAAATGATACAAAATAACAATATGTATCATGATACTCTCTGGCAAATACCCAAAACCATATCACCATAAGCACATAATTTACAATCAGCAATAAACTCCCATTAAAAATTGAAATTCGCCGTTCTTTTCGAAAGATTTCTCCTAAAATCATTCCCATCAGAGGCATGTAAACGAACACTAACGTTGAGGAAACCGAAAGATGAAACCCCTTTATTAAAAACATTATCAATAATACAAATAATTCTAAAAATAAAAAGTTATACTCTGGTTTTATTTTTTCATAAATCCATGCATATCCTATTCTTACTAGATAAAATAAAAACAAAGGAATTAAAAACCAAGTGGTGCCATTAATGACATCTCCATGACCTGTAAAATATCCAACCAAAGTCATACTTTCAATCCATTGTTTTGTCGAAAATTGACTCCAATAAGTTGTTTTTATTATCCAAGTCAATCTTTGTAGAATATAAAATAAAAAAATGCCATTAAACATCCCACATAGGTTTTCATTGTCTTTTTAAAAGTCTTTTTTGCTTCATTTTTATAATTTCCGTTATATGTAAACAAAAAACCACTAAGCAAAAAGAATAATGAAACACCAAAAGCGCCAAAATCTTGAATTATATCTAACGGGACTACAAAAAAGAAATCTATTATTTTTTTTACAATCCAATTAGGATTATAAAAGCCTCCCAAATGATCATATAAAATCATAACCAGTGCAATTACACGTAAATAATCAAACGCATATATTTTTGAACCGTTTGACTTATCTGAATATACATCTACTTTTTCCACCATACTACTTCCATAACTCCTTCGGGTATGTACCATCTTCTATCATAAGATGAAACTTCTCCTGCGCCGGTTCTATATCTTCCTTATACGTAATTCCAATCCACCGATCCGATGTATTCAGAACTTTTACAGAAGCCAAATTCTTTTCCAACAATTCAGCTACAATGTTCGGTAGAAGATATTCTTTTTTCTCCGGATTTTCTCCTAATGTATCAAGGAATCTGGTAAATCCTTCGTCTATGTACTTCAAAAAGTCCGGATATCCCGCCCACATATTCATGGATACCATCGTATCCGGTGTGATCCATTTGCTGACTTCCGCATTATCGCACTGGATTTTTCCATCCACTATCTGAATTCCCGTTGTCTCAATCACTTTCTCCAGATATCCATTTTCATCTGCCACACAGACACCTCTAGTTACAGCTCCGTTCTCACTCAGCGTGTTCTTCAAAGAAAATCCAGCCATGGCAAGGTTCATCTTCTCTTTATTCTCATTCTCGGAACTCAAGAAATCATGAAGCTTTATAAATGCTTCTTTTCCATAATAATCATCTGCATTAATAATCACAAATGGCTCTTTGACCACACTCTTGCAAGCCAAAATTGCCTGTCCAGTTCCCCATGGTTTCACGCGCCCTGCAGGGACTTCATATCCATCCGGCAAGTTTTCCAATTCCTGATAGACATACTCTACTGGCATAACTTTCGATAAGCGATTTCCAATCACTTCTTTAAATTCCGCTTCGATTGCTTTTCGAATCACAAAAACAACTTTGGTAAATCCAGCTGCTTTCGCATCGTAAATCGAAAAATCCATAATAATCTCCCCATTGGGAGCCATCTTTGCAAGCTGCTTGATACCGGTTCCGAAGCGGGAACCGATGCCAGCAGCCATGATGATTAGGGTTGTATTCATATTTTTCTCCTAAAAGTACATTTTACTTAGAACAAATGCCATCTACAACGTAAGCATTTTTTCGCGTTTCATATTAGGCTATACCGTCCATCTTATAAATAACTATTCCATGGTCCTGCCCTTCGCCACATTTCACGGCTTATCCACATCCAACATTTTCAGAACACCCACATAATATCCCAAAAGCTGTATATTCTAACACCAACGATTCTATCAATAGCTTTCACTATCTATTTAGGGTTATAGGCACCACAAGCATTTTTCAGTAAGATTTTCATCAGTTCACTATTACCCTTAAAAAAACTTATTTTCGTTGGAGTCTTTCCTGTTTTAGGATATACCCTCGCAACAGGAATTTCACAAGCTTTCATGCCGATCTGTGTTGCTCTGACAGACAGGTATGCCAAAAGCTCATAAGTCATAAAAATATCTCTCAACGGCTGAACCCTGTTATCCTTCAGATAACGTGCTGAGTATGCCCTGTAAGCATTTGTCGTATCTGTAAATTTATAATTCGCTGTCAATGAAATTATTGATGCAAAAATCAAAATCTTTATTGAATCTCTCAAAATATCCTGCTGATTTCATAGCTGTAGATATTGATCTGGGATAATGATACCCTTGATGAACTCTTGCCTGATTTATGTATGTCGCTCTTCTAAATGGTGTAGGATCACATTCAAGGACCAACACCTTCTGTCCCTTTTCTCCACAAAATAGTGCAGAATATAATCCATACAATCCTGAACCTATAATAATTTTATCATAGTGCTCCATACTTTCCTCCTTAAGTTTATACTTTTATAAAAAAGAAAAAGGCTACAGAAAGCCTTCAAACATTCTTGATTTCGTATATTCATTTTTCCACCAATATATAAAACTATACATCTTCATTCTTTGACCTTTTTCTTTAATATATAATACAATTTAAAAAGTATTTTTTATTGTTTCAAACAAGTGTATAGATATGCTAAATCTCCATCAAACTCCCGTCAACAGATCTCCAAATTCATCATATAAACATATGTTATATCTAAGTTTTGATAATTCAACACCAATATGAACCGACATTTGTTTTTCAATACAGTCATTTATACTTTCTGCAAGAATCATTTTGATTTTTTTATTACTGCATTTCGTGTATTCATTAATTTCAAAATATCGCTTCAAATCATTGTTTATATACCAATTTAACTCATTTAAAATCAGATAATCTCCAATATAATCAGCTCGGCAAAACTTCTGGCATTTTTCTATGCAATTATTTACTATTTTATCTGTATATTGTAAATATACAGTGCCATCAAACAATTCCGGATTATTTAAATACCGTTCAAATTTTTCTATGATCTTATCCAAGTATTCCGATATTGTTTTTTCTTCACTCAACAACTCCTTTTTTACTGCATCCAATGTCTTTTTTACCACTCCTGATGCAGAAATAATACGTAGGGCAACCTTATGCACCTCATCCGGATAGGAAGCACATTGTGGCAATATACTATCAAATGAGAGCTGTTCCACCAAAGCTCGTTTTACGTAATATCCGCAGCTTCTATTATGACCATGTAATACCCTTACATCTGATAATATTGCAATTCTATAACCATCGCGTAGCAAACGAATCCCCATATCCAAATCTTCTGCATAATTAAACCTATATCCATATTCTCTAAAAATTTTTGCATGTATTGCACACGTAATATCTGTTAAAGATGCTTTCTTTCTAAGTTCTAAGGCATCATCATTTTTCGTCAACTGATTATATCTATTTCCATCTGTTATTCCACAGAACTCAGCGTGTGATTTTGTTGCTATTTTGTAAAATAATTCTGTTGAATCAGGGCATAATTCTGCCACACTTACCGCTGCTACTTTACATTCATCAATAGGTTTTACAATTTTAGAAATCCAATTATCACCTATTGGCAATGCATCTTGTGTCATAAATATTATAATTTCTCCGCTTGCTTTTTTTGCTCCCATATTTCTAGCAAATGAATGAGAAAATTCTTCATGCTTAATTTTATAAATATGCGCCTGATATTTTTCAGCAATTTTCAAAGTATCATCTTTACTTCCTGAATCAACAACTATAATTTCAATAGATTTTACAAATTTTTGTTTTTTTAGTTTGAATAACATTATATCAAATTGATTTCCTGCATTATATGTCGGAATTACAATAGATATCTTTTTCAGACAATTGTACTGATTTTCTATATTTTCCTTTTTAACATTTTCTTCTGTGTCTTCTAACGCTTTTTTTGCATTACAATAAAATGCTTCTTGAGAAAAATATTTCATATAAGCTTTATATCCATTGTTTCCAAACACTTCCCTCTTATTTTTATTATTTATCAGGTATAAAATTTTTTCAGAAAGTTCTTCCGCGCTATTATTTTTATAAATCAGCCCACATTTTTCTGTCTCAACAATTTTTGCTGTACCCGTATTTTCTGAAACAATAACTGGTACATTATTTTGCATTGCTTCCGTTGCTACAATAGGCATTGGATCATCTCTCGACGCACAAACATAGCAATCTATTTCTTTATATAAATCACCCATTTCTTTTCGATCTAATTCTTCTAAAAAGAAAGTATTTTCTGGAAAGTCTTTACAGATCTTCTGAATCTTATTATATATAGGCTTATAGTGTTTTTTCCCAACAAACACAAAATAACATTTTTTTCTCTCTCCATCATCCAATTTACGAATAGCATCAATAAAAACATCAAATCCTTTTCTATATTCTTGAACACCCACTAATGAAAATACTACCTTATCTTTGGACTCAATAGGAAGTTCAAATTTTATCTCTTCCCCCGATTCATTTTTAGGAACATAATATAATAAATCATCAGCTGTATATAACGGTTTATGGTAAAGTAATCTTTTTTTAGCATAATCTCCAACCGCATAAATTCTCACATTATCTGGAATATGCTGTGGCATTGCGCCAAAAAAATTCTCATCCTGATAAGATGTTTCCGCTTCATGAATCCACCATAAAACAGGAATTTGACTCTCACTTAAACCATTAATAATTGGTGCACTTGCAATTGTATTAGCAATTACAATATCAAATAAATTGATATATGATTTATATGTATTTTCTCTATAAAGCATTGGATCTATTAACGCCGGAATGCCATATCTAGTGCATTCTTCTTCTAATTTTCCTCCACACGGTGATATAATAACTGGGCACTCCCCTCCTTCCTTTAACATTTTAGCAAAATAAAACAATGCAATCGGTGCTCCTGTAAGCAACATTTCATGTGTAACTAATAATATTTTCCGCTTCTTTTTTCGTTCGTAAGAAATTAATTGGTCTTTTTTTATAATTTTCCTATTACCCAATTCAAAATAATTTGCAATTTTCATAAATGTTTTTATTTTTTCATGTGCAAATTTTTCTGAATCTTTATCTTTTTTTTCTCCCTTTATTATATCCACTAATCTTCTTATCGGTTTTGTCAGTTTCCAAAACTCTGAATTTTGAATCATTTCCTTATCTAAGTTAGCTTTTTCCGCCATTGCAATATAATGCATCATTTCATTCGCATATGCTTTATTTGCATTAGTCAAACTTAATAACTGTTGTTCTTTTAAGCTGAGACGTTTTTTTAACTCACTATTTTCTAATTGTAAAGTGTCTATTGTCTGTTCTTCTTTGCAATGAAGGATCTCTTTATAATTCTCCATTATTTTATTCTCCTTACCATTTACTTTTGTATTTCACTCATTCATAATCTATTCATATGTACCCGTGGTATCTTTTACTTTATAATTTTCTTAACCCACTCTCTCCTCCGACTCCCAATCGGCAGCACCTTATTGGCGATCTTCCGAATGCCCACATTCTGCTCCATCTTTGCGATTCTTGACAATTCTGCCTCTCGCTCATCCATCAGGCATCGTTTTGTCTTTTTTAAGAGCATCGGATAATACGGCGACAGCTTCGCATACTCCCAGAAATATTCCGCAAAGTCACAGTCCACCACATCCCACGGTTTCTGGTATCCGGCGAAATGAATCAAATACGGGTGTTTTCTTGCCTGTGTGTATGCTTCATAGAGCTGTCTCGGTGCCATCTTGAGAATGTCCATGCGGCTACGCCCTATCTCCTGCCAATCCATCAGAGTATTCCACTGCTGTGGCAGGTAGGTTACATTGTTTTTGCACACGATGTTCAGGATATCCTGATCATGGCATCGATAGGAATGGGTCAATGCCATCTGTATCATATCTTCTGAACTCATCGTCCTGCGGAGTCCGTCCAGATCAAGAATTAGGACGCCCGCCTGGAAATAGTCATACGGACTGTCCAGTCCCAATGTCTCGGTTGCATAGGTCTGCCAGTTGTTCTGATTCAGGTTCAGCTGACCTGCTACATCGATATCTTTAGCCGCTCCAATCACGGCTCCGTTCAAGTCAAAATCATACAATTCTGCCACATCATGATCGGCCACCATGTCACAGTCCAGATAGAGGATCTTATGGTAATTTGGCATGATCTCCGGGATGATCAGGCGGTAATATGTCTCTACGGACAAGTGCTGATCGACAAATAATTTGCCCGCATCGAAGTATTCACATACTCGGATGAAACGAATCGATATATTCTGTTTGTCCCTGGCTGCCATGGAAATCAGATGCTGATTTTTCTCAGAAATGTCGTTGTACAGAATAATGATGTCATACTCTCTCTCCGGTGAGGCATTCGCGATCACCGAGCGGATCATGATGTCAAGATACGGTGAAAATTTATCGTTGGCAGACAGTACGATCGGCACGCCTGCTGGATAAACCGGCTCCAGAACCGCTTTCGGCGCTGTCTCTTTGAACAGGGTTTTCGGCAGTTCTCCCGCCCGGATTCCCGGCTGGGTTTTCAGCCATTCATAGTAGATGCCGCAGAGGCGTTCTGCCAGATATCCCATCACCCGGTATTCTTCCACGCTGTACCAGGTACTGTCGATCCGCTTTTCTGCCTCAAAAAGGATGTCAAAGAGCCATGCACAGTAATTTTTATAGATCTCTTTTTTCATGATGAACATATTGCACTCATGGGCGGTTTCGGACTGCATATACGAATCTGCTGTCTGTGCAAACGCCGGATATTTTTCTTTCAAAATCTGCAGGGTAATATCCAGATCTTTCCGGTGCTGGAAAGGAACCATGCCATATTCATGGTACACATCCATCGTTTTTCCTTCTGTCTTAATGCGCGGATACCGGCGTCCGCGGACGCTGAGCACGTCATATTTTGTGATCAGATCGCGCATAATCTCCGGCTGAAGTTTCATTTCCTCGATTGCTTCTTCTGAGATGCGGTCATAGGCAATATTCCCCCATCCATCATCTTTGTTCAGAGACGGATCAAATGCCAGATAGCGGCGATAATGGAAAAATCCATAGTAATCCGCCTCTTCATTTTTCCAGGCCCAATACTGGGCCGTCAGTTCACAGTAGGTTTTGTTTCGATCGGAGATATTGTCTCCCTCATCGTCATGCAGCATTCCCAGAAGTTTTTTTCCAGAGAGTGCCGTTCCTACCTGAATCGGGTATAAATATGGGTTTTCCGGCACATAGGCCGGTTTGTGACAGACCACGTAGATCCGGATATCCGGGTTCTGTCCTGCTTGTTTTTCCATGTATATTACATTCCTTTCATCTACAGCATTTTGCGGGATTTTTATGCGTTTTCCGGCAGATTCAGGCTTTCCATATAAGCATCGCAGACGCCCTCTGCCTCGCCCTGCATAACCACATTTCCCTTGTTCAGCCAGATTGCATGATCGCAAAGCTGCCGCACGGTTGCCATCGTATGGGAGACAAAGAGAAGTGTCGTTCCATTTTCCAGCATATGGTGCATGCGCTCCTGGCATTTTTCCTGGAATGCCGCATCTCCGACAGCCAACACCTCATCGACGATCAGGATCTCCGGCTGCACGATCGTCGCGATCGCAAATCCCAGTCTCGCCGCCATACCGGATGAATAGTTCTTGATCGGCATATTCATGAAATCTTTGAGTTCTGCAAATTCGACGATCTCATCATAATGCGCATCCATAAATTCCTTGCTGTAACCGAGAACGGCGCCATTTAAATAAATGTTTTCCGTCGCCGTCAGTTCCCCGTCGAATCCGGCACCCAGCTCGATCAGTGGTGCAATGCTTCCTCTCACTTCTACCGTGCCGCGGTACGGTTTCAGAATACCGCAGATCAGCTTTAAAAGTGTCGATTTACCAGAACCATTCGTTCCGATGAGGCCCCACGCTTCGCCGCGTTTTACCTCAAAATTGATATCTTTCAGAGCCATAAATTCCTGGAACATCAGCTCGCGTTTGATCAGTTTTACAAAATATTCTTTTAAATTATCAATGCGCTCGGAAGCCATATTGAAACGGACCGCCGCATTTGTTACTTTTATGATTGTGTCTTTGTCCGATGCCATTTCTGCCTCCTAGATATATAAGATAAATTTATCCTGCGTCTTTAAAAATGCCCACACTCCAATCAGAAGTGCCACTCCGGCTGCCACAAATCCAGCCAGAATCAGGTACGGATCCGGCATCCGACATTCCAGCACGATCTGACGGAACTGCGTGATATAGAAATACATCGGATTTAACATCATAACCAGTTTCCGCAGCGCCTCCGGAAGCAGGGTAATCGGATAAAATAATGGAGTCAGATACATCCATGCGGTCAATACTGCGTTATAAATATGCTGTATATCGCGGAAGAATACACACCCCTGCGCCAAGAGCATTCCCAGTCCCAGGCAGAACAGATATTCCTGCAGAAGAATTACCGGAATAAATAGATAAAAAACATTCGGAACGACCCGGCATACCACAAATACGATCACTAGCGCCCCCAGTGCAAATACCATATTTACAAAGGAACTTGTAATTTTAGATACGGTAAATACATATTTCGGCACGTAGGTTTTTTTCAGCAATGACGCATTTCCGATAATGGAGAAGATCGCCTGTGTGGTTGATTCACTCATAAAGTTATAAAGCGTCTGTCCGATAATCAGGTATACCGGAAAATTGACAATATCAGACCGGAACATATTGGAAAATACGATTACCATGATAACCATAACCATCAGAGGATTCAGGATACTCCACAGGTATCCCAGAAAACTTCTCCGGTATTTCAGCTTAATATCTTTTGTTACAAGCTGCTGCATCAGGAAACGGTACTTATAAAATCCGCCCAGTCGTTTTAAAAACAAATTCATATCTTTTCCTCTTTCTTCGATTTTGCTTTTATTTCAAAAAAAAGCCGCGCAGCAATACCCGCCGGAAACTTCCTGCCGGAAACAGACGGTTTAACTTACGCATATCTATTTTAATTTTTAAGTTGGTCGGTTTTAAACGAAACTCCCGTATATTCGATACTTCTTCCTCCTTTCCCGGTTCAGTATGATAGAATTTAAGATAAGGAAGCTCGGCACATTGTATGCCTTTCTTCCTCTGGTAAAAGTAAAAGATACCAAACAACCGCTCCGCAAGATAGCCATACAGCCTTGGTTCCTGCGGTTTGTTTATCTCTTTTCTCTCCTGCTCGAATGTATCTAAAAGTGTAAAAAGCCATTCCATATAGGTATGGAACAGCTCTTTTTTCATGATATACATATTCATATAATAGATATCTTTGGAACTCATATATGCCTTTGCCGAATCTGTATATTCCGGGTAAACCCGGTTTACAATCTCCAGCATATGATTCAGTTCTTCTGCTTCATGATACTGGCAGTACTGGCGGTATACCGTCGTATTGATCCGCTCCCGGTAAACGGTCAAAAGATCGTATTTCGCGATCTGTTGTACCATCCACTCGGCTTCCATCCAATATGGTGTCAGATCGTCCCAGACGGAATCCAGCTCTATATACGGATGCTGGCGTTTTCCAAGGATTCGTCCACTCGCCATCACGGGGCAGACCCTGTGAAACGTCAGATAGCGGCGGTAATGAAAGAATCCATAATAGTCGCAGTCTATATTTTTCCAAGCCCAATACTGTGCCGTCAATTCACAGTAATCCGGATTTTTCCCGGATATATTATCGCCCTCATTATCTCGATATGCCATATGTTCCAGACGTTTTTCCGTCAACGCCGTTCCCACCTGTACCGGATAAAAAATTGGATTTTCCGGTACATAGGTCGGCTTATGGCAGGCAATAAAAATGCGTATATCTGGTTGTTTTTCCATGTCTTATTTCCTGTTTATAGCTTTTTATTCCGTTATTGCTGTTCTTCTTTGACTCCTTCCGTACTTTCCTTCATCAGCATAATCTTCGGCGTCATGATAATCAGCTTCAGATCTTCCAGCACTGAATAGTTGCGTATATACGTCAAGTCCAGTTTCAGCTTGTCATAAGGGGTCGTGTTATATTTTCCATACACCTGCGCGTAGCCGGTCAGACCGGCTTTGACTTGCAGACGGAAGGAAAATTCCGGTATCTCTTTTTCCAATTCGGCCGCCAGCTCCGGACGTTCCGGGCGCGGACCTACGATGGACATATCACCTTTTAAGATATTGTAGATCTGCGGCAGCTCATCCAGACGGGTTGCCCGCAGTATCCGGCCAATCGGCAGGATTCTCGGATCGTCCTCGCTTGCCAGCCGTGCCTTTCCATCTGCTTCCGCGTTCTGCACCATGGTACGAAATTTATATATCTGGAATTTCTTTCCGTTTTTTGTAAGGCGCGTCTGCTGGTAAATCACCGGACCGCCGTCGGTCATCTTAATACAGATTCCTACAATCAAAAAAATCGGAATCGTGATAACGATTCCGATGAGTGATCCGACGATGTCGATGATCCGTTTCATAATTTCCTGCTCAATCTGCAGTCCCTGATTATTCCGCGATAAAAGCAGCGGCGAATCAAACAGATTTAGTTCCACCGAACTGCGAAGCAGAATGTCCGATATTTTCGGGACGCTGTATGTCCGGATATTCTGGCCGAAACAATATTTGATGATATAGTTTCGCTCATGCGCCGGTATATCTCCGACAATCACACTGTCGTATTTGGCGATCTCCGCTTTGATGCGTTCCGGTCCTTCGTGGTAGCTGACAATCTGGCTGATTATGTATTTATCTTCCCGCGCATTCATTTTTTCAATCAAATGATAATCCGAGTGATCGCCGGAGATCAGCAGCAGCTCTCTCGGCGGGAACATGCCCCGGTACAGCCAGAGAAATGTCATCGTCCACGCGAGGATGATGACAACCGCCCCTATCAGATTGACCACCAGTGGCGCCGGTGCCGTGAATTTCTTATCCTGCACGCTGATCTGGAAATACGTAATGATATTGGTGACTACCACCGCCAGTATCTGCGAGTAGATCAGATTGCCCCGTTTCAGGAGCGCTATCTTAAATCCGCCGTACAGCTGCATAAAGAAAATAAGCAGGAGTCCATAGATGAATATCATCATCCAGTTACCCCTGCGGAAGAACGGCGCCCAGATAATCTTGTTGTACCAATTGATCCAGATGACGCCATAGAGTCCTGTCAGAAGCGCAACCAATATCAGGGCAAATCCCAGCTTGATCAGGCGCTTGTATTGCTCAAATTGATTCATGCTTTTGTGTTTTGGTTCCTTTCTTTTACTTATCTTCCGGCAGACGGATCCCCAGTTCTATCCTGCGCTTTTCTCCCAGAAGCTCGATCTCCACCGTCACGATCCGCTTGCGGATGCGCTTGCGTACAATCTTTTCCAGAAAGAAGGATAATGGTCCCTGGGCAGTTAGGATGTTGCCGTCTTCGTCGAGGGTGACAAAGGAGCGGCGGACAAGACATTCATCCAACTCCATCATCTGGCAGAGCAGTTTCTTCTCTTCTTCCCGAATCGACCAGAATTCACAGTCCGTCCGCAGGAGTTTGGAAAGCTTCGGGACCCGCTTTAACGCCAGAAAGAATTCCTCCGGCGTATCGGTGTCCACGATGACATAGGATGGAAAGAGCGGTTTCTGGTAAGCCAGAAACTCCCCGGCATTGCGCCAGACGCATTCCTGCTCGATCACAAAACAGGCTCGGTATCCATTTCCTTTCAAAACGCGTTCGATACATTCTGTCAGCTCCTGTTCCCTGCCTGTCTGTGTCTGGATCACATACCACATATCGCACTCTCCTTTGCATTTTCTCTGCTTTCAGGTGCACAATGGGTATGCTTCGCCATCCCGGAGCCGCCTTCTGGCTGCCCGGATTCGATCTCGATCCATCCTATGTTCCATCTTTCATCTGACCATGACATTGATCACAGGCAGCTTACTCCACGTGCTTTTGGTATTGTATTTGACATTCTGGGCGGACAATCCCCGATTTTAAGGGATCTGTGCCCATGAAATATCGAGTTTATTATACTACGGTTTGTGGGAGGATTCAATAGAAGTTTCTGGGCAGGAATGTGGCGATATGAGGTGGTATCATTCGTGAACACTCCGCCCAGTAAAAACTGTCCCGACCGGTATCTCATTTACTTGTATGGATACTTTTGCCGTCACTTTGATGACCTTACGTTCATTATAAAGGAATTCTATCAGTTCATCCTTTTCAAATTCAACCGGCAATCCATTTATAATGGAATAATAGTATTTTCCAGTTTGCTCATTATAATTTACATTCTCTTCCTCTATACTTGGCGAACAAATAGAAACTTTCACCTCATGTAAGCATACCTGTATCGAATCTTCTTTCAACGCAATTCCATTTAACTCGCCAACTGTATATATTGTTTTACATTTGTCCAAAAACTCGTTAAACTCAGCTCTGTTTTTATAGTTACTATTCTTTAAGATAAGCTGCGAGCCAAAAAGCAAATATTGGTTATTAGCAGACAAGTATTCCATGAATTCCTTATCATTTTCAAAGTCCTTGAACCTGTTCTTTGTTTCTAAAGCCTTTTTGTTTAACAAAAACCTTTCAATACCACGCAAAAACGCTCCATCTATATCAAAGTAATATCCAGCAATACTCCTTTGCCCTACCAAATCAGTATAATCAGATATATTCAATAAATCTATTATTATCACATCATCCGTATCATCATTTTCTACCAGAATAGGAGCGAACCTCTCTCTGAGCCTATGAGCAATATCCCTTTGTATTTTTTTACCAATTTCCTCTTCATTAGTCTCATAATTTGCTTGTGATTCCATTGCTGATCTAAGACGTCTTTCTTTATGCTTTTTCTTAACCGCCTTTTCAAAGCTATCATACATCAAATTGACCTCTGCTTCTATCTGTTCATCCACCTTGTTTTCCATATAAATCATTTTAAATAGTTCAGTAAACATTTCCTTCGTCGTTTTTTCATTCGCTTTAGAAACATACCAAATCATTCTGCTTTCATCAACATTTCTTTCCAATAATTCCGGCAAGTTAAATTCACAAGACATAAACACCACAAAAAATATATAAAACTCTGATATCACAGATTCAATCATCATCACTTTACTCGTTCCATTTTGGGAAAATAACTCGTACCCGTTCATTACATTTTCCATTTGTCTTAATATATCCAAGTTTATCCATTGTGAATTTTCAGCAAGAATATTCAAATAGTCTAGGAATGCATCTTTTATCTTCGGATCTTCCCAAATATTCCTTGCTGAATGTCTGATTTTTTCCGTAACACAATCATCATTTTCTCGTACTGCCAAGTAATATACATAGCAATGTACCGTCAGATAAAGCAGAAACTGGTATTTATTCGACGTAAGAACTTGTTTCATCCCCTGAAGATATAAACCTTGTTTTACAACCTCCTCCTGTCCATTCACCAGCATTCCATAACAATATCCAAAATATATCGAAAGCTTTGATTTTAAGTAAATCTCCTGTCGTTCTTCTGGAATGTTATATGCAGAAAAAAGATTCCTGTATTTTAAATCCACCGACCACAAACGATAATTCACAGTATTATTTTTGTTTTGCTGCTTCCCCAAATAATATCCCACATATCTGGCAAAGGAATTCAACTCTATAATCTCACTAGAAAACTTATATTCTAACCGCTTGTTCTTGGTTTCATTCTCACAATCCTTATTCTCTTCTTTATTCCCAAGCCATAGTGCAACTCTTTGTACTGTATCTGTAAAATGACCGAACATCATTCTTCTTTCAAGACTTTCAATGCTCAGCTCATCCATATTTTGCATTAAATCGGCACCTATTTGTGAAAATAGCGAGAATTCTTTTCTATATTTTCCCGAAAAGCCTTGATTCTTTACGTTACATTTATAAATACATCCCCAAAGTATATCATACACATCTTGTATAAACTCAATTCCTCTTTCTTTAACAAGCACCTTCTCTGACCCCAGAAGACTATATGCCATATTATAAGACTGCTGCTCTATTGCTGACATGCATTTATCCATTCCACAGTCCCACAAAACCAACATGCATCTTTTAAAGATTTCATAATACTTTTCATAACTTTGTTTATCCTGGGAATCTAACTCCCTCTTCCAATCAAGAACAAACTTTTGATATACATCTAATTTACAATCTATCTTTGTATCGCTATCCAACACATAGTTGATATATGCTTCTATATCCTGATTCTGTTTATTTCTTCCCTCAAAGGCAGAGTACATTTCTAGTATAGATAATAATATTACTGCTAACGTAGCCACAAAGACGCCAAATACACAGTTATACAGTTTGAGCACATGAAAAAGTGCTCCTATCAATTCAAATCCAAGCAGAATGAAAATAAGCATTTTTTGCTTCAATTTCCACGGTTTTATGTTTAAATAAAAATCACTTACGGATACTCCCATATACGAATCAGAAATATTTCCTGTTATTAATGCAATTATTGCAATTATCAAGGTTGCCGTAGATGCCTGTATCTGTAATATAGTTAACGAAAATGCATCTATATCATTTATAAAAATCCAGGCTTTTTCTTTTACAAGCGCATTCCAGTCACACCATCCACCCAACAAAAAACAGGCTGCTATGATTATCAATATCATACTCTCAAGGTTCCTATTTTGTTTACGCATTCTATTCCATTCACTCATAAGCCGTTCCTTCTCCATGTCTTTCCATTCTTAATTCAATCTGCATACTATTCAAATTTAGCTGTCAGGCACCTCGTGGATTCCCGTATAATTATTATTTACGGCCGCTAATATTGACTATACTTATTCTCTGTAATACTACAATTCTACAATACAATAAACAGCATATATCAGCAACATAGAAATTCATTTTTCCTCATGAAGAATTCCTTGCCTTTGTCAGTAACCGTAAAAATTTGAAAGAAGGCAAAGCAATCGGTGCTTCATCCAAAGACAAAACACCGTTCTCTATTATTGATTCAACCATTCCCCTTCCTCTCCCCCTCTCCCTATGCTACAATACCCTTATCACACCACCCAAAGGAGGCTCTCACCCCTGATCCCACAAACATCCGTCAACTGGAACGCATTTAACTATAAATACTCCACCAATCCCCAACACGCCTTCGAATCCCTCACCTACTATCTCTTCTGCCATGAATTCCAGCAGCCCTACGGTATTTTCCGCTACTTCAACCAGCCCCATATTGAAACAAATCCCATTCATGTGGGCGATCGCTATATTGGCTTCCAGTCGAAATACTATGCGGACAGTGTTACCATGTCTTCCAAAGAACAGGAACTGATCGGTGCTGTCAAGGGAGCCGTACAGAGATATCCAGGTATTACAACGCTTTATTTTTATATCAGCCGTGAGTTTTCTCCCAGTTCTAAAACGGACGATATCATGCCCTCCTATCAGAAAAAGGTGGAAGCGGTCGCTGAAGAGCTTGGCATTGAACTTGTCTGGCGGGTTCCCAGCAATCTGGAAGCGCAGCTGATGCAGGATAAGCAGCTTACCATTTGCCGCAATGTGTTTTTTCAGGTGGACTCTGCCGTACAGACCTGCTGTGAAAATCTTGTAAAACATAAAAGAGAGATATTTGATCACATTCACACCAGCGTAAGATATAGAGAAAACGATATTACTCTGGAACATATCCAACTAGACCTTAACTCGTTTCTAAATTCTGATGCGGTCATTTTGCTCATTGACGGAGCTGCCGGTTCCGGAAAATCGGCTCTGGTAAAACAACTTACGGATGGACTTACAAATGACTGCGCATTCCTCGCTTTTAAAAGTACCGATCTGGATGTGAATGATATCCTAAATTTTTTAACCCCTTATGGCGAATTAAATTTGGATGAAGTGATCGATGTATACAAAATGGCTGACACCCGTGTGCTCTATATCGATGCAGCCGAAAAGTTTTTTATTTGTGAATATCAGGAAACGTTTGAGGATATCCTGAACCGCTTTATGGCGGCTGGATGGAAAATCATTCTGACACTCCGAACCGCGTACCGGGATTCTTTTCAAAACTCCCTATTACACGGCAGCAAGGTTCAGACCTATCATGTCGAACCGGTTGACTCTGATAAACTGTCCACTTTATCCCATACCTATGGTTTTCAGCTGCCACAGGACAAGCGGCTGCTAGATCTGCTCTGTGCGCCTTTCTATCTGGGCTTATATCTGGCTCTGGGAAACCTCGAGGATGAATCGATGCGTTCTTTGAACCGTGAGGCATTCGAGGAAAAGATCTGGAATGATATCATCCGTAACAACCGGAAGCGGAAAGACAATCTGCCAACCAGAAGGGAAACGGCTCTTATTTCTTTGACCACGAAAATGCTTCAAAATGAGATTTATTATTATGAGATTCTCGCAGAGGATGATTCCGAGGCACTTTCTGAGCTGGAGAAAAGTGGTGTGCTGTTCCAGAGCGACGATGCCAGAAGATATTTGCACAGCCATGATGTATTTGAAGAGTTGGTTGTCGGTCATATTTTTACTGAACGCTACCGGCATGATACCCTGAATGAGCAGTTTTTTGCCGATTTCCACCCTTCTCTCCGCATCCGAAAGCTATTTCGCGGATGGCTGGCTGATTTTGCCGCTGTTCCAACCCATCAGGAGCTTATTTTCCACCTTCTCGACTGCGAACAGGTAGAGCGGATATGGAAAGATGAGATTCTCTTAACGGTTATCAGCACGGAATCTTTAAAAGAAGTTTATCAAAAGCTGACACAAAAGATGGCTGCAAACAACTATGAGCTGTTACGAAAACTTGCCATTTTAATCAACACCTGCTGCCGCGCCGCAGAAAACTGGGAACAATACTGGAGTACTGGAAATCTGATTCCGTTTCGCCTTTCCAAGCCGTCCGGCTATGCCTGGCAGGCTTTGTTTGCTTTTTTGTTAGAGCAGAAAGAGACAATCCTCTGGGATGAACGTCTGATTTCCACCATCATTGAGGTACTGGATTCCTGGACCAAACACCTGGATCATGCCAAATCAGAAAATACCCGCATGGCGGGAGAAATCGGAGTATTTTTGTTTCAAAAAATAGCCAATGACAAGGATCTGCGGTATACCTTTGAAAAAGGGCAGGCAGAAAAGCTGCAGGATGTATTGGTAAATTCTGCATGGATGATTCAGGAACCCTTAAAATCCCTTTTTCAAATGGTAATAGATGAAAAAAAAGGCGATGAAAATCATCCTCCTCTTCCCCGTATGTATACGGACCTGGCAAAATGTGCTGTATCGGATATTTATCATTATGGAATGGTTCCAGCTGCAATGCCTGAAATCACGCTTCATCTGATGGCAAAATTGTGGGTTCGCTCCAATATGACTCTTCGTACCCATTACGCCCATCCTGATGTTGAAGAAGATTTCGGTTTAAATCCTCATCTGGACTTTTGGTATCAAACCGCAAGCGCTTATGCAACACCAATTATCCCATTACTGCAAGCCGAACAAAATCTTGTAACCGATTGGTTAATTGATTTTTGCAATCAAGCTGGTAATTCCTACGCACATTCATCTTTAAATGAGGATTATGGGGAATGTACAAACATTACTATTTATGTAAACGATATACCTGTAGAACAAATTGCATCTGACCGACTCTGGAAAATGTACCGCGGAACTTCGGTTGGTCCAAATCTTCTGATTAGTCTCTTGATGGGGTTTGAAAAATGGCTTCTTATGGTTATCGAGCATTCAGAAACTCATATTGTTGTTAATTATTGCCGCTATATCCTGCAAAAGTCCCGCAATGTTATGTTGACTTCCGTGATCGTCAGCGCCGCAGAAGCTCATCCAGATAAACTATTTGAGATTGTCTGCAAGCTTCTTCGCACAAAAGAGCTGTTTCATCTGGATTCACATCGATTCACCGCCGAATCCTCCGCTTCCTTTTTGCTGTCGGGAAAAGATCTTCTTGAAAAAGAACGGCTGGAGAGTAACCGCCTTTCCTTCAGAAAAAAGCGGCTGGAAGAGGTTATTTTATCGTATCAAACCAACGCCAGCGGTCTATCAAAAGAAGCCCTCGACTTGCGGAAGCAAACGCTGTATCAGGCGATTGACCGAGCGGCTGCCGATATCGATACCTGGTCATCCAATGACAAATTTGCCTATTACCGGATGGATTTACGGCGTTATCAGGAAATTGTTGATGTTCGGGAAAATGAGCACGGGCAGACACTCTGTACGGTTCTCCCTGATTTTACAGAAGACATGAAAGCATTAAGCCAGAAGAGCGTTGTCGCCTATGAACCTCATCTGAAATATATGGATTTACAGTTATGGAGCGATTATAAATTCCACCATGATGTTAAATTCCGGAAATATAAAAAGTATGAGAATGTCCGCACCATTTGCTCAGAGCTGAACGAAATCTGGGCATATATTGACGCTGAAGTTCGCAATGAGGAACTCTCTTCCGACGATATATCTGTGATCGTGCACCGCTTTACCGCGATCGCATCTTACACCAGTGCTGTTTTACTTCGGGATTTTAAGGAAACATTGTCACATGAAGATCAGACATTATGCGAAAGTATCATTTTCTCTATTGGCGATTTATTTGCACACGCTTCTCACTTTGAAATTGTTCAGGCTGGCAATGGGATCGATGCGGTTGCCGTTGGACTGGTTCTTTTAAGCAATGAAGATAATATAAAAACTGCAAATGACGGAAATCCTCTGTACCTGCTTCTTAAACTGGCACTGAATGACCGGAGTTACAACAGCCGTATCGTGAACGGAATCGCGTCAACCATCTGGGCGCACAGCCAGAATGCTGCGTGGCATTTCCTGTATCTGTTTTCACTCCTCGCCGATTCTTATGAAGACGCGCTTTTGAAAAATGAGTCATTTTCCAGCGATGACTTTTTCAAGCGGAATGAGGATGTGATTGCCCGTGCGCTTGCGAAAGACTCAGTTGATATAACCGACTTTGATTTTTCCAAGCTCCAGAATATGACGATTTTCACGCTTCTTTCCTTGGTCTCTCCCCAAGCAGCAGAGGCATTTAAATTCGCGGACGCAACGAAAGCTCTTGTCATGGAACTTGTTTTTACAGATAACAGGGATTTACGCGCCGAACGCAGGGAACTTTCTGGATATACAATAAACTATGTTTCCTGGCTGGCAGATGTTCTGCTTCATTGTGAACAGGCAGAACAAGCAGGTCTGATCGATGCATTTTTCCAATATGCAGATTTGACTCGAAATGATAACTCAGGATATCTGCTCACCGAGCTCATCCGGATACAGGATATCAACGGGAAAACAGATGCTTTCTGGAATGTATGGGAATTACTGAAACCTTACCTTCTTGCATTAAGCAGCAAACCACAGGGTTCTTTTGATGACCGCCATCCTTATGGACTGGACAAGGTGATTATCAGCTATTTATTTGGCAATTCTCCCTGGAGATCCGATGTTCACCGATGCGCCTTCCTTCCAGAAGGAAACGCGGCTTTCTTTGACGATTTTATCGACAAATCAGGAAGTCTCAAAGCCCTGTTCTACGCGATTTCCCGGCTGCTCTATACCGTTGGGCGGGAACCTTATCTTGAAAACGGGATCGACTGGATGTATAAACTGGTCACGCGCGATCCTGACTGCCAGTTACCGCTTTATCAGCAAACCTTGTATTATATGGAAGAGTACGTCGGTCTTTTTGTATCACGCCATCGCATGGATTTCAGGAACGATGTGGAACTGGCTATGAAGACTCAGACGGTGCTGGAGTATATGGTAAATCGGGGATCGCAGATTGCTTTTTTCTTGCGGGAGTTGATTTAGAAGGATGAGGCGAGAAAAACCATGCAATTGTCTTTGTGAGACTAATACATGGTTTTCTCTTCCATCACCTATTTTTATTTACAAACCCGATTCTCCAACTGCCCACTCTGCACATAATGTGTATAATAAGCCTTCAAATCATCTCCAAACACTGCCACCAGATCCGGGTTATTTGCCTTATACACACTAACATCGAAGTTCTCCGATGCCCTACGTCCTTCTGCCATACCACATGTATAGAAATGCTCAAATAACTTCTGCGAATCAGAGCCAACGACCGACTGCAAATCTGGATTATTCATATAATAATAATTTGCATCAAACACCGGCTGATACGTGTTCATCTGTTCCGTTACCTGATTCTGATTACCTGCGGACTGTGTCTGAGTCTGCGTCTGTGTCTGACCGGACGTATTTTCATTCGAAACCGCCCCATTCTTATACGGGCAGACTCCATTTGGATGAAGATGTGCCTCATGGTCGCCACAATGATAATGATAACTTCCCAGACCGCTCTTATTCTTGTAGTCATGATGTCCGCCCTGTGCATCCGTCCGTCCCGGATGCGCCTCAACTGTAATCATCGTCATGTTTGAGACAGTCGCGAACGATGCCGTCAGCATCATGCAGGATAAAAGCGCGGTTCCAAACTTTTTAAAACGTTTCATAATAACTCCCCCTTGTAACTGTAAAATGAAATGCTCTCCGTTTTGATTGTAACATTTCCATACAGAAAACACAAGGAAATCACCCTCATATCGTGTTTATTTCGTCATACAACGCAATGCAATTGCTATCACACAGTCGGCACACAGCTTGTCCCTCACTCCTCCAAATACCCCATCAACTCCTCAACCACCTTATACACCGTCGTCCCCGGATCATACTCTGATGGCACATCTTTCCCCTCACGAAATCCATCCATACGTCTCTTAGCATTTTTGATCGCTATATTGACGCCGTCATATTGATTTACTAAATCGAAAATCTCTTCACAATTTTTATGGTAGGTTCCATCCCCCAAATTATATTGCTTGAATATCTCATTGAGTTTTTCACACCAATCATCCCTATGAAGCGCAGTATCCGCATAATTGAAATGTAAATAAAGCCAATATTCGAATGACTGATTGCTCCAAGCAATTTTATATCCCTTTTCTTTTCCCAGCCGGATTGCCTCATCAAAATCTTTAAAATCGTCTTTATCAAAAACCACCCATATATTCTGATAAAACACCTTTGAATCTTTTACTATCTCTTCAGTTGCTTCTATCAACCGACTGGTGCTGCACCCTTGTCCGAATATATCTATAACCGGACTTTCGACGATATCAATTCGACCATTTACTTTTTCGTTAATTTTCTTTTGCAAGCCTTTAAAATAAAGTGGCTCTGTTTTTTCACCTTCTGTAACAATTAAAAACGAATTTGTATTAACCGATTTAAATTCATGCTTTCTCTTTTGTCGCTCTGCCCTGCGTTTCTTAAATAAATCATCCGTTCCCACACCTACTCACCTTCTTTCAAAGAAAACTCCTTAAGAAATGGAATTCCTCCATATACCCCCGCCAGATAATCCTTTTCAAATGACGCATCGGAACGTACCTTAAAATCCGAAAGCGCACACAACTCCGAGTGTCCCAGCTCATCTTTTTGTACAAACCAAATCTGATCTCTTCGAAAGAATTTCTTATCCATTAATGTCGTATCATGTGTGGTATAAATCAACTGAGCCATTGAGTCGTTATTATAGAATAAGTCGATAAAAAATTTCAACAGCAGTGGATGTAATTTTACATTTAATTCATCCATCACCAGTACATAATTGCTGATAATCGCCATATGAGCATGAATATAAAGCATGATACTTTTGATTGTACCTTCTGACTCATCGTATAAATTTAAAGGATATAATTCCCCATCTTCTCCCTTATGAAATGTAAAAAATAGCGTTTCTTTTTCTTTTTTCTTATACGTAATATCCTTTATTCCAATATCAATTGCAGCGAGAAACTCCAATAATTTTTCTTTTTCGTTATCAATAATTCTAGGCAGGATGGCATCCAGGAAGTTCGTATTTTCACAATCATCCGATGTAAAAACTAAAATATCCATAATCCCTGAATATACGGTTTTAAAAATATCTGTTTTTAAATTAAGTTTATTAAAGAAGGATAACACAAGTGTCTCCGACGGAATTTGTTCTTTATAAGCCTCACATTTTTTTCTGACAGAAGCCCCAAGATTCACTTCCTGCATCGCTCTCTCAAAAATCATCGCTTTTCGGTTTGCCTTTAGGTTCTTTCTGTACAGCCATTCCGTCACAATTTTCTCAGAATTATACTCAAAACCATACTGATACTCCTCATCCCCCAAAATCAGTACAATTTCAAACTCTGAATTTCCCTTATTTTCTTCAAAAGAAAATGGTCTGCTGTATTTTTTGAGTACCGACTCTGTTTCATCATCAACATTGTTCAACGACTGGGAAACAATTCGCCTAAAAAGCTTCAGGGCCCACACGAAATTGGACTTTCCGCTGGCATTCGCACCATAAATAGCCGCTACCCGCAGAAATTTTTCTTTTTTATCTATATCAATCAGGTTCGATGGATGTTCCTTATAAGCGCTGATTGCTGTCATATCAAAAATCGTTTCTTCTTTAAAGGAAAGAACATTTTTCATTTTAAATTGGACCAACATATTTTTGTACCTCCTTTTTATATAATATACGAATTCTTGATTTTTATGTCAATGTTTTTACGGATTTTTCGTAATTTTATTGTTCTAACATCATCTTTTTGACATAATCTTTCCATCCTTCCATCTTTCGCTCAAAGGTTATTCTTTCTTACTCAAGTAAGAATTTCTGAATATCACATCTTAAGCAAAGTCTGCAACCAGAACTGTATCGTACGGAATTTTCAGTTCAGAAAATTCCTACCTGTGAACAGTTATAAACTCTCATAATAAAAAAAGGAAACCATGCAGCTATCTGTGAACCTCTGCATGGCTTTCCCTCTAACCTTTTTCAATTTCAATCGTTCTAATTTCGCCCGCTCTACCGCATATACTCCTGCTTCACCTTATGATCCACCACATGCCGCTTCGCCAGCTCTTTCGTCACATCCTCTACGCTGATGCCCGCGTCTGCCATCAGAACCATGGCATGGTAACACAGGTCTGCCAGCTCGTAGATCGTTTCGTCCTTGTCTTTCTTCGCTGCCGCGATGATAACCTCGGTACACTCCTCGCCGACCTTTTTCAGAATTTTGTCCAGACCTTTGTCGAACAGGTAGGTGGTGTAGCTTCCTTCCTTCGGATTCGTCTTACGTCCCATAATGAGGTCGTAAAGTCCCTCATAGGAAAACGGCGTGATCTCCTCGTTCTGGTAAACCGGATCAAAGAAGCAGCTCTCCGCGCCCGTATGGCACGCCGGACCTTCCTTGACTACCTCGACAATCAAGGTGTCCTTATCGCAGTCCGCATAAATACTGGAAATATGCTGCACATTCCCGCTCGTCTCACCCTTTCTCCAGAGTTCCTGACGACTGCGGCTGTAAAAACAGGTTTTCTTCTCACGAAGGCTGATCTCCAGACTCTCCTTATTCATCCAGGCCATCATCAGAACCTTTTTGCTATAATGATCCTGCACAATCGCCGGAATCAGACCTTTCTCATTAAACTTTAACTCATCCATCTTAAACGACGGCTCTACGCCTGCAATCTCGTTGATATTCTCACTCATACTCTCATCCTGCCTTACCACTAAAATTTTTTATATACATTCCCCGCGTCCAACGCAGCGCCGACGCCCACTCCCGCGATCCTCAGGAAAACAGGTGCCCAAAAACTGTAGAAAACATCGCATACGCCGGTGCTTAGTGAGGTCTTTTCGAACTTAGCACCGCTGCGTAGGCGCAAGAGCGCAAGCGTTTTTCGGAAGTTTCTGGACGCCCGTTTTCCGTCCTACTCACGAAAAAGCACCGCCCTCTAACTTTTTGGGAATCTATGCGATTTAGATCAACCGCATCTCCACCCCATTCTCCGCCAAATACTGCTTGAGTTCCTTAATATTTACTTCCTTCCGGTGGAAAATACTCGCCGCCAGTCCCGCGTCGATCTGCGGATACTGGAAGAGATCTAAAAAGTCTTCTTTCTTTCCCGCGCCTCCCGATGCAATAATCGGCACATCGACACGCTTCGCGATCTCCAAAAGCATCGGAATGTCAAATCCCTGCTTCACACCGTCCGTATCGATACTGTTGACCACCAGCTCTCCTGCGCCGCGTCTGACGCCGGATTCTGCCCATTCCAGCGCATCAATGCCTGTATCGACACGCCCGCCCTGCTTAAATACGTGGTATTCGTCTCCAACACGTTTAACATCCATCGAAAGCACCACACACTGATCGCCGTAGCGGTGTGCCGCCTCGGTAATAAGCTCCGGATTTTTGATCGCGCCGCTGTTGACGCTGACCTTGTCCGCGCCGCATTTTAAAACGCGGTCGAAATCATCCAGCGTGCTGATGCCGCCGCCGACCGTCAGCGGAATGAAAACCCGTTTTGCCGCCTCAGTCAGGATGTCGGTAAAGATTTTTCTTCCTTCTACACTTGCCGTAATATCATAAAATACCAGCTCATCCGCGCCACTCTGGTTGTAAAATTCTGCCATCTCGACCGGATCCGCCACATCCTGGATTCCCTCGAAGTTGACGCCTTTCACGACACGCCCGTTCTTTACATCCAGACACGGAATAATACGTTTTGAAATCATGCCGTTCCCTCCTGATTTCTTTTTCTGATTATTCATTCGAATCGTTCGAATGATTTTTTTGCCGCTTTTTATACGGCGCTTCTCCTAAACGGAATATTTCAGTGCTTCCTTTAAATCAATCGCACCCAGATACAGCGCTTTTCCTAAAATCGCACCATACACCTCATTTTTCAAGATCTCAATCTCCTTGAGGCTGCTGATTCCACCGGACGCCACGATATCCAGCCCTTCAATCTGCGATAATTCTTTATAAAGCTCCAGGTTCGTTCCCTGCATCTTTCCATCGCGGGAAATATCGGTGTAAATGACCGTTTTCACTCCCGTATCGCGCAGGCGGCGGCAGAAGTCAACGCCTCTTACCTCGCTCGTCTCAAGCCACCCGTGAGTCGCCACAAAACCGTCCTTCGCGTCCACACCGACTGCAATTTTATCGCCGTATTTGCGGACCATTTCTTCGACAAATGGATAATTTGTGACCGCCACCGTGCCGAGAATCACGCGTCCGGCTCCGAGCGACAGGTATTTGTCGATGGATGCCTCGTTGCGGATGCCGCCGCCGACTTCTACAAATAATCCCGTTGTCTTAATCAGCTTCTCTATCGTGTCAAAATTTGCCAGCGCCGCGTCTTTCGCGCCGTCCAGATCGACCACATGCAGGTTTTTCGCGCCCTGCTCCTTGAATCCCAGCGCCACCTCTTCCGGTCGGTCGCTGAATACTGTCATCTGGTTATAATCGCCCTGCACCAGGCGCACCGCCTTGCCGTCCCGCAAATCAATCGCCGGAAATAGCTCCATGTCCGTTTCCTCTCCATAACTGTTTAAATCCAATCTACAAACCTGAAAAAACAGTTACCTTTCTTGTTTTTCTATTAATTATATCTCCGAAAACGCTTTCAGAATCCGCAGTCCTACTTCCCCGCTCTTCTCCGGATGGAACTGGCAGCCCATGACATTTTCATTTGCCGCGGACGCCGTGACCGGAATGCCGTACTCCGAGGTTGCCAGCAGACTCTCATCACAATCTTTTCCATAGAAGCTGTGGACAAAGTAGACGTAATCGCCTTCTTTGCTGTATTTAAACAGTGGATGCTTCTTTCCTTTTTCCGTCAGATGCAGGCTGTTCCAGCCCATGTGCGGCACTTTTAGGTTTGCCGGAATGTCTTCTTTTAAGTCTGCCATCACGCCCGGAATCAGTCCCAGACCCTGATGCTCGCCGTATTCATAGCTTTTATCAAAAAGAAGCTGCATTCCGAGGCAGATTCCCATGATCGGTTTGCCTGCTTTTGCTTCATCCAGCAGCGGCTCTGCCATTCCGGATCCGCGCAGTTTCGCAATCGCATCACCATACGCACCGACGCCCGGTAAAATGATGTGATCCGCTTTTCTTAAATCTTCCGGATCGCGGCTGACTTTATTTTCCAGTCCCAGGTAACTGAGGGAGGAACTGAGGGAAAACAGGTTTCCCACGCCGTAGTCAATAATTGTTATCATTTGCAGCCTCCTATATCAATTCATGTATGTTCCCGCAGTCAACGCAGGAACCCGCTGAATCATTATAAACCCATTAAATAGATTTGTTATACTTACTTTTATCTTAGATCATAATACCCCTTTTGTCGATGGAATCTCGTCCCGGTACCTCTCGTCAATCGACACCGCCTCGCCGAGCGCGCGTCCCAGTCCCTTGAACATCGCCTCGATGATATGGTGGCTGTTTTCGCCGTGGAACATTTTAAAATGCAGCGTCATCCGGCTGTTGGAGGACAGTGCAATCATAAATTCCTTTACAAGCTCGGTATCAAAATCGCCCACTTTTTCGGTCGGAATCTCCACATCCATGACCAGATAGGAACGTCCGCTTAAATCGAGCGCCGTCATTACCAGTGTTTCATCCATTGGAAGCAGGAAACTGCCATAACGGCGGATGCCCTTTTTATCACCCAGCGCCTCTAAAATTGCCTGTCCCATGGCGATTCCGATGTCCTCTGTCGTATGATGGTAATCGACCTGCGTATCTCCGTCACATTTCAATGTGAGGTCAAACCGTCCATGTCTGGCAAAGAGCTCCAGCATATGGTTTAAAAATCCGCAGCCCGTATCGACCTGATATTTTCCCGTTCCATCTAAATCAATCGACAGGCTGATTTTCGTCTCTGCCGTGTTTCGTTCTAATGAAATCTTGCGTTCTCTTGACATTTCTTCCAGCCTTCCTTTCTTATTCACAGCTGCCCCATCTACAAAAACCATGCTGCCAGCATTTTCATACGGTTCCCACAGTAAATGCGTGAACCTATTGAATTCCAGCCTATCTTACAACTGCACTTCTCGCCGCTTCCACCAGCTTCTTCGTCTCCTCAACAAACGTTTCCATCTCTTCCTCGGATCCGATGGAAATGCGGACGTAATCTTTGATCCGCTCGCTGTCCCAGCGTCTTACCAGGATTCCTGCCTCGCGCAGTCCGTCAAAATAGACTTTTCCCGGCATATCGCCGCTCTTGGCAAAAATGAAGTTGGTCTTCGAATCCAGTACAGTAAATCCAAGTGCCCGGAGCGCCTCGGTCGTTTTTTCACGCGTTTTGCAGATGCGCCCGGTACATTCTTTCGTGTAGTCCCAGTCGCGCATCGCCGCCGCGCCAGCCAGAATCGACAGGCGGTTGACGTTGTACGGGTTAAAACTGTATTTGATCCGGTTCATATCCGCGATGAGTTCCGGGTTTGCGATCGCAAATCCGACACGCGCGCCGGCTAAGCTGCGGGATTTGGAAAAGGTCTGGATAATCACCAGATTTTCGTATTTCGGAAGCAGTGATACACACGATTCGCCGCCGAAATCCACATACGCCTCATCCACCATCACAACGCGGTCCGGGTTGGACGCCGCTACTTCCTCAATCGCAGAAAGCGGCAGGTTCATGCCTGTCGGGGCGTTTGGATTGGCGATGATCACATTATTTCCGCAATTTTTATACGGTTCGATATTTAAGGTAAAATCTTCCTCCAGCGGAACTACCTTGAACGGGATTCCATAGAGCCCGCACAGTGCCGGATAAAAGCCATACGTCAGATCCGCGAACTGAAGCGGCGCGTTCTGGTCGCAGAATGCCCGGAATGCAAAACCTAAAATCTCGTCGGAACCATTGCCCGCGATGACCTGGTTTGTTCCCACGCCGTAGTGGTCGGCGATCGCCTCGATGAGGACGCGCTCTTCCGGATCCGAATAAAGGCGTAAATTTGCAAGTTCCAGCGGCATAATTTTAGAAGAATTTTCCTCATACCCCGCTAGAATCGCCTCCGCAACCTTCGGGCTTGGCGGATACGGGCATTCGTTTGTGTTCAGCTTGATAAATTTCCGCCCCTGCGGCTGCTCACCCGGTGTATACGGAAGAAGTGATTCGCTTGCTTTGCTCAAAAAACGGCTCATATCTGCCTACGCCTCCTTTTTATCTTCTGCTGCGGTTTCTTTCTCCGCTTTCTCTTTTGCTTCTTTTTCTTTCTGTTCCTTTTTCTTCTGGTGTGCTTCCACCGCGCCCTTCAGCTTCTCCGCCATCTCGGTGATCTGCTTGTTTTTAAACTCAAAGCTGCTCTTGTTGGCGATGAAACGGGCGCTGATCGGCAGGAACTCTTCCAGCACTTTCAGGTGATTTTCACGGATCGTGCTGCCCGACTCTACAATATCCACGATGACGTCCGAAAGTCCCAGAATCGGCGCCAGCTCAATGCTTCCGTTTAATTTGATAATATCAATATCGCGTCCCAGCTTCGCGTAATGCTCTTTCGCAATATTCGTAAATTTCGTTGCCACGCGCACCGGTCGGTCTTTGTCCTCGACGTAATCCTCTTTTCCAGCCACGCACATCCGGCATTTTCCAAGTCCCAGATCCAGAAGCTCGTATACATCCGGGTTGCTCTCCATCAGAATGTCTTTTCCAACGATTCCGACGTCTGCCGCATGGTGCTCGACGTAGATTGCCACATCACTCGGCTTTACGAGCAGGTAGCGGACACCCGTCTGCGGGTTCTCAAACACCAGTTTTCTATTTTCGTCGTAAATACTCTTGCAGTCATATCCGACCGACGCCAGAAGCTCATACACCTGATCGCCCAGTCTTCCCTTCGGCAGTGCTATGTTTAACATCTCGCACCCTCCTTTCCATTCTCCTGAAAGGCAGTTTCCCGGTCCTCTTCCAGGGAAAGACGTCCGTCATACCGGTACAGATAGCAGTAACGCAGATCCTCCGGCACAGCTTTCTCCACCCGCACACGCAGTCCCTGACGGCGCAGGCTTTCAACCGCCTGGCACAGGCGCACTACATCGACATCCGGCTCATAGAGCACCAGCGCATCGACATCGTAGCGGATGCTCTTTTCCGGCAGGCGCTCCAGCTCTTTTAAATAGATGGCAAATCCGATCGCATCGGCTTTCTTTCCTAATTTTGCCATCATGCCGTCGTACTGGCCGCCGGAAAGCACCTGGCGTGCCAGACCATCTAAGAATCCCTGGAAAATAATACCGTTATAATATTCAATGTCATTGATCATCGAGAAGTCCAGCCGCACCTTGTCAAGCTGTCCGCCCAGTCCCATCGCCTCCAGAACCTCATACAGACGGGATAAAAGTGCAACCGCCTCCTTCATTTTCGGTGTATCCGCGATCACACCTGCCTCTGCCAGCACACGCCCAAACTCTCCGTACAGCCCGGAAACCTTCATCAATTTCTCTGTATCGCCCTCCGGCAGTGCCAGATCCGCGCACAGTTTTTCCAGCCCGCTGCGGTTTTTCGTCCGGATCAGCCCTAAAATGATATCTTTCTGATCGGCATTGACCGGAAGCTCTTCCATCAGTCCCACCACGAAATCCATGTTGGAAATCTTGAGCACATAGTCCGTCTCAAAATCCGCCAGACTCTTGAGCGCCAGCGCCAGCACCTCCGCGATCACGCAGTCATCCACGCCGCCCATGCACTCCAGTCCCATCTGGCTGATCTCTTTGTAAGTGTGGCTTTCCTTGCTCTCACGGTACACACTCTCCAGATAATAGACCTTCTCGCACGTATTTTTATCTGCCTTGGTGTTCTTCGCGATACTCAACGTCACGTCCGGCTTGAGAGCCATCAGGCGTCCGTCCAGATCCGTAAATGTCGGCACATTTTCCCCCAGCAGGAAACTTTTATTCGCTGCATACAAACTATATTCCTCAAACCGCCCCATCCGGTACTTGCGGTATCCATAGCTCTCATAAAGACCTCTCAGGCGAAGCGTCGCCGCCTCCGCCCTCCGAAGGCTCTGAATCTCTAAATTCATGCTCTATCTCCTCTCAACTGCCGCCGCAACCGCCCCGCCTCAACAAAATCTGCCGGACAATCACCCGCTCGTCTATATCCTGCCGTTATAGCTCCCATCACTTTTGTTTATCTTGCTATCATGGTAGCGTACTAAAGTGTTTTCTATATACTATCATTCCTTCTTAAAAAAAGCAACTACTTTTTTAGAATACTCACACTTTAATTAAAAGAAAAACTCGGGGCGTGAGAAATGTGCGCCCCGAGTTTTTCCACCTCGACTCTATTCTTTTATAACCTTCTCCAAAATCGGCCCCAGAATCTCCGTCCAAGGCGTATACGCATCCTTTTCCTCCAGATGCGTCAGCGCCATCCAGTTCAGTCCTCCCGGTGTCATTTCTCTGGCAAGGTCTTCCAGATCCCCGTCCCACGTCGCTGCCTTGCGGGACAGCGCCCCAGTAAATTCGGTGATGTATGCCCGTGCGGATGGCTCATCCAGCCCGTTTCTCTCACACCACTGGATAATGACGGTCAGAAGCATATAGTAAGCGCTCATCAGGCCCGTCGTGCTCCTAAGGATCGCGATCTGCTTCGGCGTATCGACCGGAACCGGCTTGCCGACGTGACTCATCAGATCGACTACCTCCGGGATATCCGGGTAAATCACCACCGGTCCGAATCGGTTCGCCGCGAAGGTCAGAGGCACAACATCCGCCAGAATCTCTCTCGGTCCAAACATTTCCTCGATGCGCTTTAAGCTCAGCGTTGCAACCAGATTGATAAACTTCTTCTCCGGTCCGATATGAAGCGGTTTTAAGATATCTTCCGCCGCCTTCGGAAGGAGCGCCGCAAAGACCCAGTCCGACCGGTCCACAACTTCCTGGTTATCCGCCGCGACCGACACGATCTCCGGGTATTTCTCATGCAGCATCTGCGCCCGTTCTTTATTTCTCGGCGATACAACGATCTGCAGATTCTCCATTCCGCTCTCGCAGAATCCAGTCACGACGGACGTCGTAATGATTCCCGTTCCAATAAATCCCAGTTTCATAAACTTCTACCCTCTCTTTCTCCTCTCCGTTTACCCGAAATTTTTCCAGACGATTCCGAGCGAACTTTTCTGATAGTTACTCCCCCGATTTTATTCACATACACAGTATACAACCAAAAACACATATTTTCCAGCATCCTACTCATATCTCGGCGCACTTTTCCGGGTTTTCATCGTAATTCCTCCCTCAACCTTCGCACCTCACTTCCGCAAATAAAGCGATTGAAATAAACCATCTTGCCCAATCTGCACAAGCAATCTCCTCATCTTTATTCAATCTTAATACATCGTTAAATCTCCCTTATCCGCTCTTAAAATCTCCAGCTGTATAATATGACCATCACAAAAATAAGGAGCTGCCTTTATGCCGGAAGAGCTTATTCGACGAAAGCGCCGTCTTTCGTCTTTTCAAATTATCACCTTGGGTTTTGCCGGGGTCATTCTACTCGGAGCGCTACTGCTGATGCTGCCGATCTCCACGACTGGAGAGAATGTAACTCCATTCAATGAAACGCTGTTTACTGCGACCTCTGCCGTCTGCGTGACAGGGCTTGTAGTACAGGATACAGGTTGCTACTGGTCAACCTTTGGGCAGGCGGTTATTCTGGCACTGATCCAAATTGGTGGTCTTGGTGTCGTAACCGTAGCAGCATCGTTTGCGTTGTTGTCCGGGCGAAAAATTTCTCTGATGCAGCGCAGCACCATGCAGGATGCAATTTCAGCACCAAAGGTCGGCGGAATCGTCCGTCTGACACGCTTCATCCTGCGAGGGACGTTTCTGATTGAGCTGCTGGGAGCGCTTGCCGTGCTGCCGGTATTCTGCCGGGACTATGGATGGCGCGGCATCTGGATGGCGGTATTTCATTCCATATCCGCTTTTTGCAACGCCGGGTTTGACATTCTTGGGACAGAAAGCAACCACTATCCATCTCTTACCGGCTACGCGGACAGCCCGGTAATCAATATCACGATTATGCTGCTGATCGTGATCGGCGGTATTGGATTTCTGACGTGGGATGACATCTTTGAAAACAAGTGGCGGTTTCATCGCTACCGAATGCAGAGCAAGGTGATTCTGGTCACGACAGGTTTTTTAATTTTTCTGCCTGCTATGTTTTTCTTCTTTTCAGACTTTTCCGCGCTTCCCGCCGGAAACCGGCTGCTGGCATCCTTTTTTCAGTCTGTCACGCCGAGGACAGCGGGCTTCAACACGGTAAATCTTTCCACGATGTCCGGTGCATCACAGGGCGTAATAATCCTTTTGATGCTGATCGGCGGTTCTCCAGGTTCTACAGCAGGCGGTATGAAAACAACGACACTGGCGGTTCTGCTTGCCAATGCCACTGCAACCTTCTGCCAGCGCGATAGTGCCCGATTTTTCGGACGCAGAGTCGATTGCAGCGCCGTCAAGACCGCCGCGACCATTCTGACGATGTACTTGATGCTGTTCTTTGGCGGTGCTGTCTTTATCAGCGCATATGAGAATCTTCCGCTGTCTGTCTGCCTGTATGAAACGGCATCGGCGGTCGGGACGGTGGGATTGACACTTGGTATTACACCGCAGCTGCACATTCCATCGCAGATGGTGTTGATCACGCTCATGTATCTGGGCAGAGTCGGCGGTCTTACCCTCATTTATGCGACATTTTCCAGCAAAAAGGTGGGGAATGCAAAGCTGCCGCAGGAAAAAATCACGATTGGATAAGGAGTCTTTTCACATGAAAAACATTCTATTGATTGGCACAGGCCGCTTCGGACGGCATATTGCAATACAGCTTTCTCAGCTGGGGCATCAGGTCATGGCGGTCGATACAAACGAGGAACGAATCAATGATGTGCTGCCATATGTCACCAACGCACAAATTGGCGACAGTACAAACGCGGAGTTTCTTCGCTCTCTTGGCATCGGAAATTTTGATGTCTGCATCGTAACCATCAGCGGAAACTTTCAGAACTCGCTGGAAACCACCTCGCTGCTGAAAGAGCTGGGGGCGAAGTGCGTGGTGTCGCGTGCCGAGCGTGATGTGCAGGCAAAGTTTCTGCTTCGCAACGGTGCCGACCAGGTAGTCTACCCGGAAAAACAGGTGGCAAAATGGGCAGCGATCCGATACACTGCCGACCATATTTTCGACTACATAGAGATCGACGAGCAGCACGCCATTTTTGAAGTAGAAGTTCCGGCCGGGTGGATCGGCAAAAGTGTTGGTGAACTGGATATTCGCAGAAAGTATGGCATTAACATTCTCGGCATCAAACATTCCGGAAAAACCGACGTTTCCATTACGCCGGATACAGTGCTGTCCGGGGAAATAACGATTTTAGCGTTGGGCGAATACAAAGCGCTGCAAAAGTGCTTCCGAATCTGAACGGACGGTAAGGGTATATGGAAGATAGCGTTTTGATCGCTGGGACGGCGCTAATGTTCCTGTTCGGCTGGTTTTTGATGAAACGGCTGGATCGCTTTCTGGACGAAAATCAGAAGCGCATCAAAGAATCGTCTGAACAACAGCAGGCTGAACCGTGCGTACATCTAGTCGGAAATATTTCTCCTGACGAACTTGAGGAAACATTTTCTCAGTTTCGCAATAGTCATGCCCATGCAGAAATCGTGATCTATGATTCAGAGCAAATTTCTTTTCCGGTCAACAAATCCAATTGGGCGCAGTAGAAACCTTCACATTTTGGTGCTATAATATTTGTTTAAGAGGGGGGTGAAAATGTGCAGAATAAAGGAAGCGAAATGCCAAAAGAGCATATTCTTGTGTGCCTGTCCTCGTCTCCATCCAATGAACGCATTGTACGAATGGCAGGGAAAATGGCACAGGCATTTTGCGCCAGTCTTACCGCACTTTACGTGCAGACCCCCGGAGACGCTGATATGAACGCGGAAGATACCGTCCGCTTGCAGGCGAATATGCGTCTGGGGCAGCAGCTTGGCGCAGAAATTGTCACAACGCATGGTGAAGATGTGGCGACACAGATCGCGGAATATGTGCGGCTCTCTGATGTGACCAAAATTGTGATTGGGCGAAGCGGCGTACAGCGGCGGCATTTCTGGAGCGAATCGACGCTGACAGAACAGCTCATTACGCTTGCACCGGAGGTAGATATTTATATTATTCCGGATGTGGAAGCCTATAAGAACTGCCGCAGAAATCAGCCGCTTACTATCCGCCCGGCGTTTCCGACCGCCCGGGAACTACTTCTGACCATCGGAATTCTGGCAGTTACGACGGTCATCGGATGGATTTTTCTGCGGCTCAGCTTTGCAAATGACAATATCATCATGGTTTACCTGCTGGGTGTGCTTCTGACTTCCACTTTTACCAGCGGATATACCTGCGGTGTGCTGTCCGCTTTTTTGAGTGTTCTCCTGTTCAATTATTTTCTGACGGAGCCCCAGCTGTCTTTGGCAGCCTATGGCAGCAAATACCCGATAACCTTTGCCGTCATGTTCGCGGCTGCACTTTTGACAAGTACACTTGCGGCCAAGCTCAAAGCCCACGCACAGCTATCCGCACGGGACGCTTATCGCACGAAGCTCCTTTTTGATATGAACAGACAGCTCCAAAAAGCGGAAACGCCGGAGGAGGTCTATCGGATGACCGCGACGCAGATACAAAAGCTCATGCAGCGAGACGTTCTGATTTACCCGGCACAGGGCAACGCTCTGCTGGATGGGAACATTTATCCGGCTGACGGAAGTAGTCCATACAGCATCCCAGATACCGACCGGGAACAGAACGTGGTTCAATGGGTCTGGCAAAACCGCAAGCGCGCCGGAGCAACGACGCAAAACTTTCCAAAAGCAAAACGGCTGTATCTTGCCATCCGTACCGGGCAGCAGATTTACGGTGTTGTCGGGATTCCGATGGAAAAGCAAACGCAGCCTGACGCATTTACATCCAGCGTTCTGTTCTCCATCCTCGGCGAGTGCTCTCTGGCGCTGGATAACCTGCGAAACGCCAGAGAAAAGGAAGAAGCTGCCGTTCTTGCAAAGAACGAACAGCTTCGCGCCAATCTTTTGCGTTCGATTTCTCATGATCTCAGGACACCACTGACCTCGATTTCCGGCAACGCAGATACGCTGCTGCACAGCTATGACGTGTTGGATGAGCAGACACGGAAACAAATTTTTACGGACATTTATGACGATGCACAATGGCTGACGGGACTGGTTGAGAACTTGCTTTCCATTACGAAAATTGTAGACGGCAGCGTAAAGCTGCACCTTTCTGATCAGGTCGTGGATGACATCATATCGGAAGCACTCAGGCATATTGACCGAAGAGCGGCAGAACATCACATCGCAGTAGATTGCGGAGACGTACTGTTGCTGGCACGGATGGACGCAGGACTCATCATGCAGGTGCTCATCAATCTGGTGAATAACGCAGTCAAATATACTCCAGTTGGCTCGAACATCCGGATCACGGCAATCCCGCGAGAAAATATGGCTGAAATATGTGTCAGCGATAACGGTCCCGGTATTCCGAATGAACTGAAGGAACGTGTTTTTGAAATGTTCTTTACTGGGGGCAATCCAATTGGCGACAGCCGCCGAAGTCTTGGACTAGGACTTACGCTCTGTCAAACTATTGTTCATGCACATCATGGTGAAATGACGTTGAAAGACAATTCGCCGCATGGCTGCATCTTTTCCTTTACAATACCACTTAGTGAGGTGAACTTAAATGAATAAGCCGCTCATCCTCGTTGTAGAAGATGATACCCCGGTGCGAAATTTAATAACGATGACACTAAAAACTCACGAATATAGATATCTTTCGGCGCAAAACGGCGCAAGTGCCGTGATGGAAGCGCTGTCTCACAACCCGGACATTGTACTGCTTGATCTGGGGCTGCCGGATATGGACGGTGTGGAAGTCATCCAAAAAATCCGGTCGTGGTCGAATATGCCGATCATTGTGATCAGCGCCAGAACAGAGGATTCCGATAAAATCGGGGCGCTGGATGCTGGGGCGGATGATTATCTAACGAAGCCTTTTTCCGTGGACGAACTGTTGGCACGACTGCGGGTGACGCAGCGGAGACTGTCGATGATGAAAACAGACTCCGTGCAGGATTCTCCGATTTTTACGAATGGTGCGCTGAAAATCGACTATGCGGCAGGCTGCGCATATCTTGACGGCACAGAGCTGCACCTGACACCCATCGAATACAAGCTGCTGTGCCTGCTCTCCAAAAATGTTGGTAAGGTTCTGACACACACCTATATCACGCAGCAGATTTGGGGCAGCAGTTGGGAAAACGATATCGCTTCTCTGCGGGTGTTCATGGCAACCCTGCGCAAAAAGCTGGAACGCGGAAAAGACGGGCAGCAATACATACAAACACACATCGGAATCGGCTATCGGATGCTCCGCATCGAGTAAGTAATTCCTGAACTGAACATTCATGACTGAATGGAGTAGATTTCTTGTGGTCATTCCATTCTGCCCCAAATAAGCTGACCATCGTTGAAATAGCGAGGACTTGAGAGTCCTCGCTATTAGCATACATCGTCTTATATATTATATCTGTTTTTCCATCTTCGTTTTTGCTGCTTTCCCTACTTTCTAGCACACTCCCCATCAAGCCCCAAAAGGATTTTTAATCCATGATCCAGCTGCGGCAGAATGTATTCCAGACACTCCCGCACCGCCTTCGGACTGCCCGGCAGGTTGACGATCAGCGTGCGTTTGCGGATCCCGCTTGCCGCTCGGCTTAACATCGTCCGCTTTGTAAATTGTAAGCTGTATGCCCGCATCGCCTCCGGGATACCCGGAACCATCCGTTCCGCGACCGCCAGCGTCGCCTCCGGCATCACGTCGCGCGGAGAAAATCCCGTTCCGCCCGTTGTTAAGAGCAGATCGGCCTTTCCCTCATCGCAGATCTCCTTCATCGCCTCTTCCAACATCGTCTGGTCGTCCGGCAGCACCTTCTGCCAGACCACCTCATAACCAGCCTCTCTCACCATTTCTGCGATTACCGGACCACTCACATCCTCCCGTTTTCCCGCGTACCCAGAGTCACTGGATGTAATAATTGCTGCTCTCATTGGTTTCCCACCTCTCTTTGATCTCTTTCCTACGCTTCTTCCAGAATCTCCAGATTATCTCCTTCTTTGATCACGCCGCCGTGCAGCACCTTCGTAAATACGCCCTCGCGCGGCATGATGCAATCGCCCATTGCCTGGAAGATCGCGCATCCATGGTGGCATTCTTTTCCGATCTGTGTCAATTCCAGCACGACATCGTTGCATTTAAATTTTGTCCCGATCGGGAGCGTCTTGAAATCGATTCCTTCCACGACCAGATTTTCACCGAACGCGCCGTCCTCGACCTTCGCGCCGCGCGCGCGGAATTCCTGAATCCGATCATATGAAAGAAGGCTGACCTGACGGTGCCATTTGCCCGCATGGGCGTCACCCTCGATTCCATAGTCCTCGATAAGACAGACCTGATGGACATTTTTCTTCTGAACACCTTTGATTTCACTGGTACACGTTGCGATTACTTTTCCCATGATTGTTTCTCCTTTTCTTTATCCACAAATTTTCCGATTTCATATTTCATATACGATATTTCACTTGTAACATTCCGCCGGCTCACACTTTCACCGCAGAAACCATAATCATAATCCTCACAAACACCCTGCTTATCCGCCTATCTGGGACATTCCCCGGTGTTCCCGATCCGTAAATTCCGTCTTTTTCTCAAAACTATGTCCCTTCGGCTTTTCCGCAAGCGCCTGTCCGATCGCGCGGCGCAGGTCTTCATCGGTACCGCCGCCGCGCAGAATGGTCTTTAATTCTACCCCATTGTCATACTGGAGACAGGTCTTCAAGAATCCTTCTGATGTCAGCCGGATCCGATTGCATTCGGAACAGAATTTATGGCTGACCGCGCTGATAAAACCGATCCGCCCCTGAAAGCCAGGGACTGCGAAATAATGGCACGGGCCATTTCCTGCCACGTCCCCACACGGGGTAAAGGTTCCAAATGCCTCTTCCAGCGCATGCTTCAATGCATCTTCTTTCACAAAGGCAAACTGCGTTCCCATGCCGATCGGCATCATTTCGATGAAACGCACGTGCACGTTATGGTTTTTCGCCAGTTCCGCCACCTCTAAAAGCTTTTGCTCCTCGATCCCAAGCACCGGCACACAATTTATCTTGATCTGCATCCTGCCTTTCTGGATCGCCGTCCGAAGGCCGCGTCTGACCGCTTCGATCTCATCCCGGCGTGTGAGCTGCCGGTACACCGACGCATCCAACGTATCCAGGCTGATCGTGACTGAATCAACCCCCGCGTCCGCCAGCGCATCGTACATTTCTTCTAATAAAACACCGTTCGTCGTGATCGTCAGGCTCTTGATTCCCGGAATCCGTTTTAACGCTGCTGCTAACTCCGGCAGTCTCCGGCGCACCAGCGGTTCGCCTCCGGTCAGCTTGATTTTCTGAATGCCGTTCTCTGCCAGAATCTGGCAGACCCTCTCGATCTCACCAAACCGCAGGATCTCTTCATGGGAAATGCTGCCGACGCCTTCCTCCGGCATACAGTACACACAGCGCAGGTTGCATCGATCGGTCACGGAGATCCGGACGTAGTCGATCGTTCTGCCGTATCCGTCTATCATCGCACAAATTCCCCGCTCTTTCCTCCCGATTTTGCATCGAGATGTATCTCTCCGATCTCCATCCGCTTGTCGATCGCCTTGCACATATCATAAATGGTCAGAAGCGCCACGCTGACACCGGTCAGCGCCTCCATCTCGACGCCGGTCTTTCCTTCCAGCTTAGCAGTACAAAGTGCCTTGATCGTCAGCTCTTTTTCATCCACCTCAAAATCCACGCTGCATTTCGTGATGAGAAGTGTGTGGCACATCGGGATCAGGTGTGCGGTCTGCTTCACCGCCATGATTCCCGCCACGCGCGCCACCCCCAACACATCGCCCTTGGCAACCGTTCCCTCCAGAACCGCCTTCATGACAGCTTCATTGACGTGAATCTTGCCGGATGCCGTCGCCGTCCGGCTGGTAATCTTCTTTTCCGTTACATCTACCATGATCGCATTTCCCTTTTCATCAAAATGCGTTAATTTCTCTTCCATCTGTATCCTCCTTTTCCTCTTCTTCCGACTTCAGAAAGATTTTCTCAAATGCTGCTTCTGCTGCCGCCTGCACTGCTGCTTCCATCCGGCGAAATTTTTCTAAAAACGCCTTTCCCTCCGGCGTCAGCACAGAAAATCCGCCCTTGCTTCCGCCCGTCTGACGCTCTAAAAACTGGATTCCCAGCTGCGCCTCCGCGATCTTGAGCATTTTCCAGCCCTTGCTGTAGGAAATATCCCGAATCTGACAGGCACCGAGCATTGAACCGCTCTCAGCAACTGCCTCCAGAAAATCCGCCGTCAGCGCGCTGAAGCATTCTTCCTCGCGGCTCAGCGAAATCGACGCCCGAAATGCCAGCTCCCCGCGCTTCTGCCTGTCTTTTTCGTAGGCAAGCAGCGATTCGTAGTCCATTTTCGTGTTGGTGTCCAGTAAAACACCCGGATCTTCAACCTCGATCTCCCGGACACCTTCGCCCCACGCATCCATTGCGCCGCGGAGTCCTTTTCCGCCCCGGTACGTTAAGATATGTCCAAACACTTCCTTCGACAACATGACCGGGTGTCCTTTTTTTCCTTGACAGACTGGTACTGCCATGCTTCCGGGCGCCTGCGCCATCTTCTCGATTGTGTCCGCCGTGATCATCGGCACGTCGGCAGGGAACAACAGCACCCGATCGGCTTTTTTCTGGATATGGCGCAGTCCCATGCAGATTGAGCCGTACATCTGCGATGTCTCATACCGCTTGTTTCGGATACAGACCGCACCGCGGTGTGAAATATGACGTTCCAGCACATCTGCCTGATACCCGGTCACGACGACGATCGGCGAGATCCCCGCCTGCCGGATCGTGTCGATCTCCCTCTGTATCATCGTGGTCTGCCCCATCCGAAGCATCGGCTTTAATTCTTCCATGTGCGCCGACCGCCCTGCCGCCAGGATGATCGCGCCTGTTTTCCCATCTGCCATACATATCCCCTTTTCTATCATTCTAACCTTCTTTTAAAAGCATGATATCTCCCGGTGCAATTCCCAGCCGGACGCGGTCTCCGCGCTGATACTGGTTTAGTGAATCACTCTGCTTATAGTCTACCTTCCACCAGATCACCTCGCGTTCCAGTGCATTTTCTTTGTCACCCGCTGCCCCTGCATTTTCCACCGGACGCAGCAAAACATCCCACTCAAATGGCTGGCAGAGTGTGTCCCCCCACTCGCACGTAAATTCATTCGCACTGCCGCGCGCCGGATAAAACTGATGCGCCCGGATGCCGATATAGGCATGCTCCGCGGCAACTGCTTCTTCGGTCTGAAACGTGAGTCCCCAGTCGAGCGCCTCCACCTCATATTCGCCGATCCGCCGGATCCGGCTAAAGTTTTTACAGCCTGTCAGGCGTGCCGCAGTGACATTTTCCGGTTTCTGGAAAATCGCCCGCGTCTCTCCCTTCATCGCCACCTGTCCGCGGTTTAAGATGATGCTCTTCTCGCAGAACCGATAGACCTCGTCCCGGCTGTGGCTGACCATCAGCACATCGCCCGTGTACCCGCGGAGTACCTCGCGCACCTGGAACTGCAGTTGTTCCTTCAGATAATAATCAAGCGCCGAAAATGGTTCATCCAGCATGATCACATCCGGCTCATAGACGAGAATGCGCGCCAGCGCCACACGCTGCTGCTGTCCGCCGGAAAGCTGGGACGGATACCTTTTTTCAAGCCCTTCTAATTTAAAGAGACGGATCATGCGGGCAACTGCCTCCTGTTTTTCCTCCTTGCTGCCCGAAAGCCCCGCTGCAATGTTGGTTTCTACGGTCATATTCGGAAACAATGCATAATTTTGGAATAAATAACCGACTTTCCGCTTCTGCGGCGGCAGGTTGATGCGCTTTTCCGAATCAAAGAGCACCCTGCCGTTTAACACGATCCGCCCTTCGTCCGGCGTCTCAATTCCGGCGATACACTTGAGCGTCATGCTCTTGCCGCTTCCGGAGGCGCCGAGAATGCCCATGACGCCGCCATCGGTGTTAAGTGATACGTCCAGCGAAAAGCCGGAAAATCTCTTTTTGATTGCCGCCTGCAGGCTCATCGCGCGCCTCCCTTCTGTGCATCCGCTTCCCTGTCCGCAAACAGTTCCACCGAAACCTTTGCATCCTGACCGCCCGCTTCCACACTGTTATCTTTCTTTTTATGATTGCTGCTTCCGCGCATATCCCGCCGCGACAGCACATTCATCAGCACGACGACCAGGAAGGAAATCACCACGATGATCCACACATACTGGTATGCCATCGACATTTTTCCAGCCGCCACCTGTGAATAGATGGCAAGCGGCAGTGTCTGCGTCTTTCCGGCGATATTGCCCGCCAGCATCGCGGTCGCACCGAACTCGCCCAGTCCTCTCGCAAAGGCAAGGATCGCGCCGCTGAGGACGCCCGGCATCGCCGACGGCAGAATCACCCTCCAGAAAATGCGGCTTTCGGAAAATCCCAGCGTCCGAGCCGCATAGATAAGCGTCACATCGACCTGTTCAAACGCGCCGCGCGCTGCCCGGTACATAAGCGGAAATGAGATCGCCACCGCCGCGATCACCGTTGCCACCCATGAAAATACAATCTTGACGCCAAACAATTCCAGAAACAGCTGTCCGAGCGGTCGTTTTACACCAAAAATCATCAGCAGGAAGAAGCCTGCTACCGTCGGCGGCAGGACCATCGGAAGCGTCAGGATGCCGTCCAGCACCATTTTCACTTTCTCAGAGCGTGCCGATACCACCAGCCGCGCCATCCAGACTCCCAGAAAAAACGTAATAATGATCGACAGCGTTGCTGTTTTCATCGATATCCATATCGGAGACCAGTCCATCTTTCTTCCCCTCCTTTCCTATGAATCAAGTCGAACGTCCGTGAGACCCAACTCCCACTGAGACAAATTTGCTATTATTCGCCACCTAAAGAGGTGGGAGTCTTCTCGACTGAGATAAAAACTGCCGCAGAACACCTGGTTTTCAACGGACCCTGCATTCTGCGGCGGATTTTATTCCATACATGGTTCACTGTCTGTCCTTCGCTGTCCTGCTTTCTATTCACACAGTCGGCTGCATATCCCAGACAGTCATCGCTCCCGGCTTATTTATTTGCTGTGAAGCCATACTCCGCAAAGAAGGAGAGCGCATCATCGGTTCCCAGATAATCTACAAACTTCTGTGCTGCATCTTTCTTTGTGCTTGCGCTTACAACACCAACCGGATAGATAACCTTCGATACGCTTCCTTCCGGTGCATATCCGATAACCTTTACCTGGTCAAACTGATCGCTGGTGGTTGCATCGGTCAGGTATACGATACCTGCATCTGCGCTTCCGGCTGCTACCCAGCTTAAAACCTCGGTTACGTTGGTACCAAAGCTTGTCTTAGCCTCTACATCATCCCACATACCCAGGTTCTCAAAGGCTTCCTTGGCGTACTGTCCAACCGGAACACTCTCCGGATCGCCGAGTGCAATCTTCTCTGCCTTTGTGATATCCTCAAAACCGGTAATTCCCAGTGTGGAATCCTTCGGAACGATCAGGGCGATCTTATTTTCCAGAAGCTCTACGACAGAATCTGCATCAACCAGTCCCTCGTCCTCCAGCGCGTTCATCTGCTTCATCGCTGCGGAGAAGAATACGTCTGCATCCGCGCCCTCTTCGATCTGGGTCTGCAGCTTTCCTGAACTGTCAAAGGTAAAGCTCAGCTTGATGTCCGGATTCTCTTTCTCAAATGCCGGCTGAATCTTGTCTTCCATAACGTACTGAAGGCTAGCTGCTGCCGCTACCAGAATCTCCTGCTGGTCGCCGGTTGCCTCTGCTTCTGCTTCGGTCTCTTCTGTCTCAGCTGCCTCTGCCTCCGTTTCCGGTGCTGCTGTCTCAGCCGGTTTGCTGGATGAACATGCGGTCAGGGATGCTGCCGCCATCGCTGCTGCCATTACAAGTGCCCACGTTTTTCTCATATCTTGGTTTCTCCCTCATTTCACGCACACGTTTCCGGCATCCTCCTCGTTTCGATTCCTTACGCCATAGCAATGTGGTTTTTACCCTTCCGTTATTTTCGGAAAATTATAATGATATTTGCTAATCAAATAGTAGCACGTGGCACTTTTTTTGTCAATCTTTACAATGATTCTTATTGAATGCACATGGTCATTATGTGCACCAAAAAATAACGTGGCTTTTTTCTGCATTTTCCCTTTATTCTTATGAATTTTCCAGTTGTTCTTTCCAAACCCTTCCGTCTATTTTCGTGAAATTATTATGATGATTTTTCATATATTTTATTTTTATCTTTTTATTTTTCATTTATTTGAAATTTTGTATCCAAATACACCGGTGCTTCGGTTTCCTTACCGGTCACACGGTTCCCGATCCGTGGCAAAGTCTTCCACCAGCACATCCATAATGCCGCCGCAGACCATTCCTTCATCTTCCGCCGCCTCGCCGGTCAGATCTACATGAACTACTTTGTACCTGCCGCTTCCGATCAGAGAACGTGCCTCGCCCAGCACGGCCGCCTCGCTGCAGCCGCCGCCGATGCTGCCGAGAATCCGTCCGTCCCGGTAGACAATCATCTTCGCGCCTGCCCCGCGCGGGGAGGAACCCTTTGATTCAATCACCGTGACCACTGCTTTCGGCTCATCCGGCTCCTCTGCCAGGCGTTTCAGCACATCAAAATCCAGATCGGAACGGTTTTTCACACGTTTGTCTTCCCGATCCATGCGCTTTACCTGTATGATCTCCGCCAGAATCGAGATCGCGATCTCCTCCGGTGTCACACCGCCGATCTTTAAACCGATCGGGCTCTTTAAACGGCTCATCCGCTCTGGATCGTAACCTTCTTCCAGAAGCTCCTGTTTCACGATACCGACGCGGCGTCTCGAACCAATCATGCCGAGATACGCCGGTTCTTTTCCTTTTCCAATCATCCGCAGGCAGTCCGCATCGTGGCGGTGTCCGCGCGTAACGATACAGATATAGTCGCTCTCCTGAATCTTGAGTTCTTTGATCGCATGCCCAAAGTCATCACAGATCACCTTCTCTGCCATCGGGAAACGTCCCGGATTCGCGAAGGAAAGGCGGTCGTCCACCACAGTTACCAGGAATCCGACGCGCGCGCCAAATTCTGCCACTGGAAGAGCCACATGGCCGCCTCCGAGAATAATCAGGCGCTCTTTCGGGAAAAATGGTTCCGCCACATTCCAACTGCTTCCGGCGCGCCCACAGACCGGCTGCCCCTGTGTCAGGGCTTCTTTTCCAATCTCCGACGCCTCTGCGCCTTCTTTCAGTTCACAGCGCATATCTGTGAGATTTCCCTCTTCTCCCACAAAGCTTCTCTCGAGCGCCAGACACGGCGTCCCTTCCAGTTTTTTCAGAATCTCCCCATACAGATTCATATCACGCACTTCCTCTCTTTTATACTGCATGAGCCATCCATTTCTCATTTCGCAGTTGTGCCATCGCGGTTGCTGCCTCATCGCCTCTCTCTGGCTCGATTATTTACCAAAACCGCAGTTCGGGAAAATACAGGTTGGACAATTTAAGCACAGACCACCTGCGCCCATTTTCGCCAGATCCGCTTTTGTCACTGGCACATCTGCCATCACACGCGGCAGCACCAGATCAAAGATGGTCCTCTTCGCATACATCACGCAGCCCGGAAGTCCCATGATCGGCTTTCCGTCCTTCGTATATGCCAACAAGAACATCGCTCCCGGAAGTACCGGCGCGCCGTAGGAGACAACCTCCGCTCCGGTCTGCTTGATCGCGCTCGGTGTCGTATCATCCGGATCGACGCTCATGCCGCCGGTACAGACAACAAAATCGGCGCCCTGATCCAGCCATTCCTGGATTGCCTCCGTGATTTTATCCGGATTGTCCCCTATAATCTTCTGTCCCAGAACTTCCACACCAAATTCCTGAAGCTTTTCCCGGATGACCGGGCCAAATTTATCCTCAATCCGTCCATAGAACACTTCATTTCCGGTCGTCACAATGCCTGCTTTCTTATTTTTATACGGAAGCAGCTTTAACAGCGGCTCTGAACCCGCTACCTTCTTCGCCTCTTCCATTTTTTCTTTTTCAATTACCAGCGGGATCACACGGGTTCCGGCTAACTTATCACCTTTTTTTACCGGGAAATTCGTCCGGCGGGTCGCGATCATCATCTCCGGCAGGCTGTTGACCTTTAAGAGGCGTTCTTCATCGACCTGAAACAGACCGTCCGACTCCGCAATCAGCTCAATCTTGCCTTCCTTCGGATCGGTTGCACGCATATACTCATTCTGGCAGATGCCGCGCAGAATGTCCGCCGCCTCGTCCTCATGATATTTTGTATCGTCCTTTTCCCAGACATAAATATGATCTTTTCCAATCGAAAGCAGTACCGGGATGTCCTCCTCACGCACGATATGTCCCTTGCGGAATACGGCGTCCTTCGTCACGTCCGGAATAATCTGCGTCATGTCATGGCAGAGTACCTGTCCGACTGCCTCGGTTGTTTTCATTAATTTCATATGATTTTCCTCTTTTCCTTTTTACAGTAATGCCTCCGCACGCTTTGCCAGCTGATACCGCCGTTCCACGCCCTCCAGCGCCTCCGGGTTATCCTTAAATTTCTCCCGTTTTGCCGCAAACCGTTCTTCGATCGTTACACGCCGTTCTCCCTGTACCTGCTTGTCCGCCAGGTACACAATCAGGCTTTCATTCAGATATCCCAGCTTTTCTTCCGGCAGATCCATATGATCCGCAACGATATCCGCGATCCCGGTATGTCCCAGAAGCCGCAGCCATCTCGCCCCTGTTTCCGGATGTTCGGGATATGCTTTGGCGATGTCGTGAAGAAGCGCCGCCGCGTAGATTTTATATTTATCAATTGGGGGGCTTTTGTATGTCATCTCCACACACGTTTCCGCCCTATGCTTTAGAACTCTATCTGCCAATTTCACGGCCAGCTCCGCAACCACCCGGCTATGGCGCACCGTCGCCTCCGGCGTGCGGAACCATGCAAGCAGACGTTCACACTCCTCTTTGTCCGGGACAGGTCGTTTTCTCTCCCAGTCACGCAATTTCTGAAACTCTTCCTGGGTATCCGCATCAAACGCGCAGCCCGGATCCGGCACATCCAGGGAAATCCGGCGGATTCCCGGCTGTTCACAAGCACCTTTAAGCCCCATCGTCCCGTCATGCTGCAGCAGTTTTGCGATCACATCTGCACGGATCAGAAGCGGATGCCCCGGTGTTTTCTCATACTCCGGGAGATAGACATCCCAATCGCCCTCCGCAAACCGGTATTTTTCATATTCCAGCGTAAATGGCGTAAACAGCGGCACATCCACCGGGAAAAAGAAAATGCCATCCAGCGTCTCTTTTCCTGCCGTTTTCCGCTTTTTCTCATAATAGGAAAGCCCCAGGCAGACGGAATCAAACATTTTCGTCTCCGCATACGCCGGATTGTGGATGAAATGGATTCCCGGTCCCGCAGCCGCCGCGCGTATATCTTCCGCCCGGCGTCCGGTAATGATCGTGATTTCATGTACGCCGCACGCCCGCAGCGTCTGTATCTCACGTTCCAGAACCGTCTGGGCGCCGAGCTTCATGAGCGGTTTGAAATCCCCCATCCGCGAGGATCGCCCCGCCGCCGAGATCAAGGCGTCAAATACATAATCCTTTCTTTCATACACCTGTCCGTAGCCAAAGGGAATCTGCAGAAGTTCTGCCTTTTTCCGCTTCTCCCAGCCGCTGATCAGTGTCCGGAACCAACCCGCGTGCCCGATTACCAGAATATCGCCCCGGCTCTTCATCCGGAGTTCATTCCAGGTTGTCCTGGCGCGCCCTGCACAATCTGCAAAACTCTCTCCCTGCGGCGGTCGGAAATCGTACATATCTGCCCCTCGTGCCACATACTCCGCTGGAAACTGTTCCCGGATTTCATCGAAGGAATGACCATCCCATTCCCCCATGTCAATCTCCGCCAGACCATCTACGACCTCAATCGGAATACTTCTGTCAATCACTTCCTGCAGGATCGCGGCTGACTCCCGGCAGCGCTTTAACGGGCTGGTATAAATCTTTTCAATTCTGCGTCCCGCAAATGTCTCCCCCAGCGCCCGAATCTGTGTCCGCCCTTCCTCTGAAAGCGGCAGATCCGTCCGCCCGATGCAATATTTCCGTTCATCTGGAAATTCCGGCTTTCCATGCCGGATCATATAAATCGTCCGCATTCTATCCTTTCCTAGTGCTCGTGTTCCTCTTCTTCCCCACACTCGCAGCTGAAATCATGGCTGTGTCCAAATGGTCCCGGTCCGCCGATGTAATCGCGGATCAGCTCCAGTTTATAACGGTTCATATAGCTATATGCCTTCTGAACCGTATGCCCGCTTCCCAGATAACGGGTCACGCCCGCCTTTACCAGTATCTCAAACGGTTCTTTCTCGATCGGTCCGCAGATGACTGCCTCACAGTCATGTTCTACCACCTTCTTCGCAAATACCAGATTGTCCGGATCCTGTTTTCCATAGACATGGAAAATCTGGTTCTTGTCCGCGTCAATAATCATCAAAAACGGACTCTCCTTAAAAGTCGCCGGCACCAGTCCGTCGATCTCCTCTGTCTCTGATGCAATCGCTATGTTCATTTTTTTCTCCTTGTTCTTGTCAAATTTTACTGATTTTTTTCAAAATTTCTCGATTATTTTTAATTTTATGATACTGCAATTAAAACTTATCGTCAAGTTTTTCATGATATTGAATTTTACCACTCATTTTTCATTTTTCCTCGATGATTAGCCGCCTTTTTCCCGAACCGATATAGGGGGAAATTTCTTTTTCTATCACTGAGACGGTCAGGCAGTTCCCAAAGTATTCCGTTAATGCTGCTTTGACATTTTTCACTCTGCTTCCTACCGTATCTGCATAACCCGCTTTCTTCATAACAGCCACCGTCAGATGCTTCTGCGCCGCATTGTAAGATGCCTGAAAATCTTCCACCTCATCCAGGGCAAATAAAAGCTCATCTAATAGGTGCATGGAAAGCACCTTGCCGCCGGACAGCCGGACGCTGTCATCCAGCCGTCCCTCAACCTTATCAAGTCTAGGCTTTAAACATCCGCAGGCACACGGTTCTGCAATCATCCGCCCCAGATCGCCGGTCCGATAGCGCACAAGCGGCATTCCCCGCCGCCGAAGCGTTGTCAGAACCAGCTCGCCGTATTGCCCTTCCGGAACCGGCTGTCCCGTCTCCGGATCCAGAATCTCAATCAAAAGGTCCCGGTCCCGCATATGGTAACCCGCGCGCGCCCCACACTGTACGCCGCCGCCGTAACCAGTTTCCGTCATACCCCAGTGCGTAAAGACCCGGCAGTTCCAGGTTCTTTCCAAAAAACGCTGCACGCTGACCGGCACATAATCAGCACTTAAGAGCACTGTTTTCGGGCGGAGTCCCGGCGCATGGGCTGCCAGCGCATACATCTGGCTTGGGACACCGATCAGGCAGTCTGCCCCCTCGCCGTCCCGCGCTGCCGCTTCCATATCGTGAATCAGTCCGTGAACCTTCGTCTCCACCCGGATGCGCCCCAATCCCTCTTTTAAAAGTCCTCCAATCGAAAAAAATCCCGGTCCTTCCATATAAACCGTGACCCGATCGCCCGGCTTTACCATGTACTGCATCCCTGTTTCAAAGAAATCCGCCGTCTGCATCAGATCATCTTCGGTAAAAAACAGGCGCTTCGGTGCCCCTGTACTGCCGGAGGTTTTCAGCGTGATGATCCGCGCGATCTCCTTGGCTGGAACACATAAAAATGTTTCCGGCTCCGCTTTCAGTTCCTCCGGGGTTGTGAGGGGAAGTGTGCGGAAATCCGCCCATGAAAACGAATCCGGCGCGAGCCGTACATCGGAACCTGCCATTTCCCCAAGCTGTCCCCAGACGGATGTAAATTTCTTCTGATAAAATGGACTTTTCTCCTTTACATACGAAAGTGTCCGCCATAACCCGGACGGCTGCGCCGCTGCAATAAAATAACCGCAGCCCGCTTCTTTTAAAATCTTCCGTTCCGCCCCCAGCGCCGCGCAGACGGATTCCAGATTTCCATCGAAGATCTGCTGCCCGATCCACTCCGCCAATGTTCCCGACGCGTCCTGCATCTTTGCAAGCACAAATCCCGCCTCCGCCAGCCGGTCACGGATTGTTTTAGCAGACTCCAGCCGTCCCAGCATCCCGTCTAAGAAAAGCTCTTTCTTCCGGGCATACATATCGCTCATCAAAAGCCATCCTTCCGGTTTTAACACCCGGTACGCCTCCCGGAGCGCCGCCGCCGGTTCCGCAGCCTTGGAACAACTGCATTCCATCAGAATGATATCCGCCGTCTGATCTGGATATGGCAGTTTCTCCGCACATCCAGTCTCTATCCAGCCAGGTTCATGCACATCCGGATTCTTATCCAAGCCGGAAATCTGCCAGTCTGGGAAATGCTCAGAAAGCCATCGCATCGTGCCGCCGGTTCCGCAGCCGATGTCGATGACGCGAAGCGGCACTACAGGGTCTGTAGACTCCGTCTCTGCCGCTCCCGCCTCCGGTATCTCAATTCCCGCAAACTGGAACATCTGCCTCGTCAGCGCAAATCCGCCCGGTCGGCAGAGACTGCTCTCATTTGTATCCATTTTTTGCACCTCTCCTTTCTGCGCTTCTATTATCTGCCTCTTTCCATCGGAGACAAGTAGTATGCACAGAACGGAATCTTCTTCCCGTCTTTATACACATGCAGGCTGCACTGGCGCAGGCGCTCGATATCGAGATTTCCGGCATCCTGAAACGCCATAGATGTGATCGTGAAGCCATGGCTTTTTGCACGCTTTAAGAAGTCCTCCATATTTGTTATGTCAACCGACTCTTCTTCACAGCAGCAGGATTCTGGTTCGGGCTGAGTTCCGCCACAACAACAGTTTCCTGGTTCCGGCTGTGCTTTCTCCAACAGATACGCATCTGCATTGGCATCGCAGCAGCAGCTTTCTTTTTCCGGTTGACTTTCTCCACAACAGCAAGCCTCACTCTCCGGCTGTTTTTCCCCGCAGCAGCAGGTCTCTTCCAAATCGCGCCGTTCCCAGCGGCGTCCGACAAATTCTCGGTTCTTCTCCGCCGGATCCGGACCGCAGCAGCAGCCTTCGCCCTCCGGTTCTGTCTCGGTTTTTCCACTATAATTTGTCAGCGGCATCAATTTATCCCCAGGCATCACGATGAAATCCCCGTGGAACCCACACATCGGGTGATCGCAGCAGGATGGCGCGATCTGTTCCTCTTTGATAAGACCGCCGCTCTGGCTGACAACCGCCTCCAGAAGCTCATCCAGCGTATAGCGGTCATCATCCGCCGGAAGCTCCGGGATACGTCCAAAATAGCTGACCGGCTGGAAATGCACACCGCGCACATACGGCGACCGCTGAATGGCAAACCGGATGATGTCCCCGATCTGCTCCGTATTGACGCCCGGAACAATGACCGGAACAAGCGTCACGCCGATTCCATACCGGCCGCACTGCTCGATCGCCCGTTTTTTCACTTCCAGCATCGGGCGGCGGCGCAGTTTTTCATATACGGCATCGTCCACGCCGTCAAACTGCATAAATACAAACGAAAGTCCCGCATCCGCCAAACGCTTTACAAACGCCTCGTCCTCCGCCAGGCGCAGACCGTTGCTGTTTAACTGCACATATTTACAGCCAACCTGCTTCGCATACGCCACGATCTCCGGCAGATCGTCCCGCACTGTCGGTTCCCCGCCGGAAAGCTGCAAAAGTGTCTTTCCCGGCTCCGTCAGATCGTCGATCCAGCGTTTTACCGTGTCTAAGGACGGATCCTGCGCCCCGTCCGGCTCCGCAAAACAGAAGGTACAGTTCATATTGCACCGCGCTGTGATCTCCAGCAGGGTACAGCAGGTGGCGCGCCTGTGCTCCGCACACAGACCGCAGCCCGCCGGGCAATTTAGATTTTCATTTTCTCCCACCGCCGGACGTTCCCCGCGCCAGTCGGCAAACTTGCGCTTATTTCTCCAGATTACACTGGAAAATGTCCCGTGATCCGGGCAGGTTTTTACCAGATATATCTGCTCGTCCCGCTCTTCCCGCTTTGCCGGAATGCGTTTTAAACAAACCGGGCAGACACTGTATGTATGGCGCATTTCTTCTGGCAGGAGGGCTCTGTCCTGTACGTTCATTACCATTGTCTTTCATCCCCTTATCTCAATTCATTACAGTTCTCCCATGATGAACCAGCCGCAGATGGGCTGTGTTCTCATGTTCACACATGGCAAATCCCCGCAGCCAGACTGTCTCACCTATCCTTTTCAGATCCAAAAGCATCTCTCATGAATCATACTTATATCTACTATCTACTTATCTTCCAGCTCTCTCTCCACATCCGCCATACGCCCTTTTACCAGCGCTTCCGGCAGATATACCTCGCCGCACTTCGGGCAGCACAGGATCTCGGTGTGGAAATTGTGCCCCAGATAGTCAAAAAATGTGGATTTCGGCACCATCTCCACCTGACACCGGCGGCAGATGACTTTTTTCTCCAACGCCTCTTTGATCCGCTGATCTCTTCCGCCTCCATCGATCGTCGGCATACTCATCACTCTCCTTCCAGATTCATGCGGTGGCTGTAGCCATTCCAGAGCTTATAACCGCCGTCCGGCAGCACCTCGTACTCTGCCCAGTAGGTCATATGCTGGATCTTCAGATGCCCGATCCGATGTCCTGTCTCCGGGTCGATAATACCGCGATCTTCCCGCTCACAGTGTTCAATGACCTGCTCCATATCTTCGATCAAAATCTGACCCGCTGACAATTTGCGTTCCAGCTCCTTCTCAACTTCTAATTTCATATGTGTTTCCTCTTCGATCGTCTCATTCCAGTACGTCTTAAGCAGTTCCCGTTTCGCCGCCAGGCGGTTGTGCCAGCGCTCCGTCACCGTCGCCGCCGGGCGTCCCGCGCCATTTAACCCAAACAGCAGATCGAGGATATGAACTGCCTCCTTGCCCTGTCCGGCAAAGGACTCCCGGCAGTTGACGCAGTAGGTCACATACGGCAGTTCCTCCTCTTTTGCACGGGAAGTTGTCATATAGCTTGTGTGGCTCGGAGAAGCAATCCCGATATGCCCGCCGTATCCGCAGCAGCGCGCCTTTTTCCCGTCATACGGCAGATTTTCCCACGTAATCCCCGCCGCATCCGCCAGATGGCGCACACTCTCCTGCAATTCCGGGTAATAGCGGCTGGCGCAGGGATCAAACAAGGCATACGGCTGCGCTTGCTGGGTACTTCCTGCTTCCATTTCACCCTTTTCAGCATTGTCCGGTTCCAAAGCAGCATCTTTCTCCACGCCCCACTCTTCCATCACTTCCGCCAGAAAGACAACCGGAAGCTCCGGCAGGTATTCTTCAAACATCTTCCGGCAGTTCGGGCATGCTAAAACCACTGTCGGTTCGCCAAGCTCTCTCCACTGCCGCCGCATTTCCTCCAGATGTGCCGCGTGGATGTCCACTTCGCCTGCCCACTCGGCAGGCGCACCGCAGCAGGTCATCCAGATCGCCGCATCCGGCTTTTTGGAACGCAGCCACTCATACGTCCGCGTCACATAGCGCGGATCCGAACCGGCGAGCTGACATCCCGGAAAGAATGCATAGGAACTCTTTTTAACATTCTCCGGTTTCCGCGTAAGCCCCGCTTTTCCGGAGGCATACGCCATGTCACGCAGCCAGAAATCGTGGAATGGCCACGGCATCGCGCCTTTTTTTTGCATTGCCCGCATACTGTCAAGCAGAAACTGGCTGAAATCGATATGCTGCGGACAGACTTCCTTGCAAAGCCCGCAGTGGTCGCAGGTGCTGATCAGTCTGGTCGCCCACGTACCATCGCGCGATAACGTACCGGGATGGATTGTTATGTAAACCTCTTCATACAAACGGCGCGGTGTTTTCTCATGCAGGCGCATCAGATCACAGGCACGCATACAGGCATCACACGAACACTTCTGGCAGCGCGTGATCTCCTGCATCGCCTCTTCCTCCGTATACGATTCCCCGTTTGCCGGAACCACCCGATCGGCACGCTCGATCCCATTCGTTTGAAGCTTTAAAAGTGTCCCTTCCTTTCGAAATGGCTCATTCATGCCGCCCGTTTTCAGATACCGTTCGATCGCAAGCGAAACCGCCAGCCCATCTGCCAGCGCCTTCATGCTGTCGCCGCCTGTCAGGGAACCTCCAATGAAAACGCCCGGTGTCCGGGTTGCAAATGCACCGTCCGGGTCCATTTCCAGACCAAAGTCCGCGCCATCTGCCCCAGTTGCCACATACACAGCATCATAGTCCGCCCGGAGTGCCTCCAGATCCGTTACCGTTTCACCGAGATGGCGTGAAAATTCCTCAAACTGGAACTGTGCCTCGATCTCCGCATCAAATTCCGCCGGATCCATCTGGTTTCTCGCCTGACCGCCCAGAACCATTTCCCGCTCATAAACCGTTACCTCGTACTTTTTATTGCAGAGACGCAGTGCACAGCCAAGCCCCGAAAGACCGCCTCCGACGATCGCGATCTTTTTTCCTTTCGACGGCAGGTTATACGCATTCGGTGCCTTCCGCTTCGCGTACTCGACAGTCGCCCGCTCTAAAAGCCCGATCGCGATTCCCCCGTCCAGCTTCGCACGCAGACATGCCTTCTCGCACGGATGGCTACACAGCTTCGACACAATATCCGGAAATCCCACCGTATTCTGATAGGTCCGGTACGCCGCGTTGAAACGGCCCTTTTTCCACTTTTCTTCCAGCCCCTTGATATCCAGCCGGAACGGACAGGCTGCCTGGCAGAACGGCGGCTCGTTCTGATGGCATTTCTCCGCCAGCGTCTTCTCAAAATCTTCCAAATAGCTCACAGGGCGGACCTCCCTTCTTTTCTCCTGCATTTATCGTTACTGTTCACGCATACGTGCCCAGTAACGAAATTTGCCGTGGCTTCGCATTTAAATACGGCAAATTCCTGCTGCCACCACGTTTTCTTACGGCACTTTCGGTTCCAAAAGTGCCTACCCGTGAACAGTAACCATTTATCCTCTCCCAGAATCATTTATCCCGTCCTCCATCGATAAGTAAAAATTCTAAGAGCCAACTTTTAATACTTTTTATTATATACCATAATTACAAAAAAGCCGCTGCAAAACCTACCTCTCTAAACATAGATTCTGCAGGTTCGCAGCAGCTTTTATTTAATTCTTATTTACAATCACGCGATACGCCTTGCCGCAGCTGCCCGCTTCATGTGCAGCCACGCATTCCTCTTCCGAATCGGATTAGAACGGACGCTCTGCCGTCGGATCATCCAGGGATACGTAGAAGCTCTGGGTTCCTACCTGTACCGGATTCTCTTTGATGTTCTCCAGTTCCTCATACATATCGGAACCAAGGAAGTACTTCTTCGGCTCGTACGGTTTCTCGCCCTTTGCGATTGCATCCAGACCAGCTTTTACCTTCTCCGGAAGTGCCGGGATCTCATGGATACGTACGCCGCAGGCATTGTAGATACCATTCAGAACTGCACAGTGACCAGATGCCTGGAATGCCTCAGAAGCACCTGAAGAACCGAACGGACCATCAGAGATAGCGCCATCGATATGAATCAGGTTGATATCATCCGGAACATCCTTGATGTAGGAAGTACCAGCGCCAAACATGTTCGCATGTTTCTTAACGTCTGCGTAGTCCTCTTTCAGGGCGAAGCCGATACCATGCATGATACCGCTGTATGCCTGACCGTTAACAGCATCGATATTACCGATACGTCCAACGAAGTCAACACAGGTGAATTTCAGAACGGTAGTCTTACCGGTCTTAGTATCAACCTCAACCTCTGCCAGGTTCAGGCAGTATGTGAATGCCGGAGTCGGGTCGCCGATACCGGTATTCGGATCCAGACGGCACAGACCCGGAGTTGTGTTGGTCTCGTAACGGCCAAGATACTTGGTCTCGATGCCTTCTGCCTTCATCTCATCATAGGTACGAAGGGTACCATCTTCTTTTCTCATAGCTGCCAGAAGCTTGTTAGCTGCGATGATGGTTGCATTACCATCCATGTACAGGGAACGGCTGGCACCAGCCATACCGGTATCCGGACAGGTCTTGGTATCATTCTGAATCAGCTGGATATCTTCTGGTGTCAGATGCATTTCTTTCAGAGCTTCCAGTGTTACTACCAGAGAACCGGTTGTAGCACCCTGGCCCATTGCATGCCATGTGTCGTATTTGCGGATCTTGTTGCCCGGCATAAGCTCAAGAGCAACCTCAGCGCTGTCGCCGCCGCCCTCAGTAACGTTGAAGCCGCCCCATGCGATACCAACGCCTCTTCTCTTCTCCGGTGTGTCAGCTGCTTTCGCATCAGCCACTGCCTTCTCATAGATTGGACGCATGGTATCCATGATCTTCTCCATCGGATACTGCGGATATACATAGCTGTTGATATTCTTATCGCCTTCACGGCAGATATTCTTATAACGGAACTCGAACGGATCCATGCCCAGTTCTTCTGCCATCATATCCATCAGCGGCTCGCTGAGTGTATATGCCTGCGGAGAACCGTAGCTTCTGTAAGCAGTACCAAATGCATGGTTTACGTTGGCTACACGAACCAGACCTGCTACGTTCGGTACATTGTACGGGAAGAAGGTGAAACGTGCCGGTTTGGTCATAACGTCGTCACCGCCCCAGGAGTAAGCGCCGTGGTCCATACCGATATCAAACTCAGCAGCCAGGATCTTACCTTCGTTATCACATGCCAGACGGCCATTGGAGTATGCCGGGCAGCGTTTGCCGCTGAAGTGCTGATGCTCTTCATAGGACATGGACAGGGATACCGGCTCGCCGGTGACTACGGTACAAGCTGCACACAGTGCGATATCGCCTGCGTTAGTAGACCATCCAAAGCTTGCGCCGGTCGGGTTCATGATGATACGGTATTTATCCTTCGGTACACCAAGGCAGTTACCCAGACGTCCGATCGAGGAGTATACACACTGGGATTTACACTGAATGGTCAGCAGGCCATCATCGCCCCAATAAGACTGAAGTACACAACCCTCGATGGAAAGATGCGGCTCACGGGAGGAGGAGAAGCTTCCTTCTACTACATGCGGTGCTTTGTCGATTAAGTCTCTTACCTCTTCTGCATCTTCCAGACCTGCTCCCTTTAATACCGGCTGCTCGCAGAAGATGTTCGGAGTATCCTCATGGATACGGATAGCATCCGGCATAACTGCATCCAGATATGTCAGATACTCTGGCAGCTGCTCGTATTCCATCGTAACCTTAGCGGCTGCTGCACGAGCCTGACGATGTGTATGAGCTACTACCATAGCGATAACATCACCGTAACGATAGATCTTCTCATCCTGAAGAACTTTACGGGATGGTGTCATAACAGTACTTCTCTCATGGAACTGACCCTCAGCCATGATGTTAGTTCCGCCTGCTGCGATAAGATCTTTTGCTGTGATAACCTTAACAACGCCCGGCATCTTCTCAGCTTCCTCAGTATGGATAGCCAGAATCTTTGCATGATGGGTAACCTTCGGCTGAACGATAGCTGCATATAAAACGCCCTGCGGCATCTTAAGCGCCTGATCATCGCCGTAGTCGGTCAGGCCACAAACTTTACCAAGTGCATCCTGACGAACAACCGGTTTTCCGTAGTAGTTGCCATCTTCCGGATTGTGGAACTTGATATCTTCGATGCTGCACTCGCCACGCATAACCTTAGCTGCAGCCATAACTGCATCTACGATCTGTTTGTATCCGGTACAACGGCATACGTTTCTTGTCTTCTGGAACCAGTCACGAACCTCTTCACGGGTCGGATCCGGGTTCTGCTCTAACAAAGCATATGCGGAAACGATGAAGCCCGGTACACAGAAACCACACTGTACAGCACCGCAGTTCATCCATGCAACCTGTAACGGATGCAGATGCTGCGGAGTACCGATACCCTCGATGGTGGTAATCTTGGAATACTCTTCTACCTGGCTGATTTTCTTGGTACAGGAACGGATTACCTGTCCGTTCAGAATGATGGAACATGAACCGCAGACACCGGTTCCACATCCAACCTTAACACCGGTCAGACCGATCCGGCGCAGAACATCTGACAGTTTATCGTTTTCCGGATCGCACATAAACATACGATCCACACCGTTGATGTTCAACATCATTTTTCTTAATTTCATTCTGTTTCGTCCTCCTTCTTTAAAATAAATAGAGCCCTGATGCTTCCGACTATCCTTCCGCATCATACCTAATACTTACGATTCCTTAGTCATCCGCGTTTTCCAGCATCTCTGCCAGATCCGCCAGATCCACGCCATAGTCTTCCAGAAGTTCTCTGGCCTTGCGGTAGGTATTCTCTACCACCTGGGGACACCGAAGTGCCTTGTTGGCCATGTTATCTCCTAAAATCGAACGGCAATCACTTCCTCCATAGATTTCACCATAGTTTTCCTGAAACCAGTCTGCCAGTTCCGGTATCATCTCGCTGTATGCCGCTTCCGGCTCAAAGAGCGCCATCATCATCGCCGCACCGGTCAAAGCTCCGCAGGTCAGCCCGCTTCTGACTCCCAGGCAAAGTGATGCAGATGCCTTCAGAAGGCTCGGGTTCTCCTCGCCCTTAAGGGTAAGTCCCAGTGATACAAGTGCCTGACTGCAGCAGCTTCCCGATAAAAGCAGCTGGTTCAGTTTTTTAATATCCGGCTCCATCCGCACCTCCTGTTCTTAGAAACACAAAAAGAAAAGCGGCACCGCCTCTGAAAAGACAGTACCGCCTAACGTATCCGAGTTTGTATATACATCTGCACCTATAGATATGGATACACCTATATCTATACCTATCTGCCAGCACATATATACCCTATCTATACAAGAAGCCTGACAGCTTCCCGTATCCATCGATGTAAAGCGAATCTCTCTTTCTTTTCAAATGCGGAAGGCACTTCCATTTCCAGATGTACCCATTGGCCTGACTGCATACGGTTTCCCGCTTAGCAATTTCGGCTCGAAAAACAGATTGTTTCTATTTTGGTTTTGATACCTCTATGGTACTCTGCTTTTCATCGAAAGTCAATCTCATTTTTCATAATTTTGAAATTTTTACATCGACAGGACACTTGTTCGCCCCTTATTTTACCTCAATACGGGATTTTCAACATGCTATTTTACCCTTGTAATATCTGTTTACTTACAGACTTTCAGCATAACTTCCGTTCAAATGTTGTATTATTTGAAGATTTGTATTCTTCCTTTCTACTATTTGATCGAGTATTTTTTAAAAAAATAACGATCCACACGCTTTCATAATTTTTCATTTTCATTTGTTTGAATGTGAATTTTGTTCACTTTAACTTCATTTATATGAATTTCATATCTTTTCAATTCATAATCAAACATGAATACCTGTTATTTATCCGCTATAAATCCTCACATTTTTAAGTATCTTTTTTTCATTTTCTTTTTCTGTTTTAAATTTTATTCTGCAGACCATTATTTTTTATTTCAGATAACGCAAGCATATTTAAGAACAGAATTCATGCACATACAAATTCCGCATCGAAGATGTGATTTGCATAAATTTTTTCTTAATTTATAATCCGTACAAATCCTACTTTCTCCCCGCAAAATACGCCTGCAGGTTCTCCCCTACATGCTCCAGATGCCGCTCCATCTCCCGGCGCGCCAGTGCCCCGTCTCCGGCTTCAATCGCTGCCAGAAGGCTTTCGTGTTCATTTTCCCGGACTTCGTCAGAGCGGACTGCTGCCTGGTTGAAGCGCGCATAAGCGTCCTGGTCGGTCAGGATGAGCTTTAACATCCGCAGGATAGACGGACTGCCTGAGAGATGCGCGATCTTCAAATGGAACGCCAGATCTTCCTCGCTCCCCGCCCTTCCATGGCGGATTGCATAGAGATAGTCTGCCTGCAGATCTTTTAATTTCTGCAATTCCTTCGGATCAATCCGCTCCGCACACACCTCCGCCGCATATCCCTCCAGGAGTTTCCGCACCAAAAGAATATCCTCCAGCCCGCTTTTTGTCTCCATCGATGCCGCCTCAATAAGCTCATTCGCCGCCTTCATCTTCTCCCGGCGTGACCGTTCTTCTTCCAGAAAGCGTTCGCCCTGCGGCGTCAGGATCCGCCCCTTGTTCTGCACCTTGACAAGCAGCCCTGCTTTCTCCAGCTCCAGAAGCTCCCGCCCGATGCTGGCGGACGGAAGATGCAGGATCTGCGCCAGCTGGAGTGCTCCCGCCGGGGTGTTTAAGTCCTGCATGGCTGTCAGTATTTCAAAGCTGCTGTTTCGTTTTTTCCCTGCCATTTTTCCACCTCAATACTCTGTACTATTTCTATGATTGTATCATCATTTCCGATTCGTGTAAATCATCCCTTACTGTATCGTACGGAATTTTCAGTTCAGAAAATTTCTACCTGTGAACCGTTACAAGCAGGCTGCAGTTTGACAGCGAAAATGCCATAAAATAACAAAAAAAGCGAACCGCAGGGTACATTTTCTCACTCTGCGGTCCGCTTCGAATCTAAAATCATTTCAGATTTTGATCCATCTGTTTTTATTTATTACTTTTTATCTACATTGATGAACAGATAAGGAAGTCCTACGGAGTAGTACTGGATACCGCTTACATCCGGATTGGTCATAACGGCTACAGACTGTCCGTAAATCGGGAACAGAACACACTGATCTGCCAGCGTCTTCTCACAGCCAACTAAAGCTTCCCAACGAGCATCCTGGTCGAGTGCCAGATCGCCCTTCTTTGCGGACTGGATGGTTGCATCGTAGTCTGCATCGGAGAACTGGGAGTAGTTGGTGGAGCTGCCGGTTATCCACATATCCAGATCAGTCATCGGATCTGCGTAGTCCGGACCCCAGCGGGTAAGACCGATATCATATTCACCTTTCTGCATGTATTCCAGACGGGCTTTCTTCGGAAGTACCTGAAGTTCGATGGTCAGACCCGGCAGGTTGTTCTGCCACTCGCTCTGTAAGAACTGTGCAACAGCCTGTGCAGAATCAGTATCTTCACACATTAAAGTGAAGGATAAGGAATCTTTGCCAAGCTCGCCAAGGCCTGTCTTCCACAGCTCTTTTGCTGCCTCTACATCGTAGGTCCAGCTGTCATATGCGCTGCCTGCTGCCTCACGGAAATCTTCGCCCTTTTCATTGGTTGCAAGGCCCTGCGGTACGAAGTAATCCATCGGTGTTGAACCATCCTTCAGAACACGGGTTGTGATCGCTTCTTTGTCATACGATTTTGCCAGTGCCTTACGGATATTTACATTGTCAAGCCCCTCTTTCTTCATGTTCGGGGTCAGATACCAGTTGTAACCGTCACTTCTGGTGGAAAATCTCGGATCATCCTCATACTGCTCTACCAGGTTACCGCTTAAGGTTACAACGTCCAGATCGCCATTCTCAAAAGAAAGGGCTGCTGTCTGGCTGTCGGTAATGATCGAGAACTCAACACCGTCCAGTTTGACATCGGATGCACCGAAGAACTGATCATTCTTTACTAATTCTACCTTCATGGCAGACGGCTCATAGGAAGATACCTTGAACGGACCATCTGCTAACAGGGTATCTGCGGAAGTTGCAAAGTTGCCGCCGCAGCTCTCTACAAATTTCTGATTTAAAGGCAGGAAGCATGCGCCGGATGCCATCAGGTAATCAAAGATAGCACACGGAGAGCTCAAAGTTACGACTAATGTCTTATCGTCCGCTGCCTCTACCCCCAGTTCCTCAACCGGTTTTTCACCTGTTGTTACCTCTTCTGCATTTGCGATGCAGGCGGTTGTGATAAAGAACTGGTAATCACTTGCAGTTGCCGGATCGGCTACTCGTCTCCATGCGTAAACGAAATCGTTTGCCGTTACCGGATCGCCGTTGGACCATTTTGCGTCGTCACGGATCTTGAAGGTCAGGGTCAGACCATCCTCGGACTTCTCCTCACTCTCCGCCACGCCGTAAACCGGAGCACCTGACTCATCCTTGGTCATCAGGCCCATCATAAACTGGGAGATAACACCACTGGATGTGTAGTCGTTGGAAAGTGCCGGATCCAGGGAGTCTACCAGAGTGCTTGCCTGATAGCGAAGCACCTTGCCGCCCTCAGCCGAGCTGCCGCCCTCTTCGCTTCCAGATTCAGCCGCTGCTGTCTCTGTTGTCTGGGTCGAGCCGCCGCAGCCTGCCAAAAGTCCAGCAAACATGGCAGAAGCCAGCGTCCACGCCATTACTTTTCTTAGCTTCATAATACTTCCTCCTTTTTTGTTTTTTTAATAAAACCAAACCATTCCCGTTTCATGCTGCATTTCCTGGTCCCGGCTGTCTATCCTCAGTTGTCTGCTGGTTCGGCTCATCTATAAAATCACCCGCTAAACAGGTCATTTTATCACATTTATTATGGTTGATTTTGTGCCGGAATGCATCGGCTTTCTTTTAAATCTACACCCATTTTTCCAAATCTGCATCGGTTCCACGCACAAAATGTGTGCCCTCAATCTGATGCATCGTACCTGCGCCGTAATCCAGACCGCTCGTCTTATAATCATAGTGCAGTGCAATCCGGCTGCGCTCTACCACCGGGTTCGGGTTCGGGATCGCCGAAATCAGGCTTCGGGTGTACGGATGTACCGGATGGGAGAAAATCTCCTCCGTCGTGCCCGTCTCCAGAAGGTAGCCCAGATGAAGAACGCCGATGCGGTCGGAAATATATTTAACCATCGAGAGGTCGTGGGCGATGAAGAGGTATGCAAGCCCCGTCTCGTCCTGGATGTCCTTCATCAGGTTGACAACCTGCGCCTGGATGGACATATCCAGCGCCGAGATACACTCATCGGCAATGATCAGCTTCGGGTTCATGACAAGCGCCCGGGCGATGCCGACACGCTGCCGCTGACCACCGGAAAACTGATGCGGGTACCGGTTTGCATGTTCCGGCGCCAGACCTACCTTGTGGAGGATGTCTGCCACCATCTCGGTCCGCTCTTTCTGGGAATGGTACCGGTGATGGATATCCAGCCCCTGTGCAATGATATCCGCTACTTTCTGGCGCGGATTTAAACATGCCATCGGATCCTGGAAAATCATCTGCATATCACTTCTGAGTCTCGCCTCTGTCTGGCGGCTCATTTTTCCGGAAATATCCATCCCGTCAAAGGTAATTTGTCCTGCGGTCGGATCGTAGAGGCGGATCAGCGCCCGCCCGATCGTCGTCTTTCCCGATCCGGATTCCCCCACAAGACCATAGGTCTCACCCGGATTGATATAAAAACTGACATCCTCAACCGCTTTTACGGTAAATTTCCGGCTGACCGGAAAGTATTGCTTGAGTCCTTTTACTTCCAGAAGGGGCTTTTTGTTTGTCTCTGCCACTGTACTCATGCGATTCCCCCCTCTTTCTTCATTCTCTCAATTCGATCCCGAAGCTCCGGCGGCATATCGACCTTCGGCGCCTTCGGATGCAGCAGCCATGTCGCGGCGCTGTGTGTCTCCGATATCTTGAACATCGGCGGCTCCAGACGACTGTCAATGTTTAACGCATATTTATTCCGCGGTGCAAACGCATCGCCCGTTACCTTGTGAAGCAGGTTTGGCGGGCTGCCCGGGATTGTGTAAAGACGTTCGTCGTCCGTTCCCAGATCTGGCATTGCGGAGAGAAGTCCCCATGTGTACGGGTGGCGCGGATCGTAGAATACATCCTCGACCGTGCCGCTCTCGACGATCTTGCCTGCATACATGACGTTGACATAATCGGCGACCTTCGCAACGACGCCCAGATCGTGCGTGATATAGATAACCGACAGCTGCCGTTTTTTCTGAATCTCCTGAATCAGCTCCAGAATCTTCGACTGAATCGTAACGTCCAGCGCCGTCGTCGGCTCGTCGCAGATTAAAAGTTCCGGATCGCAGGCCAGTGCGATCGCAATGACGATTCTCTGGCGCATACCACCGGAGAGCTGGTGCGGATAGTTTTTGATTCGCTTCTCCGCGTCGGTGATGCCGACCAGCTTCATCAGCTCCATCGCCTTCTCATATGCCTCTTCCTTCGGTGTATGGTAATGCCAGATCATGCCTTCCATGATCTGTTTCCCAACCGGCATCAGCGGGTTTAAGGAGGTCATCGGATCCTGGAAGACCATCGCGATCCGTTTTCCGTTGATATGGCGGCGGATTTCCTCTTTTTTCATCTGCAGAATTTCTCTGGTGACCCGTTCCTCCGGGTTACGGTAATATGAAAATGTGATCTGTCCGCGGTCGATTGTTCCGTTCTTTGCCAGGATTCCCATGATCGCCTTCGCAGAAACCGATTTACCGGAACCGGATTCCCCAACGATTGCAACCGTCTCGCCCCGGTTTACCGTCAGGTTGACGCCCCGGACGGCATTGACCACTCCGGCTGTCGTCTCGAAGGAAATGTCCAGATTCCGCACTCGTAAAATTTCTTCTTTTTTCTCCATGCCATTTCCTCCTACATATCCTTCATCTTCGGATCCAATGCATCACGCAGACCATCCGCCAGCATGTTAAAGCACAGCATCAGAAGTCCCATGACAATTAACGGGAACACGATCATGTACGGATGGCTTGTAAAGTTCTGATATCCACTCGAAATCAGGGAACCCAGCGAAGCCATCGGCTCCGGCACACCCAGGCCAATAAAGGCTAAGAATGCCTCGGTAAAGATCGCATGCGGGATCGAGAACATCGTCTGTGTAATCAGAGGACCAAAAATATTTGGTAAAATCTCTTTGAAAATAATGCGGAAACTCTTTGCTCCCAGCGTCCGGGAAGCAAGCACATATTCCTGCTCTTTCAGCTTTAAGACCTCCGCGCGGGCGATTCGGCTCATGCCCAGCCACCCGGAAAACATCAAGGCGAACGTGATGGACATAAGACCCGGTTTCATGACTAACAAAAGCAGGGTAACCGTAATCAGGTACGGAATACTGTTTAGTATCTCGACGATACGCTGCATGATCATATCGACTTTTCCACCAAAATATCCGGATACAAGTCCATACGTCAGACCAAACGCAAGGTCGATGAATACCGCCAGCACCGCTACATAAAGGCTGATCCGCGTTCCGCTCCAGGTTCTGGTCCAGAGGTCGCGTCCCAGCGAATCAGAACCAAACCAGTAGTAGGTATCGGTCAGATCGTTGCTCTCATAATAGTTGATTTCTTTGCTTCCGGTGGATGTACGGATCGTCTCAGAACCATCTAAGATACCCATATTTTCCAGCCCCGGCACTCTCGGCGCCATGTTCTGGTTGGTAATAATCTGCTGATCGTAGGTAAACTGGTTCATGTGAGGTCCGACAAGCGCCATCACAATCAGAAACAGAATACAGACAAAGCTGAACATTGCGCCCTTATTTTTCTTAAACCGTGCAATTGCCTCTTTCCAGTAGCTCTGGCTTGCAAAGTTTGTATCGACATGTTCAAATCCGTCTTTGTGCTGGAATTCAAAATCATCGTCCAGAAATTCGATCTGGCTTAAATATTCTTCGGGTGATAACACATGCTCCCGAACGGAAGCCGCATCCCCGCCTGTCATTTTCTCATCTGTCTTTTCGTCACTCCGTTTTTTCATGCCATCACCTCTCAATCCGATTTCTTCGCCAGACGGATTCTCGGGTCGATAATTCCGTACAGGACGTCAACCACCAGCATCAGGACAATGTACATGACACTGTAGATAAATGCCAGCGAAATCGTCACGTTGTAATCGTTGGACTGAATTGCTGCAATCATTAAACTTCCGATGCCCGGAATCGAGAAGATCTTCTCGATAACCAGAGAACCAATCATCAGATCGACAACCAGCGGCGCCAGTACCGTAATGATCGGGATCAGCGCGTTTCGAAGTGCATGGCGCACCAGAAGCGGGCGTCCCGTGATTCCCTTGCTCTCCGCAAGCAGCATGTAGTCGCTGTCCAGCACCTCCAGAAGGGAGGTTCTCGTAAATCGAGCCACCGTCGCTACCGTAAACATCGACAGCGCCAGCATCGGCATGATCGACGATGCGAAGAACTTCTTGCCGTCAAACAGAAGCGGCAGCCACTGTGCCTTGTAGCCGATGAAATATGCCATAACCAATGCAAAAACATAGGACGGAAGGCTGACGCCCAGAACTGAAATCACAGTACAGATGGTATCAAGCCAGCTATTTTTCTTGAGCGCTGCCAGAATACCTAAAATCAGTCCGACTACCGCACCGAAGGAAACTGCCTCCAGTCCGATTCCAAAGCTGACCGGCACACGGTTCTTTAACAGAACCGAGATGGAGGTATCCTTGGAGATAACATACGATACACCAAAATCGCCCTGCAGCAGGTTCTTCACATACGTGAAAAACTGTACGATCAACGGTTTGTCCAGTCCATATTTCTTCGACATCATCGCAATCTGATCCGCGGTCAGCTTTTCATCGTTGAACGGAGATCCCGGCATCAGCTGCAGCAGCATAAAAAGTACCAGGATGATGATCAGAAGCGTGACAAGAGAAATCATGATACGTTTTCCGATATATTTCTTCATGTCCGTACTCCCTTCTTTCTTATATAATACGTCTCTCTCCTTCTCCTATAGCCCGGATATTCTTTCAACTCCGAAGTATAAAATAAGACAAACGGTTTTATCTCTCTATTCCTGCATCCACACGCGCATATGCGTCATGCCGCGGTTGCACCATGCATAGTACGGAATTGCCTGCAGGGTTACCATCTCCTCCGGTGCCGCATCTTCTGCATAAAGCGCCGGATTAACCGCCGTTTTCTTCCGGCAGCCCGTCACACGCAGCGCCACGATACCTTCCAGCAGATCCGCCTGATACGGAAGCGCTTCAATCTTCGCCTCCCGCGGAATCCGCAGTGTCTGAAGATCCTCTCCGTTGTCCACGCCCTCAAAGGTGTAGATGATTGGTCCACGTCTGAGTGCCACGCATCCGGCATCCGTCCGCACCATCGGGTGTGCATAGACCCGCTCCGGCTCCATCTCCATCTCGCAGGAAACAGTATCACCAGGCTGCCAGCTTCTCTGGATCATCCAGTAGCCCTTGTCTGTCTTGACTGCCTCGGAAACCGGTATGCTATTGACCTTCACCTGCATCTGATGGCACCAGCCCGGATAACGGACTGCCAAAGTAAATTCTGCTCCCGCCTGCTCCGGTTCTACCGTGTAGGTAACGGAGCCGTTCCACGGATATTTCGATGTAAGCGCTATCTTCACGCCGCCCGCTGTTTCAAAGGAAGCCGTTCCCCCGACAAACAGGTGGGAATAGATCGTATCTTCACTTGAAGACCATACATAGGAACCAAGTGAGGTCATCAGACGCGCCAGGTTCGGAGGACAGCATGCACAGTCATACCAGCCGATCCGCTCCGGTGTGTATTCTTCTTCGCCATATGCGTTGGTCGGCATGCCCGGATTGGCTTCAAGCTGATTGATATAAAAGAATTTCGTTCCGTCTAACTGCATGCCGCTGATAGTTCCGTTGTAAATCTCCCGCTCCAGAATATCTGCATACCGCGCGTCCGGATCCGCCTCCAGCATCTGTTTCGCGAAGAAGCAGACCCCCACCGCCGCACACGTTTCCGCGTAAGCGGTGTCATTCGGCAAATCATAATCCACGGTAAATGCCTCGCCGTAATAGGTGGAACCAATTCCACCCGTTATGTACATCCGCCGGTCTACCATGTTATCCCACATCTTCCGGCAGGCTGCCATCAGCGCCTCATCATGATTCTGCGCTGCCAGGTTTGCCGCCGCCGTCAGAAGATACATACAGCGGACCGCGTGTCCTTCCACCGTATCCTGCTCACGCACCGGCTTGTGGTTCTGCATGTAGGACGGCGGCTGCTTGTCCATGTAATCGGTGCGGCTCCAGCTTCTAGCCGCCGCTTCTTTATGGAAGAACTCCGGATCCCGCCCGCGCTCATCGATAAAATATGCCGCCAGCTTCCGGTATCTCTCTTCCCCGGTTGCCTGATAAAGCCGCATCAGCGCCAGCTCGATCTCCTCATGTCCCGGAATGCCGGTTACTTTACCTGCTTCCCGTCCGAACCGCCGATCGATATGATCGCATAGCTTGCAGCAGATATCTAAAAGCTTCGTCTTTCCCGTCGCCTGATAGTACGCGACGCCTGCCTCCGTCATATGTCCGGCACAGTACATCTCATGGCAGTCCGTCAGGTTCTGCCACTTATGTTCCGGCTCCGCCGCAATGAAATAGGTGTCCAGGTAGCCGTCCGGCTGCTGCGCCCGCCCGATCAGGTCGATGATCGCATCGGCACGCGCCTCCAGCTCTGGATTTGCCTCGACGGTCAGCGAGTACGCCACCGCCTCCAGCCATTTCGCCAGGTCGCTGTCCTGAAATACACGCCCGTAATACGTTCCTTTCTCATCTCCCGCTGCAATGCGGAAGTTTTTAATCACATGGCTCTTTCGGATTCCGGACACCTCATCGTGAAGCACCCGTTCCTGATACGGAAGCATCGTGTGAATTACCACATTCTGTACCCGCGAAAAGAACGGGTCGTCTATCTTTACCTGTTTCAAATCAATGAAACTTGTCTCCTTTTTTATCATTCACAGAAAACCTCCTGATTTATTATTCACTTATCCGTAAGCGCCTATCAATAATCTGAAAAAGACTTCTTTTTTTGTATGTTTTCTTATAAGTATACCATTCAAATAGCGGAAAAGCGATCTAACACATTTTGCATATTATAGAAAAGAATACGCGTATTTTTATAGAACAAAATCAGCCTGATTTCATTCCTTCTTTTTTTCTGATTTTTCTTTATTCTTCATTCATCCCCTCTTATTTTCCCAAGTAGAGTGTTTTGTTTCTGCAAATATAAGAGATTTTCCAAACAGATTCTTGCTGTTTTTCTTTCTATTTGATATAATAAAATTGATATTTTAAATTTGTTTAACAACCTGACAAAGTTGTCCTGTTTTTCGTTTGCTTCTCTGCGGTTCAGACAGGATTCCTGTTACGTGGCTGTTTTTTTAACGGGAGTACATACATCATGAATTTTATTAATTTAAACTGTCCGCCCCTTCCTTATTTTATCGTCGGAGGCGGATGTGTTTACCGCCCCGGCGATATCCATGAGCGCCGGACGATCCGAAATGTCTTTGATCTTATCTATGTTCACAGCGGAACTTTATATCTCGAACAGGATCCGTTCCGCGTTGAACTGAATGCCGGGCAGTTTTTTATCATTACCCCCGATACCCCGCACCGCGGCAGCCGCGTCTGCCAGGAAAAGACCACGACGAGCTGGGTGCATTTCTATACCAACGGCAAATACAGCCTGTCCGATGAATTTTACCCGGACAACGTAACCCGGCGCGCCGCGCCGAAATTTTACTATTCGCCGCAGAATTTCATTCTCTCCCTGCCGCGCACCGGCACCGTGCCGGAAGCCAACCGGGAGAAGCTGGAAAAGTATCTGCAGCGGATGAACCTGGTTTCTTTCAGCAAATACACACAGAAAAAGAGCTTTCCGTCCTCCGTGCGGACGCCGTTTGAGCTCCAGAATGATTTCATTGAATTTCTCCAGGTTCTCTATGCGCCGTACTGCTACAGTCGCGAGAAGGAAAGCATCGCCCGGACGCTGCGCGACTACCTGGATGCCCACTACACGGAGGAGATCTCCTTAAACGATCTGGCGCGCCAGTATTCCTACAGCCCGTCCCACTTAATCCGCAGTTTCCACCAGGCATACGGCGCCAGCCCGATGCAGTACCTGAAAAAACTACGCATCGAACACGCCTCCCAGCTTCTCCTCCACTCCGACGCCACGATCCAGTCGGTCGGTGAGATGGTAGGACTGCGGATCCCCTCCTATTTTATCCGCGTATTTAAGCAGGAGATCGGCATCACCCCGGCGCAGTACCGGATGTTTTACGCAGAAGAGAATGGGGGGAGTGAGACGCCTTAGAGGCGATTCACCGCTGATGTTTTTTTACTATACTATTTGTTTTCGTAAGAGCTGTCATGAGCATGGCAGTTCTTTTTTTATACCCAAACCAGTGAATCGTTTCTAATGTATCTATAAGTTCCTCTACATCAGCTATTGTTTAAGCCAGTTATCCGCACATTGAAAATCCTTTATATTTAAGGTAACACTGTGTGTATACAAAGGAGGAAATTCCGAATTGAAAACTGTCACGATTAAACTTCGCATTCATAAACTTTTGGCTGAAAAGCGTCTGACGAAATACCGTTTTATCGCCATGACCGGGCTTGGCTATAAAAATGCCAGCCGAATTCTGGACAATGAAACTGAATCCATCCGCTTCAGCACCATCGCCCGCATCTGCTCCGCACTGGACTGTACGCCCGGCGATCTATTTGAAGTTCATGAGGAAGAAGATCCTTACGATGGAATGTATTAAACATTCGGAAACAAGTGATTTCATGTGCGGATCGCACGCCAAAAAAGAGCTGTCAACCGACGGTTTGCACCGGCTTTTGTGACAGCTCTTTTTGGTGATCCTATTTTTAAAAACAGAAGCGGTACCACCTCTGAAAAGACAGTACCGCTTAACCTATCCGAATATTATATATAAGTGTCCACCAGCAAGATACCTTACCAGTCATCCCGTCCATACTCTTCCCGCTCATCCAGGGCATCATCTACACCATCGGCATATTCTGAATCCCGGCGGTAGCGATCCCAGTCATAATCATCGCCTTCCATAACATCATCATATCCCGCATCATACGCTGCATAGGGATTCTGGAGCTTCTTTTGCACCGGTGGTATTCCCCTCTGCGCAGGTGTGTTTTTACGGCTCCGTTGTTTCAGTTCCCACAAGGGATCCTCTTCTATCCGTTTAAGATATTCCTCATGGCTTCTGGATTCCTCTTCTTCTTTTTTCTTCTGTAATTCTATCAGCTCAGCCCGTTCTCTTTTTTTACGTTCCTCTTCTTCCCGTTTACTTTCTTCTATCTTCTCTGCCCAGTGCTGTTCACAGTATAAGTCATCGAAAGCCAGATTGTAACATCCTTCCTCCCGGCACTTATACGGATATAGCAGAACCATGAGAAGTCCACAGCCCATCGCACAGATAAGCAGCGTACAGAGAGTCTGGCGATGCTTTCCAAACCAGTTTTTCATTCCTGCTGCCAGGCGGTTTTCTTTTTTCTCTGTTTCCTTCTCAGATTCAGGACTCTCTTCTTTCTTTTTCTTCCGGGACTCCATCCACCAGGTCAGTTCGGCATCCAGCAAAAACAACGGTATCAGACATGTAAAGGTGCCAACAAACAGCATCAAAGCATTGCCCGAATCTCCATGCACGCTTCTCGCATACTGGTAATGGCACTCTTCGTCATACCAACTATACAGACTCCAGGCATATGCCCCCAGAATGCCGATCAGAACTATCCATTTTATCTGCTTTTCTTTCCGCAGGATTCTCATGACGAGAAGTGCTCCTGCCATCGCAAACAGGAAACCTATCTTTAGATACACCGGTGCCGCCACCAGAGAAATCCAGGCTGTATATACCGGATAAAAGACACCAATAACCACTATCACAATCATCAGAATTCCAGACTCCATAGCTATACCCCCTATTAAGTCCATCTTACCACAAATACGGATGCTTAGGTGGGTTATTTATGCCCCTTGAAGCAAATATCCACTTATGATAGCCTGCCCCGGATTACAAAGGCACGTATATGCTTGCTGTATCTCCCTTGTAATGCAAAAAGCTGCCGCAGATCAGAAAGTTTTTTTCCGATCTGCAGCAGCTTTTTATCTCATTCTTATTATTTTCTTCCTATTCTCTTAAGCTCCAGAATCCTCTGGTTCCGGCTTCCGCGAAACTGCAGGGTCAGATCCTTCTCCGCTTCCACGAACTCTCCGTCCACCAGCACATCCACGTAGGACAGCATCTCGTCTGTCACCTCTGTATGGACCACGCCGCCGGCTGCCAGATCCCGATCCCAGAGATAGCCGCTATAGCACCAGATATCCTTCTCCGGATACGTCTCGCGCACTTTCCGGAGTAAATGTACCAGTTCCATCTGGTTTTCTGGCTCAAACGGTTCTCCGCCGAGCAGCGTAAAGCCCTGTATATATCCCGGCTCCAATGCCGCTAAAATCTCTTTCTCCGTCTCTTCTGTATATAACCGTCCATATCGGAAATCCCACGTCTCCGCATTGAAACAGCCCTTGCAGTGATGGCGGCAGCCCGACACAAACAGACTGACACGCACGCCAGGACCGTTGGCAATATCATACTTTTTGATGGTTCCGTAATACATATCTTCCTCCCCTAGACCAATGTACTCTCGGAGGCTTTCACCACATCCTACAGATGCAGCACCCGATCGCGGATCTCCTGGGTACGTCCCTGATTCCAGAACTGGGTTCCGATATAGCCGCAGGTACGGCGTGCGACAAAGAGCTTGTTCTGGTCGCGGTTGCCGCAGTTCGGGCACTCCCACACCAGCTTGCCAGCCTCATCCTCAACAATCTTGATCTCGCCGTCATAGCCACACTTCTCACAGAAATCACTCTTGGTGTTCAGCTCCGCGTACATAATGTTATTGTAGATAAACTGCATCACAGAGAGAACTGCCGGAATATTAGTCTGCATATTCGGCACCTCGATGTAGCTGATCGCACCGCCCGGGGAGAGCTTCTGGAACTCTGCCTCAAATTTCAGCTTACTGAACGCGTCAATCTTCTCGGATACGTGTACATGGTAGCTGTTCGTGATATAGTTCTTATCCGTAACGCCCGGAATGATACCAAAGCGCTTCTGCAGGCATTTTGCAAATTTATAAGTCGTAGACTCCATCGGCGTGCCGTATACAGAATAGCTGATGTTCTCTGCCTCTCTCCACTCTTTGCATTTATCATTCAGACGCTGCATAACTTTCAGTGCAAATGGCTTCGCCTCCGGATCAGTGTGGGATTTTCCTAACATCCGCATACACATCTCATACAGACCTGCATATCCCAGAGAAATCGTAGAATAGCCGTTGTACAGGAGTTTGTCGATCGTCTCACCCTTTTTCAGGCGGGCAAGCGCACCATTCTGCCACAGAATCGGCGCCACATCGGAGATCGTGCCGAGCAGCCTCTCATGACGGCAGCGGAGCGCACGATGGCACAGTTCCAGTCTCTCATCGAGAATCTGCCAGAAACGGTCCATATCTCCCTCCGAAGAACAAGCCACATCGACCAGGTTAATCGTGACAACACCCTGGTTGAAACGTCCATAGAATTTATGCTTGCCGTTCGGCAGCATCTGGGAATCCTCTACCGTCAGGAAAGAACGGCAGCCCATGCACGGGTAAACCTCGCCCTTCTTTAATTCTTTCATAATTTTAGCAGAAATGTAGTCCGGAACCATTCGTTTCGCGGTACATTTCGCTGCCAGCTCAGTCAGGTGCCAATATTTCGAACCTTCCGTAATATTGTCCTCATCCAGCACATAGATAAGCTTCGGGAACGCCGGTGTGATCCAGACACCCTTTTCATTCTTGACGCCCTGCATTCTCTGCAGCATCACTTCCTCGATGATCATCGCAAGGTCATCTCTGGTCCGTCCCTCCGGAACCTCGTCCAGATACATAAATACCGTGACAAACGGAGCCTGTCCGTTACAGGTCATCAGGGTGATAAGCTGGTACTGGATCGTCTGGATGCCGCTCTTAACCTCCTCGCGCAGACGGCGTTCGGTCACGCGGTTGATGATATCCTCATCCAGTGCCTCGCCGCACTCGGTACGCTCTGCAATCACGTTCTTGCGCAGCTTCTGACGGCTGATGTCCACAAACGGTGCCAGATGCGCCAGAGTAAAGGACTGTCCGCCATACTGGTTGCTGGCTACCTGCGCCACGATCTGGGTGGTCACGTTGCAGGCCGTAAAGAAACTGTGCGGCTTCTCGATCATCGTCTCACTGATCACAGTGCCATTCTGCAGCATATCCTCCAGATTGATCAGGTCGCAGTTGTGCTCCTTCTGTGCAAAATAGTCGGTATCATGGAAATGGATGATACCTTCCTCATGCGCGCGGACGATCTCCTCCGGCAGCAGCACACGCTTGGATAAGTCCTTGCTGACCTCGCCCGCCATGTAGTCACGCTGGGTCGAGTTGATGACCGGGTTCTTGTTGGAGTTTTCCTGATTCACTTCTTCATTAATATGGTCCAAAAGTGCCAGGATGCCGTTATCGGTCGTGTTGGACTTGCGTTTTAACTCCCTGCGGTAGCGGTAGCGCACATATTTCTGTGCAACCTCATAACCACGCATCTCCATAATGCTGGTCTCTACCATATCCTGGATGTCTTCCACATTCACCGCGTGCGGCGTCTCCTGTACCTGCTCGGCGATCGTATCTGCAATCGCTTCAATCTGGTACGGGTTCATCTGGTGAATACGCTCCACATTGCCGTTCGCTTTCGTGATCGCATTTACGATCTTCGCCCGGTCAAAATGTACTTCTTCTCCATTTCGTTTGATTACATTGGTTGTTACTGTGTCTTCCATCCCTGTTCCCTCTCCTTACCCTTAAGCCCGTTTTATGACTTGTCTTCTATAATCTATAAATTGACTCGCCGGTTCCTGTTTCTGTGATTTCTCTTTCTACTTTTATGGCATACATCGAACATCCATCTGTATCCATTTCCCGTCCCCCAGCTTACTCTCATTTCCTCATTCATGAGAGCAGCGCCTTCTTCTGACAGGCTATTTTTCATGTCCGGATGCCTTCACTGACAGGATTCTTTTCCGTTCCGACTTGTCTTACGATTGGCTTTATTTTTGATTTGTATTTAGGTAATTTTTAGAATTACACACAAAATATTGAACTCGTTTTCTTTCATAACACAATATATAGTGTGTTCGTCGTGACGTATTTAAGCATACACCAATTAGATTAAAAATGGAAGAGGATTCCCCTATATTTTTTCGAATCAGAATTTTGCACAAAAATCATTTTCTCCCTTTACAAACACCCAAATCTGTGATCCCCTTTCCACGACGCTCTTTCCAGACTTATCCACCGTCCCATGTGCAAAACCCACCTCGTCATTTCTCCCATGGCTGCATCCCATATACCCTCTGAGTCTCCTTCGCCCATACCCTTATCTGTTTTAAAAATACCGAAAATAATGCTTTTTAAAATATTTTTAAAAATATTTAAAAAACTGTTGACATTTTATTCTGGATGGAGTAGAATAACTCATGTCTTACGGATGAGGCATCCGCAAGAAAACAAAATAAGCGCCTTTAGCTCAGTTGGTAGAGCAGTAGACTCTTAATCTATTTGTCCAGGGTTCGAGTCCCTGAAGGCGCACTATCAAGTGCTTGTTTCGCAGACCGAGAGCTGTGGGGCAGGCACTTTGTGCGTTAGCAATGAGGCGTGCAAAGAAAAAAAGAGATGGCGGATGACGCGTTGTGCTTGCACATAAGCAGCATCCGTTATCTCTTTTTTTCTTTATAGGGCGAATGCCCGACAGCGAGGAAAAGCGCCAGCTTTTTCGAGCTGCGCACGCCGGGACTCAAAGACGCAACCTTTTTTACCCTGCCCCACGCCATACTCCAAAGACGCAGCTTTTACAGCGCCCGCCCAATTGCCTTCTCCACTTCCTTCTTTGAACTAGCGCCGACTTCCTTGCTGAACACTTCCCCATTCCGGAAAATAATCATCGTCGGGATCGACATAACCTTATACCGGACTGCAATATCCGGGTTCTCATCGACATTCAGCTTGCCAATCTTCACTCTTCCCTCATACTCGCCCGCCAGCTGCCCGATCACCGGCGCCATCATCTGGCACGGACCGCACCAATCTGCATAAAAATCAACCAGTACCGGGATCTCCGATTTCAGTACCTCTTCCTCAAAATTCGCAGTTGTAAACTTCATTTCCATCACTCATTTTCTCCTTTCGTTCTATCCATACAGGCAGTCAACAGAAGTGTCCTGTTTCTCTTTACGACGGCTTCTTTTTACCGCCTCCCAGTGCCTTTGCTGCCTCTTCCATCGATTTTTTCCATTTTAACGCCTGTTTATTCAGTTCCACCTTATCGCTGGTCGCCTGAACAAGTTTCCGTGTAAGCTGCTTTTTAATATCCATTCCTGACTTCTGGCAAACGCTCTGCGCGCCTCGTTACCATTCATGTGAGTCCAGTTTTCTCACAAAAAGCACCGCCGCGCATCCAGCCATCCTTCTTTATATTATAGTAAATATATGCAGCTTTTATTTTCTTTATTCCGGTTCTGCCAGCTCAGATAACCGTCAAATCCTGCCCGATTTGTTACTGTTCACGCATACGTGCCCAGTAACGATTTTCCTACCGCACTGCCACCAGCTTGCAGATCGGCTTCCCCTGCGCCGAGAACTTTGCCTCGTACTCGGTCATGACGTTGCCCTCTGCCATCTCGCTGTGGTGCAGGTCACGGGTATATTCTGTGATGTGCCAGCCCGCCTCCGGGATGGCTTCCAGGGAATAGGAAAATAAATCCTGGTTGTCCGTCTTGAACTCGACTCTTCCATCCTTCTGGAGAATCTGATCGTACACTGCCATAAATGGCGGCGAGGTCAGTCTCCGTCTCGCATGTCGGTCCTTCGGCCACGGATCCGAAAAATTTAAATAAATCCGCTCTACTTCCCCCGGTCCAAAAATCTCTGCCAGTTCTCTGGCATCCTCACATAAGAAATAGATATTGGACAGTTCCATCTGTTCTCTCTTGCGGATCGCCTTTAAAAGAACCGTCGAATATTTCTCAATACCCACAAAATTCACATCCGGGTTGCGGGACGCCTGCTCCAAAATAAACTGGCCTTTACCCATACCCACCTCGATGCGGATCGGATGGTCATTTCCAAAAATCTGCTGCCAGGTTCCCTTCTTCTCCTTCGCCCCATGAACCACATGCGGGTTTTCTTCTATCATCTGCTCTGCGCCCGGTATATGGCGTAATCTCATCTTCGTTCCTCCTGCTGTCTACAATCTGCGCCGCCCCGGATGGACTTTCTTCCGTACCGTATCATTCCGTTGAGACGCCCCGGCTTACCCGCCGGATCTATCCTTATCTTACCATTGAAGCCCCCATTTCGCAAGCAAAGGTGCTCTATTTTCACACCATTTTACGATCCCCGTGTTACTGTTCACGCATACATGCCCAGTAACGGAACTTGCCGTGGCTTCGCATTTAAATATGGCAAATTCCTGCTGCCACCACGTTTTCTTACGGCACTTTCGGTTCCAAAAATGCCTGCCCATAAACAGCCTCCACTCTCCTCCATGCCGTCCTTTCTAATCCGTCCGACTTTGTGTCCTTTTCTTACAAATTTCATAACTTTTCCAATTTTTATCATTTTATAGATGAATAATTCAAGCGATTATATTATAATAATTTTAGGACAAAACCAAACATACGGTCACGAAATGGATGCCGTCTTTTCACCCGTTTGCCGGACATTCAAAAGTCAGTATCCGTCCGGGAACAGCCGCCGGCACGCCGGTTTCGGACCTGCATCATATACACAGGAGGATATGCCTATGGGAACAACAGCTAACACAGGTCAGAGCACCTGGGAACAGATCCACGGCGGGGTCCGCGAGACCGAGCGCCTGATCGGACAGAAGAATTATAACCTGGCGATGGTGAAAGCCCGCCAGACCCTTGAATACATGGTCAAATGCCTCTGCGAGCGGTATGGCATTCTGGAAACCGGTCTTCTGGAGATGATCGACGCCCTCTACAGCGCCGGAAAAATCAGCAAGACCACCTGCGAACATTACCACAAGATCCGCACGATCGGCAACAAGGCGATCCATGAGGGAGACAACAGCGCCTACAACGCCAATCAGGCGCATCACCTTCTGTCGCAGGAGGTCTACACCTTCGCAAATGACTATAATGACACAAAAAAATCCACCCGGGCTTCCCGAAGTGCAGCTCCAACCTCCGCTTCTTCCCGCCTTCGCGGGAACAGCCGCCATCCCTCTGCCGGCTCTGGAAACGGAAAACCTGCCGGCACACGTTCCGGCAGCTCCGGGGGACGCCGTCCGCGCGCCTATGCAGGCGGTCCGTCTTTTGAATTTCGAAGCATTATTAAACCAGTGCTTCTGATTATTATTATCATCCTGCTGCTTTTGATCATCAAGATGATACGCCCTGCGACGGATGCCAAACCGGATTCTACTGCAGCCGTCAGCACCGAATCGCTGGCTCCAGAAACCGAGGCAGAGACCGTTGCTGCAGAATCGACCGTTTACCGGACCACCGACACAGTCAATGTCCGTCCGGAGCCATCCACCGACACCGACAGGATTGGCGTTCTGGCACCAGATACCGATGTGGAATATCTCCGTGATTACGACGAAAAATGGGCGGTAATCAGCTACAACGGACAGGAAGCCTACGTTTCCAGAGACTTTATCCGGCAGGTTTCGCAGTAATCAGCCAAAAAGGAACCATACATGCAGTGATTCTTCTCCCTGACATACATGGTTCCTTTTCATTTTCTTTGTACAATGGTTCATCACTTTCGCAATTATACTTTCCGCAATGAATCCCTGAATTTACTCAACTCAAATTTTACTTCAAATCCCGAATTTTCTCCGCCAGCGGCACAATCTCCTCCAGCGAATTTAACTCATAGTCCGCCAGACTCCGGTCAAAGGAAAAACGGTTATCGATGAGCGCCGCCACTGTCATTCCCGCGCAGTGCCCCGCCGTGATGCCGACCGTCGAATCCTCAATCACAAGGCACTCCTCCGGCTGCAGGCCCATCTGCTCCGCCGTATAGAGGTAAACCGCCGGATCCGGCTTGCTGCGCTTGAACGTACTCGCACTGATCATCCGCTCCAGACGGGACGCCACGCCATTTTCCTTTAAAATGCGCTCCACCTGCTCAATATTCGTCGCGGATGCGACCGCCAGCCGGAAGCCCTCTGCTTTCAGGCGATCCATCACATCCAGAATCTCCGGGCGGAAGATCGAGAGATAATCAATCGAATTAAAAATGTCCGTCCAGCGCCCCAGATACTCGTCATGCAGCTCCTGCCAGGTCTGACCATTGTGGATCGCCTTCTCCACAACCATCCAGCAGTCCTGCTTCGTCGTCCCCACCGTTCCGTGCAGACTCTCCAGAGTCACCTCCGGATTTTTCGTTTTTGCATATTCATACAGATAATTCAGATAAATTCCTTCACTGTCAATGATGACCCCATCCATATCAAAGATGACTGCCTTTATCATATTCGTATCCTCTCTCTTTCTGCTCCAGATTATAACATCTTCCCCCAGTATACAGGAATCCCCCGCCAGCTGGCAAGCCCCTATTCCACCCTCCCGCCATTCTTTCGAAAAATTTATTACTGTTCACGCATCGTGCCCAGTAACGGAATTTGCCGTGGCTTCGCATTCAAATATGGCAAATTCCTGCTGCCACCATGTTTTCTTACGGCACTTTCGGTTCCAAAAGTGCCTACCCGTAAACAGTAACAAAAATTTCACATATTTTTCCATTTCGCGCCTTTTCATGCTTCCCCGAAACTGTTATACTGGATAACGAAACGGAAACTTTAACATACAGAGCCGTTTCAAGGAAAATAGAACAAACGACCTCTTTACAAATTTATCACATAAAATGAAAGGCTGCAGCTGTACCACAATCTGACAGCCGCGAAAGGTTTTATATGACACAGAAAAAAACATATTTAAGCTGGCTTCTGGGGCTTATCTGTGCTTTCAGTCTGATGATCGTGTTTCTGATCACCTCGGTGGAAGCCGTCGCCTACTGGACGCCGCATTATTATGAAAATGAATACACCCGCTACCAGGTTGCCGATGATGTCCATATGGAAATGGACGACCTGCTTTACGTGACGGACGAGATGATGGCGTATCTGCGCGGCAGCCGCGACGATCTGAACATTGACACCGTCGTAGACGGGACGCCGCGCGAATTTTTCAACGCCAGGGAGAAGGCGCACATGGCGGATGTCCGCAACCTCTTTCTCGGAGGACTGGCGCTGCGCCGCCTCTGCCTGTTTCTGGCAGCGGCATCGGTTGCACTGCTGGCACTTTTCAAGGTTCCGTTAAAACACCTGCTGCCACGGATGCTCTGCGCCGGGACGGTTTTATTTCTGGGCGTGACCGCCCTGCTTGCCGGGATCATTTCCACTGATTTTACGAAATATTTTATTATTTTCCACAAAATCTTCTTTACCAACGATCTCTGGCAGCTCGATCCACGGACCGATCTTCTGATCAACATCGTGCCGGAACCATTTTTCATGGACACCGCCGCCCGGATCGGCATCACCTTCTGCCTGATGACCGGCGCCCTGTTTCTTCTCTGCCTTGCATGTATCCTGCGGGAACACCGCAGGGGCAAATCAGGGGCAGAAAATTCCGGAAATTCCGGAGGCGGCAGCTCTCCAGGTAGTTCCAGCCACCCGGCTGCTCCGGATTTGAAGACGAAAATAGCTGGCAGCACAGGCAGCAAGTTGTCCTTGTTTTTAATTGGTACACTTTTGCTGTCCCTGCTCGCCGCCCCGATGCAGGCGCTTGCCTCCACCGACTGGCCAGCGGACATTTCCATTGACTCCGATGCCGGGATCGTCATGGACGCCAACACCGGAGTCGTTTTATATGGAAAAAACATCCATGAAACCTACTCTCCCGCCAGTATCACGAAGGTTCTGACCTCCCTCATCGTTCTGGAGCACTGTTCCCTCGATGAGACAGTCACCTTTTCCGAGAGCGCGGTCTACAACGTGGAATCCAACAGCAGCAGCGCCGGATACGATACAGGCGATACTGCCAGCGTCAAGGACTGCCTCTACGCCCTGCTTTTAAAATCAGCCAATGAGGCTGCCAACGCCCTCGCCGAGCACGTTGCTGGCTCCGCTGATGCATTTGCTGTTTTGATGAATGAAAAAGCCGCCGAGCTTGGGTGCCAGGATTCGCATTTTGCAAATCCGAGCGGTCTGAATAACGAGGAACACTATGTCAGCGCCTACGACATGGCGCTCATCACGCGGGCGGCATTTGAAAATCCTACGTTTGCCAAGATCGTCGAGACAACCTACTATAAACTGCCGCCGAACCAGAAAAATCCCGAGGGACAGGGCATCTCCCCGGGCAATAAGCTGGTCAAAAAGAACTGGCCGCAGTACTACCGTCCGGACGTCCTCGGCGGCAAAACCGGTTATACCTCCATCGCCCTCAACACACTGGTCAATGGTGCCAGACAGGGCGATACGACACTGATTACCGTCATCCTGCACAGCAACAACACGCAGTATGAGGATACCAGCCGGCTGCTCGACTTTGGATTTAACAATTTCCAGTCAGTCAAAATTGCAGATTATGATCAAACTTTTTCAAATATCGGAAAAGATTTGAAAATTGCAGATGTATCTACCGCCGGGGGCGAATCCATGTCCATCGACCCAGATAGCCGCGTGGTACTTCCAAAAACAGCGGATTTCTCGGAGACAACGACCTCCTTCGACTATGAGATCCCGTCTGGCGCACCGGACGGCACGATCGCCTGTGTCACTTATTCGCTCGGCGATCACAAGGTTGGCCAGGCATATCTGACCCTCACCGACAGCAGCCAGACAGCGGCAGATATTCCCGAAAAGCTTGTATCCCAGGCGGCAACAGCTACCGCGCAGGACAGCTCCGACACTGCCCTCTCAAACGGCTCCTCGGAGGCCTTGCCGCTCTCCAATCCGCCCGAATCGGCTGCTAATCAGGAAAATAGTTCCACCGGTAAATCCTTTGGACAGCTGTTTCATATTTCCGTCCGCGTTCCACCGGCATTCATCGCCGCACTGACCGCCATTCTTGTCGTGATTGGCGCGGTCACCGCCGGCATCCGTTTTCTCCAGATGCAGCGCCGCCAGGAGGAGGACGCCCTCGCAGAACGCCGCAGACGGCGCGCAGAACGTCTGCGCGACAGCGGAATGTCCGAAGCAGATTTCGACCTGATGATGCAGAACCGCCGAACGGCGCTGGCGAAAAAAAGGAAGAAACGTTCGCATAAAATCCCATAACTGACACAAAAAGAGTTACCAGATGTGGAAATTCTCTTCTTTTACCTTACTCTAAACAGGCAGGAGAAACATTTCCATATCCAGTAACTCTTTTCTATGAATTTTTTCTTTTCTCTAATTCCTATTTCATACGCTCCATCCGCTCGGTTGCCTTTACCCTACTCGGCTGCTTCTGCCGCCTTTCCAGACTTCTTCGCCTTGTTGCGTTCCGCGCGCTTCTTCTTCGTTTCCTCCTTCTTCTGCTCCACGTAGGCCGCTCCCTCTTCACCGACCAGCTTCGTCGTCTTAACAGCAAAGAACGATCCGTCCTCCGACTTCTTCATCCGGATCTTTCCCTTCATATAACCGTGCTCCGGGCAAACCGCCAGACAGAAGTAAAATTTCTGGTTTGAGGAAAACCAGCGGATCTTTTTCCGCAAGGTCCGGCGGCATTTGTAACAAACCATCTCCGCCACACGCCGTTCCTCCAAAATCTCTTCCTTCGTCTCATGCTCACGCGACACAAATTTCGCATATTCTGGAAATTCCAGGTAGATCTCTTCCTCCTCCGTCAGCGGCGGCTGGTAATAATCCACTGAAACATACTCCATCATGCTGTAAAAGTCCATCTCACTCATGACACGCCCCGTGTAGTACGCATCATCCAGCGCCCGGTGGAACGGACGGTCTTCCGTGAGGTGCAATTCCTCTACCACGGTATCTAACGACTCCTTTTGCTTGGTGCCGTGGATCAGGGCATAGATTTTCTGCAAATCATAATAGAGAAGCGGCGATGGAAACTGCAGTTCCATCCCGTGATATACCATATTCCGCTGCAATTCGGTCAGATCCATCGAGCCCCACGTACAGAACCGGTAATCATCCCCGCACCATTCTAAAAATTCGGTCATCGCACGCACAAAATCCTCGCCTTCTGTGTCAAGCTGCTCGATCGACATATGCGTCACTTCTGATATCTTATAATGCATCTGCCGGTACACCCGCGGGCGGATCAGACGGCGAAATTCCGAAATGATTTGAAGATTTTTATTTAATTTTACCGCGCCTATCTCAATAATCTCAAATGGAAGCCGGTTCATCGAGCCTTCCTTGCCCGCCGGACTCTGGTTCCATTCCAGATCCAATACTATAAACTGTCCCATAATTCTCGTCTCTTTGTAACGGTTCCGTTTTCTCTGCGTTACCTCTTACTTTTCTTTCTTCACGTTGTCACTGTCCATAACTTTACCACAAATCTGTGTATAAGTCCATATTAGGTTACCGGGCACACATGCGGGGACAGTAATATTTTTGTTACTATACACGGGTAGGCACTTTTGGAACCGAAAGTGCCGTAAGAAAACGTGGTGGCAGCAGGAATTTGCCATATTTAAATGCGAAGCCACGGCAAATTCCGTTACTGGACACGTATGCGTGTACAGTAACATATTTTTTACATAGAACCACTGGCAGAGTGCTTCCATCTTTGCTATACTTCATGATAGAAAGAAGAAGCATTTCTTTTATCAGAATGCTTTCTTCTAAGCTTTATTATGCACCTTGGGAGGGGCTGCTTATGGATTTAATACAACAATTTATCGATACATACAAGATGAAATGGACATTCTACGACGCAGCCGGGCGGCTCGCGGCAGAGAAACTCCAGCTCGCCCTGCAAAATGCCGGTATCCGGGCGATCGTGACCTCTCGCGCCAAGAATCCCGCCAGACTCCGCACAAAAGTGCAGCGGCGCAATTCCAGACGTGAAGAACCATACCAGACACTCGAGGAAATCTACGACGACATTGCCGATCTGTCCGGTGTACGCGTCTCCCTGTATTTCCCCGGTGACCGCGGCAAGGTAGATGCGATCATCTCGGAGCTTTTCAACATCCTGGAATTTAAACAGTTCCCGGAACAGTCGAAACCCCCGACTTACCACAAACGGTTTTCCGGCTATTGGGCGAACCATTACCGCGCGCGGATGCGCGATGAAATTTTGAATGAATCACAGAAAAAATACGGATCGGCGCGCATCGAGATCCAGGTGGCGTCCCTGATCATGCACGCCTGGTCCGAGGTTGAACATGATCTGATTTACAAGCCAATGCAGGGAACTTTATCCGAGGAAGAGCTGTCGATCTTAGATGAGTTAAATGGTCTGGTCCTTGCCGGCGAGATCGCGCTGGAACGCCTACAGGCAGCCGGAAATGAGCGGCTCCGCAGCCGCAATGCCGCGTTTGGAAGCCAGTACGAGCTGGCGTCCTATCTCTATAATTTCCTGAGCAGCCATCTCAAAACCGAGGACATCGAGCTTCGAATGGGAAATATTGCCTTGCTCTACCGGCTTTTGCAGCGTTTACAGCTTACCGGCCTCAAAGATATTACCCCGATTCTGCGGTCTGTCAAATTTGAAAAGGATCGGCGCACCATTTCCCAGCAAATCATCGATCAGATTATCTCCGGCAATGAAAAGCGCTACCAGTGCTACCAGGAGCTGCGGACGGAACCGGAGACCGCCTCACCGGAAACCCTGCAGGCAGTCAACCAGTTCCTCGAGGAGTGGGTACCATTAGAGCGCTTGCTCAACAAGACTGCACGGCGCACCTCGACGCGTTCCCGCGGTGCCTTCAATATCAATACACTCAAGCGGATGGATCTCTTTGACAAAGAAATGATCAACCAGATTGTCCAGCTCCGCAAGCTGCGGAATGTCCTGATCCACGACATCGAGCTGCCGGACCAGGCACAGATTCTCCGCTGTACAGAGGAAGCGAAAGCACTTCTGGCACAGCTGACCGGACAGCATGACGCAATGGCAGACGGAGAAAACGGTGAGAAAAACAGCCACGCAGAAAACACATAGGACACAAACGCGCCATTCACCAAAAATGCAAAACACCAGCTAACAAAAAACACAACGATAAAAGCCATCCAGTTTTTAGCCGGATGGCTTCTTTACTTTACATATTTGATTCTTTTCAGAACCGCTTCCAACATCGAAACACGATGTTTTACATTCTAATTTTGCATTCTAAATTCAGAAGCTTCTTAAATTAGAAATCAACCTCTGTATCATAGAAGCAGCAGGTCAGAAGTTTCGCCATCTGCTCCGGATTGATCGAACGCGGGTTGGAACCGGTACATGCATCGCCAACTGCCAGCTCTGCTACGGTTGCCAGTTTATCATTGAATTCTTTCTCGTCAATGATTCCGCCCTCATAGAGCTTAATGCTCGGAGCGATATTTAACTGCTTGTTCATCTCTTTGATCTCAGCGATCAGAGCGTCAACCAGAGCCTCGTCGCTGTCTCCCTGTAAACCGATGAACTTCGCGATATCTGCATAACGGGAAGCTGCCTCCGGTTCCTTGGAGTTAAATTTAATAACCTTCGGAAGATACATCGCATTCGCTGCACCGTGAACGATATGTCCGCCGGAGTAAGCTGCACCTGTCTTGTGTGCCATGGAATGGACGATACCAAGCAGTGCATTGGAGAATGCCATACCTGCCAGGCATTGTGCGTTGTGCATACATGCTCTCGCTTCTTTGTCGCCATTGTAAGATTTAACCAGATAGGTATGAATCATCTTGATTGCGTGAAGTGCCAGCGGGTCGGTGTAATCACAATGAAGTGTGGATACATACGCCTCGATCGCATGGGTCATCGCATCCATACCAGTGTTTGCGGTCAGCTTCTGCGGCATGGTCTCAGCCAGCTCCGGATCCACGATCGCTACATCTGGTGTGATATTGAAATCTGCTAACGGATATTTGATACCCTTATGATAATCGGTAATAACGCTGAATGCCGTAACCTCAGTTGCTGTACCAGAAGTAGACGGAATCGCGCAGAATTTTGCTTTTGTACGCAGTGTCGGGAAATTGAACGGAGTGATCAGATCCTCAAACTTGGTATCTGGATACTCGTAGAATGCCCACATCGCTTTCGCTGCATCAATTGGAGAACCACCGCCGATCGCTACGATCCAGTCCGGACCAAATTCCTGCATAAGCTTTGCGCCCTTCATAACGGTCTCAACGCTCGGATCTGGCTCTACTCCCTCAAACAGAGCCACTTCCATGCCAGCTTCTTTCAGATAATCTTCTACTTTCTGAAGGAAACCGAAGCGTTTCATGGAACCACCGCCAACGACAACGACTGCCTTTTTGCCTTTCAGATTTTTCAGTTCCGCTAAAGATCCTTCTCCATGATAGAGATCCCTCGGTAATGTAAATCTAGCCATATTGATACTACCTCCTGTTAATTTTTTAACCACCCTATACCCAGATTATAGCACGCATTCTGGTGGATTTCAACTGTTTTAACTATTCACTTTTGATATATTTGTGTATTTTTCAAAAATTTTACATTTTATTACTTTGATTTCCATAGAAACTGCGTTCCTCGCTTGTCAATCATCCAACAAACTGCTTCTTTTCTCCATTTTGAACCGTTCCTTTTCTGTCTGCATAATCCCCCTGTGCCTTTGCCTCTATCACAAAGAATTCCTGCTGCCACCATGTTTTCTTACGGCACCTTCGGTTCCAAAAGTGCCTACCCGTAAACAGTAACGGAATTTCTCCACTCCTATTTCCATGCAAAATCTTATCTTGACATCCCTGTTTTTCCGTACTATAACAAGGGCAAGCATAAGCCGCCTGTGCGCTTATGCCCGTTTCATAGCACCTTACAGATTATATCTGTACAAGACTGACACGGAGGACATTATAATATGAAACAGAACTCACGAATCCAACTGGAAAACACCTTGATCGGCGCACTTGGCGTTCTTTCCCTTGTACTTTTTATTCTCAGCTTCCTGCCAGGGCTGGGACTGGCAAACCGCGTCGGTATCCTTCTGGAAATGGGGCACATGGTACAGCGTGCCTTTTCTGTCGTGCTCTTCATCCTGACCTTCCAGCTTTGGAAACGGAAGCGCGCCGCCTGGAACATTGCTGTTATCCTGCTGTTTTTAAGCTTTTTACGCGGGCTGACAGCACTTTCTTCGCCTTTGTATCTTCCGTTCCACCTGGCAGAAGCCGTATTATTTCTGCTTCTCCTGTGTTTTCGGAAGGACTTCTGCTGCCCGTCTGACCGGCGCAGCCTCGGACGCTCTCTCCTATTTCTGCTGCTGGCACTGGCAGGCATCATCGTCAATGCCGGTATCAGCTATCATTTTTCGGTAAAACCGCTGGGAGAAACCTCTCTTGACTCGCTGATGGATAGTCTCATTCAGGGAACTGCCATGATTTTCGGCATGGGAAATCCGAGCAATGTTTCACGTGAAACACATGTAGTCGAACTGGTTACATTCTGGTTCAGTTGGGGCTGCATCCTCGCCTCCATTCTGTATGCGGTCCGCCCATGGCTGCTGCATCCAGTCAGCCATGCTTCGGATTTGATGCATGCCCGCACCCTCGTCAACCTGTACAGCCAGAATCCCAGCGCCTACCTGACGCTGGAGGATGACAAACTCCTATATTTCGGTCAGAAGGTAGACGGCGTCATCCCCTACGGAGTCGTCGGCAGCACCATCGTCATCAACGGCGATCCCATCTGCGCGGACAGCGATTTTCCGGTTCTCCTGGCAGAATTTAAAGAATTTTGCCAGCGCAGCGCTCACAACTTGTTTTTTATCAGCGTCACTGACCATTTTCTGGAAGAATATAAAAAGCAGGGCTTTGGATGGGTCAAAAACGGGGAGGAAGCCCGTTTCCACCTTGCGGACTATGAAATCTCTGGCAAGAAAGGCGCCAAGATGCGGATGAACATCAACCACGCCCGGAAAGCCGGGGTCGTCGTCCATGAATACTGCCCGCTGAAACAGCGGGATGCACAGATTGAGGCAGATCTGAACCGCATCACGAACGAATGGCTGCAACAGAAAAAGAGTTCGATGCTGACTTTCGTTATGGGAACTGTCGGGCTGGAAAATCCGATGGACAAGCGTTATTTCTACGCCACCGACGCCGACGGAAAAATCGTGGCATTCATCGTGTTTGTCCCATTTCTCGGCAAAAGAGGCTACATGGCGGACGTCACCCGCCACGGAACCGGCGCACCGAGCGGCGTGATGGAGACGATTCTTTACGACGCATTTCAGGTTTTCAAAGACGAGGGCATTGAGTATGGCAGCCTCGGTGTTGCCCCGCTCGCTGGCTTGAAAAATGACAGCTCTAATCCGGTCGAAAAGCTGCTCTGCTTCGCTTACAACCACCTGAATGACTGTTATGGATTCCGCGATCTCTACCGTGCCAAGGAAAAATACAGCCCGACCGAATGGGTTCCTTCTTATTATATTTACCTGCCGAAGATTCCAACACCAGACATGTTTTATGCCCTTGTGACGATTCAGAATCCGCATCAGATCCGCGAGGCAGCGGAGGATCTGGTAAAAGGATGCGCGCAGCGACTGAGAAACAAGAGGACTTCCCCGACACATCAAAGTAAACCATCTCGCCAGGTAAGTTGGACTGCTTCTTCCAGCACGAAGCAGCCCGACACAAGAAAGCAGACAGATGCAGATAAAAAGGCCGACTAAACTTAGCTTTTATCATGCTGGATGCAGCCTGATAAATTTCATTTTTTTACCAGAAAAGAGGCGCTCTTACGATGAAACATTCCGGTTATCTTACCACCTCCGGCGCAGAAATCTACTATGAACAGTACGGCAGCGGCACACCGCTCCTTATCCTGCATGGAAACAGCCAGTCCCTTGCCGTCTTTTATCCATTTCTGCGCACGTTTCTGCCCGATTTTCAGGTGATTCTGATGGACAGCCGGGGACATGGGCGTTCCCGGCTGTCTGTCCACACAGCGCTCCACGGGTTCTCTACAGAGGATATGGCAGACGACGTTATCGCCCTGCTTAACCACTTACATCTTTCCTCCGTCCACCTGCTGGGATTCAGCGATGGTGCCAATATCGGGCTAGAGATTGCATGCAAATACCCGGAGCGGCTGAAAAAGCTCATCTGTATCAGCGCCAACGCCTCACCGGACGGGCTGCTCACGCCGCTGCACCTTGCCGCCCAAATGCTGCACAGCATTTTAAATCTCCTGGGGAATCTCCTGCTGCCTGTTTTAAAATGCAGCTTCTCTTCTGCCTCTGCATCCTCCGGGTCCTCTGTGGTCTCTGCACTGTCCACCCCGAAAGTTTCCCTGCCATTTCAGAAGAATTTCTCTGTTTCCGCCACATCCGCAGTTTGTGCCGACAAAGAAAGGCAATGCCATTTCGGGTCAATTTTCCCCCGGATTCCGGCAGAACAAAAAAAGAAGCCTGACTTTCTTACCCGGCTGACGCACCGCGTCCTCCGCCGCCGAAATCTGACTTCTCTTTTACTTCACTCGCCCCGTTTAAGTGCCCGAAAATTGCAAACCATCTCCGTTCCTGTGCTGCTGATCGCCGGAACCCGGGATCTCATTAAGCCCTCACACTCCCGCTGGTTAGCAAGGCAGATTCCAACCAGTCGGCTTCTTTTAATGACCGGGGGACGGCATACTTCCATATTCCGTACACCGGCACCTTATCTGCGCGCAATTCTGTCATTTCTGTGCCGCAGCTAAAGTCTCCTCACTCTTCCTGCTGCTCCGCTTTCCTTGCTCCATTCACTTTTAGGTTCTATACTTTTCCTCTTCAAACATCTCTACCGGACAGCATCCGCAGCTACCGTGTTTCGAGCACTCAACTCAAAGCACCTCTCAGCACAACTTCCGCCCATTATCCACTTCTTCCTTCTGGCAGATCTCATCCAGCACCCAGTTTCCATCTTCCAGAACAAACCTCCAATATTCGAAGAAATCTTCCATTTTCCGGGATCCCTTCAAAAGTTCTCCGGTTTCTTCGTGATACACATAGTCGATCATCTTTCCATGGATCAAATACCAGATATAGTCGCGGTCGTCGCCGTCCTCATTCTCCGCTTCCACCAAAATCGCATCCAGAAGCTGGATCCCTTCCATGACAAACACCTCATGGCGCATCCTGCTCCACTCAAATTTCGTCTGAAACTCCTGCTGCATCTTCTGGCTCAGGTAAGGATGCCCTTTTTCCAGATCTCGATCCCGCCAGCATTCCTGAATCCGGTAATATGATTCCCGCACCCGCTCCTGTATCTCACTCCGATCCCAATGATCTTCTCCGATGGAAAATTCTTTCAATTTTTCACGGGCTGCCGCCTGTTTCTTTTTTGCCCGGTGCAGGTATGTAATAGTTCCGGCACTTCCCAGAATCACAAAGGTTCCCGTAAGCAAAAGCGCCTGAAACGCACCCGCCCGTCCGCCTTGTCCCCGGCTGCTGCTTGTATGATGATGGGAAGAACCACCTCCACCACCTCCGCCGCCTCCGCCGCCGGAAGCACCTCCCGCTCTGGCAAAGGCGGTAAAAGATCCAAGAACCATCATGGCTGCTGTCAGGCAAAGCAGGCGGACGAACGTTTTCCGGCACAGGCGACCTTTCTTTCCCAATCTGGAACCCACCCTGATTCCGCCGTTTTCATTTTCTCCCCTGCTTTTCCCCGTTGCTTTCACATCTCTCATATGAATTCTCCTAAAATCTCCCACATCTACTCGTGCTGCTGATCCTCCGGCACCCTGCAGACATCCACCCAGCCTTTCGCTCCGGACACTTCTTCCAACTCCGGGATCGTGAGACGTACCGCACTGTGGTCGTCTCCCGCTGCCGGATAAACCGTCTCAAAACGCTTCAGGCTCTCATCCAGATACACTTCAATTCCATCCTTGATACCAAACGGGCAGACCCCACCCGGCGCATGACCGGTAACCTCCTCCACCTGCTCAAACGGGATCATCTTTGCTTTCACGTGAAACGTATCTTTATATTTCCGGTTATCCACTTTCGCAGTACCTTCTGTCAAAATCAATACCGGCTGTTCTCCCTGCAAAAAGGACATCGTTTTCGCAATCATCCCCGGCTCCACGCCTAATGCCTCCGCTGCCAGCGCAACCGTCGCTGTGGACTCTTTTAACTCAATAACATGATCCAAAAATCCGGCTTCCTTTAAGTAACTTTCTGCTTTTTCCAGTGACATGGCTGTTTTCCTCCCGCATCCTCTATCGATTGATCTGCCGTATCAATTTCTTTTATATTTTAGAACTCATTCATCTTTCCCATCATATCACACTTTCATTTTCCATATCAATATTTCTATAGACGAAAAAAGACGGTTCCCTGCATTTGCCAGAGAACCGCCCCCTATTTCATTAATTCCTATTTTCAAGATCGTTCCGACCGCTTTTTGTAAAACCAACACAGATTTTTTGCAAATCTATCTCCAGATTTCAGATCCAAATCCCGGCTTTGTTCGATTCCCTCTTATCCAGTTCCGTCCTGTATTTATCACTTCTCCCCGAAAAATAATTCCACATCGCTCTCCACGCTGTCAATCCCCGCGATTCCAAACTTTTCCACCAATACATTTACCACGTTCGGACTTAAAAATGCTGGAAGCGTCGGTCCAAGATGGATATTCTTGATACCGAGTGAGAGAAGCGCCAGAAGAACAATGACCGCCTTCTGCTCATACCATGCAATGTTGTAAATAATCGGCAGGTCGTTGATGTCATCCAGCCCAAAAATCTCCTGCAGCTTCATCGCAATGACCGCCAGGGAATATGAATCATTGCACTGCCCCGCATCCAGGACACGCGGAATTCCTTCAATATCGCCCAGATTCAGCTTATTGTAGCGGTATTTCGCACAGCCAGCCGTCAGAATTACCGTGTCCTCCGGCAGCGCCTTTGCAAAATCGGTGTAGTAAATGCGGCTCTTAGCACGCCCATCACACCCCGCCATGACGACAAACTTTCGGATTTTTCCCGATTTGACCGCATCCACTACCTTATCTGCCAGCGCCAGCACCTGTGCATGGGCGAAGCCTCCGACAATCTGCCCCTGCTCAATCCCGGTCGGCGGCTCACAGCGCTTCGCATGCTGGATGATCACTGAAAAATCCTTCTTTCCTCCGATTCCACCGTTGATATACGTGCAGCCCGGATATCCCGCCGCACCGGTTGTGTAGAGACGATCCTTGTAGCTATCCTTCGGCGGCACGATGCAGTTCGTCGTCATCAGGATCGGTCCGTTGAACGTCTCAAATTCCTCCTTCTGACGCCACCATGCATTGCCGTAATTACCCTTAAAATTCGGATATTTCTTAAATGCCGGATAATACTGCGCCGGAAGCATCTCTGAGTGTGTATATACATCGACGCCGGTTCCCTGCGTTTGCTCCAGAAGCATTTCCATATCGCGCAGATCATGTCCTGAAACAAGAATGCCCGGATTACTTCCGACACCGATATCAACCGTAGTAATCTCCGGATTTCCATAAGTCTCGGTGTTTGCTCGATCCAAAAGCGCCATTCCCCGGACACCATATTCGCCGGTTTCCAGCGTCAGGTGAATCAAATCATCCACACTCAGACCGTCATCCAGCGTCGCCGCAAGCGCCCGCTGTAAAAATGCATCCGCCTCCCGGTCCTCCTGCAGCAGGACGTTCGCATGCCGGGTATAGGCAGACAAACCTTTCAAGCCATACGTAATCAAGCTGCGAAGGGAAATAATATCCTCGTTCTGCCCGATCAGAACGCCCGCTTCCGACGCTTTTTTTATAAATTCAGACGGCTCACCTGTCCAGCCAGCCGCCTCCGGCAGATTGTCCCGACGTTCCAGCTGCTCCCACAGTGCCGTCTTCATTTCCAGCGTCTTTTCAATTCTTTTTTCAATCGCCGCCTTATCAAAATTGGCATTCGTGATCGTCGTAAACAGATTTTCGGTAACCAGATGGTTGACCTCATCTGCCACCGCACGTCCCTCCTCTCGAAGCCGTGTCGTCACCGCGCAGATACCCTTCGTCACCCACACAAGCAAATCCTGCATTGCCGCCACATCCTGCTGCTTACCGCAGACACCGACCACCGTACAGCCCTTGCATCCGGCCGTTTCCTGACATTGATAACAAAACATTTTCTGGTCCATTGTTCACTCCTCCTATCGCATCTATCATGTCTTATATAATCTGCATTTCTCGTGATTTATATTCTTGATAGGGATAGATAACGAAGCTGCCTTCCATATTATCAGCGCCATGATTAGCGCCATCAGCGTCAAGAATAGCGTCATCCGTGGTGCTATTTGTCATCTGATTTAAAAGTTCCGGAGGGATTTTTGCAGCCTGATACAATTTTCTGTAATCTCCGCCATAATAAAAATATCTCCATCATTTCAAAAGAGAATGACGGAGATATTTCGCCCTGCTTATTCTTGTAGCAACCAATCGGCTATATCATGGATTTCGATTCCTTCATAACTATATTTTGGATGTTTGGTTCTGGCAATAATCATTTTCGGATAAGCATCTCGGATCTGAAGCAGAGAAGAGCATTCTCTCTCAAATGTTTCCTGCCCGGAAATGTTGTCACTGACCTGAATATAAATCTTCTCGCTGCCTCTCTGAGCAACAAAGTCGATCTCCTTTTGATAGAGCTTGCCGACATAGACATCGTATCCACGGCGAAGAAGTTCGATGCAAACGATGTTTTCATATACTCTGCCATAATCCATATTTCTGCTTCCCAGTATTGCATATCGAATACCGCTGTCACACAAATAGAACTTTTCAGAGCTTTCAAGGTATTTCTTGCCTCGGATGTCGTATCTCTTAATATCATAAAATACAAAAGCATTGCACAAATACTTAATGTACTTGCCGACGGTTACATGATTGGTCGGAGTCTCATTTGCTGTCAGTAGCTGACTGACCTTATTAGGAGAAGTCAGGTTGCTGATATTATCCATAAGGAACTCGCTCAGACGCTGTAAAACCAAAGTGTCCGGGAGCGCATATTTCTGCACCAAATCCCTTGTTACAATCGTTTCGTAGACCTCTTTGATATAGTTTGTTCTGTCTTTTTCGGTTCTGTAAGCGTAAGAACCTGCTAAACCGCCCTTGATAGCGTAATCATCAAAGAGCTTATCTTTATCACTAACATCATCATAATACTGACAATATTCTTGGAAGCTGAAAGGAAACACATGAATTTCAATATAGCGTCCGGTAAACAGAGTTGCCAGATCCGCACTCAACAGGAAAGCATTGGAGCCGGTTACATAGATGTCGTATTTTCCCTTAGAGTACAGGCTGTTGATTGCCAACTCAAACTTGGGACACATCTGAACCTCGTCTACAAACAGGTAGTTCGTTTTACCTTCCTGATAATGTTCTTCCACATAGGCGTGTAAGGCATGGTATTCCTTGATTTCCTCATACGCCAAATCCATGAAGTCAATGAATATGATATTGATGTTTTCAAAATGGCTTTTCAGATACTCAATATACGCCTGCATCAGCTTGGACTTACCGGATCGACGAATGCCCGTGATGATCTTGATGTCAGGAGTGTCATTCAGTTCAATGATTCTATTGAGATATTTTGCTCTCGTAATTGTTTTCATATCGTCACCCGCTTTCAAAAATTGAAATTTTTTCATTTCTCGAAACCGCTTCACTGTACTTATTATACTGTCTGCTAATAGTATATGCAAGATGTCGCTTTCAAAAACATAAAATTTTTTATTTTTTGAAAGCGGAAATTATGTAAAGGCAACCCGAAGGCTGCCCCAGGCATCAAGCCTATCCTGTTTACACAGGTTCATTATCATCTTCATCGACAGAGCTATCTGCATCATCGTTCTCAAACTCCGGATCGTACCCATAGTCCTCGTCATCGTCCACATAATCAGCATCCGGATCAGGCTTTGCCGCTTCCTGTTCCTTCTTCTTTTCCTGGACTTTCTTAAATACGAAGAATACCTTTGTGTTAAAATGAAGGAAGATAGGCAGGTATAAAAAAAGATCTGTCACCCTTAGGATTCTTCCCAAAGCCAACAGATCTTAAATTTTCCCTTACATCTTCATACTCTTCGCCAGACTCGTCAGCAAAGCTGCCATTTCCGGATTAACCCTTTTTCTTTCCATCCCACGTTATTCTGCATCTACGGTTACCACGTTTCCTTTTTTTGACATAAGCCAATAAAACACAGCACAAAATATTAATGCAAATACAACGCCAAAAACATTCTGAATCACTCTAAGACCAACTGCTCCTTTTAGTCCATAACTCTCTGTAGCAATGGCCAAAGCACCAAATGTGTTAAATACTGCCTGCCAGCCATATTTTGCAGAAAGTCCTACACCGATTCCACCAAGAATTCCTATATATGCATAGATTGACGAAGGAAGCAGAAAATATAATACTGTAAAACATATAACACCTGCAATATTTCCGACAATCCTTTTACGGACTCTGTAGTGCATATCTTCCATAAACGGCAAAATCGCGGACATGGCCGCAATACCAGCCCACATTGCACGTGGCATATTACAAAGTTCTGCAATGCAAAGGACAATCGGTACGCATAAAATCTGACATATCTGCCATTTTGTTCTGGAAGAAGTGATATCAAATTCTTGTATCAGATCTTTCAGATTTCTTTTATAAGTTCTGTTTTTATGATTTCGATAAAATACGAAGCAGGTAAGTGCTGCACCTAAAGCCATTCCAACTAATCGCATCTGATAGCTTTTTCCCGTAACATCATAACCATATAGCAGCAGATACCCAAGAACCAATGTAGATTGATTAAACATGAATGGATTATGGCATCCGAACAGAATCAACACAGCCAGTGCCGCAATATTTAACAGCATTCCCAATACCGGTGAAAACTGATTTGCTAAATGCGGACATACAGTCATAATTACAAAGAACAAAGCCAAAAGCATCGTAGATTGTCCGGTGTGGATCCCCAGATCCGCATTCCGAAATACCATAAGGCATAATAAAACTACTACACCCACAATACTATTCTCATTTCCAAATAAGATACTGAAAATAGTAACAAATAAAAAACAAAATGCCATTGTAACAGCTATCTTCACCAGATATACCCACATATGATATAATTTTTCTTTTAGTGTTTCACTCTTTTTCAACAGGTTTTTAGAACCTGCCTGATTTAACTGCAACTCCTGATAAAATGTCATGTAATTCCTCCTCTATCTGTTTTTCTTAAACTTATATGGCCTCATTTTTCTGTATTGGAAGCTCTACAACAAATCTGCATCCACCATATTCACGGTTTTCTGCTTTGATTGTTCCTCCGGCACTATCTACGATCCGTTTCACAAGTGCAAGGCCGAGACCATTTCCTTCTGCTTTGTGAGAACCGTCTGCCTGATAAAATTTATCAAATATTCTGGTTTTCACATCATCTTCTATTCCCGGTCCTTCATCTTCCAGAATAAACATTACAGAATCCTTTTCCTGCTTCAGAAACATCATAATTGTCCCCTTTGCAGGACTGAACTTAATCGCATTATCTAAAAGATTCATCCATATATGCATAAAAAGTCCTTCATTCCCAGTATATTTAACTTCCTCCAATTCTACCTGAAAACCAATTTCTTTTTCTGTCCATTTTGTCTCCAGGGAAAGAAATGCCTGACGGATCTGTTCATCCAAACGATATTCTGTTTTTTTCATTGGTATGTTCTGATTCTCTAACTTGGATAACAGCAAAATATTACCAACCAATCCAGAAAGTCTTTGGGTGTTAAATAAGATTTTTTCTACATATTCCTCTTGATCCGGAGACAGTTCTTCTCCCTGAAGCAGCATTGTATATCCTTCAATGGCATTGATCGGGGTCTTAAACTCATGAGAAACATTGGAGACAAAATCCATCTGCAGTACTTCTGTTGCACGAAGCTCTTTTGTCATCACATTAAAACTCTGGTAAGATTCTCCAACTTCTGCGATACGGCTGTTCGTTTCCAAGTGCTGTTCAAAATCTCCCTGCGAAACTTCCTTCATTGCTTTACTGAGTCTGGTAATTGGTTCCAGCAACCTTGCATTGATAAAGGAAGTAATCAGCCCTGCAATCAATGTATTAAAAATCAAAAGCCAGCCAAGCACAGGTATGCTACCAGGCAGATTAAAAAAATGATTCAAAAAAACAACTAATAACGCAGATATGACTGTTGAAAATACAAGTGCCAGCCAGATTGCACCAGTCAGACAGGATCGGATCCGCAATCCTTTTTCTTTCTTTTGTTCCATTATTTTTTCACCACCTTGTATCCAATTCCACGCATTGTTACGATTTCAAAATCAGGGTTATCTTTCAAACGCTCCCTGATTCTTCCTATATGTACCTCTATCGTATGTGGGTCTGCCTCCGTCTCGTATCCCCATACTTCATCCATCAACTGTTGTTTTGTAAATGTTCTGCCTGGCGAAGCTGCAAGCTTATATAAAAGCAGGAATTCTTTTTTAGGCAAAACAAGACTTTCCTTATCAGTTGTAACCGTCATTGCATCATAATCAAACTCTGTTGAACCGATCACAATTTTGTGTTCATTCAGTATCTGTGCACGGCGAAGCAGTGCTCCGACTCTTAAAACCATTTCATTCACATTTACCGGTTTTACCATATAATCGTCACTTCCCGAAAGAAATCCCTGGCGCATATCATCAAAGGAACCTTTCGCAGTGATCATAAGTACCGGTATCCGATATCCTGCTGAACGGAGTTTCGACACCAGTTCATAACCATCCATAACCGGCATCATAATATCGGAAATGATCAGATCAATATACTCTTTATCCAATATTTCTAATGCCCGTGCTCCATCCGATGCACTTTTGACCTGATATCCATTCTTCTCAAGCACTTTTTGGAATAGCTGGCTTAATTCTTTATCATCTTCTACAATTAATATTTGAAACACGATCTTCTTCCTCCTTTATCAGAACAGATATCTTGCCCATCCAAGCAGATGCTGTACCAAAAGTACGTTTCTCTGACGCTTCTTTGTCAATTCAATTGGCTCTACATGATATGGATCACGATAGGTTCCATCTTCCAATACCTGTCGGGACACTCTTTCATATTCCATCATGTCTTCTTCCAACTGTTTATTAATCTCTTTGCTACGTATTACAAGCATCAGTTCCGTATCCAGATACGTGCTTCTCATATCCATGTTAAAGGAACCGATTACGGATAGATCATCATCGATCAGGATGCTTTTTCCGTGGTAAGAATAGCCGCCTTCATACTCCCAGATATCAATTCCTGTATTTAAAATTCTGTTTCTGTTTCTCGCATAATCAGCAGAACCAAACGGATTTCCATTGTTGGCAACCGAATTGGTCATGATAGAAAAATCCGGAACTCTCTCCGCAATCTCTTTCCATGTATTATACATCATATCATTGCAGATAATATATGGTGTATGAATTTTCACGCGCTCTTTTGCATTTTTCATTAGTTCTCCCAGTTGATACCAGACTACTGGTTCCTTGGGACCTGTGTGGATAGGATTTGACACTAATGCAATCTTTTCTGTCTCAAAAGTTTCGTCCGTGTAATCGGTATCGCAGATTCTTTCCTTATTCTCTTCAAAATATTTCTGATAGCCGTTCTGCAGCTCTAAAACTGCGTTCTTTACAGATTTTCTATTTGCCAGTTTTTTATTGTCATGAAAATAACCACTGTCTTCTTGTTCCCATATCGTTTCAAAATACTCTAACAACTGGTTAACTGAATTTTCTTTCTCAGGTTCATTGCAAACCACTAACACATCTCTGTCATAGTTCTTATGTCCCGGAAAATCACCCAGGAAATAATTGTATGTATTTCTTCCACCAAGAATATATGTCTTACCATCTGCAATCAAATATTTATCATGCATTCTCCCCATCATCTTCCATGGTTTCAACGGATTGGCCTTATTATACAGTTTAATTTCAACATTCTCATGGGAAGATAATCCATAGAAATACGGATTTCCTTCCATATCAATCCAGCTCTCCATTCCATCTACTAACAGACGAACATGCACACCTCTGTCTGCCGCATCATGCAGTGCTCCTAAGATCAATTTTCCACTTTCATCGGATTGAAATGCAAAAGTAGAAAGAATAATTTCCTTTTTTGCATTCTTGATCAAACGCACTCTTTGTAAAAGCGCTTCTGGATTCTTTTCTATGATTACTGCCCGTTCTGTATTTTCACTGCATTCGTTCCATGACCCATTTTTTGTTTCTTTTTTGGTTGTATTGGACACTTCCGGCTGCTTTTTATATGCAACGCAGATTCCGAGCAATTCATAAAAAGCCACACATAAAAAAATTGCCAGTATAACAAGAAGGATTTTACATATTTTATGCTTTTTCATTGTACAGCACCTGATTCCTTTTTATTTCATACTTATACAATACAAAGTCAATCTCAATTTAACCTCAACAAAATTTATTTTTCATAAAAAAATATGACCGGCTTCTTTTTAAAGAAAGCCAGATAATTGAGTTCATCCAGACTTTCGTATTCTCCCAGCATTTCATACAGCCCATCGACATAACAGTCATAATCACTTATGAACCATTCTTCATAAGGATTACCAAAGTCATCTTTTGAACCGATTCCAATTCGTTCAAATACTTTTTTCAGATCTTCTGATGTGGTAGGAAACTTTACCCATTCGCCTACCAACTCCCCTTCGTTATATTTTCCGAGATTCGTGATGTAAGCTTCAAATGGGCAATCGTGGCCATATTCATATGCCATGCTATTTCCTCCTGTTTCATTTTTCAGGTCATCACCCGGTTTTCGGCATCAAAAAAAGCGCCATACTCATCACCATTCCGGCAATGAGCAGACGCTTTATATTTTGTCCGTATTCTTTTGCAAAAGAGAAACAAATGAAATGTAAGTTTGTAGCTCATGTCTCATTTGTCTATGATAATATTAGCACAGGTCAATTCTGAAAAAAAGAGGTAGAATGGTAGCAAAAGGATAGCAATTGGTAACAACATGGGAGTAATACGGAAACATGCTGCACATTCCCCTATCCTCTATCCGCAGACTCTACACATATAACCATAATCTGTTCATCTTGATCTTCTATCTCATCATTATGATGTTCTATAAATTCATCAAGTTTGTGTATAAATTTCAGATGTTGAACTTTCTGTGTAAATAACTTCTTATAATTAATAGATTCCATATACTGCTCTTCATCAGTAAAGTGTTTTACTGTATAATCACGAAGATTTTCCAATATTATGTCAATTCTATCATATTTATTCCATTATAATATTCTGGTTTCATTTCATACATCCATTAGTCCTGCTTTCATTTTTATTCAGCCTTTGAAAACTGGTCTTTGCCTACAAAACATAACGGACATTCAAAATCTTCCGGAATATCCTCCCACTTTGTACCAGGTGCAATACCACCTTCTGGATATCCCTTCTCCTCATCGTATTCCCATCCGCAAACATCACATACATATTTCATTTGTTGTTCCTCCTTGTAAATACATTAATACACAGCCTATATTACGGTTATATTTGTGTTGTTCTTAAATCTTAATATGTATAAATGCTTTTAGCATTTCCATAATCCATGCAGGTTACAATATGCATATACTTCTTCTACCTGTTCACCATCGCAAAGACAAAAATCTGCTATCGGCTCCTGCCCTGGATTTAACTGTTTTCTGTATATTCCCTGATTGGTATTTAATGTAATCCACTCAATGAAATGTTCTTCAAGCATTGGATGTTTTGTCTCTCCGACCACGACATGAACATAATTGCCTTCCACTGTATATACAGGCACGTGCTTCTCAACAGCCGCATCTGTCACACCGGCTTTTAATTCCTGCATAGGTTCTCCGCAACAAATTACAGGAACACCTTTATCCTTTACCTTTTCAACAATGTTTCCACAATGCTTACATATATAATACTTTACTTCCATGCTTTTATCTCCTTCCATGTGTATAATTTATAGTTCAATCGTCTCTATAATCTTTTTCAAAGAATCTGCAGATTTCTTAAGCTTTAATGCTTCCTCACCACTTAAATTAATAGGTATATTAGACTCAATACCATCAACACCTACAATAACTGGCATACTTAACGATACTCCGTCAATATCATATACGCCATGAATTATGTGCGATACCGGAAGTATTGATTTTTCATTTCTCATAATTACTTCACAGATTCTTTTTACAGACATTGCCATTCCATAATATGTAGCGTGCTTTTTATTTATTATTTCATAAGCACTGTTCTTGACTGCTAATAATCTTATCTCCTTAATAATTCTCTTCATGTACTTCAAAATAGCTTTGTGGATGGTTACATACCGGACATACCTCAGGAGCCTTTGTTCCTACCACAATATGTCCGCAGTTACGGCATTCCCATACCTTAACTTCGCTCTTTTCAAATACCTGTGCAGTTTCAATATTCTTAAGAAGTGCACGATATCTTTCCTCATGGTGCTTCTCAATCTCACCTACTGCCCTGAATTTTGCTGCAAGCTCAGGGAATCCTTCTTCCTCAGCTGTTTTAGCAAAGCCGTCATACATATCTGTCCACTCATAATTTTCGCCTTCTGCCGCTGCCGCCAGGTTTTCCTTTGTATCACCAATTCCTGCTAATTCCTTGAACCACATCTTTGCATGTTCTTTCTCATTATCTGCAGTCTTTAAAAACAATGCTGACATCTGCTCGTAACCTTCCTTTTTCGCTACAGAAGCAAAATAGGTATACTTATTTCTTGCCTGTGATTCCCCCGCAAATGCCTCCTGTAAATTCTTCTCTGTCTGTGTTCCTACATATTTGTTTTCTGCCATCTCTTTTACCTCCGTTTTCTTTACTACTTTTTCAAAATCTGATGCCGGGTGCTTGCACAAAGGACATATAAAGTCATCCGGTAATTCCTCGCCTACATATTCATATCCGCAAATTCTGCAACGCCATATTGTCTGACTGTCCTCTGTTTTTCCAACCTCCTGTGGCTTAGGCTTAATGTTATTCTGATAATAATCATATGTTACTGAAGGAACATTGCTTAAAACTTCCATATCGGTTATCTCACCGATAAACATCGTATGTGAACCTAAGTCCTCTGTTTTAGTAACTGTCACAGAAATGTATGCATTTGTACCTTCTGTAATATAATAAATACCATTCGTGCCCCTGGCACACTGCTCAAATGCTTCAAACTTATTGGTATCCCTTCCTGATTGGAAGCCAAAATGTTTGAACAATTCAAATTGTGCCTTCTGACTTAAGACTGATACAGTAAATTTTCCGGTTCTTTGAATCATATCATGCGTATAATTTGCCTTATTTACACAGATACTTAACTGGTTTGGTTCCGAAGCTGCCTGAATGGCTGTATTAATGATGCATCCGTTATCTTTTTCTGCTTCTTTAGCGGTCAATATAAACAGTCCATAACTCAACTTATACATTGCTTTCCTATCCATGCTGTTCCTCCTTTACCTTCTCCCTGCATTTCGGGCAAATGCCTTTAAATGAAATATCGTAATCCACAAATTCAATTCCATGAGTGTTATGAATTCTTTCCAGCAAATCCGGTATTTGATCCATATCCACATCAAAAATTTCACCGCACTTTATACATCTTACATGGTAATGATTTTTCAATGTAAAATCAAATCGGTTCGGTCCATTCGGAACTTCAACCTTTCTTAATGCACCTTCCTCTACCAATATATCAAGATTTCTATATACAGTTCCTTTTCCAATTGATGGATATGCTTCTTTTATAAATTCATACACTTCAATTGCCGTAACGTGTCTTCTCATTTCGTATACGGTATTTCTTACGAGATCTTTTTGAATGGTATTTCTCCTACTTGTCATCCGTCCTCCTTATTAGGATTAGTTCTTAATAAGGATTATATACCACTATTATCCTGTTGTCAATAAAAATAGTAATAATTCTCATTATTATAAAAGGTGCTAAACTGAGCATCTTTTACCTGAATAACTATTTTATTTTGCGTTCAAATACATATTCTGAATCTGAAGATAAATCAGACCTAAACGAATATCCGAGTCTGTCAAATTTCTGAATCTCCACCGGATTTTCAATATTATTTTCCGCTATGAATCTGACCATTTCACCACGAGCCATCTTGGCATAAGTACCTTTTGTTACCAATTTATCTCCGGATAACTCACAAAATACAATCGTAATATATCTGTCCTGTGGTGTCAGATACTTTTCTATACATTTCGAGTATTCTTTTGATGCAAGATTAATGATAATCCTGCTGTCATCAATTACTGAATGATATAACCGGTCCCCCCAGTAATCATATAGATTTGTTGTTTCTTCAATCTCAGCTTTTGCCTGCATTTCAAGGCGATAAGGAGTCACACCATCCAGTGGTTTTAAAATGCCATAAAACGCAGACAGGATTCTTAAATGATTTTGCAGATACTCAAACTGCTGGATTTCAAACACAGCTGGTGCCATATATTGAAATGCAATTCCTTCATATGCTAAAACAGCCGGAGTAAGTCTGTTATAAAGATCCATATTTTCCAATCTGTTAACGTTCTGCTCTGCAATCTTGTCATTACATTTCCAGATAGCTTTCAGTTCCTCTTTTGATTTGCTTTTCATCCAGCTTAATATCTCTGCTGTCTTATCAATAAAGGCAGGCAGTTCAACCGGTGCTATGTTATCTGTATCTACAATCATCTTTTTTGCAGGTGACAATATAATCTTCATCAATTTAATTCCTTAAGCATATTTTCAGGATCATCTGCCGCCTTGACTTTATCATTTGCCTTTCTAATGATTCCCTGCTCGTCAATAAGATATGTGGTTCTTACCACACCCATAGAAACCTTGCCATATTTTTTCTTTTCTTTCCAGACATCATATGCTTCGATCACCTTACGCTCCGGATCTGCCAAAAGTGTAAATGCCAATCCATATTTTTCCTCAAATTTCTTGTGAGAGGCTACAGAATCCTTACTGACTCCAAGGATCACCGCACCTTTCTCGGTGAATTGTGGATAACGCTCAGAAAAGCCACATGCCTGCTTCGTACATCCTGGTGTATTATCCTTTGGATAAAAATATAAAATTATTTTTTTACCTAAATAATCACTTAATTTATGCACTTCTCCGTTCTGATCCGGCAATTCAAAATCCGGTGCTTTTGTTCCTATCTCTAACATTTACTATTCCTCCGCTTTTGTATTTTCCACCTGTTTTCTTGTTCTTTTATTACCTGAAATCATTTTATGACCAGAATAGACTGCCATAATCATGCATATCAGAGAGCCAAATGCAAAGTATTTGTGTGCTTCTTTTAACCCTTTATATCCTGTATAAAAAGTTCCAACCATTGTAACTATTGCTCCGATTGACCAATATTTATGTGCTTTCATTTTATACCTCCAAATTGATTAAGCTGTTTCCAAAATAAATATCTCTGGATCATTAACAATATTATACCTTCCATTCATCACTTTCTACAAGTAAGAAAAGAAAAATACTCAATCCATGTAGAGATCGATGTAGCATTCACAGTTTTTAACCGCCTTATTGAAAATGTAATCTGCCATCTTATCAAATAATACAAAAGGATGTATCACGATAATTCTCCCATTACCTTGACGCATCCTTTCGTATTGTATTTTTTTCTATTCTTCTTAATGACAGCTATGGTTTCCACATCCATGTTTACCACATGTATGTCCCTCTCCGTGGCTGTGCTCATGGTGAGAACACTTAACATCTGGATTATAATCAAGTGTATCATTGATAAAAGCTTCTACTGCTTTATCTGCATCTCCTGAAACTCCGCCAAAAAGCTTAATGCCTGCTGCCGCTAACGCAGTCTGGGCACCTCCTCCTATTCCGCCGCAGATCAAAACATCGGCATTTAATGCATTAAGAACTCCTGCCAATGCACCATGTCCGCTTCCATTCGTATCTACTACTTCTGAATACAATCTATAATGATAAAATCATAAAATTCCCTTAATCTCTCAATAAGTGACCTCATAATCAGTTCCCTGCTCATTGCGTTTACCAAAGATACCTCAATCGCTGATAATTCTATATTGGCCGGTATCAGATCCACACCTTCCTTATGATGAAGGATTGTTTTTTCCATGTTCAGTTTTTCATCATTCACAATATTTAGCATCAGCGTTGCAAGAGAATACTCCATTTCATCCGGTTCCTCATACCCTAAACTAATTGTGAGACTGCCCTGCGGATCTGCATCTATCAGAAGAACCTTTTTCCCTTCCTGTGCCAGTCCGATTCCTAAATTCACGCACGATACCGTCTTTCCAACTCCACCTTTTTGATTTGATACTGCCATGCACCTGCTTCGCACTGTCACCACAAAGTTCTCCGATTACGTCAATACTCCTCTTTCCTGTATTGTGGTCAACTTGACTACAATTCTTTCTGCCTGCCTTTTTTTTGATGGCATCATATTTCATCTTATAGGCATAGGCCTTTTCACTTGGTGTAATTTGCTCTCTCTGCAAATTGGAATCGACCATGATCACTACTGCTTCATCATCCTGCAACATACAAATGATTACCGGAATTTTCTTATATCCCAGCTTCTCAGCCGCATATTTTCTTCTGTGACCAGAAATAATTTCGTAGTAGCCTTCAATCTTTGGACGAACAATCAATGGATTCAGTACACCATACTTTTTTATGCTGTCCTGCAGCTCAATCATCTGACTGTCTCCGATCACTTTAAATGGATGATTTGAAAATGCTCTTAACCGTTCCATTTCAATCTCAACAACTTTTTCATCCGGATCTCTTACATCCGTTTTTTTATCCATAAGCTATCCTCCTCTAAAATATCTGTAACGAAAAAATCCGCCCAGAATAGATTCTTAATCTAATCTGAGCGGATAGATCCGTCAGGCCTGTTTTGTTCAGGCAAGAAAACCATATTTACATTCATTGACACCCCAATCCTTATCCTACGCTGTAGTTATCTCCGTTCGGTACCAGGATTGAATTATTGCATTGGTGCCCGTTAAGAAATTTCGGTGCTCAATATCTGCGTTTAAGTGTTCTCTCGGTGCTCACGAGCACCGGAAAAAAGAAAAAGCAGCAATGAACTTTTACGATCATTGCTGCAAAAAATGCACGTTCCCAGGGGGAATCGAACCCTCAACTAGTGCTTAGGAGTAGACCCGATACGACATCGGGAAGTGGCATCTAATGCTTAAAAATGCTTGGAAATACAAGGTTTTTCAGCATTTCAAATCCCATCTGATACTACGCTGTGATAGCTAATTCAGAGGGATTTTACACCGTCCGATTGGCTCGAAATTAGCAAGTCTTTCGATTTTTGGTGGACGTTGCAAGTGCAAGTAAATGTCACTATGTAACTTCTCGTGATGCGAAATGATAGGAAATCCTATTCATTCTCGTGTGAGGGTGCGGGTGTCCTTAGACACAGATTTCAGTCTGTTTTATATATCATTTCAAAATGAATTTTTCAACCAGAATTATTAAGAATTTCAAAGGTTTTTCAGACTCAATGATTCTATGTAATTTAGACCCGCCGAAGCAGGTCTTTTTTTATTTCAGCATAATCTCTCTATCCTCAGCGCCGAGCATATAAGCACCCTTGGCAAAAGCATCCCTTGCAAGAAGCTCTGCTACATCAACCCTATCGAACAGCATCCATATTTCTTTCTCTTTCGGAGTCAGTTCATGGCTATGGTCAAACAAATGCTCAAGTCCCAATCCTTCAAGCAATGCCGACTTTGCTGCTTTGTATTCCTCAGCTCTGCCAACATATTCGTCGTTCCTTTCCTTGGAAAATGCCTCGATATTGTCAGCTCTCAGATGCTCGTAATACTCGTCCATAAAGATTCTATCCATACTCGTTGACCTCCATAACAAAAAAATAAGGGCAGACCCTTTTACAGCTATTGTAGCTATGTAAAAGGATCTGCCCTTGCAGTTACTATAATGTTTTTGCCAGCGACTTCAGGAGTGCTGCCATTTCCGGATTTTGCAGAAGCTTCAGAAGAAGTTCTTTATCATCAGCGGAGCTTTCCGTTGCGGCTGGTTGAACCGGCTCAGGCGTTGCCTGTCTGCCTGAGTAGAACGCAGCTTCCATTCTTTCAGCGTTCAGTCTGCGGTCATCGTCGATGATATGGGAGTAAACATCCGCTACCATCTTGACCTGTGCATGACCGGAATCGCCTTGAACGGATTTCATATCGCCGCCGTTCAGCTTCAGCTTGTAAGTGATACTGGAATGTCGGAGACTATGGAAAACCACTTTCGGCAGTCCCTTCTCCTCAATCAGCTTATTGAAAGCACGGTTGATAACCTGCCCCTCAATCGGCTTGCCATTGGAAGAACAGAAAACCAGATTGAAGTCTACGAACTCGTCACCGAAAAGGTCTTTCAGTTCTTCGATGTCAGCCTTTCGCTGTACCAACATTTCCGCTACGGTTTTCGGTAAGAACACCTTGCGGACACTTGTTTTGGTCTTAGGAGTTTTGAGAACCAATGCGGTATGCGTACTGGCGAAGGTCGGTGGGAACTTGAACATGATGTCCTTACCGTCCAGATCTGCCATCGCTTCACGATTTACTCTCTGCAACTCCTTTTCAACGAAGATGCTTGCCTGACCAAGTTCAATACTGGTGGGGGAAATGTCAATACAGTCCCAGGTAAGCCCCAGAAGCTCGCCCATTCGCAGGGAACAGGAGAAGGCAAGGTTAATAGCCAGACGAAGAATATCATCGTCACAGGCTTCCAGAGCCTTCTGGAGCACTTCTGCTGTCCAGATATCCCTGGTCTTGTGTTCTTCTTTCGGCAGCGTAGCGTGCTCCACAGGGTTTCTGGTCATCAATTCCCACTTGACCGCTTGATTGAAAGCATTTCGCAATGTCTTGTGAACCTCTCGGACAGTATGCGGAGTCAGATATTCTGTACGGGCTTTTACATACTTAGAAGAAACCGCTTTGACAGAAAGCAAATCTCGGTAATACTTGTCCATGATTCTCGGCGTGACATCCTCCAGCTTCATATCACCGATGAGGGGACGAATATAGTTTGCAATCAGGCTCTTTCTGCTTTCATAGGTAGACATCGCCCAGGTGTTCACACCATAGATTGACATATACTCATCCAAAAGATCATTGACGGTTTTAGCAGAAGGGGGAATAAAGGTTCCGGACTCCTGCTCATATTCAACCTGCAACTTCCTTTTCTTTGCTTCGGCATTCGTTTCAAAGGTTTCCCACTTCTGACGCTTGTTGCCGTTCTCATCGGTGTATGTATAAACCACAGAATACTTCTTTTTTCTCTTAACGATAGATGCCATGTAATCAGCTCCTTTCCTGTCTATCTTCCGCTAACTGGTAGCGGGTCTGATTGTGATACCATTTTTCAAAGCTCTCTTTGGTAGCTCGCTTATACCTGCCAACCTTGATAAGCTCAAAATCTTCATTGGCAACGATATAGTAAATGGTCTGACGATGTACCCCAAGCATTCTTGCCATTTCCGGCAGACCGTAGGTGGATGCCATAATATCTGCATCCAGTTCCTGATCCTCTACCGTGCGGTAATCGGTTTGAGAAGCATACCATCTTTCAAAGCTCTCCTTTGTCACTCTGCGCTTGCCCAGGACATCGACCACATCAAAATGCCCTTTGGCAACCAGTTCGTAAGCAGTCGCTTCTTTCAGCCCAAGGCGCTGTCCAAGCTCCTCCATTGAATATGTAGTTTTCTTCAATTCCTCGCCGGGAGGGGTTCCATCGACCTTCTGGTATTTGAACTGATTGGCATACCATTCTTCAAAGCTGTCGATCATCACCCTCATGGTGTTGCCGACAAGAATGGTTTTGAAGTAATTCTTCTTAATGAGCCAGTATGACTCCGTTTTACCAAGACCGAGCATCCTGCCCATTTCCAGAACAGACATACTCGTGCGTTTTCTCATTTCCGCCATCGTACAACCTCCTATGTAAAAAATGTAGCCATGTGTTTCTTGTCATGGCTACATTTTATCGAACTCTCAATATGTTTTGAAGTTTGTCGCCGGGTTGTACGACGCCCTTGACAAATCTTACATTTGATGATCCAACCACTCATCAAAACTCTTTTTGGAGATTCTGATACTGCCACCGATGCGGACGCTATGGAAAACTTTCTTTTTCACAAGGTTGTATGCGCTGGTTCTGCTGATGCCCAGAATATCCTGAATCTCATCAACCGTATAGGTTCTCTTATCAAACTGAACTGCGTTAGCAGCCATCGCTTCTTCGGTGCGCTGATTCATGGCAGCGATTCTTTCTTCAAACATTTATGTTCACTCCTTCGCTCTCTTTGCTTTATGTTTTGGGGAACGCTTTTTCAGCTGTTCCATTGCCAGGCTGACAGATAAGGCTTTCTCAATCGCTACCATTTCACGGGGCGTTACCTTACCTAAGTAATTATCAATCCTGCTTTTATCAATGGTACGAATCTGTTCCAGCTGAACAACGGACGCTTCTTTGAATGCAGGATTGTCGTAAATAACAAAGTGCGTCGGCATATTCGCTTTCTTATGGATTCTGGTGGTGACCGTTGCCACAATCAATGTGGGAGCGTGTTTATTACCGGTATCGTTCTGAATGACGATAACCGGACGGATGCCGCCTTGTTCCGACCCAACTACCGGGTCCAGCTTGGCGCAATAAATATCACCACGGCAATATACCCAATTTTCTTTCATCATGTGCCATGACCTCCTTTCGTTGGCTATGTAATAACTGACTGCCAGAAAGGAATCAGGCAGTCAGTCCAAAAGTCTATGTGTCCCATATTTGCCACGCACCCCTGGGAAAGAGGGCTTACGCCCTCAGGGAATCACCGAACGACTGATTGCGAATCAGTTCCATAGGAATCTAACCTCTGCCGGGTTCTCCGCCAGCTCCGTAGAGAAGTATCTTTAATCCTGTTGCTTTCATGGCCGTATTGGGAGCAACCCAATATTTACAAGCCAGTATTGATCGCTGGCATCGGGAGAGAGACAAGCGCTTAATTTATAGAAGAAAGTCGTTCTGTTTCTCTATCCGATACGTCTCGGCGTACCGCTGATGTGGCTGATGCTCTCGCACCGGCAACAGGAACGTATTCGATGACTGTGTATTCAGTTTTCAAGGATCAAGCAGCCGATTTTCTTTGGCTGTATCTAAATTGTACCTGTTCCTCATGCAAGTTTTTATTGCCTCGTAGGTATAGTTTTGAGGTTATTCACGACCTAAAAATATGTAATCAAGGGTTGTCTCAAAGCGCACAACCAGTTCGATTGCCAAATCAATAGAGATACCTCTGTTGCCGGTTTCAATTCGTGCAATGGTGTTTGCGGCAACACCTAACTGCTCCGCAAGCTGTTCCTGTGTAAGCCCATGTTCCTTTCTCAAGGCTTTAATTCTTTTTCCGCTTTCAACCAAGTCGTAATACATTTTCGTTCCTCCGTGTTTTTGAATTTGTGAAGTTGCAAAATCAAAAACAGCGGGAGGAGATCGTGCCCGATTCTCAATACCCTTTGCCATCTGCCTGTCCTCCTTGCAGGCATAAAAAAAGAGCCGGAGTAAATTACTCCAAGCTCTCGTTCATGCCTTTGTGTTAATTATGGGGGAAAATAGGCAGGTATAAAAAAAGCCCCGTACCCATTACAGGCACGAGGCGTAACTCTCTCTATTCAATTTTATGCCGCTATCTCCCAGCATAGCCATTTTAACACTGGACAAGTCGGACTTTCAGTAGGGGAACCGTCGTATTTTCATCGGATTTTAGTCGGACTAAAATCCTGTCTTAGCATTCACAATAACACAATGCTTCTTCCTCCCGGGCACTTTCCAGGAAATCTTTCAATTTAGGAATGGCTGTTCCCCAAAGTGACAGACCAAATAACAGTATCGCTTCTTTCTTTCGGTCATAGTAGGTGCTGCGTTCCATATTCAAAACCTCCAGCATTTCTGATTCCCTGTACTTGAAGCGGTTGAGATATGCCTTTGAGATAATCTCACAGTACAGAGCGCCTTTATCTGGATATTCTCTGATTTTCAACATAGCCATATCTACCAGTTCAATGATCCACTTTGTCTCAAATAAGCTGCGAATGCGTTCTTCAAATCGTTCTCTCGCTTCATCCGGAGCAAAGTTCTCCAGATAAATCAATGCACCATCTAAGCTGTCACCGTAAGTACAAATAAGGGTATCACATACATCATTCGCACGATCAATGGTAGACCAGCACACCTCTCGATATATGGATAAAATCAGCTTTGCTCTTTCATACAGAACCTTCTCGTCAATGTTCTGCATCCGGCAAAGCATTCGAATACTGCTTAATACCTGTGTATTATATCTGCTCATTCAGAATCTCCTTTCAGCCTAATCCATAAAATAAGAATTCCTTTCTAACTCCTGTCACTTGGCTAAAGGGAAACAAATACCATGGGACAAGAATGACTATAACTTCCGATATTTGATTAAAATAACAGAAGTGAAATCGGAAGTTCTTGACTTTATAAAAGTTCCGATATATAATTAAGTGGAATTAAAACTTCTGTTATGATTCTTATTATAGCATTTTCCAGAAGTTTGTCAACAAATAATCGGAAGTTACGAATAAATATTTTTTGAAAGGAAGGATACTACCATGACATTTGGAGAAAAAATTAAAGAAGCTCGTTTGGCTATGAACCTATCTCAAACGGAGCTTGCCCAGATGACCGGCATTTCCGAAAGATCCCTTTACACCTATGAGCAGCTCGGAACACTCCCCAGAAAAAGCAACATCAGAAAACTTGCTGAAGCACTGCATATCTCTGTGTCCTATCTTTTGGACGAATCTGAAACGGATAGCCAGAGCCATATAGATCAGGATATGTTTATTTTAGAGGCAAAGGAAAACTTCGGTTCAAAAGGAGCAAAAGAAGCTCAGGAAGTGTTGGGTCGTGTAAATTCTCTGTTTGCCGGTGGAGAATTGGACGAGGACGCAAAAGATGTATTCTTCCAGGCGATTATGTCAGTTTATATGGACTCTAAGAAAACAGCACGGGAAAAGTACACTCCGAAGAAATACAGAAAGCATAAAGATAAAGAGTAAAATCCTCAAGCACAGAATATGTTTTCTGTGTGCGATTCGGAGGTGAAGCAAATGAAAACGGCAGAGCATATCATTGAAACTGTCGATAAGCTTGTGCGAAAATATCACACCAGAGACCCTTACGAGCTATGTCAGCTGTTAGGTATCAAAATCCACTATTACGATTTACAGAAGAAATTGAAGGGCTTCTTCTATTACCAGTCCAGACAAAAGAATATCGTGATAGATCACAATGTGAACGGTATCCTGGAGCGTATATTAGTCGCACATGAATTAGGACACGCTGTCCTGCATACAAAAATCGCTATGATGCACGGCTTTCAAGAAATGGAAGTTTTTGATGATAGATCAATCGAAGAAAATGAAGCAAACTTCTTTGCGGCGGAGCTTCTGTTAGAAGATGGGAAAGTCCTGGAATGCCTTTCGGAACACACATTTTTTGAAACGGCTAAAATGCTCTATGTACCGGCAGCATTATTAGACTACAAATTCAGCCTGCTCCACGAAAAAGGAGAGCTGGTAAATTCGATGTATATTCGTAAAGCAGATTTCCTGAAAGAAGATCTTCATGCCTACGATAACGACATTGGTTATGGCGATATATGAATATCTATTTTTATATCTTTACAGAAAAAGTCCACCAGTACGATGCGTAGTGCATCATGACTGGTGGACTTTTTGCTTCTTAAAGAATCAGTATATTGTGCTGCAAAAAAGAACCCCATAGCAGTTCACTCTGTACCGTCAATGGGCTTCTTTTTCATTATATCAATCAAGCTCCGCTTTTTTTATCATCTCTTGCTGGTCAATCAAGACATCAATCAACTTTCCTACGGTTATCAATGTTGTTACATTACACTTTTTCAGTTTTGCAGCAATCTCATTATCAATGATGCTGTCGCATTTTGCATATGGGGTATCCAGTAAAAAATAGTCAAAGTTCTTTTCCAAGACGAATGCCAGTTTTAGAAGCATTGCCAAAGAAACTTTCGTCTGTCCAACTTCAACATGGCTCATATGATTGTTCGAGCAACCAACCAACGCACCCAAATCAGCCTGACTATAACCCTTTTCCAGTCGGGCAGCTCTAATGCGCTGACCAATCTTAACGTAATCAATTTCCGGTTGCGTTTCAATCACCTCCATGCTGTGTATGATTCTGCTATACATTATAAAATGTACCAAAAATCTCAACAACCAACATCGGGTGCAAGTTGCATTTATAAATGCAATATGATAAAATTTTATAGGCAGATTGCATTAAATGATAGAATGAAAAGAACCCCAAGACGACAATATGAGCTATCTTGAGGTTCTTTAAAATAAAAAATTCGTAGAGTACATTACTCCACGAATCGCATTCTTCT
>NZ_QUEG01000006.1:157539-158950 GCF_003477925.1 Clostridium sp. AF32-7AC
TTCGTAGAGTACATTACTCCACGAATCGCATTCTTCTCTGTTTTTTTTAGTTTATATCTTTATTTTACAAATTGTCGCACTGTTTGTCAATATGTTAGGGACATAAAACACGAGGTTTTGCACAAAAATCCATCTTAGAAAGTTCCAAAGTCACAATTTGCCGTCAGAATTATAGTCATATTGAAGGAGGTGTACCTTATGGCACGAAAAGGAGAAAATATTTACAAAAGGAAAGACGGCAGATGGGAAGGAAGATACATTAAGTCCCGATCTTCTACAGGCAAAGCCAATTACGGTTATGTTTATGCAAAGTCATATCGAGAAGTCAAGGCAAAACTTATCAGTCAAAGTTCGTGCACGAGTAATTCTGTCACTGTCGATCCAGAAATTAGCTCAGATCAATTTGAACAGGTTGCTATGGAATGGTTTCAAGCTATATGTCCTAAAGTGAAGGAATCTACAAGCAACAAATATAGGAATCTTCTCAGCTCGTATATACTTCCTGTGTTCGGAAGCAAACAATTGCGTGATATAACACACGAGTTTATTGAAACGCAGTGTAATTTTTTCCTTGTTTCTGGTGGATTAAAGGAGAATGGACTTTCCTCTAAAACTGTTTCAGATATTTTATCTCTAATTCGAAATGTCTTACAATTTGCCACCCGAAACGGGAAAGCCATTTCTTGTGACGCACGATCTATACAGATAAAACGTCAAACGAAGGAAATGAGAGTTTTGAGTCGTGCTGAACAGGAAAAATTATGCCAATACTTGTATTCTAATCTTGATTCCTGCAATATTGGTATATTAGTATGTTTATTCACTGGTCTCAGAGTAGGTGAAATTTGTGCGTTACGATGGGAAGATGTTTCATTCTCAGATTACACAATCCACGTGCATCAAACGCTCCAGAGAATCCAAGATAGAACCAACAGTGAATACAAGACAAGGATTGTTGTTACCACACCAAAAAGTGCTTGCTCCATCCGTACTATTCCAGTACCCCATGGCTTAATGACTATTCTTACAGCACACAAAGCTTCTTCTACTGGCTACATCCTAACCAATAGCGATCAGAATCCATTAGAACCAAGAACCATGCAAAATCATTTTAAGAAGGTATTGAAAAACAGCGGAATCACCTCCGCAAATTATCACTCGTTACGTCATACATTTGCTACAAGGTGCATAGAGCTTGGATTCGATGTAAAAAGTCTCAGCGAAATATTGGGTCATGCCAGCGTGAATATTACAATGAATCGCTATGTACACCCATCCATGGATTTAAAAAGAGAAAATATGCAACGGCTTTCTGATTTATTAGCCGTCAAATAAATTGTCAACACCGTCAAATAATGCTGAGTTTTCAGTGTTTGGCGGTGTTTTTTCGTGGAGTAATGTACTCTACGAA
>NZ_QUEG01000007.1:0-19696 GCF_003477925.1 Clostridium sp. AF32-7AC
TGATGTGTTCATAATAATTTACTCCTTTGAGTATATTTAAACACATTTAATCATGTTAGTCAATAAATTCGATTACTTAATATGCTCTCCTTACAAATGATAGTGTTGTTAAAGGTTTCTTTATTTTAGTATGGAAACAAATTTGTGTCAAGAATAGACAAAAATGTGGGATGTGCGTATACTGGAAGATAGGAAGACGGAAAGGGGAATGAAAACATGGTAGAAAATCATCCGGACACCCGGAAGCAGGAATACCGCGGAATTGCCTGCCTGGTGCTGTCTGCGTTCTGTTTTGCGCTGATGAGCATGTTTGTACATTTGGCGGGCGATCTGCCGTCAATGCAGAAGAGTTTTTTCCGCAATCTTGTGGCGGCGCTGGCAGCGGTTGTTTTGCTTTTGCGGGTGGGAGAGCCGTTTCGTATCCGCAGGGAAAATCTGCCGTATTTTCTGATGCGGTCAATTTTCGGCACGATGGGAGTGCTGTGTAACTTTTATGCGGTGGATCATCTGGTGCTGGCGGACGCATCGATTCTAAATAAAATGTCGCCGTTTTTTACAGTGCTGTTCAGCTGGCTGATCTTAAAGGAAAAAGTTATGCCAATTCAGCTTTCGCTGATCTTCGGTGCGTTTCTCGGCAGTATATTCGTGGTAAAGCCGACATTCTCCAATCTGGCACTTGTGCCGTCGCTGCTGGGCTTTTTCGGCGGCATCTGCGCGGGCGCGGCGTACACGATGGTGCGGAAACTGGGAGAGGCAGGAGAAAAGGGACCGGTGATCGTGCTGTTTTTCTCGGTATTTTCCTGTGTGGTTGTGCTGCCGTGGATGATTTTTGACTATCATCCGATGACCTGGCAGCAGATGGGGATCCTGCTTTTGGCGGGCTGCGCGGCGGCGGGCGGACAGTTTGCGATCACGGCGGCATACCGCTATGCCCCGGCGAGCCGTATTTCCATCTACGATTATTCGCAGCTGATCTTCTCGACGATGCTCGGTTTCTTCATCTTCGGGCAGGTGCCGGACGGCTGGAGTTTCCTCGGATATGGAATTATCTGCCTGATGGCAATTTTCATGTTTGTATATAATAACCGGAAAAGAAAGAATACTCAAAAGCAGGCACTTTTGGAATCGAAAGAGCCGTCAGATGTAATAAAAATGTAAGGGAAAGTATCCGCCGATATGGTTTACAAGCGATGCCAAATTATATATACTGAAGATAAAGTCGGAGTGGTTTTCGTGTCCAGAAACGTGAATTTCAGGAACAAAAGCAGGGTTGCCGACACAGCTCGAAAATGGGTTATAGATAGGGCAGAAAGTTATATAGGGAAATACGACATAAGCCCGGCAGCAGACAGGAGGAAACAGGGATGAAAAAATTAGCAACCGCACTTGTGAGTGCAGCAGCCATTATGACGATGTCAACAACCGCATTTGCAGCCGAAAATCCGGCGGAGGTATTTGACCGGGTGATGGAGAAGAACAATACGATTCAGTCCGCGGAGATTCAGAGCGGCGTCCATTCGGTCATACTTGCAAAGGATGTCATTCCGGACGGTCAGATGAAAGTTGATATGGCGATGCATGCAGAGATGGATATGCAGGATACCACCGATCTCAAGTACCTGGCACAGGTCGCTTCCTCGATTCTGGGACAGGACAGCTATTCACAGGTTTTTTATACGGACGGCTACTATTACGTAGATGCCAACGGTGTCAAACTGAAATACCCGATGCCATTAGAGCAGATCATATCCTCCGTCCAGACAGGAGTCAACACCAGCAATATGGAATCCAGCTATATGAAGGGCATTTCCTTAAACGAGGTCAATGGAAAATGTGTGCTGGCATATGAGGCAAATCCAAAGAAGCTAAACAAGAACGTCAAAGAAGCCCTCGGAACCGTGATGAACACACTCGGCACCGATGTCAATCTGGACATGAACATCCAGGAAATGAAAGGCGCTTACGTGCTGGATGACAACGATTACATTATCTATATGACAAACTATATCGTATACAACATGGAAGTCCTCGACCAGCCGATGACCTGCATCACCCTGATGGAGACCGAAGTCCAGAACCCGGGCGAGCCGGTCGTAGTGACACTTCCATCCACGGATGGCTATGAAGACTTAATTGGTTTATACGATGGAGTCATTGAAAGCGAAGTAGAATAAAAAACAGACAAAAACAAAAATAGACAATCAAAAGCCAGCCGAGCAAAGCAAAGGCTGGCAGGCAAAAGCGATCCATAACATAACAAGAGGAAAGTGGCGTCCGGGAATCTGTAGAGCCAGCGTTCCAATTATCGATTGTACGCATCCCACGCCAGCTGTTCGGCTGGGGCGGACATTTTTGTCCGATCCAGACGAACGGATGTAGCGAAAGCAAGCGAACAATGATAATTGGAGACGCAGGCGGCGCAGATTCCCGGACGCCTCTTTCTGCATCACGACAATCAATCAATCTATTACTGCATCTCATCCTCAATCATCCGATACCCAATCCCGATCTCCGTAAACACATACTGCGGTTCCGCTGGATTCTGCTCCAGTTTCCTTCGAATATGTGCCATATTCACGCGCAGAATACTGTTATCATCGTCCGCATACGGCCCCCAGATATTCGAAATAATCGTATCATACGTCATGACTCTGCCGGAATTCTGTGCCAGCAGGGAGATAATCTTAAACTCGATCTGCGTCAGATGGACATCCCTTCCATCAACCGATACCAGATGTTTTTCAAAATCGATCGTCAGTCCCTTTGCATGGAATGGGCGCTTATAAAGCGGAGAAGCTGTGTTTAAGCGGTTGCTGTGGCGCAGGGCAGTCCGGATGCGCGCGAGAAGCTCGGAGGTGCCGATCGGCTTGGTCAGATAATCATCCGCGCCAAGGTCGAGCGCACGTACCTTTTCCTGTTCCTGCGTGCGGGCGGAGAGGACGATGATCGGGACGCTGGACCAGGTGCGGACCTGGCGGATGATCTCTATGCCGTCCATGTCTGGAAGCCCCAGGTCGAGGAGAATCAGATCCGGGCACTGGGACGTGATGATCGGAAGTGCTTCTTTTCCCGTGTGTGCGGTGGAAATGCGGTAATCCTGTGCGGACAGGGAGGTGGAGATGAAGTCGCAGATGTTTTTTTCATCTTCTACTAATAAAATAGAAAGTTTATGTGTCATGTTATTTGTCCTCCTTTGGAAGGGTAAAGTAAAATTCGGCACCGCGCGTGTGGTTGATTGCCTTGATTTCGCCGCCGTGGGCGAGAATGATCGTTTTACAGATGGAAAGCCCGATTCCCATGCCCTTTCGTCCATCCGGCGAAGTGCTGGTCGTCGAAGAAGAGCCGTCAAAGATGGTTGCCAGCTTCTCTGGCGGGATGCCGACGCCGTAATCGCGCACGTGGAAAATCGCATAGTCGGAAAGTGATTCCACATAGCACTCGATCGGCTCGGTGCTTTCAGCATGGACAACGGCATTTTCCAGCAGGTTGATGAGAACCTGTTCGATGAGGACGGCGTCCATCGGGACCATCAGGAATTCCTCCGGCACGCGCACATGGATATTGGCGTCTGGAAGTCTCTTTTTTAAGCGGATCATCGCCTCGGAGAGAACTTCCTCGACTGGTTCCGAGGTCTTAGTTACCTTTGCCGTCTCATTGTTGATACGCGTGACGGAGAGCAGGTTTTCAACCATGTTTAAGAGCCAGTTAGAGTCCTCAAGAATATGGCGTACCAGCGCATTTTTCTCAACCTCCGGGAGGCTGCTGCCATTTTCCAGATATACGGTACTGGAACCGATGATGCTGGTAAGCGGGGTGCGGAGATCATGGGAGATTGCCCGCAGCAGGTTCGCCCGCATCTTTTCCTTTTCCGCTTCCATCAGCATCTTTTCACGTTCTGCCAGCACGCGCGCCTGTGTTTTCATGTTGCTTGTGATGGCGCTTGTAATGCTGGAAATTGAAAACATTGCCACGAAGGTAATCGGATAGCCGGCCATCGTGAAATCCAGCGCGAAATACGGATACGTGAACAGAAAATTGACGCAGACAACGCCGACAAAGGAGGAGAACAGACCGAAGCTGTATCCGTCCGTAAAACGCGCTACCAAAAAGACCGCCAGAATGTATGTTAGCGCGATGTTGGCAGTCGGATTTTTGAGCGCATGAAAAAAGCAGAACGCGATGATCGTGGCGGTACCCATGAAAAACAGGGTAAGTCCCCAGCTCTGTATGTATGTCGGAAGCGCACAGAATTTTTCAACGATCGGGCGGGTCCGGAACCAATTTTTTAAGGCGTCAATTTTGTGTGGATATGTTTCGCTGCCATTGGAAGTGCTGGTATCCGGAGAGTTGGGTTCGGCTGAACCTTGAAGGCTGCTGGCTGATTCTGTTTTCAGGAAAGTTTCATTGGAAGTTCCAGAAACAGAAGGTTTACTTGAATGTTTCATTTAAATAAAGAAAGTCTCCTTTCAAAAAATTCATATGGATGCTTCTATTATACAATGTTTCTTCTGAAAAATAGAGAGGAAGACTGTTAAAAAGTTGAAAAAATCGTGAAAATTTGGGATAAAAACAGTAACACAATTATTGAGAATCTGGCTGGATAAGGGCGATTTCATTGCATTTTCAGCGTCGGTGTGTTAAACTCCAAACAGTCTCCCGAATGAGGGAAGCAGGCTGACCCGCCTGTTAGAAAGTGACAAACGGGCTGCCGGAGTGCAGGACGAAAGGAATGAAAGTAAGATGAAAAAATTAGGAAGAAATGATCTGTGCTGGTGTGGAAGTGGAAAGAAGTACAAACATTGCCATGAGGCGTTTGACGAGAAGCTGATGGAGGCGGCGGATGCCGGACACCAGATTCCGGATCACGACATGATCAAGACCCCGGAGCAGATCGAGGGGATCCGCGAGAGCTGCAAGATCAATGTGGCAGTTCTGGACTATGTGGCTGAGCATATCAAAGCTGGCGTCACAACCGAGGAGATCGATCAGTGGGTATACAATGAGACGACCCGCATGGGCGGAATTCCGGCGCCGCTTGGCTATGAAGGATTCCCGAAGAGCGTGTGCACATCCATCAATGACCAGGTCTGCCATGGCATTCCGTCAGCGGATGTCGTATTAAAGGATGGCGATATCATCAACGTGGATGTTTCGACCATTTATCACGGCTATTATGCGGATTCTTCCCGTATGTTCTGCATCGGAAATGTCAGCCCGGAACATAAAAAACTGGTGGACGTTGTCAAAGAGTGCGTGGAATTAGGTCTGGAGCAGGTAAAACCGTGGGGCTTCATGGGCGATATGGCGGAAGCGGTCCAGAAGCATGCGGAAGAAAATGGTTATTCTGTGGTTCGAGAGATCGGCGGTCACGGCGTTGGTATCGAGTTCCATGAGGATCCGTGGGTTGGCTATATTGGTCAGAGAGGCACCGGCATGATGTTTGCACCGGGCATGATGTTCACGATCGAGCCGATGATCAACGAGGGAACCGAGGAAGTATTCGTGGACGGCGATGACGACTGGAGTGTATACACGAAGGATGGAAAAGCATCCGCCCAGTGGGAGATTCAGGTGCTGGTAACCGAGGATGGTCATGAGGTGCTTTCCTGGTAGCTTGCAGAGTACATAAAAAGAGACGGCGTCAAACCGTCTCTTTTTTGTACCCAAGGTGGGCGTTCTTCACAGCCGAAGGGGGATAAAAAACTGTGAAGAAATATCTATATAAAGGAAATTGTTGTTAGTCGAGCCAGATAACAATTGCGCGCATTTCTTAGTGCCATCTGCCTCATTGATGTTATGCCATTATAATACTGGATAATTGTGTCCATATTTTGACCAATATCTAAAATAAATCTAAACGAGTATTACATAATTCGAAACTTTTTCGGAACTGTTTATGAGGCTGGCGCGCTTGAATTTTTCTTGTCGATTTCTTGGATGGGGTATATAATAAATCTGGTGATTAAAGGGGTGCGGCCTGACTGGATAGAAACCGCGTCCAGAACAAAGCAATTAAGAAGAAAGTGGCAGGAATTATATGGAAAATTTTTTATTTGCACTTAATACAGTCCTTCCGTTTCTGCTCTATATCGCATTTGGATATGGAGTCAGGATGTCGGGGCTGGCGGATGAGGATTTTATGAAGCGCCTGAATAAAGTGATCTTTCAGGCATTCTTTCCGATTCTGATGTTTAACAACCTGTATTCCATTCCGGAGGGAATGACATTAAATCTGCGTCTGGTGGCAGTCGCCATTATCAGCGTGCTGCTTTTGCAGGCGGTTCTGCTTGCTGTGGTTCCGCGTCTGGTAAAGGAAAATGAGCGGCGCGGCGTTATCATCCAGGCGATTTACCGCAGCAATTTCGTCCTGTTCGGCATTCCGCTGGCAACCAGCGTGTTCGGTGAGGAGGGAACACTGCTGGCGACGATGATGGTGGCGATCGTGATTCCGGTCTACAACATAACGGCGGTCGTGATTCTGGAATTGTTCCGGGGCGGCAAGGTCCCGGTTTCTGTTTTGATTAAGAATATCCTGAAAAATCCGATGATCCGCGGCGCGCTCCTGGGCTTTATCTTCCATATATTAGGAATTAAACTTCCGGTTTCCGTGGAAGGACCGATCAAGCAGTTTGCCAATCTGACAACGCCGCTGGCACTGTTCGTACTGGGCGGAACGCTGCATTTCAATGCGATCGGCGGCAATCTGAAATATGTGGTTCCGTCGATGACCTTCAAGATGGTGATCCTGCCGGCAGTGATTCTGGCGGTTGCGACGCTGCTCGGCTTTTCCGGTGTGGAACGTTTTGTTTACTTTGAAATGTACGCGACTCCGGTTGCGACGGCGTCCTATGCGATGGCGCAGAACATGGGCGGCGACGGCGAGCTGGCGGGACAGTTTGTCGTGTTGAGCACGGTCGCCTCGGTTGTGACGATCTTTTTGTGGGTCTATTTCCTTAATTCGATCGGGTGGCTCGCATAAAAATAAATATATAATAGGGGACTGCCAGACAGTGGTTTGTGGAAGAGCAACAATTGTCTGGCAGCTTTTTTTGTGGAAACAAACACTGTTTTTCATGAGAACCGAAATTTTTTTTCATAAATTAAGATGTATGTATAATCTTTTCAAAATTAAAACATTTAATAGACAAAACTGATTGAAAAAGTTATAATAGTATACAAATGCGAGAAAACTTATTTATTTTCCATGTGCTTTTGATGCTTCGAATCAGCGAATTGTATGGAATGGGAGGATGTGAAACATAATAAGGATATTGCATTATTGTTGAAAAAAAATTAGGGGAAAAGGTGGTGGTTCAATGATCAAGGAGACGATCCAGGCGGTCGAGGACGCAGAGGCGAAGGCATCGGAACTGGTCGCGCAGGCTTCGGAGGATGCACGCCGCGTTAAGGCGGAGGCGGAGGCAGAAGCGGATCGAATGCTCGCAGATGCACAGAAAAGGGGGAAAGAAGCAGCTGTGAAGCAGGAAGAAGAACTGACTCTCAGAGGGGAGGAGTACGTAAAACAGGCACTGGCAGAAGCCGAGGCGGAGTGTCAGACGCTCAGAGAGACGGCGGACAGACGGAAACCGGAGGTGGTTGACCGGCTCATAGCGGAACTGGTCTAGTGAATGGAGGGATGTAGATATGGCAGTATTGCAGATGCAAAAGCTATGTATCTGTGCCCTGAAGAAGGACCGTAAGTCCCTGATGGAGTTTCTGCAGGCTGCCGGAGTGCTGGAGCTGACAGCGGAGGCGGAGCCGGACGAGGTATTTAAGCGGACGGACACGCTGGAGGATCGGCAGAAGTTTGAGCGGAATGCGGCGACGGCGGATCGCGCATTGGAAGTGCTTGCCGCGGTGGTTCCGGAGGAAACATCGATGCTTGCTGGGCTTGCCGGAAAGCCGCTTGCAAAGGCAGGCGCGTACCGGGAGACGGAGGCGAACGCAGAGGCGCTTTTAGGTCAGGCGGAACGCATTTTGAACCTGCAAAAGCAGATCACGGAGGAAAAGACTGCGGCGCTTAGACTGCTGGCGGAGGCGGAAAGCCTGAAACCGTGGCAGAAGCTGGAGATTCCACTTGCGTATCAGGAGACGAAACGGTGTGCTATCTTAGCTGGCGCGGTCGGCGGAGGCGCTTATACGCAGGAAGAAATTTACGCTTCGGTGGCAAAACAGGAGCCGCAGCTTGAAAAATGGGAGCTGGAGGTTGTCGGAAGCGATGCCGACCAGACCTGCATTGCGGTAATTTGCCTGAAAGAGGACGAGGAGAAGCTGGAGACAGCACTCCGGTCGATTGGATTTGCCCGTCCGGCGCGTCCGGTGGAGGAAGTTCCGGCAGCTTACGCTAAGAAACTCAAAGCGCAAGCGGCAGAGCATGAGGGACGCGCGGCGGCGACGGAAGAAGAACTGAAACAGTGCGCTCCGGCGAGGGAAGATTTGAAACTGTTATCCGACTATTACCGCCTGCGGGCACAGAAGTATGAGGCGCTCGGCGAGATCTTACAGTCGGAAAAAACGTGTATGATCACGGGATTTATCCCGAAGCGCGATGCGAAAGGACTGGAGGAGAAGCTGAATAGCCGGTTTGAACTTGCAGTGGAAAGTTCGGATGTGCCGGAGGATGAGGAAGCACCGGTGCTTCTCTCCAACGGAACCTTCGCGGCGTCGGCGGAGGGCGTGACCGCGTCCTTTGGCTTACCGGCGAAGGGGGAGATGGACCCGACCGGCATCATGGCAGCGTGCTATGTATTTTTGTTTGGTCTGATGCTTTCAGATGCGGCATACGGATTTATTGTATTTTTGATGTGCTTCCTGGCACTTAAGAAATTCCCAAGGATGGAAGAAAACCTGCGGAAATCACTGCGGCTCTTTATGTACTGCGGACTTTCGACCCTGTTCTGGGGCGTCATGTTCGGCGGTTATTTCGGAGATGCGGTGGACATCGTGAGCCGGACATATTTTGGACATACGGTGACGATACCGGCGCTCTGGTTTGTCCCGCTAAATGACCCGATGAAGCTTTTGGTTTATTCGATGTTATTTGGCGTGATTCACTTATTCCTGGGGCTGGGACTGAAAGGATATATGCTCTTAAAGGATGGCAAGGTTGTGGATTTTATCTGCGACGTGGTACTCTGGTACCTCCTGCTTCTGGGGCTGATCCTGATGCTGCTTCCGACGGAACTGTTTGGTTCCATCGCGCAGATGAATATCGTATTCCCGCCGGTGCTTAATTCGCTGGCAAAGGGAATGGCGATCGTGGGCGCGCTGGGAATTCTGGTGATGTCGGCGCGCGACAAGAAGAATCCGCTCCTGCGGCTGGCGCTTGGCGCATATGATTTGTACAATATTACCGGATGGGTGTCGGATGTGCTTTCCTACTCGCGCCTTCTGGCGCTCGGACTGGCAACCGGCGTTATCGCATCGGTTATCAACCAGATGGGAAGTATGGTTGGAAATAATGTATTTGGCGTGATTGTATTTATACTGGTATTCTGCTTCGGACACCTGTTTAACCTAGCGATCAACCTGCTCGGCGCGTATGTGCATACCTGCCGTCTGCAGTACGTCGAGTTTTTCGGAAAGTTCTATGAGGGTGGCGGAAAGGCGTTCCGTCCGTTTAAGCAGATAACAAAATACGTGGAAATCAAGGAGGATTAAATATGAGCGGAATTGTATTTGCATTGTTGGGAGTTGCAGTGGCGGTTATTCTTGCAGGTATGGGTTCAGCCTACGGCGTAGGCGTGGCAGGTCAGGCAGCAGCCGGAGTCGTAACCGAGGATCCGGATAAATTCGCGAAGGTGCTTCTGCTCCAGCTGCTTCCGGGTACCCAGGGTATCTACGGTCTGCTGGTTGGTTTCATCGCTCTTTCTAAGATTGGTCTTCTTGGCGGCGGCGCTGACATGAGCATGTCGATCTCCCAGGGACTCTTATATCTGGCAGCATGCCTTCCGATCGGCGTGGTTGGTCTGGTATCGGCGAGACATCAGGGAAGAACGTCGGTTGCTTCCATCGGTATCGTAGCGAAGAAACCGGAACAGTTTGGTAAAGCGATGCTGTTCCCGGCGATGGTTGAGACCTATGCGATTCTGGCACTTCTGGTTTCGATTCTGGCAATCAATGCACTGTAATCTGGCACGGCGGAAAGAATCAAAATCAGTTAAGGAGTGAAGCGTATGAATGGATTAGATAAGATTATTGCTCAGATCCTTGACGATGCAAAGCAGGAATCCCTTGCGATTCAGGAAAAAGCAGCCGGTGAAGCGGAGACGACCCTTGCGGCAGCCGGTGAAAAGGTAAAAAAGCTGGAGGAAGAGCAGGCGAAATCGGCGGCGCAGCGTGAAAAAAGCTATGAGGAACGGCTTCGTTCTTCGGCGGCGCTAAAGAAGCGCCAGGCGATCCTTGCGGCAAAGCAGGCGATCATCGAGGAAATGCTTGCGGCGGCACACAAGGAGCTGCTGGCAAAGCCGGATGAGGCGTATTTTGCATGGATGGAGCAGCTTCTTTCCCGGTTCGTGACGGATCGGGCAGGAGAAATCTATGTTTCAAAACGTGATTTAGAGCGGATGCCGGATGATTTTCCGGCAAAGATAGAGAAGACGGCGCAGGAAAAGGGCGGAAGCCTGGTACTGAAAAAAGAACCGAGGGAGATCGACGGGGGCTTTGTTCTGGTGTACGGCGGCGTCGAGGAAAATTGTTCTGCCGGGGCGTTGTTTGCGTCGCAGCGGGATGAGCTGGCGGACAAGGTACATGCGATGCTGTTTGGATAACGGCGGGAGAAGGTAAGGAGGGCTTATATGTCTGATACAAAATATGCCTACGCGGTCGCCCGGATCCGGGCACTGGAAAATGGGCTTTTTTCCTCCGCACAGATTGAACAGCTGCTGTCCGTAAAAAGCTACGAGGGGGCGCTGCGTTTCCTGACCGAACACGGCTGGGGGGATGCAGATACACCGCTCAGCGCGGAGGCGATCCTGACCTGGGAGAAGGCGAAATCCTGGGAGACGGTCCGCGACCTTTTGAAGGGCGACGACGCGATCCTGGCAGTGCTTTCCTACGGGGATCTCTACCACAATTTAAAGGCGGCGATCAAGGATGCAGCGGCGCCGGGCAGCCACGGCAATGTCTATTTTGACGACTGCGAGGTGGACGGCGCGCGGATGGCGAAGATCGTGGCGGAAAAGGACTGGCAGGCGCTTCCGGCACATATGCGGGAGGCGGCGAAGGAAGCCAGCGAGACATTTCTGCACACGGGCGACGGGCAGCTCTGCGATATCATTGTTGACCGGGCGGCGCTCGCAGCTATCTATGAGTGCGGAAAGAATGCGTCCGACGCGATCATCCGTGATTATGCCGAGACGACGGTCGCGGTGGCGGATATCAAGATAGCGGTGCGCTCCCAGAAGACGGGAAAACATCTGGATTTTATGCGGCGCGCGATGGCACCGTGCGATAGCTTGAATATCGAGCGCCTGTCACAGGCGGCTCTTGGCGGTGTCGGTGCGATCTGCGAGTATCTGGAAGGAACCCGCTATGCGGGCGGCGCGCAGGCATTAAAGGAATCGCCGTCGGCGTTTGAGCGGTGGTGTGACAATCAGCTGATCGAGACGATCAAGCCGCAGAAATACAACCCGTTTACGGCGGGACCGCTGGTTGCCTATGTGCTGGCGAAGGAAAATGAGATCAAAACGGTCCGTATCATCCTGACCGCCCGTCTGAACGGTCTTGAGGAGGAACAGATTCGGGAAAGGATAAGGGAGATGTATGTATAAGGTTGCAGTAGTCGGAGATTACGACAGCATCTACGGATTTGCGGCGCTGGGACTGGAGACATTTCCGGTGTCCGATGTAAATGAGACGGAGAAAGTATTTCTGGAACTGGCTTCCGGTTCCTATGCGGTGATCTATATCACCGAGGCGGCGGCTGCCGGGATTGAGACAGCCATCGACCGCTACCGGGAACAGCCGCTTCCGTCCGTGATCCTGATTCCGGGTATTTCCGGGAATACGGGAAAGGGCGTGGAGTCGGTCAAGCATTCGGTGGAACAGGCAGTTGGATCGGATATTCTGTTTGGAGATGCATGATAGAAAGGTGGGTGAAACCTTCCAATGAGCAAAGGAACGATAAAGAAGGTAGCAGGACCGCTGGTTATCGCCAGCGGGATGCGGGATGCCAATATGTTTGACGTCGTCCGCGTCAGCGACGAACGTCTGATTGGCGAGATCATAGAGATTCACGGAGATGAAGCGTCGATTCAGGTATATGAGGAGACTTCCGGTTTAGGACCTGGCGAGCCGGTAGAGTCGATGGATGTGCCGCTTTCGGTTGAACTGGGACCGGGACTCCTGACGAGTATCTACGATGGAATCCAGCGGCCGCTGGACGATATCATGAAGGAGACGGGCAGCAACAACTTAAAGCGCGGCGTTGAGGTTCCGTCTTTAAAGCGTGATAAGAAATGGCAGTTTGTGCCGACCGTGAAAGCGGGCGACAGCGTGGAAGCAGGCGACATCATCGGTACCGTGCAGGAGACGCTGATCATTGAGCATAAGATTATGGTGCCGTATGGTGTAAAAGGTACCGTCAAAGAGATCAAGAGCGGTGAATTTACGGTGGAGGAAACTGTAGCGGTCATTGAGACGGAAAACGGCGAAAAAGAGCTTACGATGATGCAGAAATGGCCGGTTCGGCGCGGACGTCCGTACCAGACGAAGCTGCCGCCGGTAAAACCGCTGATCACCGGACAGCGTGTCGTTGACGCATTCTTCCCGATCGCCAAGGGCGGCGTGGCAGCCGTGCCGGGACCGTTCGGAAGCGGCAAGACCGTCATCCAGCACCAGCTGGCGAAATGGGCGGAAGCGGACATTGTTGTTTACATCGGCTGCGGTGAGCGCGGCAACGAGATGACGGATGTTTTAAATGAGTTTCCGGAGTTAAGGGATCCAAAGACCGGGCACTCCCTGATGCAGCGGACCGTGCTGATTGCCAATACTTCGGATATGCCGGTAGCAGCCCGCGAGGCATCGATTTACACGGGTATCACGATCGCAGAGTATTTCCGCGACATGGGCTATTCGGTGGCACTGATGGCGGATTCCACCTCCCGATGGGCGGAGGCGCTGCGAGAGATGTCGGGCCGTCTGGAAGAGATGCCAGGCGAGGAAGGTTATCCGGCCTACTTAGGAAGCCGTCTGGCACAGTTCTATGAGCGTGCAGGTCATGTCATCTGCCTTGGCAGGGACGGACGCGAGGGCGCCCTGTCCGCAATCGGAGCCGTATCCCCGCCAGGCGGCGATATTTCCGAGCCGGTTTCCCAGGCGACGCTGCGTATCGTCAAGGTATTCTGGGGACTCGATTCAGCGCTGGCATACAAGCGCCATTTCCCGGCGATCAACTGGCTGACCAGCTATTCCCTGTATGTGGACAATCTGGGAAAATGGTTTGATGAGAATGTATCGGATGAGTGGATGAGCTGCCGCCAAGGTCTTATGAGCCTTCTGCAGGAAGAGGCAGAGCTGGAGGAGATCGTAAAGATGGTCGGCATGGATGCATTGTCCCCGATCGACCGCCTGAAAATGGAAGCGGCGCGCTCGATCCGTGAGGATTTCCTGCATCAGAACTCCTTCCATGAGATTGACACGTATACACCATTGCAGAAACAGTTCCGCATGATGAAGCTGGTGCTGGCGTTCTATGAGCAGTCGAAGAAAGCGCTGGAAGGCGGCGCTTCCATCCAGAATCTCATCAAGATGCCGGTGCGCGAGCAGATCGGACGTTTTAAATATACGAAAGCAGAAGACGTGGAGAAAGAGTATCAGGCGGTCCTCGATGAACTTGCGAAAGAGGTTGCCGATGCGGCTGGAAAGGGGGCATTCTAAATGCCGAAAGAATATAGAACCATACAGGAGGTTGCAGGTCCTCTGATGCTGGTGCAGGGCGTGGAAAATGTTACCTATGACGAGTTGGGCGAGATCGAGCTGGCGAGCGGCGAAAAGAGACGCTGCAAGGTGCTGGAGATCGACGGTGGCAATGCGCTGGTACAGCTTTTTGAGAGTTCCACGGGTATCAACCTTTCAAATAGTAAGGTGCGTTTTTTAGGCAGAACGATGGAACTTGGCGTATCGGAGGATATGCTGGGACGCGTCTTTGACGGTCTGGGCAATCCAATCGACGGCGGTCCGGAGATCCTGCCGGAGGAACGCCGCGATATCAATGGTCTGCCGATGAACCCGGCGGCGAGAAGCTATCCGCAGGAGTTTATCCAGACGGGTGTTTCCGCGATCGATGGTCTGAATACACTGGTTCGCGGTCAGAAATTGCCGATTTTCTCGGCGTCCGGTCTGCCGCATGCGAATCTGGCAGCCCAGATTGCGAGACAGGCGAAGGTGCGCGGCACGGACGAACCGTTTGCCGTTGTCTTCGCGGCGATGGGTATCACCTTTGAGGAAGCGCATTTCTTTACCGAGAGCTTTAAGGAGACGGGCGCGATCGACCGTACCGTCCTGTTTATCAACCTGGCAAACGATCCGGCGGTTGAGCGTATCGCGACCCCGCGTATGGCGCTGACGGCTGCCGAGTATCTGGCATTTGAGAAAAATATGCACGTTCTCGTTATCCTGACGGATATCACAAACTACGCGGATGCGCTGCGAGAGATTTCGGCTGCCCGCAAGGAAGTTCCGGGACGTCGTGGTTATCCGGGTTATATGTACACGGATCTTGCATCCCTGTATGAGAGAGCCGGACGCCAGAGAGGCAAGAATGGTTCGATCACGATGATTCCGATCTTAACCATGCCGGAGGATGACAAGACGCACCCGATTCCGGACTTAACCGGATATATTACCGAGGGACAGATTATCTTAAGCCGTGATCTGTACCGCAAGGGCATCACACCGCCGATTGACGTACTTCCGTCGCTGTCCCGTCTGAAAGATAAGGGAATTGGCGAGGGCAAGACGCGTGCCGACCATTCGAACACCTTAAACCAGCTCTTTGCGGCGTATGCGCGCGGCAAGGAAGCAAAGGAACTCATGGTGATCCTGGGCGAGGCGGCATTGTCCGATGTTGACTTAATCTATGCAAAATTTGCGGACGCCTTTGAAAAAGAATATGTTTCCCAGGGCTACAATACGGACCGCGATATCGAGGAGACGCTGCGGATTGGCTGGAAACTGCTTTCCATCCTGCCGAGAAGCGAGCTGAAACGTATCGATGAGAAGTATCTGGATCTGTATTATGGGAAAGAGTAAAAATGCCTGTGCATGGCGGATGCGCTTGAAAACGAAAGCGGCGTGTCATAACGCGGCTGCGGGAGCTGGCGGATCTGTTGTGACAAAGTGATTGCAGGAGAGAGGTGGTACGCATGGCATCGACACAGGTCAACCCGACCCGAATGGAGCTTACGAGGCTGAAAAAGAAGCTGGCGACAGCCACGCGGGGACATAAACTGCTGAAGGATAAGCGGGATGAGCTGATGCGTCAGTTCCTGGATCTGGTCCGGGAAAATATGGCGCTGCGCCAGAAAGTGGAGGCGGGCATCAGGAGTGCGAATGTGAATTTCGTCATCGCTAAAGCCGGGATGTCCGAGCAGGCGTTAAATACCGCGCTTGCCGCGCCGAAACAGGCGGTTTATCTGGAAGCAGACAAGAAAAACGTAATGAGCGTCGATATTCCGGTGTTCCATTATAAGACCCGGACGGCGGATGAGAACGATATTTACTCGTATGGATTTGCGTTTACTTCGAGCGATCTGGACGGGGCAGTCAAGTCGCTGGCGGACATTCTGCCGGATATGCTGCGGCTGTCCGAGACAGAGAAAGCCTGCCAGCTCATGGCAGCCGAGATCGAGAAAACGCGCCGGAGAGTCAATGCGCTGGAACACGTAATTATTCCGGAGGCGCGCAAAAATATCAAATATATCACGATGAAGCTGGATGAAAATGAGAGAAGCACGCAGATCCGCCTGATGAAGGTGAAGGATATGATGCTGGAGGAGAAGCATCATTATAAGGAGAAGCGGGAGCTTTGTTCGTGATGATGAAAATGCCTCTTCTGGCGGCTTTAGGGCTGTCAGGGGAGGTTTTTTTGCACATAGTTGTGAAAATGACGGGACGAGCCCACGAGGTTCGAACCGCCCTTTCGATATACCTTTGTTCGCTTGCTTTCACTACAGATGTTCGCCCATGACGGACTGCGTCCGCCCTGTTCGGACACCTGTGTTCAAGATGCGTACAAAGATATATGAAAGGCGGTTCGGACCTCGCGGGCTCGTCCCTGTGTATTGGAAAAATAAAAGAGACAGAAAAAAGTAAAGTATTTATTGGAAATATTTGGTAGAATAGGAGGAAATGAGGGGAGGAATTTTGCATGGCAAAGCAGGTACAGAGGGCGATCGGCTGGGTGGCAGCATTTCTTTTGGCGGTGGGGATGTTGTTCCTGCCGGTTTCGAAGGCGTATGCGGGTCCGGTATCGGGCGGCAGTCCTGGAAGTGGAGAGATGAGAGGTGTCTGGGTTTCGTATCTGGACTGGAATGGATGGGCGAAGGATGAGGCTGGATATAAGAAAGCGATGGATCAGACACTGGACCTCTGTGTACAGAAGGGGTTAAATGCGGTTTTCCTACAGGTTCGCCCGGATGGAGATGCGATGTATCCGTCACAGTATTTCCCGTGGTCGAAATTTGCCTCTGGAAAACAGGGAAAGAATCCGGGGTATGATCCGCTGGCATATGCGGTGCAGGCGGCGCATCAGCGGGGCTTGCAGCTTCATGCGTGGATCAATCCGTACCGGATCACGGGGTATCTGAACCGTTATTCGGATCTGTGTGCGTCAAATCCGGCGATCGCGTGGGCGAAGGACGGGGACAGTTCGAATGACCGGTGGGTATTGTGCCAGAATGGTGAGTATTATTACAATCCGGCGATTCCGCAGGTGCGCCAGCTGATTATTGACGGTGTGAAAGAGATCGTGACGAATTATGAGGTGGACGGCATCCATTTTGATGATTATTTCTATCCGAATCTCGATGACAGCAAGGCGGAAACATGGTTTGATTATCCGGAGTACCAGGCGGGCGGCACATCGCTGAGTGTGGCGGCGTGGAGACGGAATAATGTCAATGAGCTGGTAAGGGGAGTTTATAGTGCGGTCAAGTCGATCCGTCCGCAGGCATTGTTCGGTATCAGCCCGGAGGGATATTTACAGAACCTCCGAAAAGATACCCGACAGTTTACAGATGTGGATGCGTGGATGACCCAGAGCGGCTATGTGGATTACCTGATGCCGCAGATTTACTGGGGATTTGAGGCGAAGCAGAACGGCCAGGCAGCGGGCTATGCGTTTGCAAACTGCCTGAATGAGTGGGTGACGCTGAAAAAGAAGGGAAATGTGAAGCTGTATGTCGGTCTGGCGCTCTATAAGACCGGAACAGATGCAGTGGACGGCAACGAGGTGCCGGAGTGGCAGCGGTATCATGATATCATGAAGCGCGAGGTGCAGGCTGGACGGGCAACCGGACAGGTGAGCGGTTACTGCTTCTATGATTTATCGTCCCTGACGCGTGCGGCGGCAGCGGAGGAAGTGGCGAATGTGACGGCGCTGTTCCATTAAGTGCTCCCAGATAGTTACTGTTCACGCATACGTGCCCAGTAACGGAATTTGCCGTGGCTTCGCATTTAAATACGGCAAATTCCTGCTGCCACCACGTTTTCTTACGGCACTTTCGGTTCCCAAAGTGCCTACCCGTGAACGGTAACCATGATACCTTGTTGGAGAAATGGAAACCCCTGTGGATGATTGCAACCACAGGGGTTCTGTGTTATACTGGACATACGATTGCAGTAAAAATGTTGTTGTTTACATAATGTTCAGATGGCAGCAAATATACGGACGAGGAGAGGGAAGATGAAAAAAACAGCACTTGTCATTATGGCAGCCGGAATCGGAAGCCGTTTTGGCGGAGGGATCAAACAGCTGGAGCCGGTGGGTCCGAATGGGGAGATCATTATGGATTACTCTATCCATGACGCGCTGGAAGCTGGATTTGACCGGATTATCTTTGTGATCCGCCATGATTTGGAGGAGGACTTCAAAGAAGTGATCGGGAACCGGATTGAGAAGATTGCGCCGGTGACATACGCATTCCAGGAGCTTTCGGATGTACCGGAGGGATTCAGTGTCCCGGCAGACCGGAAAAAACCGTGGGGAACTGGACAGGCGATTTTGAGCATCCGCGGACTGGTCGAAGAGCCATTCCTGGTGATCAATGCGGATGATTATTATGGAAAAGAAGTGTTCCGAAAGATTCATACATACATGGTGGAACAGATGGACGTGAACGCACCGGTGTATGATATCTGCATGGGCGGCTTTATTCTGGCAAATACGCTCAGCGAGAACGGCGGCGTGACACGCGGCGTCTGTGAGGTGGGCGAGGGAGAGATTTTAAAACGCGTAACCGAAACCTACAATATCCAGAAGACAGCGGACGGCATGACGGCGACGGACAAAGAGGGGAATCCGGTTTCGGTTCAGGAGAACCAGCATGTATCGATGAATATGTGGGGACTCACACCGGGCTTTGTGGAGGAGCTGGAAAAAGGATTTCCAGAGTTTCTTGCGGGGCTGAAAGAGGGCGACGTGAAGTCGGAGTACCTGCTTCCGACGATCATCGATCAGATGATCCACGACGGGCGCGCAAGGGTGAAACTTCTGGAGACGCACGACTGCTGGTTTGGTGTGACCTACCGTGAGGATAAGGAGAGCGTGACGGAGTCGATCCGGGCGCTGATCCGTGAGGGCGTGTACCCGGAAAAACTGTTTTGATAATTTGAGGAACAGTTGATTCGGCTGTGCAGAGGATAACGTGAAAAACGGTACGTGAGAATAACATGATACGCATAAATCCTGCATAGGATACCATGTAAGCCTTGAATTAAGGGGGAATGGCAGTCCGATGCAGGATTTTGCATATTTTAAGAGTCTTTATCCGGCTGCATGTAAGCAGATGCAGCTTTGCGTGGAAGCGGTCTGTGATGAGCTGGAGTATGAGGGGAGTCCCATCTATGATGAATATCCGGATCGGATCTTTCTGGAAAAACTGACAAAACGGGCACTGGAAAAATGGCAGAAGGTTTATCCGGCTGGAACGGAGAGGACGGATACACTGACGACCTATATGAAGGCGGCGGACGTGGGCACTGTATCCACAGAAGAAGGAACGGCGATGGTGGAAAATTCCCTGAAAATAGATTCTCCTGGTGGAGAAAGAGAAGAGAATCTGGCGGGAACCAGCATACAGCCGCATCTTCCTGGAAATGATGTATGGTATGGACCACTTCGGGGCGAACAGAAGGGCGGAAACGCTGGATATATGGTGTGGGAGGCGGATGAGCCGAATCTGACCGCGCAGGAGCGCCGTCCATGGAGTCCGCCGCCGGGACCGCGCCCGGGAGGACCGGGAAATCCGTGGGGACCGCCACCCCCGCCGCCGGGACCGCGCCCGGGAGGACCGGGAAATCCGTGGGGACCGCCACCCCCGCCGCCGGGACCGCGTCCGGGAGGACCAGGAAATCCGTGGGGACCGCCGCCCCCGCCGCCGGGACCGCGTCCGGGAGGACCGGGAAATCCGTGGGGACCGCCACCCCCGCCGCCGGGACCGCGCCCGGGAGGACCGGGAAATCCGTGGGGACCGCC
>NZ_QUEG01000007.1:19706-158113 GCF_003477925.1 Clostridium sp. AF32-7AC
GGACCGGGAAATCCGTGGGGACCGCCGCCTCCGCCGCCGGGACCGCGCCCGGGGAGACCGGGGAATCCGTGGGGAGCGCCGCTTCAGGATTTTCTTCAGGTTTTATTAATGAATGAGTTGCAGGAGCGAAGACGGTGTCGGAAGTGCTGAAATTGCGGTTTTCAGGTGTAAATTTTTTAAATTAAAATGCGGTAACATCCAGGTGTGACAACGAATTTTACCGATTTGGAAAAAGAACAATCGGGTTACTGGGCACGTATGCGTGAACAGTAACACAATCGGAGTTCTTACAAATCATAGAAATTCTGGAATTTGAAGCCTGCTTGTGTTATACTGAAACAAAGGCTGCCGCCGGGACAGATGGGTGCCTGCGGCAGTTTTTGGCGTGCATGACAAAACGGAAACAGTTCGGCGGGTAGATTTTCCTGTACCTGTGAAGATACGGAACTGGTATGGTGGAGAGATAAAAGGAATTGATTTGATATATGAAGAAAAACCTGAAAAAGATACTGATTTTACTGATCTTATTTGTGCTGGCAGCAGCCGGTTATTTTACCTGGTCCTGGATGCAGCTGCGGGAGGATGGGGCGGTCTATACCTCGATTGAGGACGCGAACCTTCCAGTCGCTTATGTGAATATTCTGGGGCGGCGGATGAACGAGCTGGACGGTTTCGTGGAGGACAGCCAGAAAGCGGCTGGACGCGGGGATCTGACGCTGCTTCCGGCAGACCGGAAACTGTCGGTGACGATCGACAAGCTGGACTCCCAGATTACGGGGATGCAGTATGAGATCCGCAGTCTGGACGGCGAACGTCTGGTAGAACGGACAACGCTTGACCACTGGGAACAGTCAGGGGAAGAGGTTTCTGCGGAGCTTCCGATCCAGAACCTTCTGACGGAGGAAAGCGAATACCGCTTAACGATTGCGATCGCGACGGAAAAGCACCCGGCGATCTATTTTTACACGCGCGTGATGTGGCAGCAGGAGAGCCGTGTGCAGGAGATGGTCGATCTGGCGGTGTCCTTTTCTGAAAAGACGTTTGATTATGATTCAGCGAGGGAGCTGACGACCTATCTGGAGACGGATCCGAATGCGGATAACAGTTCGTTGGGACATGTGACGTTAAAAAGCGATTTCAGCCAGCTGACCTGGAAAGGGCTTTCGATGGAGCGGGTCAGCGAACCGGAAATTCATCTGCGGGAGCTGCAGGGCATCATTGGGACGATCGATTTAAAGTATGTTGTAAGTGAGATGAAGGATGGCAAGGCGGCTGCTTATTACGATGTGATCGAGAGCTTCACGATGAAGCTGGGCGCACAGCGCATCTACATGATGAATTATGACCGCCGCGCGGACCAGATTTTTACGGGGGAGAGCAGCGCCTATTCTGGCGACCGGATTCAGCTGGGGGTTTCGGATGCGGAGGATCTGCAGTCGATGCAGGATGAAGCGGGGAAATACCGTGCCTTTGTGGCAAACCGGGCGCTCTGGATTTATGATACAGGAAAAAAAGAGAGCACAAAGGTATTTGCGTTCCGCAAGAGCGAGAATGATACGAGGGTCAATTATGATACCTACGGAATCAAGATTCTGGATGTGAGCGAGGCAGGCCAGATTGATTTTGCCGTGTACGGCTATATGAGCCGCGGTAACCACGAGGGAACGACGGGAATCGCGCTGTACCGCTATGAGAGTGCGGGAAATGCCCTGACAGAGCGGCTGTATCTGCCGGCATCGACCGATTACGGCAACCTGCGCCAGGATATCAACCAGCTGTGCTACTTAAGCGGCGGGCAGACGTTGTATGTGCTGATGAACCATGCGGTTTACAGTGTCGATCTGACGGGAAAAGAGTACATGGTGGTGGCAGATGGCCTGACGGAGGAAAATTTTGCAGTCAGCACGGATGCCTCCCGGATTGCGTGGCAGGATGGGGCGGATATTTACCGTTCGACCAAGCTGCATGTCATGAATCTGGAGACAGGCAAGAAGGATGAGATTTCCTTTCCGGATCAGACCGTGATCCGGCTGATCGGATTTGTCGGAACCGACTTAGTCTACGGGCTTGCCCATCCGAACGAGCAGCTTACGATGGACGGACGCGTGACGGGGCTTCCGCTGTATGCGGTCGAGATCGTCGGCAGCAATATGGAGATGGAGACCCGCTATGAGAAGCCGGGTGTCAGCCTGGTGGATGTGCGGATTCAGGACAGCCGGGTTCATCTGTCACGGATGCACCAGATAGGAAGCGGCTATCAGCCGATGGACGAGGACACGCTGGTCTGTAATGAGGAAGTGTCGAAAGATCCACTGGATGGAATCGCTACGTTAAATGACAGTGCAAAGGGGCGTCTCTACTGCGTCAAGCTGGATGCAGGCAAGACGGCACGGAGCACGAAGGTGCATGTTCCGAAGCAGGTGGCAGCAGAAGAAAATGATGTGATTGTGCTTCAGAACAATGGCGCAGCTGCACAGCGGATTTACAGTGCCTACAGCGAGGGACGCCTGAAAGGCTCGTATGCGGAATTTTCCAGCGCGGTGCAGGCAGCTTACGATGGCATGGGACTTGTAACGGATGAAAATGACCGGGTTGTCTGGGTGAGAGCAAACCGGAGCGACGCGAAGACGATCCGCGACGTCCAGAATATGGCGGGAACCGTCAGCCGCTATCTGTCGGATATGGCGGACGGAAAGACGACCTCCTCGGATGGCACAGAGTTAATCGACGCACGCGGGCTGACGCTGAACCAGATTCTCTACTTTGTCTACACGGGCATGCCGGTGGTGGCATATCTGGGAGACGGAAGCTATGGTCTGATCTGTGGATACGACGCGTACAACATCTCTTGTCTCTGGTATCCGGGCACGGAATTTGCCTACACGGATAAGATGGGACTCAACGATGCAGCGGCATTTTTCGAGGGAAACGGAGGCAATGATTTCATTTGTTTCCTTGCCAATTAAGGAAAAAACGGAAATTACTGTTCACGGGTAGGCACTTTTGGAACCGAAAGTGCCGTAAGAAAACGTGGTGGCAGCAGGAATTTTCCGTATTAAAATGCGAAGCCACGGCAAATTCCATTACTGGGCACATATGCGTGAACAGTAATAAACGGAAAGCCAATGCTTTACAAATTGAGATGTTATGATATAATCATGTAGATAACGTGATATAAATTTAAGAAAATATTAAAGATTTGAGGCGCCGTCTGGCGCGTGTAAGTATCGTAAGATAATAGATTTTGAGGTGCAGAATGGAACAATTTATTATGAAGGGCGGAAATCCGCTGGTAGGCGAAGTGACTATCAGCGGAGCGAAGAATGCGGCGCTGGGAATCTTGGCGGCATCGATTCTGACTGACGAGGATGTTTTAATAGAAAATCTGCCGGACGTGCGTGATATCAACGTGTTTCTGGAGGCTGTTTCGGAGATTGGCGCGATGGTAGACCGGATTGACCGGCACACTGTCCGCATCAATGCGAAGGGGATTCATGCGATCCATGTGGATGACGAGTACATCCGCCGGATCCGAGCTTCCTACTATTTTATTGGCGCCCTGCTTGGCAAGTACAAAAGCGCACAGGTTCCGCTTCCGGGCGGATGCAACATCGGCAGCCGTCCGATCGACCAGCATTTAAAGGGCTTCCGTGCCCTCGGTGCGAAGGTGCAGGTGGAAAATGGCGCGGTGCTCGCACATGCGATTGATTTAGTTGGTACCCATATTTATCTGGATATGGTGTCGGTCGGCGCGACGATCAATATCATGATGGCAGCGACGCTGGCAGAGGGCGAGACGATCATCGAGAATCCGGCGAAAGAACCGCATGTCGTCGATGTGGCGAACTTCTTAAACAGCATGGGAGCCAATGTCAAGGGTGCCGGAACCGACGTGATCCGCATCCGCGGCGTCCACAAGCTGCATGGAACCGAATATTCGATCATCCCGGACCAGATCGAGGCAGGTACATTTATGTGTGCGGCAGCGATCACCCGCGGCGACGTGATGGTACAGAATGTCATTCCGAAGCATCTGGAAGCAATTTCTGCGAAGCTTATCGAGATGGGCTGTGAGGTGACGGAGTTTGATGAGGCGGTTCGTGTTGTGGGACGCCCGAGCCATGTGCATACCGATATCAAGACACTTCCGTATCCGGGATTTCCGACTGATATGCAGCCGCAGATCACTGTGACACTGGCACTGGCAGAGGGAACCAGTGTAGTGACTGAGAGTATTTTTGAAAACCGTTTTAAATATGTGGACGAACTTGCCCGTATGGGTGGACGCATCAAGGTAGAGGGCAATACCGCGATCATTACCGGCGTGAAGAAGCTGACCGGAGCACAGGTGGAGGCACCAGATCTGCGCGCAGGCGCTGCCCTGGTCATTGCGGGGCTGGCAGCGGAAGGATATACGACCGTTGATGAGATCGGTTATATCCAGAGAGGCTATGAGCATTTTGAGAAGAAGCTGCAGGGACTTGGCGCGGTGATCGAGAAAGTCGATTCCGAGAAAGAGGCGCAGAAGTTCAGACTCAAAGTGGGCTGATAAAAAAGAATGCGGTGTCACATATTGCTTGACAGACACCGCGGAGTATGTTATCGTACTGTTGAAACTTTTAACAATTAAAAAGTTCGTATATATCCCTTATTCAGAGTGATGGAGATACAAAGGATCTATGAAGTCACGGCAACCCCGTTACATGGGACTGAAAATTGGTCTCAGCAGGGAACGGAAGGTGCCAGCCTGAGCGAGGAACCGGGAGATCGGTTTATCGAGCAATAAGAGGATTTGATCGAGATAATCAAGTCCGTGTTGCTGCGGACTTTTTTTATGTCTTACGACAAACTTATCAAAGGAGGAAATATGGAGAGATTACTTTTTACATCTGAATCAGTAACCGAAGGACATCCGGATAAAATGTGTGATCAGATTTCCGATGCGATTCTGGACGCGCTCTTAGAGCAGGATCCGATGAGCCGTGTGGCTTGTGAGACGGCGACGACAACCGGTCTGGTTATGGTTATGGGCGAGATCACAACGAAAGGCTATGTGGATATCCAGAAGGTAGTCCGCAATACCGTCCGTGAGATCGGTTATGACCGTGCGAAATACGGTTTTGACTGTGATACCTGCGGCGTGATCGTGGCACTGGACGAGCAGTCCCCGGATATCGCGATGGGAGTTGATAAAGCGCTGGAAGCAAAAGAGAACAAGATGAGCGACGAGGAGCTGGAGGCAATCGGTGCCGGCGATCAGGGTATGATGTTTGGTTATGCGACCAACGAAACGGATGAATATATGCCATATCCGATTTATCTGGCACACAAACTGGCACGCCAGCTGACCAAGGTCCGCAAAGACGGAACCCTGCGCTACCTGCGCCCGGACGGCAAGACACAGGTAACCGTAGAGTACGATGAGAACGGCAAACCATCCCGTCTGGATGCAGTGGTTCTTTCCACCCAGCATGACGAGGAAGTAACCCAGGAGCAGATCCATAAGGATATTAAAAAATATGTATTTGACGAGATTCTGCCGGCAGAGATGGTTGATGAGAATACAAAATTCTTTATCAATCCGACCGGACGTTTCGTTATCGGCGGTCCGCATGGAGACAGCGGTCTGACCGGACGTAAGATCATTGTGGACACCTACGGCGGCATGGCGCGTCACGGTGGCGGCGCATTCTCCGGAAAAGACTGCACAAAAGTGGATCGTTCTGCTGCATACGCAGCCCGCTATGTTGCGAAAAACATCGTAGCAGCCGGACTGGCAGACAGATGTGAGATTCAGCTTTCCTATGCGATCGGTGTTGCACAGCCGACCTCCATCATGGTAGATACATTCGGAACCAGCAAGTTGCGTGAGGATCAGCTGGTTGAGATGATCCGCAAGCACTTTGACCTGCGTCCGGCTGGCATCATCAAGATGCTTGACCTGCGCCGCCCGATCTACAAACAGACGGCTGCATACGGACATTTCGGCCGCGACGATCTGGATCTTCCGTGGGAGAAGCTGGATAAGGTGGATGAATTAAAGGCGTATCTGTAAGAGTAGGAAACGCTGCAGGGGTATCTGCCCGTAAAAAATCATAAGATCAGAACGAGGGGGCTGCCGCTTTTGCGGCAGTCTCTTTTATTACACAAAAAGGCACATGCTTTTTTATTTATAATACTTTTAGAGACGTAATCTGCAAAATATGATACACTATTTGTGGAAGATATCAGGAGCAAAAGCGCAGAAGTCCGACGCAGTTTTGCGGGAGGATTTTTGTAGGGGCAATCTGGTATCAGACCGGGCAATGACTGGAGGAAATAGGATGAAGATACGCACACGTCTGGCGATTGCTTTTGTGACGATTACGGTCGTTCCGATTGTGCTCATATTTGTGGCGGCGTTCGGACTCGTAAACTATCAGGAGCATCTGTTTCAGAAAACATACGGGCTGTCGGAGCAGATCGATCTGCTCTCCGGCAATCAGACACAGGTGTTTAACCGGCTGACGCAGGGAATCCAGGAGGAGATCCGCGAGGCGGTCGGGAAAAATACAGATTTATTTGAAGAACCGGCTTATTTGAGCAAGGTCAATGAAGAACTGCGCGATAAATATTCGTATCTGGTCATCCGCAAGGGCAAGGACATCACATTCTGCGGAAACGAGGATGGACGCGAGCTCTGCGAACGGCTGGCGCCGTACGGTGATCAGGGAAGTATGGCAGGCAGTATTTACATGGATGGCGAGGAACAGCATCTGGTCAAACAGATCGATTTCCGGTTTTCAGATGATTCACAGGGCAGTGTGTTCATCGTGACGAACGTCGGGGATTATGTGCCGGAGATCAAGGCGCTGCTCGGAGAGATGCTGCTTCTCGGCGTGCTGATCATCAGTTTTATGGGCGGTCTGCTGATCATGTGGATCTACCGTTCTCTGCTGCGTCCGCTGCACAAGCTGCAGGAGGCGACCAAGCAGATCCGGGATGGAAATCTGGACTTTACGCTCGATGTGGATGATGAAGATGAGATCGGAATGCTCTGCCAGGATTTCGAGGAGATGCGTCTGCGTCTCAAGGAATCGCAGGAAGAAAAACTCCAGTACGACAAGGAGAGCAAAGAGCTGATCAGCAATATTTCCCATGATCTGAAGACTCCGATCACGGCGATCAAGGGGTATGTGGAAGGCATTCAGGATGGCGTGGCTTCTTCACCTGAGAAATTGAATAAATATATTCGGACGATTTATAATAAAGCAAACGATATGGATCGACTGATTGACGAGCTGACGTTCTATTCGAAGATTGATACGAACAAGATTCCGTACAACTTTTCAAAGATCAATGTGGCGGAGTATTTTGGTGATTGTGTTGAGGAAGTTGGTCTGGATATGGAGACGCGCGGCATCGAGCTGGGATATTTCAACTATGTGGACGAGGATGTGGTCGTGATCGCGGACGCGGAGCAGATGAAGCGAGTGATCAACAACATTATCGGAAATTCGCTCAAATATCTGGACAAGAAAAAGGGTATTTTAAATATCCGCATCAAGGATGACGGCGATTTTATCCAGGTCATCATCGAGGACAACGGAAAGGGAATCGCGGCGAAAGATCTGCCGTATATTTTCGATCGTTTCTACCGGACGGATTCGTCGAGAAATTCGTCCAAGGGCGGCAGCGGCATCGGGCTTTCGATCGTAAAGAAGATTATCGAAGATCACGGCGGACGCATCTGGGCGACCAGCAAGGAAGGCATCGGAACGGAGATCCATTTCGTTTTGCGCAAGTATGTCGGGGCATAGTGATTTGAAGTTTGGTCGTTTAAATAAAAACAGCAGGAGGAATTCACAGATGAGCAGAATATTAATCGTAGAAGACGAGGAGAGTATTGCAGAGCTGGAAAAAGACTATCTGGAGCTTTCTGGTTTTGAGGTTGAGATAGAAAATAATGGAGAAACGGGACTGAAACGCGGCATGGAGGAAGATTTTGACCTTCTGATTCTTGATCTGATGCTGCCAGGGGTCGATGGCTTCGAGATCTGCAAGAAGATCCGGGAAGTAAAAAACACACCGATCATCATGGTATCTGCGAAAAAGGACGATATTGACAAGATCCGCGGTCTGGGACTGGGCGCGGACGATTATATCACGAAACCATTCAGTCCGAGCGAGATGGTGGCGCGTGTCAAGGCGCATCTGGCGCGTTATGAGCGCCTGATCGGCAGCGGTATGCCGGAAAACGAGATCATCGAGATCCGGGGACTCAAGATTGATAAGACTGCCCGCCGCGTTTACATCAACGGCGAGGAGAAGAACTTCACGACGAAGGAATTTGACCTGCTGACCTTTTTAGCACAGAACCCGAACCATGTATTTACCAAGGAAGAACTCTTCCGCGAGATCTGGGATATGGAGTCGTTGGGAGATATCGCGACGGTTACCGTGCATATTAAGAAGATCCGTGAGAAGATCGAGTTCAACACGGCGAAACCGCAGTATATTGAGACGATATGGGGTGTTGGATACCGGTTTAAAGTCTGATGACTGGGTAAGCCACATAAAAACGACCCTTGGGAAACGCAAACAGGAGCGCTTTCCAAGGGCCGTTTTATATTTCATAGGAAATTGCGTCCTATGAAATATAAAATGCTCCGCGAGGATGCGCACTCGCGCGAAGCAGAAACATGTCGCAAGCGACCGCGCGAGACGCCCGAAGGTGCCAAGGCACATTCTTTTTCATCCCAACAAGATTTGGCTTGCCCGCTTCAGATCGTTCTCGTCCGGGATACGGATGTCGGACAGGGAATAGGGAATGCCGAGCGTTTCCCATTTATAGATGCCGAGCGTGTGGTATGGGAGAATTTCTACCTTTTCCACATTTGAAAGTGTGTCCAGAAATGCACGGATTCCATGCAGGTTGGCCGGATCATCGGTAATGCCGGGGACTAAAACATGCCGGATCCACAGGGGCTTATGAATCTGGTCTAAAAACCGGGCAAAGGAAAGAATGGATTCGTTGGAGTGCCCAGTCAGAAGACGATGTTTTTCCGGATCGATGTGTTTCAGATCCAGAATAACAAGATCGGTGTGCTCTAAAAGCGTGGTCAGGTGGGAAAAGAAAGGTTCGGCGGTGGTAAATGGCTGTCCCGCGGTGTCCAGTGTGGTGTGAATGTGCTGTTCTTTGGCAAGCTGGAAAAGTTCACATAAAAAGTCAGCTTGAAGGAGCGGTTCTCCGCCGCTGACGGTGATGCCGCCGCCCCCGCGCCAGTAACTCCGGTAGCGGAGTGCCTGGCGAAGAAGTGCTTCCGGGGTGATTTCCTGCGAACCGGTGTGTTTGGATGGGCAAGAAACGCCTTTGGAAAGAGCGGATGTGCCGGAAGTGTGGGTGGAGACGTCCGGGAGGAAAAGTTCCTTTGGCAGTACCCATGTATCCGGATTGTGGCAGTAGCGGCAGCGCATGAGACAGCCCTGCATGAATACCACGAAGCGGACACCGGGACCGTCTACGGAGCCGAAGGTATCGATGGAATGAATATAACCGGTATGCATCGTTACAGCACCTCGTGGCAGGTGCGGGCGATCACGTCGAGCTGCTGTTCTCTGGTCAGATTGATAAATTTAACGGCATATCCGGAAACACGGATGGTGAAGTTGGCATATTCCGGTTTTTCCGGGTGTTCCATCGCGTCTTTCAGTTTTTCGATTCCAAAGACATTTACATTTAAATGATGCGCGCCCTGATCAAAATATCCGTCCAGGACGTGAACCAGGTTGTTTTTCCGCTCTGTCTCGGAGTGACCGAGCGCCCCCGGTGCAATCGTTTCTGTGTTGGAGATGCCGTCGAGCGCATATTCATATGGAAGCTTTGCGACCGAGTTTAAAGAAGCGAGCAGACCGTTCTGCTCTGCGCCGTAGGAAGGAGTTGCGCCCGGGGCAAACGGGGTGAATGCCGGCCGTCCGTCCGGAAGTGCGCCGGTTGCCTTGCCATATACAACATTGGAGGTGATCGTGAGGATGGAGGTGGTTGCCTCGGAATTCCGGTAGGTGTGGTATTTTTTTACTTTATGTAAAAAGGTTTTTAACAGCCATACGGCAATCTCGTCGGCGCGGTCGTCATCATTTCCGTAGCGTGGGAAATCGCCCTCTGTCTCAAACTTGCGGGCGATGCCGTATTCATCACGGATGACCTTCACTTTTGCATACCGGATCGCGGAGAGAGAATCGACCACGTGGGAGAAACCGGCGATTCCGGTGGCAAAGGTACGCCGGACATCCGTGTCGATCAACGCCATCTCAGCGGACTCATAGTAATATTTATCGTGCATATAGTGAATCAAATTGAGGATATTCACATAAATGCCCGCCAGCCAGTCCAGCATCTGATCGTATTTATGCATGACTTCCTGATAATCGAGGTATTCGGATGTGATCGGCGCATACGCCGGACCAACCTGCATCGGGCGTCCGTCTTTGGTAGTGTATTTCTCGTCTCTGCCTCCGTTGATGGCATAGAGAAGGCATTTGGCAAGATTGGCACGGGCGCCGAACAGCTGCATTTCCTTGCCTGTCTGGGTGGCGGAGACGCAGCAGCAGATGCTGTAGTCGTCCCCCCAGATCGGACGCATGACATCGTCGTTTTCATACTGGATCGAGGATGTGTTGATGGAGATTTTGGCAGCATATTTCTTAAATGCCTCTGGCAGGCGGGAAGAGTAAAGGACGGTCAGGTTTGGTTCTGGGGACGGTCCCATATTTTCCAGCGTATGTAAAAAGCGGAAATCGTTTTTCGTTACCATCGGACGCCCGTCTTGTCCCAGACCGGCAACTTCCAGCGTTGCCCAGACCGGATCGCCGGAGAAAAGTTGGTTGTAGGATGGGATCCGGGCAAATTTTACCATGCGGAATTTCATTGTCATATGGTCGATTAATTCCTGCGCCTCGATCTCGGTCAGTGTTTGTTCTGTTAAATCCCGGTTGATGTAGATATCAAGGAAGGTGGAAATGCGTCCGACACTCATGGCGGCACCGTTCTGGGTCTTAACGGCAGCGAGGTAACCGAAGTAGAGCCACTGGACGGCTTCTTTGGCATTGGAAGCCGGACGGGAGATATCAAAACCATAGATGGCAGCCATCTCCTGAATGTCCTTTAGAGCGCGGAGCTGCTCGGCGATCTCTTCCCGCTGGCGGATGATGTCATCAAACATGGCGCCATTTCCACAGCGTTCCAGATCCTTTTTCTTTTCCTGAATTAGGAAATCGATTCCGTACAGGGCGATCCGGCGGTAGTCGCCTACGATCCGGCCGCGTCCATAGGTATCCGGAAGCCCGGTGACGATATGGCAGTGGCGGGCGGTTTTCATTTCCGGGGTATATGCATCGAAGACGGCCTGGTTGTGGGTTTTATGGTATTCGGTAAAGATTTTATGAAATTTTGGATTGACATGGTAGCCGTAGGTTTTGGCGGCTTCCTCCGCCATCTTGATTCCGCCGAATGGCATAAAAGCCCGCTTGAGTGGTTTGTCGGTCTGAAGTCCGACGATGCGTTCCAGATCTTTAAGCTCCGGATCGATATATCCCGGACCATAGGCGGTCAGGCTGGATACGATTTCAGTTTCGCATTCGAGCACACCGCCCTTTTCGTGCTCTTTCTTCTGAAGCTTTTGAAGGCGTTCCCAGAGCAGATGAGTGGCACTGGTTGGGGCAGCGAGAAAGCTTTCATCGCCATCATATTGCGTATAGTTGTTCTGGATGAAATCGCGGACGTTCACTTCGTCGGTCCATTTGGAGCCCAGAAAACCTCTCCAGGCTGTTTGAAAGATAGGTGTGTTTTGGAATGTTTGATACATAGCAGACATGTGTTTCCCTCCTGGTTGAAAAATTTCGATCCCAGCAGAGACAGTGAGAGTGAAAAAAAGTAAAAAAAATACCCACGGTCTGTGCTGTGACGCCCAGACGGTCGGCAATTTCCAGTCATACTTCATGTGGTTGATCCACTTATCCGTCAGTTGTATGACTGCTATGTTTAAGATATATCAGAACCGAAGAGGAATGTCAAGCTATATTTGGGGGAAGAGGTAACGGTTCAAATCCGTAGCTGTTCACAGTAACAAAAAGAGTGCCGGAAAGAGTGGACATTTGGCAAATGACTTGATAAAATGAGTAAAGTTTTAGGGCAGATGGGAATGAAAAAGGGATAAAAAGTTGCTGGGCACGATGCTTGAACAGTAATGATGAAACCTGAATTTGACAGAAATGACAGAAGTGAGGAAGAAAATGCTGGAAAAATTTTGTGTCGGGCTGGTGCGGATTTTGTTGGGAGGAATTCTTTTTTTCCTGACACTGCTCAGCGCGGTTGTGACCTGCCGGGTCTATGGAGGTTCTGAGATTGTACAGTATGGAAGGGACAGTCTGTTTCTGCACCTGTTTTTTGGTGCGGGTGTGATTGGACTGACGGTGTTTTACAGGAGGAGAAAGGAACGAAAGTGCCGGAAGAACCAGTGGCTTCTTTTAGCGGCTGCTGCCTATCTTTTTTGGATTCTCCTTGTCCCGTCCTGGGGCGGTTCTGACTCCCATCAGTGTATGGCGTCCGCGCAGGGACTTCTGCAGGGCGATTTCAGCGCCTGGGAGCCGGTGGCGTATTCGTATGGGACAGCGGAAGGACCCCTTGGGTATGCGTACACTTACCCGTCTCAGAACGGGCTGATTCTCTATATGGCAGTGCTGGCATTTTTCTTTGGAGATGCGGCGTATGTAGTTTTCCAGATTTTAAATATCGGATTTTTTATTCTGGGAATCGTGAGCCTGCAGCGGATGACGGTCCGGGGAAACGAAAGGTGCAGCTTGCTTTTGTGGATGGCGTGCTGTCTGCCATTTTCTTTCTATATCCTCTTCGTGTACGGCACGATGCCAGGATTTGGACTTTCGTGTCTGGCGATGGAACGTCTGGTGCGGTATGTGGAAGAGGGGCGGGGAAGAGACTTCTGGATTGGCGCGGCAGCAGTAGCGGCGGCGGTGATCCTCAAGTCGAATTATGAGATTGTGCTGGTGGCGCTGTTTTTGTATCTGGCATCCTCGGGAGTCTTTCGAAGGAAAGCACGCCTGCTGGTGGCAGCGGTGCTTCTGATTACAGTGTATGTGATTGGAAACCGGGGGATTCAGACAGGAATTTCTTCTGTGACCGGACACACGGTATCGGACGGTGCGCCGATGATTGCCTGGGTGCAGATGGGACTGGAGGAGAGCAAACGTGGACCGGGCTGGTACAATGGCTATCAGGTAAAACTCTTTCAGAAGGCAGATGGGGATGCGGATCTGGCGGCCGCATGGGCGCAGGCAGATTTGCGGAAAACGATTTCAGATATGGCAGAGGAACCGGCGAAAGCCGCTGATTTCTTTGTTCGGAAGATCGAGTCAATCTGGGCGGAACCGACCTTTCAGAGTCTCTGGATCCAGGAGGTGGGAAATACCTCCTGGGCGGAGGGAAGCCCGCCATGGGAGCTTTTCAAGGAAGAAGGGGGTCTGAACCGGCTCTATGTTTTTGCGGCGAATCTGGTGCAGACGTTTGTGTATGCGATGGCATGTGTATGGGTGATTGCCGGGATGAGTGCCAAAGGAAGCCGAAGTAAGCATGTCCTGATGAACCGAACATGGGAAAAGAGGATAGAAGCAGAAAAGGCAGAAAAAACTGTGAAAGCTGTGAAAAAACAGGGAATGGAAACGGTCTGGGAGAGGCAGGAACGTGGAGAAACGGACAGATGGGGGATGCTGATTCCGGGAATCGTGTTTATTGGGGGATTCCTGTTCCATCTGGTCTGGGAGGCAAAGGGGCAGTATTCGGTGGTGTATTTTATGCTGCTGCTGCCGTATGCGTATCTGGGGATGGAAAGAGTGGCGGATGTATTTTTAGATGTGACAGGTGCCGGGAAAGAATGATGTTTTGAGATAAAAAAGATACTGGGAACAGCCTGAAATAAGCCGTTTTCAGTATCTTTTTTATGGTTTAAAAGAGCTATGATTTCTAAAAATCCATTAAAAATTGCAATGATAAATCCGCTCCGCCGCCTGATAGAACACAGTTTCCCAGTATTTTTCCGGAATCAGCCGTTTCGTAATTTCGATGTAATCTTCATAGTTGGCGAGCGGCCAGTCGGTGCCGAACATGAGCTTATCATAGTCGCGGATGTAGGCAAGCCAGGTTTTCAGGGTGCTGATATACCCGCTCTGCTCTTCCAGAAACTCCGGAATGTCAAATTTGCCCTCTAAAAGCCCAGAGAGGTCGGCGGCGACATTTTCATTTTTCTCGACAACGGCGGCGGCATCCATCAGCCACGGGTTGCCGAAGTGGCACATGACGAACTGGACATCCGGATGGCGGACGGCGGCTTCATCGAGGGTCAGCGGATGGCTGTATTTGATGAATGCTTTGGAACCGGCGGTCTGTCCGGTGTGGATGGCAACCGGCTTTTTATACGCCTTGGCGAGGTCGTAGATCGGTTCGAAGCGCTCGTCGGTAACGTAGATGGAATCATATCCCGGATAGAGTTTGATGCCGACGCAGGTATTCCGTTTTAAGTTTTCTTCGACAAGATCGCATGTCTTCTGAATCTTTTCCGGCGTCAGTTTTCGTGCTTCGACGCCGACGCAATAGCGCAGAAAATCCGGGTATGTGTGATTATCCGGGTGAACGCCGCGGTTTCCCATGACGATGCCGCCGACGATATTATATTTCTGAAAGCATTCCCGCAGATGCTCTTCATTATTGATATGACCGGCTTCGATGGCAATCTCATCGAAATGCGGGTAACCGGGACAAAAGTGCAAATGTGAATCAATGATTTTCATAATGATAACAGGCGCCTGTATCAAAAACCTTTTGGAAAAAGAACGGCGCTGTCCTCCTTTCTGCTGTGATGTATGTCTGGAAGTTTTGAGAAAATCCGGTGCAACAAAACTTCGGGTGTATATAAATAAGAAATGCAGTGACAGTCCGGCAGGTTCATAGAGCATGCAGCAACTGTATGAAATCAACTGTTAGTGTAGTCCCAAATGGGGTGGATGTCAAATTTTTCTCCATCTGTTTGACATCCACACTATGATCTGGTATAGTGATAGCTATGCGTATTGCAAAGGGGCAAACTGCCTCTTTCTTTTTTTGTAAATATTCCGGAAGAATGCAAAAAAGATAACTAATATGATATATGAAATGTATCTCCGGAATGTGCAGACCGTTAATCAGACAATGAAAGGAATAGAATGGAAACAATCAGATTTGAAGATTTAGAGTTAGATGCAAAGATCATGCGTGCGATCACCGATATGGGGTTCGAGGCGGCTTCTCCGATTCAGGGACAGGCGATTCCGCTGGAACTGCAGGGACTGGATATCATCGGACAGGCACAGACCGGTACCGGTAAGACGGCTGCGTTTGGTATTCCGCTGTTACAGAAGATCGATCCGAAGAATAAGAAGCCGCAGGCGATCATTCTCTGCCCGACCCGTGAACTTGCCATCCAGGTATCTGAGGAGATCCGCCGCCTGGCAAAATACATGCACGGTGTCAAGGTTCTGCCGATCTACGGCGGACAGGAGATCGGACGTCAGATCCGTTCCCTCAAGGATGGTGTGCAGGTTATCATCGGTACGCCGGGGCGTGTGATGGATCACATGCGCCGCAAAACCGTCAAGATGGATCAGATCCACACGGTTGTCCTCGACGAGGCGGACGAGATGCTGAACATGGGCTTTTTAGAGGATATGGAAACCATCTTAAGCGCACTGCCGGAGGAGAGACAGACGCTGATGTTCTCAGCGACGATGCCGCAGGCGATTCAGCGGATCGCGACGAACTTCCAGAAAGATCCGCAGATTGTGCGCGTGGTCAAGAAAGAGCTGACCGTTCCGAAGGTAACCCAGTATTATTATGAAGTAAAACCGAAGAATAAGCTGGAGGTTATGTGCCGTCTGCTGGATCTCTATGATCCGAAGCTCTCAGTGGTATTTTGCAACACGAAAAAGCAGGTCGATGAGCTGGTACAGGGCTTACAGGGACGCGGTTATTTTGCAGAAGGACTTCACGGCGATCTGAAACAGGAGCAGCGTGACCGTGTCATGCGTGCATTCCGTACCGGACGGACGGACATTCTGGTGGCAACGGATGTGGCAGCCCGCGGTATCGACGTCGATGATGTTGAGGCGGTATTCAACTATGATGTACCGCAGGATGACGAGTATTATGTACATCGCATCGGACGTACCGGCCGTGCCGGACGCGAGGGCAAGGCGTTTAACCTCGTAGTCGGCAAAGAGGTTTACAAGCTGCGCGAGATCCAGCGCTACTGCAAGACCCGCATCATTCCGCAGGCGATTCCGTCTCTGGACGATGTGACCTCCATCAAGGCAGATAAGATTCTCGACCAGGTGGGCGAGGTGCTGCAGGACAGCGATCTGAGCAAGGTGATCGATATTGTAGAAAAACGTGTGCTGGAAGAGGACTACACGACGCTCGATCTGGCAGCAGCGCTGCTCAAAATGATGATGGGCGAAGAGGGCGAGGAGCTCTTAGAGGAGAACCGTCCGCTGCGTGAGCTGGAGGATCTCGAGGATGAGAGCCGCCGCAGCCGTGGTGGAAGAAACGGCAGAGGAAGCCGTGGCAGAAATGAGGACGTAGCGCGTCTCTTCATCAACATCGGAAAGAACCAGGGCATCCGTCCGGGCGATATCCTCGGTGCGATCGCCGGAGAATCCGGCATGCCGGGACGTATGGTCGGAAGTATCGATATGTTCGATAATTACACATTCGTCGAGGTGCCGAGAGAGCATGCGGACGTTGTACTGCAGGCGATGCGCGGTGCGAAGATCAAGGGCAAGAACGTGCATATGGAGAAGGCGAACCGGAAGTAAAGAGCATATTGAAATTATATTTGGCATATGCTATAATGCCATTAGGCGAAAAGACAAAAGTGTTCAAAGTGGCACAAAAACAAATCCCTCAGGTGCGGGCACACCTGAGGGATTTTATTCCATTTGGGCGAGGTGGCTTAAGCCTCTGGCTGACTACCTAACGATGTCCGTCCAACCACTTGCATATGTAATAGGCGATTACACTTGCCACGACGGACACAAGAAAAGACAGAAATATATTCAAAATGGCACACCCCCCTTTCTGCACCTGTCTAGGGGTGGTAGCTGTATTAGTATATCATAAAGATAAAATTATAAAAAGTCATCTTTGAGATGTTTTGTTTGTCTCAAAGATGACTTTTTATCTTAATAACTTTAAAATTTGCTCTTACAGCTCCGCCGTAATAAAAATATCATAAATTGCTTTCACAGCCGCCTCGAAATCTGCGTTCTTCACGCCGATGATGATGTTGAGTTCACTGGAACCCTGGTCGATCATCTTGACGTTGATGCGGGCGTGTGCCAGGGCGGAGAAGATACGTCCGGCAGTGCCGCGGGTGGACTTCATGCCGCGTCCTACGACGGCGATGAGTGCTAAATCGGACTCAAGCTCGATGGAATCTGGCTGTACCGCGCGGTGGATGTTGGAGATAACGAACTGTTCATGCTGTTCGAATTCGGACTGGTGTACGAAGATGGTCATCGTATCGATTCCGGACGGCATATGCTCGAAGGAAATACCGCAGTCCTCGAAGACACCCAGAACTTTTCTCCCAAACCCAATTTCGGAGTTCATCATCGCTTTCTCGATGGTGACAGAGCAGAAACCAGTCTTTCCGGCGATACCGGTGATGGTGTATTTCGGCTTCCGGCAGGTATTCTCGACGATGAGTGTACCCGGATCCTCCGGCTTGTTGGTGTTGCGGATATTGATCGGAATGCCCTCACGGCGTACCGGGAAGATGGCATCCTCATGAAGGACGCTTGCACCCATGTAAGCCAGTTCACGCAGTTCTTTGTAGGTGATGGTCTCGATTGGAACCGGATTTTCCACGATGCGCGGGTCGGTTACCAGGAAACCGGATACATCGGTCCAGTTCTCGTAGAGGTCTGCGTGAATCGCGCGGGCTACGATGGAACCGGTGATATCAGAACCACCGCGGGAGAAGGTGTGGATCGTGCCGTCCGGATTGGACCCGTAGAAGCCCGGGATGACGGCGCGCTCAGTGTGCGCGAGGCGTTCGGACAGCTCTTCATTGGTTTTCTCGGACAGGAATGTACCATTCTCGTCAAAGAAGATTACCTCGGCTGCATCGATGAACTCATAGCCCAGGTAATGGGACATGATGATACCGTTTAAATACTCACCGCGGGAAGCTGCGTAATCGCTGCCTTTTTTTGCGATAAAGTTTTCCTCGATGGTCTTGAACTCATAATCGAGGTTTAAATTCAACTCCAGACCGTCGATGATCTGCTCATAGCGCTCTTTGATGGCGGAGAGAAGCTTGCCGTAGCTTGCGCCGGTGGAAGCTGCCTCGTAGCAGGCATAGAGCATATCGGTTACTTTGGTGTCATTTTTGTTGCGTTTGCCCGGAGCAGACGGTACAACGTAGCGTCTGGATTTATCAGCACGGATAATATCTCCGACTTTTTTGAACTGTTTTGCGCTGGCGAGGGAACTTCCGCCAAACTTTACTACTTTCTTCATGATGTTCTTTGTTCCTTCCTAAAGTAAATATTGGGTTAATTCAGTTTCTGGATCTTCGGAAAATACTGGAACAGTACCTTGGCAACCAGTTTGTCGCGCTTGACGTATTTGTGCGTCCAGCGGCGGGCGTCGTTGGAATAGTTCCGGTTGTCGCCCAGCATGAAATAGCAGCCATCCGGCACTTCGTAGTGCTGCGGTTCCTCCGGTTCCATCGGTTCATGCAGATACGGTTCGTCGAGCGGTGTATCGGAACCATTTAAGTATACCTTGCCGTCTACGATGTCGATCGTGTCGCCCGGCATACCAATGATACGTTTGACATAGTACGTTTTGATGCCTTTCGCTTCATCATCCGGATAAATGAAAATGGCGATGTCACCCCGCTGCGGATCTCCGAATTTGTAGCTTAACCGTGAGCCGATGACGCGGTCGCCAGCCATGATGGTCGTTTCCATCGAGCTGGTCGGGACTTCGCTGTTGGCGATGATGAAATGGTTGACGCAGAATGCGATAATAGCGGCGGCAACCAGAACCTGAATCCAGCTTATGACCTCGTCCTTGAGATTGAAGCCTTCCTTGCGGCTCTTGCCCTTCTTGGATTTTGCGGCATTTCCGGTACCTGAAGCGTTGTTGTTCTCTTCGGGCGTATCTTCCAAATCGTGTTCCGAAGAGTTCTGGCCTGGCTGGTTGATGCCGATTTTTCCGGCGCGGAGTTCATCGAGCATCTCATCCAGTTCCTGATCGGAACGCCCGGAGAAATTGCTTCGGGACGAAATATGGTCTCTATCTTGATCTTCCATATATATCTCCTCTCTCTGCTGTTGCTGTCTGTGTGACGTTATCTTATGGCACTTTCAGTTCCAAAGGTGTCTGCTACGGCAGTAACGTTTGTGCAACGCATGAGCAGTAATAGGCTACTGTAAATGGTAACCTTCTGACATAATAGTGTATATGAGATGCCTTGATTTATCAAGTTTTTTCACGAAATTTCGGGAAAATTCATAAATGTTTTGAAGTGTATGATTGTATTATTGGGCGCGGGATGCTAAAATGAAGCTAAAACCAAAAACCACAAAGGAACGCAAGGGGGCGTATGTATGGATAAAACATTATACGATCTGATGGACTGGGCTGGAATTGAAGAAATTGTCTATTCGGAAGCGGCAAACCCGCACCGGATGCTGGGAGCCCATATGACGCCGGAGGGAATGCTGGTACAGGCGTTTATTCCGACGGCGCGCGATATTACGGTCAAACTTTCGGCAACCGGCAAGCAGTACCAGATGGAGATGGCGGACGAGACTGGCTTTTTTGCGGCGCTGATTCCGCGCAAGACTCTGGCGGATTATACCCTCCTTGTGTTTTATGATAATGGTACGTTAAGCGAGATACACGATCCGTATTCCTTTGCACCGCAGTTTACGGAATCGGATTTGAAGAAATTCGAGGCGGGCGTCCACTACAGCATTTATAATAAGATGGGCGCGCATCCGATGACGGTCAAAGGTGTGAGCGGCGTCTATTTTGCAGTCTGGGCGCCGGAAGCGATGCGCGTGAGTGTCGTCGGTGATTTCAACCTGTGGGATGGCAGACGCAGCCAGATGCGGCGGTTGGGAGATTCGGGCGTGTTTGAGATTTTTATCCCGGAGCTAAAAAAGGGCGCTGTTTATAAATATGAAATTAAGTTCAAGAACGGCGACCCGGCGCTGAAGGCGGATCCGTATGCGAACTATGCGGAACTTAGACCGAACACGGCATCCATCGTCTGGGATCTGGACGAATATAAATGGAACGATCAGGACTGGATGAAGAAACGGGCGGCGCTCGACACGAAGACGGCGCCGATGTCGATCTATGAGGTGCATCTCGGTTCCTGGATGCGAAAACCGACCGAGGTGGATAAGAGAGGACGCGAGATTGTCGGATCAGAGTTTTACAATTACCGTGAGATCGCGGTCAAGCTGGCGGAATATGTGAAGGAAATGGGGTATACCCATGTGGAACTTCTGCCGGTCATGGAACATCCGCTGGATGCTTCGTGGGGCTATCAGGTGACGGGATATTACGCACCGACCAGCCGCTTCGGCACACCGGATGATTTCATGTATTTTATGGATTACCTGCACGGACAGGGGATTGGCGTTATCCTTGACTGGGTTCCGGCACATTTCCCACGTGATGCATGGGGCATGGCGCAGTTTGACGGAAGCTGCCTCTATGAGCACAAGGATCCGAGACAGGGGGCGCATCCGCACTGGGGTACGCTGATCTACAACTACGGCAGACCGGGGGTTTCAAACTTCCTGATTGCGAATGCGATGTTCTGGGCGGACCGCTATCACGCGGACGGCATCCGGTTTGATGCGGTGGCGTCGATGCTGTATCTGGATTATGGCAAGAATCCGGGTGAATGGATTGCCAATATGTACGGCGGTCATGAGAATCTGGAGGCGGTCGAGTTCTTAAAGCATCTGAACTCTGTCTTCAGGGGACGCAAGGACGGCGCGATTCTGATTGCCGAGGAATCGACGGCATGGCCGAAGGTTACCGGTGACGTGAAGAACGGCGGTCTTGGCTTTGATTATAAATGGAACATGGGCTGGATGAACGATTTTCTGGGCTATATGGAGCAGGATCCATATTTCCGGTGCCACCACTACAATGAACTGACCTTCAGCATGATTTACGCCTACAGTGAAAATTTCGTCCTCGTTTTCTCACATGACGAGGTGGTTCACGGAAAAGGTTCCCTGGTCAATAAGATGCCGGGACAGACGTTTGAGGACAAGTTTGCGAACCTGCGGGCGGCATACGGTTTTATGATGGGACATCCGGGCAAGAAACTCCTCTTCATGGGACAGGATTTCGCCCAGATGGATGAGTGGAATGAGAATGCATCGATCGAGTGGGAGCTGCTGCAGTATCCGATCCACAGCCAGATGAAGGAGTATGTGAAGGAGTTAAATCACTTTTATACCAGCCATCCGGCACTCTATCAGAAAGATTATCAGACGGAAGGCTTCGAGTGGATCAACTGCATGGATGCAGCGGACAATATCATTGCATTTCTCCGGCGCGGCGCGGATGAGACACTGCTCTTTGTCTGCAACTTTGCCCCGCAGCTGCATGAGAAGCTGACGGTCGGCGTACCGTTTAAGGGAAAATACAAAGAGATTTTCAACAGCGATGCGGAGAAGTTCGGCGGAAGCGGAAAGGTCAATCCGCGTATGAAGTCCTCGAAGGCAGAGGAATGTGATGGAAAGGAAAATTCCATCACGATCCAGCTGGCGCCGCTTGGCATCAGCGTCTTCAACTGCACGCCGACGGAGCCGGAGAAGAAAGAAAAACCGGCGAAGGCGAAAAAGACGACCCACAGCACTAAGAGTGTAAAAGAAAAGGCTGAAACCGATCTCCAGAGCATGATGGCGGATGCAGCGGCGGCATTCAATGGAAAAGCCGGGGGGACAGCTGCTGCGGCAGCAGAACGCCTGGCGGGTATTTCAGATAAGCTGGCAGAGGCGAAGGCGGGGCTTTCCTCCAAGATTATCAGTCTGTCCTCGATTGCGAGACGACAGGCGGGATTGGAAGAAGGTCTGGATAAAAAGGTAGGAAAAGAGTAAGTACAGGAAGGAATGAAATAGATGGCAACAGCGGCAGAGCTGACAGGCGAGGAGATCGCGGCGGTAGCAGAGTCACTATCGGATCCGGCAAATTTGAACGTGGATACGATGGCTGCGATCATGCACCGGATTGGCCCGGGGCTTATGGCATTGGGACAGAAGGTACTGGTGGCGCTCATCATTTTCCTGATTGGACGTAAGGTCATTTCGATGATCGAGAAGATGCTGTCCCGCTCGATGGAGCATGCCGGTATGGATGTGGGTGTGACTCGTTTCCTGCGGGCGCTGACCCAGTTTGTGATGAATGTCTTCCTGCTTTTTATGATTGCAGGGCAGCTTGGCATGGACAGCGCCTCGATTGTGGCGGTTCTTGGCGCGGCAGGTCTTGCGCTGAGTTTGGCGCTCCAGCAGAGTCTTGGAAACTTTGCGGGCGGACTCTTGATTTTAATTATGAAACCGTTCCGGGTGGGGGATTATATCATTTCCCCGTCCGGGGAGGGAAGGGTTTCGATGGTCGGGCTGGTTTACACGACTATCCTGACAACCGATAATAAAGCAATTACCATCCCGAATGGCACCCTTTCAAACTCAACCGTGACCAACGTGACGGCGATGGACAAGCGGATGCTGGAACTCAAGGTCGGTATCGCCTATGAGGCAGATATCCGGACGGCAAAGGCAGTGTTAGAGCGCGTTTACAGGGAACATCCGATGGTGAAGAAGGACGAGGACATCAAGGTATTTGTGGACAGCCTGGGCGACAGCAGCGTGGTGCTTGGTATCCGGGGCTGGGTAGAGACGTCCGATTACTGGCAGACGAGATGGGACATTCTGGAACGGATCAAGCTGTCATTTGACGAGGCGGGCATCGAAATTCCATACAACAAGATGGATGTACATTTGAAACAGTAGCAATCGTTTAAACAGTATAAGCAATATAGACAGAGGAACAACCATGATTGACAGAGCGGCAAAATTCGCAGAACAGGCGCATAAGGGCGCACACCGGAAGGGAACCAGAATTCCGTATATCGTTCATCCGCTGGAGACGGCGCTGATTGCGTCGATGCTGACGAACGATGAGGAGATACTGGCAGCGGCACTTCTGCATGATACGATCGAGGACACGGGTGTGACCTACGAGGATTTGAAACAGGAGTTTGGCACCCGGGTTGCGGATCTGGTCGCGGCGGAGAGCGAGGATAAGTCCAAAACCTGGATTGAGCGCAAGGGGCACACGCTGGAACATCTGAAAACAGCGAGTCCGGCGGAGAAGATCCTGACGATGGCGGACAAGCTGAGCAATATCCGCAGCATGGCGCGTGACTATCTGTTGGTCGGGGAGGAGCTCTGGCAGCGGTTTAATATGAAGGACAGAGAGAAACAGGCGTGGTATTACACGTCGATGATAGACCTTTTAAAGGACTTGAATGAGACACCGGAATATCAGGAATATGTGCGTCTCTGCGGCAAGGTATTTGGCGGGATCGCAGGGTGTTGTAGTTTACAAAATATATGAACGGCAGCATAAAAACAACATAGGATGACAATGAGAAACTGCAGCAGCCAGTCAGAAAGAATGGCTGTCGGAGAAGGATGGTAGGTTCTGAGATTTTGCGGAAACGGAAAGGTCATTCAGTTCAGTAAAAGGGGAAGAGACATGATTTTAAAAGATATTTGGATGGATGTAAAAGCGGTTCAGGAGCGAGATCCGGCTGCGAGAAATGCATTGGAGGTACTACTTTTATATCAGGGCGTACATGCCCTGATCTGGCACCGGGTGGCGCACTGGTTTTATGAGCACCATATGTTTTTCATTGCGCGCCTGATTTCACAGGTGGCACGTTTCTTTACATTGATTGAGATTCATCCGGGTGCACAGCTCGGACACGGTATTCTGATTGACCACGGCTGCGGCGTTGTCATCGGTGAGACGGCGGTGGTCGGCGACAACTGTACGATTTACCAGGGTGTGACGCTGGGCGGTGTCGGAACACAGAAGGGTAAACGTCATCCGACGCTGGGAAATAATGTGACGGTCGGTTCCGGCGCAAAGATTCTCGGTTCTTTCGAGGTCGGTGATAACTGTTCCGTAGCGGCAAATGCGGTTCTGCTCCGCCCGCTCGAGGAAAATACCACGGCTGTCGGCATTCCGGCGCGTCCGGTCAAGAAGGACGGCGTGGCGCTGCCGAAGAAGCAGAAGATGATCATCGGCGAGGACGATCAGCGTATTTTAGAGCAGATCGACGCGCTCCGGAAAGAGCTTCAGGAACTTAGAGAAGAGTCGGCAAACCTGCGGAAGGAACTGGAGGCAGTGCGGGCAGGACAGGAGAAAGCCTGACACAAAATTATTCATAACGCCCCTTTCGGCTGCATAAATTTCTTTGAGAGAAATGCGTGCGGTTTGGAAAGGGGCGTTTTTTATGATAGAGCTGATCAAAAAAGAGATACATATGAATCGGCAGAGGGGGACGGCGGTGTCGCAGCTGACGCTGGATGATGATTTTATTGTGCCGGATGCGCTGGATGATGCGGTGCAGATACTGCTGTCAGACGGGGAAGTTCAGATAGAAAATTCACGGATTCAGGGAGAAAAGGTGCTGATCCGGGGAAAGCTTGTGTTCCGGGTGCTGTACCGCCGGGAGTCGGGCGGGCTGCAGGCGATGGGCGGGGAGATTCCATTTGAGGAAACGGTCAATGTGCCGGAGCTTTCGGAGCGCGACTATACGCAGATCGTATGGAATATCGAAGATTTGAATATTACCATGATTCATTCGCGCAAGCTGAGCGCCAAAGCGGTGCTGACGCTTACGGTGCGGGCGGAAAGCCGCGTCGATGCGCAGGCTGCCGCGGACGTCGAGACGGACGATGCGGGGCTGCAAGTCCTGAAGAGAAGCGTTCCGGCAGCGACGCTTGCAGTGCGGCGCAAAGATATCTACCGGGTCCGGGAGGAAGTAAGCGTATCGGCAAATAAGCCGAATATTGAGACGATTCTCTGGCAGGAGATGCGTCTTCGGGATGTTTCGGTGCGCCCGTTGGATGGAAAACTGCATCTGGACGGTGAATTGTCGGTGTTCCTGATTTACAGCGGCGAGGGCGAGCACACGCCGGTTCAGTGGTTGGAGGAGAGTATTCCGTTTTCCGGTGAAGTGGAACTCTCGGAGGCGGTGGAGGAGATGATCCCGGCGGTCGGGGTCCGGATTCTTCATGCAGAGGCGGACAAAAAGCCGGACAGCGATGGGGAGATGCGCGAAGTGGAAGTGGAGGCGGTGCTGGAGCTGGACATCCGACTTTATAAAGAAGAATCAGTGGAACTTTTAAGCGATCTCTATTCGACCGGCTGCGAGGTCGTGAGCGAGCAGGGGGAGGTGTGCTTTGACCGGCTTTTGACGCGCAACAGCTGCAAAATGCGGGTGGGCGGAAGCGTTTCTTTTCAGAAACCGGATCGAATTCTGCAGATTTGCCACAGCAGTGGGATTGTCCGGCTGGATGAGAGCCGCCCGTCAGAAAACGGTCTGGCGATCGAGGGAGTGCTGGAAGTCAGTCTCCTGTATCTGACGGATGATGACGCGGCGCCGGTCGGGGCAATTTCTGAGGTTCTGCCATTTTCCGGCACGGTCGAGGCGGAGGGGATCCGGGAAGACTGCGTCTGGCAGTTGAATCTGGGGCTGGAACAGCTCGGCGCGGTGATGCTGGGTGGCGGTGAGGCGGAGGTCAAGGCGCAGCTCACGGTGGAACTGCTTGTATTCCAGCCGATGCAGGAAGCGGTGGTTACATCCGTGCAGACACAGCCGTTCGATTTAAAGCGCTGGGAGCAGCAGCCAGGGATTGTGGGTTATATTGTGCAGCCGGGGGATTCTCTGTGGAAAATTGCAAAAAAATTCCACACGACGGTGGATCAGGTGCGGGAAATGAATGAAATCGACGGGGAGGAAGCCGGTGCAGGGGCGCGGCTGCTTCTGATCAAAGAGGTAACGGCGGGTAACTGTTCATAGGTAGGAATTTTAGAGAGAAAAAATCGTTTCTGTTCACGGGTGGGCACTTTTGGGACCGAAAGTGCCGTAAGAAAACGTGGTGGCAGCAGGAATTTGCCGTATTGAAATTCGAAGCCACGGCAAATTCCGTTACTGGACACGTATGCGTGTACAGTAACAAAAAATCCAGCCGGAATGGTTGCATTTGGGGGAAAACTTTATATACTATTATTGTAACGGTTCAATATCTTCACAGTTACAAGCAAAAATCCATGCAGATTTGACTTTGACAAAGGATTTTCGCCTTGTAAGCCAGGAAAACGCATCCGGCCGGTGCTTGATGATAGATCCGGGGAAGGAGTTTCCCGAACCGGGCGGTGCCCGTGCATTGCAAGGCGCGGCGCCGTTTACATAGGGCATCCGGATGCGTTTTCCTGTGTACTGAGAAATTTTTGTCGGGAGTGCGAACCATAAAGGCAGGATGAGGCATGAATTATACATATCTTTTGCGCTGCGCGGACGGAACCTTGTACTGCGGGTGGACGAACCATCTGGCAGCGCGGGTGGCGGCACACAATGCCGGGAAAGGTGCAAAATACACGAAAACCCGCCGTCCGGTAGTGCTGGCATACTATGAAGAATATGCGACGCGCAGCGAGGCGATGCGCCGGGAGGCAGCGCTCAAGAAACTGACCAAAAAGGAAAAAGAGGCGATGGCAGCGCTGGGACGGACGGAGCTTCCGGTGGATGACGAGACGTAGATATATCGCGCCGGGGCAGATTATGTACGAAGAATTGGTACAAACAATAGCGGTAAAGGCAAGAAACAGCAGTAGAAATTGGTAACTGTTCAGTAGGTCTGCACATTTACTGTGCTGACCGTACGAAAACATGGGCCAGCAGGCAAAAATCCCATTGCCGTAGGCAATTTTTAATGGATTTTTGCGCGTGACTGTGAAGGTACTGAACAGTTACAGAAATTGAAAGATAGAGAGAAAACAGGAGCGGATAGGTACAGTGAGAAAAAGTAGAAGAAACAAAGGATGTATAGTGATGGCAACAGTCCTTCTGGCAGCGCTGCTTGGCGGCTGTTCGTTTCTATCGAAGGAGGCAGACGCGACGGAGGTTTCCAGCAAGGCGGAAACGGAAAGTCCGGGTGCCACACAGGAGTCGGAGACTGAGACAGCTGAGACAGAGGAGACACAGGAGAGCCATGAGGCTGCCGAAGACGAAGAAAGCGGGGAAGAGGAAACCGAGGACCATTTCGTGGAAAAGAAGATCGTGGTGGCAACGGATATGCACTATTTTGCCGAGAAACTGGCAGGAAACCGCTGTGATTCCTTTGTCGGAATGGCGAGGGGCGGAGACGGGCGCGTGCTGGAGTACGGCTGGGAGGTCATGGACGCCTTTCTCGATGATATGAAGAAGGAAGATCCAGACCTCCTGATTCTGAGCGGAGATCTGACGCTGGACGGAGAGAAAGCGAGCCATGAGGAACTGGCAGAACTTCTGGAAGGACTCAGCGAGGCGGGAATTGAGGTCGCGGTTATACCGGGAAACCACGATATCAATAACCCGGATGCCCGCCGCTATACGGCGGATGGAGCGGAAAAGGTGGAGTCCATCACAGCGGACGAGTTCCGGGATATCTATGCTGATTTTGGCTATGTAGCGGCGGACAGCCGGGATCCGGCATCGCTGAGTTATCTTTATAAGATAGACAGTGCAAACTGGGTGCTGATGCTGGATTCCTGTCAGTATGAACCGAAAAATGAGGTCGGCGGCATGATCCGCCGGGAAACGTATGAGTGGATGGAGCCGATTCTGGAAGAGGCGGAGCGGGAAGGCGCCCGCGTGATATCCGTCAGCCATCATAACCTGCTGGATGAGAGCGGAGTGAGCCGGACCTTTTATGACAACTGTACGATCGAGCACAACGAGGAACTGGTGCGGATGCTGTCGGATCATGGCGTGCGCCTGCACTTGAGCGGACATCTGCATATCCAGCATTATAAGGAAGACGAGGACACGGGCATCTATGAGGTTGTGACGGGTTCCATGGTGATGGCTCCGTGCCATTACGGGATTGTCCGCATCTGGAACGACGGGACCTACCAGTATAATGCGAAACCTGTCGATGTGGACGGCTGGGCGATACGCCACTCGTACCACAACCGAGATCTGGCAGATTTTACGGCCTATTCGGAGTCGATCCTGCGTCGGGCGGCAATCCGCGATGCAATTCGGGATCTGAATCGCCATATCGAGGATCGCCACGCATTTTTTACGGACGAGAAGAAACAGGAAATGGCTTCGTACTACGCGGATCTGTGCGTGAATTATTATGAAGGACGGATGTATCAGATCGAGGAAGCCGCAAAGGAAAATCCGGTGCTGAAAGATTGGAACAAGATCGGCTATGTCAGCGAACTGAGCGATTTTCTGCAGAATATCCTGGAGGACGAGGCGAAGGACTACGGGCATCTGAAGATTCCGAGCTTACATTAAATAAAAATGGAGGTACCAGGAGGCATGGGAGAGACAAAAAAACAGCGTTCGCCGCTGACAACGCTCTGCTACATTGAAAAAGACGATTCATATCTGATGCTGCACCGCATCAAGAAGAAACAGGATGTGAATGAAGGAAAATGGATTGGCGTCGGCGGACATTTTGAGGAGAATGAAAGCCCGGAGAACTGCCTGCTGCGCGAAGTGAAGGAGGAGACAGGGCTGACTCTGACTTCCTGGCGATTCCGCGGAATCGTGACGTTTATCGCGAAAGGCTGGCCGACGGAATATATGTGCCTGTACACGGCGGATGGATTTGAGGGAACGCTTCGCGAATGTGACGAGGGCGAGCTTGCCTGGGTGGCGAAAAAGGATGTGCCGGCTCTGCGGCTCTGGGACGGCGATCGGATCTTTTTGAAGCTTCTGATTGAAAGGGATACGTTTTTTTCATTGAAATTGTCATATGATGGGGACGAGCTGATAGAAGCTGAGCTGGACGGGGTAAAAATTACATACAAATAAGCACGCAACTGCGGGTTGGTTGGGGAACGAGGGTTCTGCAGTGCGTGCTCATGAGGAATAATCAATATATGGGAACCGATTTTGGGGAAAATCGGGGTGGTTGGCTATGCCAGAAAGATAAGAAGATGAATTATTTTCTCTTGTTCCTTATCTTTAACTTGATTATATATCATTCATCGTATATAATCAAATATAAATAAGAAGATAATTATTATAAATTTTTTGTTATAGAATCATAAGTGGACAAAAGTGCCGGAAACTCTGTAGATAAAGGGAAAAGAATGGAACGGAATGAGAATGTTCACGGGCGGGAAGTTTCGGGATGAAATATCCCGCAGGATGCAGCGATGAGAAAAAGCAGGGTACATAGGAGGAAACATGTTCGACGGAAAAGAGTATGTATACGCGGTCTACGAGGAAAAGAGTTTTTCGAAGGCGGCGCAGAAACTGTATATTACGCAGCCGGCGTTAAGCACGGCGATCAAGAAGGTGGAGAAAAAGATAGGAACTCCGATTTTTGACCGGAGCACCTCTCCGATCGGACTGACGCCGGGCGGTGAAGTTTATATCGACGCGATCGAAAAGCTGTTTGCGCTGGAACAGAACACGCTCAATCAACTGAATAATTTAAATGGGCTTCTGGCGGGCAAGCTGTCGGTTGGCGGAACGATCTTTTTTACCTCGTTTGTACTTCCGGGCGTGTTGAGCGAGTTTTCCCATCGGTATCCGCAGATCAAGATTGATCTGCAGGAGGGCACGACCACACAGCTGACCGATAAGCTGGTTGCCGAGGAACTGGATCTTCTGATCGATAACTCGGAACTGGATGACAAAAATTATGAAAAGTATTATTATAGCACGGAGAGAATTATTCTGGCTGTTCCGAAGAGTTTTCCGATCAATGAGGAGCTGACCCAGTATCAGCTTACCGCGGAAGATATCCGGGCAGGACGCCACAGTCAGGCGGAGTTCCCGGTACTGCCGCTGCCGCTCTTAAAGAGTACTCCGTTTATCTTCGTTAAAGAGGAAAACAGCATTTACAAGCGTAGCATGAAGATGTGCAGCCGCCAGAATTATTCGCCGAATATTATCATGAAACCGGACCAGGTTGTCTCTGCGTTCAACATGGCAGGACGGGGCGTGGGCGCGGCCTTCATCCCGGATGGCCTGATCGTCAATCTTCCATATGAAGTGCCGCTGTGCTTTTACAAGATGAATGAAGAGCTGGCGGTCCGTTACGTTTATTTGTACAAGAAGAGAAATAAGTACCTCACGAAGGCGATGGAGGAGTTTATCCGCGTGGCAGTCGGCGACGAGGCGTTCCAGAAGGTACGGGAGCAACGGGAGAAAGAGAATCAGGAGAAGAAAGGTTCGGATAAGAAGGGGGATAAATAATGCGAAGAGGAGAACGTGCGATTGAGTCGAAAGACGGGCAGAAAGCCATTTTGGAACACTGCCGGGTGTGTAGTATCGCCTTTTCTGGGGATGAATACCCGTATGTGATCCCGTTAAATTATGGTTTTGTGTGGAACGAAGACCAGGAGACGCCGGTGCTGTATTTTCACGGCGCTCCGGTGGGAACGAAGATTGAGCATATGGAGCGCGACAACCGGGTGGCATTCTGTGTGCAGAATGAAAAAGAGATAAAGATTCTGGAACCGGCATGCAGAAGCACGATGATTTATGAGAGTGTCTGCGGCACTGGACGGTTATCCCGTGTGGCTGATCCTGGGGAGAAAGGAGAGGCACTGACAAGGATCATGCAGCAGTATGACCCGGAGGGCGGACCGTATGAGTTTGCTCCGGAGGTAGCGGCGAGAACCACCGTCCTCTGCCTGCGTGTGGAAACTCTGACAGGTAAGAGCAATGCGCCGAAACCGGAGCAGCCATGAAACAGTTAAGACAGATGTCGATTCTGGTGCGGGGGGCACAGCTTCTGCTGCTGGTCCTCGCACTTTTTCTGGTTGTATGGCTGGTGCCGGATGCAGGGAAAAAGCATGCATCCGGGACGGAAGCTTCGGAAGCTGAGACAGATGGTGGCGATGTGGCGGAGAATGAAAAAAATAGAGCCGCCGGGAATCTGGAGGAGGATGAATCATCCGCCGGGGAAGTGATACAGGATGATGCAGATGAGAACGCTTCGGATGGAGAAACGGCTTTAAAGCGCCGGACTTCCCGGAAACAGCTGTATAAAAGAAAAAAAGAGCCCCAGAAGGCACAGGAAGAGACAGTTTATATGCCGCCGACCATCTGGCTGGCGACGGATCTTCACTATCAGTCCCCGCAGATGACAGATTTCCAGTCGGCGTTTGATACCTATACGATGGGAAATGATGGGACGATCGTGCCGTATCTGGATGAGATCACGGAGGCATTTCTGGAGGAGGTGCGGACGGCGCATCCATCGGCATTGGTTTTGAGCGGAGATCTCTCCCAGAATGGTGAGAAAGCAAACCAAGAAGCGCTTGCAGAGAAGCTAGAGCGGGTGCAGGCAGCGGGAATTCCGGTGCTGGTGATTCCGGGCAACCATGATATTAACCACCCGTGGGCGGCAACGTATTTTGATGATCAGGTATCCCCGGCAGAGGGAACAAGTTCGGAAGAGTTTTACCAGATTTACCATAAGTTTGGCTATGATCAGGCGGTGTCCCGGGCTTCGGATTCGCTGAGTTATGTTTACCGCCTGGATGAAAAATATTGGCTGATGATGCTGGACAGCTGCATGTGTGAACCGGTCCATGAGACGGGCGGAAAGCTAAGCGAAGAGACGGTTGCGTGGATGAAAACACAGCTGGAGGAGGCGAAAAAACAGGGTGTGACGGTCATTCCGGTTTCACACCACAATCTGCTGGATGAGAGTACACTCTATCCGGAGGAATGCACGATTGAAAATACGAAAGAAGTGACCGCGCTTCTGGAAGCATATGGAGTTCCGGTGTATTTGAGCGGGCATCTGCATTTGCAGAGAATCAAGAAGCATACGTCAAATCTGAATACACCGGGCGGATATGGAATCCGGGAGATAGTGACTTCTCCGCTTCCGATGGCGCCGTGCCAGTACAGTATCCTAAACTGGCAGACGGATGGCAGTCTGTCCTACCATACAAAAAAGGTAGACATAGCAGGCTGGGCGCAGCGCTACGGGGAAGAAGACGAGAATCTTCTCAATTTTGATGCTTATGCGGATCAGTTTCTGGTAGATGTGATTTCGAAACAGGCGTTTAAGGCGCTGCAGTCGGCATCAAAGGATATCAAAGAAGAGATGGCAAGGCTCTATGCCGATATGAACCGTGATTATTGTTCGGGCACGAAGATTGATGTGGCAAAGATCAGAAAAAGCGAGGCATATCAGTACTGGATCCGTTATAGCGGCAATGATTTCTGGCTGGCAAGGCTGCAGGCGATCCTGCACGATGCCCGGACGGACAACACGGTGCTGGAGCTGAAAGCGGGTGTGGATTTCCCGCTGCCGGGGGAGACGATAGAAAACCCGGAGAATGCAGAAAAAGAGGAAACTGTCGGAGCAGATGCGGGCAGTCCGGCAGAGGAGATACAGAAAAAGGAGGAATCATATGGACTACGAGGGAATTGTATACAGACCGCCGAGTGAGGCGCGCAGCCTGATCATTCAGGTGACGATCGGATGTGCACACAACACCTGCGGCTTTTGCAATATGTATAAAGAAAAGAAGTTCCGGATCCGGAGCCTGGCGGAGATTCTGGCAGATTTGACGGAGGTTTCGCACAATCCGTATGCGCCGTATATCGAGAAGGTATTTTTGGCGGACGGCGATGCGCTGGTTATGAAAACAGAGGATCTTCTGGTAATTCTGGATGCGATCCACCGCCTGTATCCGGGCGTGAAGCGGGTGGCTTCCTACGGAACGGCACAGGATATTTTGCGGAAATCGGAAGAAGAGCTGATCCGCCTGCGCGAGGCGGGACTCGGAATCGTCTATGTGGGCGCGGAATCCGGCGACAATGAGATTTTAAAATATATCAATAAAGGCGTGACGGCGGAACAGACCATTGAGGCAGGGCAGAAGCTGAAACGCTGCGGCATCGCGACCTCAGTGACGCTGATTTCGGGGCTTGGCGGACGCAGCAAGGTGGAAGAACATGCCCTGTCCTGTGCGAAGCTCATCACGGCGATGAACCCGGAGTACGCATCCTTCCTGACGCTGCGCCTGTACGAGGGCACGCCGATGTATGCAGATGTCGTGGAAGGGCGGTTCCAGCGGATAACCCCGGATGAAATTGTGGATGAAATGGAAATTTTCCTGAAAAATGTGGATTCTCCGGGCACTGTATTCCGGACGAACCATGCGTCGAACTACGTGATTCTGGCGGGAACCTTAAACGGGGATATCCCGGCCATGCTTAAAAAACTGGAGGAGGCAAAGAGAACGCATCATTACCGGAAATTCCGGGAGACTGGCGATCTCTTATAAGTAGGTATGATTTATCTGATTTTTGCGATTCTTTTCAGCGCGTCCCTGGCGCTGGCGCTGCGGATCAGTGAGACGTTCAGCGATAACCGATATGGGATTTTGGTTGGAAATTATGTGACCTGCCTGGTGGTGGCATTTATTCTGCTTCCAGATAAAAATATCTTTGCGGCAGGCAGCCGGACGGCGGTTCTCACGGGAATCGTGAATGGATTTTTGTTTACAGGAAATCTGGTTCTGATGCAGAAATGCATCCGTGAAAATGGGGCAGTTCTGTCGTCGGCATTTGCGAAGCTTGGTATCGTGATTCCGGTCACGGCGAGTATCCTGTTTTTAGGTGAGATCCCGACGCTGTTCCAGCTGGTGGGAATTGTGCTGGTTATTGTGGCGATCTGGGTCATCAACAGCGAGGGGGACCGCGGCTGCGGACGCAGACGGAGGATGGGTTCGGCGGGACTTCTGCTCGTTTTATTTGTCGTCAGCGGTATGGCAGACGGGATGTCCAAGGTAACGGAGAGGATCGGCGAGAGACGGTTTGATGCGCTGTTTCTGTTCTATACGTTCCTGACCGCACTGGTTCTGACTGTGGTTCTGGCATTTCTCGAGCAGCAGAGAACCCGCCGCAAGATTGGAAAGATGGACTTTTTGAGTGGTGTGGCAGTCGGATTTCCAAACTATTTTTCAACCTCGCTGCTGCTGGCGAGTGTGTCGAGACTGCCGGCGTTTATCGTGTATCCGAGCTTTAGTGTCGGCACGATCCTGGTGGTCAGCTTTGTGAGCGTGCTGGTGCTCGGGGATCCAATCAGCCGGAGACAGATTGGGGGATGCGGGATTATTTTGGTGGCATTGGCGCTGCTGAATCTTTAGAATTTTCCGTTTCGGATGCTGCGCTCATAATAAAAGATATACTGTTGCATTACCCCTGCGTATCCTTTATAGCTTCCAAAAAAATCCTGGATAATAGTAGTGTACAGGCGGCTTTTTGGAAGGCGGCGGTAGCGGATGGGATGTTTGGGAAGGTATTCTTTGGTCAGGATCTGTTCGATCCAGGTATCGACGGGGAAGGCGTCGATGTGGTGGAGTCCGAAGAGGCAGACGCAGTTGGCGACCTTGGGACCGATGCCATAGAGGCTGGTAAGTGCGGTCATGGCTTCGTCCGGCGGCAGGGCTGCGAGGGATTCTAAGGATACGGTTCCGGCGAGGACATCCTGGATGAGGCGGTGGATGTATTTGGCGCGGTAGCCGAGTTTTAAGGCTAATAGGTCGTCCAGGCTGGCAGATGCCAGTTCTTCGGGCGAGGGAAAAGAATAGTAGGTGCGGATAGAACCGTCGGACAGGGCGGCGGTTCTCTTCGCACCGTATTTTTTTGCCAGGGTCTCGACGGCTTCGCGGATCTTTGGGATGGTTTTCTGCTGGGAGATCAGGAAGGTGATCATCATTTCCCAGAGATCCTGACGGAGAATCCGGATGCCGGAACCGGCGTCTGCCGCCGCCGCGAGGTAGGCATCGTCTGCGCGGATGGAGGCGATGAAAGAGCCGTAATCGGTGCCGAGATCGAAGTATTGTTTCCAAAAAGGAAGCGCTTCGTCCGGGCAGTCGAAGAAGAAACCGTCCGGCGTCTCGGAAATTTCCAGATAGTGCGTCCCGCTGATGAGTGACCAGATCCCCGGTTTTTCCGGAACCGGAAGCATACGGAAACATTGACCGGAGGCGGCGATCTGTGCGAGGTTCAGGTTCAGGCAGGAGATGATGTGGGAGTTGGGAAAATTGTGCTTTTCGATTGCAGGCAGGTTTGTTGTATGTGTGTTCATGGCAGGGCATCCTCTTTTTTTTAAATATTTTTTGCTTATATCAATGGAATATCAAGTTATAAAACCTTGAATCATAAAGTATCAAATCATGTAATTCTTATGAGACGTATCATAGCATAGAAGACCTTTGACTGCAAACGGTTACCTTTTATCAGAAAGAGAATTGCATCAGAATTGCATCAGAGCGTAAAAAAATCTTGCGAAAGACGCGCTACTTAGGTATGATGTATATATGTGCGCACTCGCGCGAAGAGGAATCATGTCGCAAGCAACCGCGCTCGGCGCGAGAATGTGCCAGAGCACATGCTTTGTTCTATGGCAGGAGGGGAGACGGATGTTTTTTATCGGTGGCATCAGTTCCGGCGTGAAGCCGCTGGAGTACCTGAAAACAGTGATCTGCGGGCGCTGCGGCGCTTATGGGCGGTATCAGGTGTACATGACCTATATGTATTTTAGTTTCTTTTTTATCCCGATTTTTAAATGGAACCGGCGCTTTTTCGTAGAAATGTCGTGCTGCGGTGCGGTCTATGAGCTGGATCCGGAGGTAGGAAAGAGGCTGCTTCGGGGCGAGGAGGTCGAGATCACGGAAAGCGATCTGACACTTCGGCAGGATGGAAATGGAAATCCGTGGACGGGAAGTGATGCATCACACCGTCATAAGGTCTGTCCGTCCTGTGGATTTGAGACGGATGAGGATTTTTCGTACTGTCCAAAGTGCGGCAAACCGCTGTAAGGCGGGGAAATACAGACGGATACCGCTAAAAGAGTGATGGCGGCTGTGGAAGCACGGGACGGTTACAAAAATTTGATACAGCGCAGATTTTGGCGCAAAAAAGAAAGAGAGGCAGACAATATGTTAGAAGCTGGTATCAAGGGAAGACAGGAAGTTATGGTTACGGATGAAAATTCCGCAGCAGCAGTGGGAAGCGGTCTGTTACCGGTGTTTGCAACTCCGGCGATGGTTGCACTGATGGAGAAAACCGCGTGGATGAGCGTGGCTCCGTACTTAAACGACGGTGAGGGAACCGTTGGTACAAAGCTGGAAATTGCCCATAATGCAGCGACCCCGGTCGGCATGCAGGTTTGGTGTGAGAGTGAGCTGGTAGAAGTAGACGGCAGACGTCTCGTATTTAAGGTAGAGGCATTTGACGCGAAAGGTTCCATCGGCGGCGGCACACATGAGCGTTTCATCATCAAAAATGAGAAATTCTTAGCAAAAGCACAGAGCAAGAAAGAAAACTAAAGGTTGCGAAGAGAGCACAGCCGGCTGAAAGCGCTGCGAGTATCGTATGCGGGATACTTTTGGCTGGCTGTTGTTTCGTGTAATAGGAAATTCCTTGAAATTTCTTATTACACAAAAAGGCACTAACGTGCCAATGATGCGCACTCGCGCGAAGCAGAAACATGTCGCAAGCGACCGCGCTCGGCGCGAGAATGTGCCAAGGCACATTCTTTTTCATTATAGAAGGGAATTAATTCGTTTGAAAATCACATATATTCATCACAGCTCGTTTTCAGTTGAGCTTGAAAATGCCGTGATTCTGTTTGATTATTTTAAGGGAACTCTCCCGGAGTTCCCGGCAGGGAAGCCCCTCTTTATCTTTGCGAGCCATTTCCATGCCGATCATTATGCTCCGGTAATCTTTCAGCTGGGAGAGAAACGGGAAAATGTTTTTTATATTCTCTCAAAAGAGATTGGGAAAAAGATACCAGAGGAATATCGTAAACGATATAAAGACAGGATACGGCTGGTAAAGGCAGGAGAAAGATTTTGCCTGAATATTTCTGAAGAAAGCCTTATCGTCGAGACGTTCCATTCCACCGACGAAGGCGTCGCCTTCTGGCTCTCCTGCGAAGGAAAGGAGATTTATCACGCCGGTGACTTAAATAACTGGTGGTGGGAAGGCGAAGATATGGCATGGAACCGGAATATGGCGGCTTCTTATAAACAGGAGATGAAAAAGCTTTCCGGGCGCACGGCGGATCTGGCATTTATCCCGGTCGATCCGAGGCAGGAGCAGTGGTTTTATCTGGGCGCTGCCGGTTTTATGGAGCAGGCGGACGCAAAATGGATTTTCCCGATGCATTTCTGGGAAGATTATACGATTATACCAAAATTAATCGAACATCCATCCAGTGAAGGCTGGCGGGATCGGATTGTAGAGATTCACAAGGAAGGAGAGGAGTTTATTCGATGAAATTTACATTTGCACACAACAATTTCAATGTCATCGATCTGGACAAGTCACTGAAATTTTATGAGGAAGCACTGGGACTTAAGGAGGTACGCCGCAAGGAGGCGGCAGACGGAAGCTTTATCCTTGTTTATCTGGGCGACGCCACGACCAGCTACCAGCTGGAGCTGACCTGGCTGCGCGACTGGGAGAAGGACTCCTACAACCTGGGCGACAATGAGTTCCATCTGGCATTTGAGACGGAAGACATGGAGGCGGCACATGCCAAACATAAGGAAATGGGATGCATCTGTTTTGAAAATCCGGCGATGGGTATTTATTTCATTAACGATCCGGATGGATACTGGCTGGAGATCGTGCCGGCGAAGAGGAGTTAAGGGCTGAGTTTGTCTGAAAAAATGTTTTGACGTGATTGTGAAGGTACTGAACAGTTACGTTTTAACATATGAGTTAAAAAGGGGTTAGAATGGTAAAAATAATTAAAAACGGAAGAGTCATCGATCCGGAGAGCAGATTCGACGGAAGGGCAGATTTGTGGATTGAAAATGGAAAAATCCAGAAAATCGTGAAAAAAGATACAAAATCAGAATCAGATGAGGCATCTGACGCACCGTTCATCCCGGCGGATGCCGAGGTGCTGGATGCAGAAGGGCTGATCGTCGCGCCGGGACTGGTGGACGTCCACGTGCATTTCCGCGATCCGGGTCTGACCTACAAGGAGGACATCGAGACGGGCGCGGCGGCTGCGAAGGCGGGCGGCTTTACGACGGTGGTCTGTATGGCAAACACGAAACCGGTTGCCGATACGCCGGAGATTGTCCGGTATATTCTGGAAAAGGGTGCGAAAACGGGAATCCACGTGGAAACCTGCGCGGCAGTCTCGAAGGGATTTCAAGGAAAAGAACTGACCGATATGGAGTCCCTCAAAGAGGCGGGTGCGATCGGATTTACGGATGACGGAATCCCGCTGATGAGCGAAAAATTGGTCAAAGAGGCGATGGAGACGGCGAAACGTCTCAATGTGCCGCTCAGCTTCCATGAGGAGGATCCGGCATTTATTTTCAACAACGGCATCAACCGCGGTCCGGTGTCCGAGCAGCTGGGAATCGGTGGTTCCCCGGCGCTGGCGGAGGATTCGATGGTGGCGCGCGACTGCATGATCGCGCTTCACACGGGCGCAGATGTGGATATCCAGCACATCAGTTCCCGTAATGCGGTGCAGATGGTCGGGCTGGCGAAAAAGCTGGGCGCGCATGTCTGGGCGGAGGTGACACCGCATCATTTTACACTGGACGAGACGGCGGTTCTGGAGTACGGAACACTGGCGAAAATGAATCCGCCGCTGCGGAGTGCTGCGGATCGCGAGGCGTTGATTGAAGCAATCAAGGACGGCACGATTGATATGATTGCGACGGATCATGCACCGCACAGCGCCGAGGAGAAGGAAAAACCGCTGACCGAGGCACCGAGCGGCATCATCGGGCTGGAAACCTCCCTGCCATTGGCGGTTACCAGGCTGGTAAAAGCTGGTCACATTGATTATCTGACTCTGTTTGAGAAAATGTGCCTGAATCCGGCGAAGCTGTACCGGATGAAGGAGGCGGGACGCATCCGCGAGGGCGGCGCGGCGGATCTGGTTCTTTTTGACGACCAGACACCATATACCGTAGAAAAATTCCATTCCAAGGCGTCTAACTCCCCGTTTGTGGGAGTGAAGCTCTATGGAAAGGTTCACTATACCATCTGCAGCGGTGAGACAGTATATCGGGCAGAATAGGAGGAAACGAAGCGATGAAGACAATGTTAAAACGCGGCGCAGGCGTACTGATGCCGATTTTCAGCCTGCCGTCGCCGTATGGAATCGGTACGTTCGGACGGGCGGCGTATGAGTTTATTGATCAGTTAAAACGCGGACGCCAGACGTACTGGCAGGTGCTTCCGATGGGACCGACCTGCTACGGGGACAGCCCGTACCAGTCCTACTCTGCATTTGCGGGAAATCCGTATTTTATTGATCTGGATACGCTGAAAGACGAGAAACTTCTGACCCAGGATGAGATAGACGCCTGCTGGTGGTGCGACAAGCAGGATCAGGTCAAATATGACGCGCTGTATTATTACCGTTTTCCGCTTCTGCGCAAGGCGTATGAGCGGAGTGACCATAAGGAAAGTGCGGAATATCAGGTATTTCTGGAAGAAAATGAAGAATGGCTGGACGACTATGCGCTCTACATGGCAGTCAAGGGTAAATATGAAGGAAAAAGCTGGATGGACTGGGACGAGGACATCCGGTTCCGCCGTCCGGAGGCACTTTCGGCATACCGCGAAGAGCTGGCAGAAGAAATAAATTACTGGAAATTCTTACAGTTTAAATTTTTTGAACAGTGGAAAAAATTAAAACAGTATGCAAAAGAAAAAGATCTCCAGATCGTCGGCGATATCCCGATCTACGTGGCGCTCGACAGCGCGGATGTCTGGAGCCACCCGGAGCTGTTCCAGCTCGACGAGGAAAATCTGACGCCGCTCAAGGTATCGGGTGTGCCGCCGGATGCATTTTCAGAGGATGGACAGCTCTGGGGCAACCCGCTTTACGACTGGGAGAAAATGGAACAAACCGATTTCGCCTGGTGGCGAAGCCGGATGAAAGCGTCCGCGAAGCTCTACGATGCGGTGCGGATCGACCATTTCATCGGCGTGGTGCAGTATTATGCAATCCCGTATGGCGCTGTGACTGCGAAAGACGGCGAGTGGGAGAAAGGTCCGGGCAAAAAGCTGACCGACGCACTTGACGGGGCGGCAGGCGAGACGAAGATCATCGCGGAGGATCTGGGTGTCTTCTGTCAGGAGGTCAAGGATCTGCTGGCAGAGACGGGCTATCCGGGCATGAAGATCATTGAGTTTGCGTTCAGTGGCGACCGTTTCAACGAGCATCTGCCGCACTGCTATGACCCGAACTCCGTAGTCTACGGTGGAACGCACGACAATGAGACGCTGGCGGGGTATTTTAAACCGGAAAAACGTCAGTGGTGGGAACTTCAGTACATTGCTGATTACCTCGGTGCAGCACACCAGAGTGAGGTGGTAGACCGCGTGTTCCGCGCGGCATACGGTTCGGTCGCGAGCGTTGCCATTTTCCAGATGCAGGATGTGCTGAAACTCGACAACTGGGCGCGCATGAATACGCCGGGAACCCTCGGGGAAAACTGGCGCTGGCGTCTGGTTCCGGGGCAGTTTACGGATGAGCGGGCAGATTATTTGTCCTGTCTGGTGGATACGTTCGGAAGATTTTAGTTTTTGGCGGATGGGAATAAAAACCCGTAAAATGCTTGCAAATTCGGGAAAAACCTGTAAAATATACATGGATTACACCCGCCCGGGGCAAAGATGCACTTGGGGAGTATGAACGATTTGAACAGTATGAAAGGAAATTGCCATGATTAGTACAAGCAATGTAACACTGCGAGTAGGAAAGAAGGCGTTATTTGAGGACGTAAGCATTAAATTTATCGAGGGAAACTGCTACGGACTCATCGGTGCCAACGGTGCCGGAAAGTCTACCTTTTTACGAATCCTGTCCGGACAGCTGGAACCGACCAATGGTGAGGTTATCATCACACCGGGACAGAGACTTTCATTCTTACAGCAGGATCACTTTAAATATGACGCATATCCGGTACTTGATACCGTTATTATGGGAAATGCGAGACTCTACGAGATCATGAAAGAGAAGGAAGCCATCTACATGAAGGAAGACTTCTCCGAGGAGGACGGCGTCAAGGCTGCCGAGCTGGAGGGCGAGTTCGCCACGATGAACGGCTGGGAGGCAGAGTCCGACGCGGCGAACCTTTTAAATGGTCTGGGAATCGAGACGGATCTCCACTACAAACAGATGGCAGATCTGACCGGTGCCCAGAAGGTCAAAGTTCTTCTGGCACAGGCACTGTTCGGAAACCCGGACATCCTGCTTCTCGACGAGCCGACAAACCACTTGGATCTCGATGCGATCGCATGGCTCGAGGAGTTCTTGATCAACTTTGAGAATACGGTTATCGTGGTATCCCATGACCGTTACTTCTTAAATAAAGTCTGCACCCAGATCGCAGATATCGACTATGGCAAGATTCAGCTCTATGCCGGAAACTACGATTTCTGGTACGAGTCCAGCCAGCTGATGATCAAGCAGATGAAGGAAGCCAACAAGAAGAAGGAAGAGAAGATCAAGGAGCTGCAGGAGTTCATCCAGCGATTTTCTGCCAATGCTTCCAAGTCTAAGCAGGCAACCTCCAGAAAACGTGCTCTGGAGAAGATTGAGTTAGATGAGATCAAACCGTCCAGTCGTAAGTACCCGTATATCGACTTCCGTCCGGAACGTGAGATTGGTAATGAGGTATTAAGCGTAGAGAACCTGTCTAAGACTATCGATGGTGTGAAGGTTCTTGATAATATTTCCTTCATTCTCGGACGCGAGGACAAGGTAGCATTTGTAGGACCGAACGAGCAGGCAAAGACCGTTCTCTTCAAGATTATTTCCGGCGAGATGGAGCCGGATGAGGGATCCTATAAATGGGGTCTGACCACCAGTCAGGCATATTTCCCGAAGGACAATTCGAAAGAGTTCGATAACGACGACACGATCGTAGACTGGCTGACCCAGTACTCTCCGGTTAAGGATGTGACCTATGTCCGCGGATTCTTAGGACGTATGCTGTTTGCCGGTGAGGACGGCGTGAAGAAGGTCCGCGTTCTTTCTGGTGGTGAGAAGGTGCGCTGCATGCTTTCTAAGATGATGATCTCCGGTTCCAATGTCCTGATTCTGGACGAGCCGACCGACCATCTGGATATGGAGTCCATTACCGCTCTGAACAACGGTATGATCAAGTTCCCGGGCGTGCTGTTATTCTCCTCCCGTGACCACCAGATCGTTGAGACGACCGCAAACCGTATCATGGAAATCGTAAACGGCAAGCTGATCGATAAGATTACTACTTACGATGAGTATCTGGCAAACGATGAGATGGCGAGAAAACGTCAGGTATTTACTGTTACGGATAGTGAGGAAGAGGACGACTAAGAGCTGGAATCAAAGTGATTTAGACAAAAGTCTGAAAGATAAAAGACAGCCCCAGACGCTGCATGTGAGCGATGCCTGGAGCTGTCTTTTGCACACCTATGGTATTAATGTCCTGTTCACTGCGATCAATCCTTCTTATGGCGTGATTCCAGATAAACCAGGTAATTGATGTATTCGATCAACTGCTTTTTCGTGGAAGTCTGGAAGGATGAGATACGTCCATTGACCTCTCCATAGGTGACATTTTTAAGAAATGGTTTCGCCATTTCGGGCGGATTCTTCGGGTAGGAGGTTCGACCGAGAATATAATCGGCGCTGACTTGGTAATAATCTGCCAGTTTTATCAGATGCCGAAGAGGCAGATCCGTCCGGTTTGTTTCATAGCGGGAATAGATTTGCTGAGTTGTACCCAGCAGACTGGAAATTTCCGCCTGCGTTTTTCCTTTGTCCTCCCGTAAATCACGGAGCCGGTCACCAGCAGCAATCATTTAAAGCACCTCCCGCATACATCAAATATTTGTGAAAACAATCTATCATACAAGTATGCGCAGAACTAAAAGATACAATTAACTGGTGTAGAAACAGTAAAAAATACATTTATAAAAATGTAAACAAAAAAAGAATATCCGCTCTATGGAATAAAACGGCAGCCGGGTTTTTGTTTTACTGTTTACAGTCTGCCCGAATTAGTTTAAAATAAAAGGAAACAGGCAATTCTGCTTTGAATGAAAACGGCAGGATTGTGGATAAGAAACAGAAAGCGAGGACAATTTTCATGAGTCAGAAGCCAGTTCTGGTGATCATGGCGGCTGGTATGGGCAGCCGGTACGGCGGCTTGAAGCAAATTGATCCGGTCGATCGGGAAGGAGATCTGATCATCGATTTTTCGATCTTCGACGCAGTCGAGGCTGGATTCGAAAAGGTCGTATTTATTATCAAGAAATCGATTGAGAAAGAGTTTAAGGAACATATTGGAAACCGCATGGAAAAGCACGTGCAGGTGGAGTATGTGTATCAGGAAAATGACCGTCTTCCGGATGGGTTTGAGGTTCCGGAGGGACGCGTCAAACCGTGGGGAACCGGTCATGCGATTCTCTGCTGCAGCGAGGTGATCGACGGACCGTTTGCGGTGATCAACGCGGATGATTACTATGGAAAATCGGCGTTCAAGGCGATCTACGATCGTCTGGCATCCTGCGGTGATGATGACAAATATCAGTATGCGATGGTTGCCTATCATCTCTATAACACATTGACGGAAAACGGGCATGTGGCGCGCGGCGTCTGTACGGTGGATGCGGATGGACATCTGGCGGATATCCACGAGAGAACGCGCATCGAGAAGCACGGCGATCAGGCGGAATATACTGAGGATGACGGTGCAACCTGGGAGCAGCTGGGGGAGGATACGCTTGTATCGATGAACCTCTGGGGCTTTACTTCCAGCATCTTAAAGGAGTTAAAGGCGCGCTTTGTTCCATTTTTGGAGAAAAACCTGTCGGTAAATCCACTCAAATGTGAGTATTTCCTCCCGTTTGTGGTGGATGAACTTCTGAAAGAGGGGAAAGCCGAGGTGACCGTGTTAAAGAGCGTGGACCGCTGGTACGGCGTGACCTACAAGGAAGATAAGAAGATGGTGACAGACGCGATCCAGGGGATGAAGGACAGCGGTCTGTATCCGAAAAAACTTTGGGAAGAGTAAGAATGAAGAGATAGGTATTAGGAAGGAAAAATGGGTATGAGCAAGTTGATGAAAAGCCTGCCGTTTCGGCTGGTGCTGGGTGTAGCGATCGGTATTATTGCCGGTCTTATAGCAAATGAAAGTTTTATGAATCTCGTTGTGACGCTGAATTATATTTTTGGGCAGATTATTTCGTTCTGTGTACCGCTGATCGTCATCGGCTTTATTGCCCCGTCGATCACGAAGCTTGGAAAGAATGCCTCCAGATTGCTTGGAGTAGCGCTGATTCTGGCGTATACATCGTCTCTTGGCGCGGCGCTGTTTTCGATGGCAGCCGGATATACGCTGATTCCGCATATGTCGATTCAGTCGGCAGTCGATGGACTGCGCAGTCTGCCGGAGGTTGTCTTTAAATTGGACATTCCGCCGATCATGGGCGTCATGAGTGCGCTGGTATTTTCCGTTATGATGGGTCTGGCAGCGACCTGGACCAAGGCGGTGACGGTAACGAAACTCTTAGACGAGTTCCAGAAGATCGTTCTGGAGATAGTACAGAAGATTGTCATTCCGATTCTTCCGGTTTACATCGCATTTACGTTCTGTTCCCTGGCATATGAGGGAACCATCACAAAACAGGCTCCGATCTTCATTTCGGTTATCCTGATTGTTATGGCAGGCCACTATATCTGGATGGCGCTGCTGTATACACTGGCTGGTATTTACTCTGGCCGTGACCCGAGAGGCGTTATCAAGCATTATGGTCCGGCATATCTGACGGCAGTCGGTACGATGTCTTCTGCGGCGACCCTGGCAGTGGCGCTCAGCTGTGCCAAAAAGGCAGAGCCGCTTCGTGACGATATGGTTGATTTCGGTATTCCGCTGTTTGCGAATATCCATCTGTGCGGTTCGGTTCTGACCGAGGTATTCTTTGTCATGACGGTATCCAAGATTTTGTACGGCGCCCTCCCGGATATGATGACGATGGTTCTGTTCTGTGTTCTTTTAGGTGTATTTGCCGTAGGTGCACCGGGTGTTCCGGGCGGTACGGTTATGGCGTCTCTGGGACTGATCACCGGTGTCCTCGGTTTCGATGCGACTGGAACGGCGCTGATGCTGACGATCTTTGCGCTTCAGGACAGTTTTGGTACTGCCTGCAACGTAACGGGCGATGGCGCGCTGACCCTGATGCTGACGGGATATGTGGAGAAACATGGGATTAAACATCAGGATTTACACGTAGATTTATAAAAATGAGAGAGGTGGGGCAGGCAGCAGCCGCCCCGAAACTGCTCTGCATCCACAGACCAGTTTCGGAGCGTCTGCCACCTGCCTGCTGTCTTTTTATGTATCGGAAAAACCTTATTTGATAAAAAGGAGAGATAGAATGAAAAAAATGATTTCCTGGAACGTAAACGGCTTGCGGGCGTGTGTGGGAAAGGGATTTCTGGATGTATTCCATGAGCTAGATGCGGATATTTTCTGTATTCAGGAGAGCAAGCTGCAGGAAGGGCAGATTGATCTGGAGCTTCCGGGGTATTATCAGTATTGGAGCTATGCGGAGAAGAAGGGGTATTCGGGAACAGCGTTGTTTTCGAAGGAGGAGCCGCTTAGCGTGAGCTACGGTCTTGGCATTGAGAAGCACGATCATGAAGGGCGCGTCATTACGGCGGAGTACCCGGATTATTATGTGGTGACCTGCTATACGCCGAACTCCCAGAATGAGTTGGCGAGACTTCCGTACCGGATGCAGTGGGAGGATGATTTCCGCCAGTTTTTGAAGAAGCTGGAGGAGAAAAAGCCGGTTATTTTCTGTGGGGATCTGAATGTGGCACACACGGAGATTGACCTGAAAAATCCAAAGACGAACCGGAAAAATGCCGGATTTACGGATGAGGAGAGAAGCAAGTTTACGGAGCTTCTGGACTCTGGATATATCGACACGTACCGCTATTTTTACCCGGATAAAGAGGGCGTTTATTCCTGGTGGTCGTACCGGTTTAAGGCGCGCGAGAAGAATGCTGGGTGGCGGATTGATTATTTCTGTGTTTCCAAGAGCCTGAAGGACCGGCTGGCGGGCACACAGATTCATACGGAGATACTGGGTTCGGATCACTGCCCGGTAGAATTACAGATAAAGGATCGGGATGAGGCATGAATTTACTGACAGCAGAACATCTGAAAAAATCATATACGGAACGGCTGCTTTTTGATGACGTGGCATTTTCCATCGGTGAAGGTGATAAGATTGGTCTCATCGGCATCAACGGAACCGGAAAATCTACTCTTCTAAAGATTGTAGCCGGTCTGGAAGAGCCGGATGAGGGTACGGTGGTAAAGGGACGAAATCTCTATATCCGTTATCTGCCTCAGAATCCGGAGTTTGAACCGGGACGGACCGTCTTAGACTGCGTGATCCGGGAAAATATGGCGCATGAGCACGCCTGGGATCTCGAGGGCGATGCGAAATCCATGCTGAATAAGCTTGGAATCACCGATTATAGTGCCAAGGTGGAGACACTTTCGGGCGGACAGAGAAAGCGCGTTGCGCTCGCAGCGGTGCTGTTATCGACGGCGGATCTGTTGATTTTAGATGAGCCGACGAACCATCTGGACAGTGCGATGGCAGACTGGCTGGAAGAGTACCTGAAAAAATTCCGCGGCGCGCTTCTGATGATCACGCACGACCGGTATTTCCTTGATAACGTGACGAACCGTATCGTCGAACTGGACAAGGGAAAGCTGTACAGTTATCAGTCCGGCTATGAGGGCTATCTGGAATTAAAGGCAGAGCGCGAGGCGATGGCGGTGAGCTCGGAGCAGAAACGCCAGAATATCCTGCGGACGGAGCTGGCGTGGATCCGGCGCGGCGCACAGGCACGCAGCACGAAGCAGAAAGGGCGTATTCAGCGCTTCGAGGCGTTGAGTGCGGTGGAAGCGCCGAAAGTAGATGGAAATGTGGAGATGAGCTCGATTTCCAGCCGTCTCGGACGGACCACGGTCGAGGCACACCATCTTCATAAGGCGTATGGTGACCGCCTCCTGATCGATGATTTTTCCTATATCTTCTTGAAGGATGACCGCATCGGCATCATCGGACCGAACGGCAGCGGCAAATCGACGCTGATGAAGATGATTACCGGCTGGGTGAAACCAGATTCGGGCGAGACGATCATCGGCCAGACCGTAAAAATGGGTTATTTTTCACAGGAAAACGAAGATATGGATCAGTCGATGCGCGTGATCGACTACATTAAAAATGTGGCAGAGTACGTGCGGACGGCGGACGGGCTGGTATCGGCATCCCAGATGTTGGAACGGTTCCTGTTCCCGTCCCATATGCAGTACACGCTGATCGGCAAGCTATCAGGCGGAGAGCGGCGCAGACTCTATCTGCTCCATATCCTGATGGGCGCGCCAAACGTCCTTCTGCTCGACGAGCCGACCAACGACCTCGATATCGGCACGCTGACGATTCTGGAGGATTATCTTGATCATTTCCAGGGGATCGTGATTACGGTATCGCATGACCGGTATTTCCTTGATCGCGTAGTGCGCCGGATCTTCGCCTTTGAGGGCGGCGGCGCGATCCGTCAGTATGAGGGCGGCTATACCGACTATCAGGCAGCCTGCGGGGAACGCATAGCGGCAGAGATGGAGGCATCTGGGACGGCATCCGGTCAGGAACGCGGCAGAGGCCAGAAGACCGGAGACGCTTCTGGTGCGGGAACGTCAGATGCAGCGGAGACGGCAAAGGATAAAAACCGCGGTCGCCAGCGCGAGAAAAAGCTCAAATTCAGTTATATGGAGCAGAAAGAGTGGGAGACGATCGAGGATGATATCGCGGCGCTGGAAGAGACAATCGCGGATCTGGAGCAGCAGATGCAGGACTCTGCCTGCGATTATACGGCTCTGAACGGCATCATAAAGGAAAAAGAGGAAAAAGAAGCTCTTTTGGAAGAAAAGATGGACCGCTGGATGTATCTGAACGATCTGGCGGAAAAAATAGAAGCGCAGGCAGCTGCTCACAAGTAGGCACTTTTGGAACCGAAAGTGCCGTATGAAAACGTGGAGGGGATACAGGTGAAAGCAGAAAAAATCGTGAGACAGAAGATAAGAACCCCTGATTTTACACCGGGAATCAAGCGGACAGAGACGGGAATGCACTTGTGCGTCGAGGCACCGGGGACATTCTGCCGTCTGGCAATTTATGAGACAGGTAAAAAACAGGGTGTCCGGATCCCATTTTCCCCGGAAGAACGGGTGGGGGATCTCTGGATGATGGAGCTTGCGGGCGATGATTTTTCGGGACTGGAATACACGATCGAGACCGAGCAGGGGGAGCTGCCGGATCCGTGCGGGCGCATCTATACAGGACATGAGCGCTGGGGCGATTTAAAAGCGGCGCTCCGTCCGGTGCGCTGCCGTTTCCCGGAAGAAACGTATGACTGGGAAATGGATCAGCCGCTGAAACATCCGTATGATGAGACGATCCTGTACCGGCTGCATGTGCGTGGATTTACCCGTCATACTTCTTCCGGCACCGGGGAGCGGGGAACGTTCCGTGCGCTGACGGAGAAAATTCCCTATTTAAAGGAATTGGGTATCACAGCAGTTGAATTAATGATGCCGAATGAATTTCAGGAAGTGATGATGGAGGATGGGGCAGACGGGAATCCGTATGCGACCGGGACACCGACCGGACGGCTCAATTACTGGGGCTATGGGGCGGGATACCTGTTTGCACCGAAAGCTTCGTACACATCCGGGAAAGAGAAAGAACCGGAGCGGGAATTTAAGGATCTGGTGAAAGAATTTCATAAAAATGATATTGAAGTGCTGGTTGAGCTTTATTTTACCGGCGAGGAGAGCGCGGCACTGGCGCAGGAGGCGGTTCGTTTCTGGGTTTACGAGTATCATGTGGATGGCGTGCACCTGTCCGGGTTTGCGCCGACCGAACTGCTGGCGTCTGATCCGCTGTTAGCTGATACGAAGCTATTAGCTGGTTCCTGGGATGGCGTGCGTGTGCCAAAAACGGCAGCGGCACCGAAGCTGCGGGAGCGCCGCTGGCATCTGGGCGAGTACAATGAAGGATTTTTGATCGATATGCGCCGGGTATTAAAGGGTGATGAGGATCAGGTCGGCCGTCTCATTTACCAGACACGCCGGAATCCGGACGCGTATGGCGTGATCAACTATATGGCGGCGACAAATGGCTTTACGATGATGGATATGGTTTCCTGTGAGCAGAAGCACAACGAAGCGAACGGGGAGAATAACCGGGATGGAAGCGATTATAATTATACGTGGAATTGCGGCGTCGAGGGCACGACGCGGAAAAAGAAGATTGTGCAGATGCGGAAAAAACAGCTCCGCAACGCATTTTTGCTGCTCTTTCTGAGCCAGGGAACGCCGATGTTTTTAGCGGGCGATGAGTTCGGCAATTCCCAGAACGGCAACAATAATGCTTACTGTCAGGACAATGAGATTTCCTGGCTCAACTGGCATCAGCTGGAGACGAACCGGGATATTTACGAATTTGTAAAATATATGATAGCGTTCCGCAAAGCGCATCCAGTGTTCCATCTGCCGGTGGAGCCGAAAAATATTGATTACCTCGTCTGCGGACACCCGGATGTTTCCTACCACGGCGTCAAAACATGGTGCCCGGAGTTTGAAAATTTCCGCCGCCAGCTCGGCATTCTCTACTGCGGCGAGTACGGGCGAAGAGCGGACGGCACCAGCGATGACTATTTCTTTGTCGCCTACAATATGCACTGGGAGCCGCATGAATTTGATCTTCCGAAACTTCCGAAGGGAATGCAGTGGACTCTGTGCATCAACACAGACGACGCAGACAATAACGGAATCTGTCCGCCAGAAAGCCTGGAGGCAGGGCAGGAGCCGCAGGAAGAGCTTCGCCAGTATATGGTTCCGCCGCGGAGTATTCTGGTATTTCGCGGCTTTAAGCCAATTTCCGGTCCGGCATCCGAAAAGGATGGCAAAAAAGCCGGGAAAGTGGTAAAATCGGTAAAACGGCAGAATGTCAGAAAAGAACCGGAAAAGGAAGCGGAGACTGTGGTTGCGGCAGCACGCGAACTGTAAGAACGGAATTGAAAGAGGATAAAGCAAGTTGAAAAAGAAACTTTTTAGAGGGCTGGCAGCCGCCCTGTGTGCTGCCATGATGGCAGGGAGCGCGGCGCTTCCGGCATATGCGGCGGGTCCGTCACGGGAGTCGGTTCCCTATGCGGATTCCTATGCCTCCTATCAGTGGGCTTTTTTAAATACAGGTGAACTGCGTCTGGTGCCGAGCCATACGGCGGCAGTGGATGCAGCGATTGGGGCGATTACCGGCAGCCCGGCGCTCTCAGCAGATGGAACGGTTCGTTCTCTGGAAGGGATCGATATGAATATTGTCCCGGCATGGAAGAAATATGACGCGAAAAGTGGAAAACGTCAGGTGATTGTGGCGCTGATTGATACAGGGGTTGACATAACTCACCCGGAGCTTAGCGGTTCGATCTGGACGAATACGGGGGAAATTCCGGGCGATGGCATTGACAATGACGGAAATGGTTATATCGATGACGTTTACGGCTGGAATTTCTATGATAATAATGCCCAGGTATTTACCGGGACGGATGACAATCATGGTACCCACTCGGCGGGCACTATCGCGGCGGCGAGAAATGGAGTCGGAACGGTTGGAATCTGCGATCCGGCGTATGTGAAGATCATGGTGATCAAGACGCTTGGAACATCGTCCGGTGTCGGAACCGTCAGCAACGTGGTTAAGGCGATCCGGTATGCGCAGGCGAATGGCGCGTCGATCTGCAATCTGAGCTTTGGCACGATGAAATATAGCGAGGAGCTGTATCAGGCGATCAAGGATTCGGGGATGCTGTTTATTGTGGCGGCTGGAAACGGCGACGCCTCCGGCAATGGCTACAGCATCGATGAGCAGCCGATGTACCCGGCAAGCTTTGAACTGGACAATATCATTTCCGTGGCAAACCTGCGCTTTGACGGTCAGCTCGACCGTGCGTCCAATTACGGGGTGAGAAGCGTGGATCTGGCAGCGCCGGGCAATTATATCCTGAGCACGATCACGGGCAATGACTATGCCTACATGAGCGGCACATCGATGGCGGCGCCGATGGTGACCGGAACGGCGGCGATGCTGTACTCCTACGATGCGTCCCTGTCGCTTATGGATGTGAGAAACCGTATTCTGCAGTCGGCGCGGCCGCTTGAGAGTCTGTCCGGCAAGGTGGCAACTGGAGGTATGCTGGATGCCGGGGCGGCGATGCCGTAGATGAGAAGAACGAAAAGAAAGATTGTTAAAAAAATATTGAAATTCTCGTTTGTATGTGATACTATGAACGGGTGAGATAATTACTCCGCAGATTCATATGTTTATATGTATGAAGACGGAGTAATTACCATGATTTCTTCGGGGCAGGGCGAAATTCCCTACCGGCGGTATAGTCCGCGAACCGCGATGGCGGCCGATTCGGTGAGATTCCGAAACCGACAGTATAGTCTGGATGAGAGAAGAGGCAGGAGTCAGAGAGTGTACCGCTTGAGCGTAAGCAGGCTGGTGTACATCGGCTAAGTTGTGATTTATCATCCCAGGTCCCGAACGACCGGGATTTTTTTAGTTTTACAAATGCAGCTAGTCCGGCACTTGATTCATACTCCTCCTTCGGAGAAATGAGTTTTAAAACCGAAAGGAGATTTAAGATGAAGACAGGAAAATGGAGTATTCAAAAATTGATTTATACGGCGATGCTGGCAGCGGTTGCTGGCGTGCTGATGTCATTGGAATTTTCGGTTCCGATGATGCCGCCGTTTTATAAGGTGGATTTCAGTGATGTACCGTCTGTGATTGCCGTGTTTCTGATGGGACCGGTATCCGGTATCTGTGTAGAAGTCATCAAGCTGTTAATCAAGCTGATTACTGTCGGAACTAACACGATGTACGTCGGTGAGCTGGCCAACCTGATTGCGGCGTTCCTGTTCGTATGGCCGCTGTGGTTCCTCTATCAGAAGCTGGGCGCTAACCGTAAGGCAGCTGTAGAAGCACTTCTGATCAGTATCGTGATCCGCACCGCGTGTGCATGCTTTATCAATGCGAACATTACGCTTCCGTTATATGCGAAAGCGATGAGCCTGCCGCTGGATGAAGTGATCCGCATGGTAGCGTCGGTCAACCCGGCGATCAAAGACCTGAATGGATTTATCATCCTGGCGACGATCCCATTCAATGTATTGAAAGTGGGACTCAACTATATCGTTGGACAGCTTTTGTTTGTACGCCTGCGTGCGGCGAAGATTGTGCCGAAAGCAGTATAAAATGAAATAAGAGGAATGGTTTGACGGATTTGGCTGTTTGCTGTGAAACGGCAGAACCATTTCATAGAAAGGATTGTCGGGAAACCGCTGGGAAAGCTGCCTGGGGGAAGAATCCCGGACAATCCTTTTTGTTTGATGGAACGTGCAAAGACATATCTGTTTTTATAAGAGGAGGAGATACTATGATACGTAACTATAGAGATTTGACAAGATGGGAAATGGAGCAGGTGGACCGTGAGAACACGATTGTCCTGATTCCGCTCGGGGCGCTGGAACAGCATGGCAATCAGGCACCACTGGGAACGGATGATATTATCGCGGAGGCGATGAGTCAGGAGATCAAAAAGGCACTGGAGGCAGAGGGGGAAGAAGACTTCCCGATGCTGCTGTTTCCGGTGATTCCGGTGGGCTTAAGTACAGAGCATAAGAATTTCTGCGGTTCGGTCACAGTCCGGCCGGACACTTACTATCATCTCTTATATGATATATGCGTCAGCCTGGCGCATCACGGTTTTAAAAAGCTGGCTTTTTTGGTATGCCATGGTGGGAATGCGCCGATAGCGCAGGTTTTAAGCCGGGAACTTCGGAGTGAGCTGGGGATTGCACCGTTTATCCTTTCATCGGGGGCATTTGGTCATCCGGATGTAAAAGCAACGATTTCAAAGGGGAATATCTGGGATTTCCACGGTGGAGAGATGGAGACATCGATGGTAATGGCGGTCGATGAGAGTCTTGTGAAGCTGGAACTTTCGGAAGCGGGAGAGCCGACGGCGTTTGAGAAGACCCGCGCCCTGAAGCCATACGGTCCGGTTTCGATCGGCTGGGTGTCGGAGGATTGGAAAACAAAAGACGGATCGCCGATTGGAATTGGAGGAGATCCGTCTGGTGCAAGCGCCGAGAAGGGGCGAATTATATTAGAGACGAGTGCGCGGGAACTGGTCCCGGGGCTGTTAGATATCCGGGATTGGAATGAATAGGAATCAAACTTAAAAATGGGGTGTCTATGTCATCCGAATACCAGTGTTATTTACCAGATTCCCAGCGTCCGGATGCACCGCATGGTAATACCAGTCCGGTGCGGGTAACCGGAAGTCCCAGCTCGTCCGATTTCACTGTGCCGCCGTGGGTGGAGGCAACTTCGGTTGAGAGCATATAGGTCAGGACGGACGGCGCCAGCCCGGTGGTGTAGGAGTTGATGAGGAAGAAGAGCGGGTTGTCCGATAACAGTTTCGTACAGAGCTGCACGAACGGGTAAATCGAAGTTTCGATCTTCCAGATCTCGCCTTTCGGTCCGCGGCCGTAGGACGGCGGGTCCATGATGATTCCGTCGTAATGGTTGCCGCGGCGGATCTCACGCTCAACAAATTTCACACAGTCATCGACGATCCAGCGGATGGGTGCATTTTCCAGCCCGGAGGAACGGGAGTTTTCCTTCGCCCAGGCTACCATGCCCTTGGAGGCGTCCACATGGGTCACGCTGGCGCCGGCTGCGGCTGCCGCCAGGGTAGCGCCGCCTGTGTAGGCAAAGAGGTTTAAAACCTTGATTGGGCGTCCGGCATTGCGGATGCGGTCACCGAACCAGTCCCAGTTTGCCGCCTGCTCCGGGAAGAGACCTGTGTGCTTGAAGCTGAACGGTTTTAAGTTAAAGGTCAGTTCTTTGTAATGGATCGACCACTGCTCCGGCAGGTCGAAAAATTCCCATTCGCCGCCGCCCTTGGAGCTTCTGTGGTAGTGTCCGTTCATCTTTTTCCAGCCGCGGTGTGTCTTGGGGGTGTTCCAGATAACCTGCGGGTCCGGGCGAACCAGAAGATAGTCGCCCCACCGCTCCAGTTTCTCTCCTTCGGAGCAGTCAATCACTTCATAATCGTTCCATCCATCTGCAATCCACATAAAATTTTATCCTTTCAAAAAAATGAGGCGCAAACCCCGGAAAAGGGTATCTGCCGCCTTTATAATCGGTGTTATCCATAAGCCATTTCCATCCAAATGGCATAAATGGTTACTGTTCCCGGGTAGGCACTTTTGGAACCGAAAGTGCCGTAAGAAAACGTGGTGACAGCAGGAATTTGCCGTATTTAAATGCGAAGCCACGGCAAATTCCGTTACTGGGCACGATGCGTGCACAGTAACCATAAACGCAGTCTGTCTGACCGGAAAAACGGTTCAGTTGAAATGCATACCTAATTATATCGGTCATTGATTGGCGTGTCAAACCTTTTGAACGGCTTCCTGCCAAAAAAAAGTAAATAAATTGAAAGATAAATCTCCTTGAAGATTCCTACATCTCCTGTTAAAATGTATATTAGGTAAAAGATAGATTGCACGTATCTGGAACAAAACAAGGCGTTATAAGCATCTGATGCAGTCTCCACACGACGGGAAGTGTGCGAATGCGCAGCAGCTGGGAGAATAGACGTTATCAATCGTGAACTGGGAGGGCTTGTATATGAAGAAACAGAAACTGGCAGTCTGCGTCCTTTCCGCAGCGCTGATGATAGGGGCGGCGACCCTGACATCTTACGCGGCAGAAGGCTGGCAGCAGTCTGGAAACAGCTGGATATATGTGGACAACAATGGCAACAAGGTGACGAATACCTGGAAGAAGGGAGCAGACAATCTCTGGCGCTATCTCGATTCCCAGGGCAACATCGCGTCGAACTGCTGGGTGGACGACGAATACTTTGTCGAGAGTACCGGCATCATGGCGACTGACAAGTGGCTGAAACTGCCGAAGCGCAATCCGGCATGGAACGAGACTTCCGCTACGACGGTCTGGTACTATTTCTCCACCAGCGGAAAGATGGTATCCGACGGCTGGTCCAAGATCGGAGGCAAGTACTATTACTTCGACGGTGATGGAGCGATGCAGACGGGCTGGGTGGATGATGACACCTACTACACGAATGCAGATGGTGTCATGCAGATCGGCTGGGCATATCTGGAAGATCCGGATGATACCAAAAAGGACGATGATGAAGTGAAACCCGGCGACGACGATGAGGATCATCATTGGTACTACTTTCAGAGTTCGGGAAAGAAATATGTGCCTTCTTTAGGCAGTGCCAAATATAAACAATATAAGATTGACGGAACCTACTACTGCTTCGACGAAAACGGAGCGATGCAGACCGGCTGGGTCGATATGGGAAATTCCTCTGGATTTGAAAATTACCGTTATTATCAGAGCAACGGTCAGGTACAGACTGGCTGGCTCTCCACGACTCCGCCGGAGGATGATGATTACAATCTGGATCTCGGCAGCGATGTACAGTGGTATTATTTTTCAAGCAACGGCGAGCCGAAGGTGGGTCCGAAGATTTCTGACGCTTCGACGAGCAACCTGGTCCGCATCAACAATATTACCTACTTATTTAATGAGAAGGGCAACCCGGTCTATGGTCTGAGACGTCTGGAGGTAGGAACGAGCGGTCAGTATGCCTGCTATTTCTTCGGCGCGGACAAGGCGACCAGCTCAGTCGTAAAAGGCAAGGGAAATGTAGTAGAGGGCGACGGAACGACCGGACAGTTCTATTTCACTGACAGCGGCAACAAGGCTGGACGCGGCTACTCAGGTGTGGAGGATGGATTCCTGTACTACATGGGTAAGCTTCAGAAGGCAGACAGCGGTACTAAGTATGAAGTCATTGAAGTCAATGACAAAAACTATCTGGTAACGACGAGCGGCAAGGTAGTGAAATCCAGCACCGTGAAGGATGCGAACGGCACAAAGTTTAAGACAAGCTCTGCGGGTGTTGTCACAGAGGTGGACGGCACAAGCGACGATGGCAGCGACGAGGCTAGAACCCCGGTGGAACCGACGTATTGGGAGGATTAATTAAAAAAGCTGGGAGTCTTCTCGACTGAGATAAAATTTCTGCATGGAAATATATTCTTGTGGATAAACAGGAGTTTCTTCTATATATAAGGTGTAATTACCCACCGGAAGAAGAAACTCCTGTTTTTTCTTAAAAAATATAGATTTTTTCTTAAAAAAACACTTGCATTTCCCAGAAAGCTGTGTTATTATAACGAAGCTGTGGCATGATAGCGATGAAACGAGAGGTTGCTGCTTATGATAAGCAGGTTATTCCGCGGAGCGAATGTCAAGTTAGGAAACTGGCGACAAGTCACTGTACAAGAATAGAGTATCCTGAAGACAAATGACGGATTTGGTGTGTGGACTGCGAGGACACACACGGGTATGTGTACAGTCACCGCTTGTCGTGCTTAATAGTACGAAAAGGAGGCGACTTTTTTTATGGCAAGTCAAGTAATGAGAATCACACTGAAAGCTTATGATCATCAGCTGGTAGATACATCCGCTGCAAAAATCATTGAGACTGTAAAGAAAAACGGATCAAAGGTGAGTGGACCGGTGCCGCTGCCAACTAAGAAAGAGGTAGTAACCATTCTGCGAGCAGTTCATAAGTACAAAGATTCCAGAGAGCAGTTCGAGCAGAGAACTCATAAGAGACTCATCGATATCATTGCTCCGAGCCAGAAGACAGTTGATGCACTGCAGAGACTGGAAATGCCGGCTGGCGTGTCTATCAACGTAAAGATGAAAAACAAATAATTAAGAATCCTATACTAGTTTAGATAGAGACATCTGGACAGTTCTAGGATGAACGCGGGAGTTTGACGAACGCGTTCCGCTGTAGAAAAACAGGAGGTCAGATTAATGAAGAAAGCGATTTTAGCTACCAAAGTCGGAATGACTCAAATCTTCAACGAAGACGGAGTTTTAACTCCAGTAACCGTTCTTCAGGCTGGACCGTGTGTTGTTACACAGGTTAAGACAGAAGAGAACGATGGCTACAAAGCAGTACAGGTTGGTTTTGTAGACAAGAGAGAAAAACTTGTGACAAAGCCGGTTAAGGGTCATTTTGACAAGGCAGGCGTTGCTTACAAGAGATATGTAAGAGAGTTCCGCTTAGAGAATGCTGAAGAGTATTCTGTAAAAGACGAAATCAAGGCAGACATCTTCGCAGCAGGCGATAAAATTGATGCAACTGCTATTTCCAAAGGTAAAGGTTTCCAGGGTGCCATCAAGAGACACGGCCAGCACAGAGGACCGATGGCTCACGGTTCCAAGTTCCATCGTCATCAGGGTTCCAACGGTTCTGCAACCACACCGGGACGCGTATTTAAGGGCAAAGGAATGCCGGGTCACATGGGCAGCGTAAAAGTAACTGTTCAGAACCTGGAGGTTGTTAAGGTTGATACTGAGAACAACTTACTCCTTGTTAAAGGCTCTGTACCGGGACCGAAGAAATCCTTAGTAACAATCAAAGAGACAGTAAAGGTCGCTAGATAAGGCTTTTACGGGAAAGGAGGAACATACAGATGGCAAACGTATCTGTTTTCAATTTAGAAGGCAACGAAGTTGGCACATTAGAACTGAATGATGCTGTATTCGGTGTAGAAGTAAATGAACATCTGGTTCACATGGCAGTTGTAGCACAGCTTGCTAACAAACGTCAGGGAACTCAGAAAGCAAAAACCCGTTCCGAAGTTTCCGGCGGTGGTAAGAAACCGTGGAGACAGAAAGGTACCGGACATGCAAGACAGGGTTCAACAAGAGCTCCGCAGTGGACGGGCGGCGGCGTAGTATTCGCTCCGACACCACGTGATTACACAATCCGTTTAAATAAGAAAGAGAAGAGAGCTGCTCTTAAATCCGCTCTGACAAGCCGTGTAAACGAGAACAAGTTCATCGTAGTTGAGGCTATGAACTTCGACGAGATCAAGACAAAGAAATTTGTTGAGGTTATGAACAACCTGAAAGTAAACAAAGCTTTAGTTGTTCTGGATGAGGCTTGTGACAAGGCTGTATTATCCGCTAGAAACGTGGCAGACGTTAAGACTGCTTCCGTAAGCACCATCAACGTTTACGATATCCTGAAATACAACACAGTAGTAGCAACCAAGGCTGCTGTAGCTTCTATCGAGGAGGTATATGCATAATGGCAAACGTACAGTACTATGACGTAATCCTCAAACCGGTTGTAACTGAGAAGAGTATGAATGCTATGACAGACAAGAAATACACCTTCCTGGTACACACCGAGGCAAACAAAACTATGATCAAAGAAGCCGTTGAGAAGATGTTCCCGGGCACCAAAGTTAAGAGTGTCAACACCATGAACATGGACGGCAAGACAAAGAGAAGAGGCATGACATTCGGTAAGACAGCTGCAACAAAGAAAGCTATCGTTCAGCTGACCGAGGACAGCAAAGAGATCGAGATCTTCGCTGGTTTATAATTCATCCTCAATAGACAATTATACGACGAACACTATGTCGTGAAAAACATGAAGAAACGCCAGGAGGCGTTGAACGAAAGGAGTCAAAGTCATGGGAATTAAATCTTACAGCCCATATACACCTTCCAGAAGACATATGACCGGCTCTGATTTCTCTGAGATTACAAAATCCACACCGGAGAAATCCTTAGTAGTTTCTTTAAAGAAGAACGCAGGTCGTAACAACCAGGGTAAAATCACCGTTCGTCACAGAGGCGGCGGTTCCAGAAGAAAATATAGAATCATCGACTTCAAGAGAAATGCAAAAGACGGTATCGCAGCAACCGTACTTGGTATCGAGTACGATCCGAACCGTACAGCAAACATCGCTCTGATCTGCTACGCAGACGGCGAGAAAGCTTATATCCTTGCTCCGGCTGGTTTACAGGTTGGACAGAAGGTTATGAGCGGTGCAGAGGCTGAGGCAAAAGTTGGTAACTGCTTACCGCTTTCTGAAATCCCGGTTGGTGCACAGATTCACAACATCGAGCTTCTTCCGGGCAAGGGTGGTCAGCTGGTTCGTTCCGCTGGTAACTCTGCTCAGTTAATGGCTAAAGAAGGCAAATATGCAACCCTTAGATTACCGTCCGGAGAGATGAGAATGGTTCCGATCAGCTGCCGCGCTACTATCGGTGTAGTTGGCAACGGCGACCACAACCTGATCAATATCGGTAAGGCTGGTAGAAAACGTCACATGGGTATTCGTCCGACTGTCCGCGGTTCTGTTATGAATCCGAATGACCATCCGCATGGTGGTGGTGAGGGCAAGACCAGTATCGGTCGTCCAGGTCCTTGCACACCTTGGGGCAAACCGGCACTCGGCCTGAAGACCAGAAAGAAAAACAAACAGTCTAATAAGTTAATCGTAAGAAGAAGAAACGGTAAACAGTAATAGGAGGTATACTAATGGGTCGTTCATTAAAAAAAGGACCATTTGCAGATGCTCATCTTTTAAAGAAAGTAGATGAGATGAACGCAGCAGGACAGAAACAGGTTATCAAAACCTGGTCCCGCCGTTCCACAATCTTCCCGCAGATGGTTGGACATACAATCGCAGTTCACGATGGTAGAAAACATGTTCCGGTATACGTGACAGAGGACATGGTTGGACATAAACTCGGTGAGTTCGTAGCCACTAGAACTTACAGAGGCCACGGAAAAGACGAGAAGAAAGCAGGACGTAAGTAAGTTACGCTTGAAAGGAGGTTTCACCAATGGCTAAAGGACATAGATCCCAGATTAAAAGAGAAAGAAATGCTAATAAGGATACGAGACCGTCGGCTAAGCTGTCTTACGCCAGAGTATCCGTTCAGAAAGCATGCTTCGTATTAGATGCCATCAGAGGCAAAGATGTGAAGACAGCGCTTGGTATTGTAACATACAATCCTAGATATGCTTCTACTTTAATTAAAAAATTACTCGAGTCTGCTGTTGCTAACGCAGAGAACAACAACCAGATGAATCCGGAGAACCTGTACGTTGCAGAATGCTTCGCTAACAAGGGACCGACAATGAAGAGAGTAAAACCGAGAGCACAGGGCCGCGCTTACAGAATCGAAAAGAGAATGAGCCACATCACAATCGTGCTTGATGAGAAATAAGAGGAGGCAATTATGGGACAGAAAGTTAATCCGCACGGCTTAAGAGTCGGTGTTATTAAAGACTGGGATTCCAGATGGTATGCGGAAGCTGATTTTGCAGATAACCTGGTAGAGGATCACAAAATCAGAACCTTCCTTAAGAAGAAATTATACAGCGCCGGTGTTTCCAAAATCGAAATCGAGCGCGCTTCTGATAAAGTAAAAATCATTCTTTACACTGCTAAACCGGGCGTTGTTATCGGTAAGGGCGGCGCAGAGATCGAGAAGACAAAAGCTCAGGTTCAGAAATTAACTGACAAGAAAGTTTTTGTAGACATCAAAGAAGTTAAGAGACCAGACAGAGACGCTCAGCTCGTTGCAGAGAATATCGCTCAGCAGCTTGAGAACCGTATTTCCTTCCGTCGTGCGATGAAGTCCGCTATGGGCAGAACCATGAAGGCTGGAGCTAAGGGTATCAAGGCTTCCGTATCCGGACGTCTTGGCGGTGCTGATATGGCTCGTACAGAGTTCTACAGCGAGGGCACTATCCCGCTTCAGACATTAAGAGCAGATATTGACTACGGTTTCGCTGAGGCAAACACAACATACGGCAAGACCGGTGTTAAGGTTTGGATCTACAAAGGCGAGGTACTTCCTGCGAAAGGAAATAAGGAAGGGAGCGATAAATAATGTTAATGCCGAAAAGAGTAAAGCGTCGTAAACAGTTCCGTGGTACCATGGCCGGCAAGGCGCTTAGAGGAAATGTAATCAACTACGGTGAGTACGGTTTAGTCGCTACAGAACCGTGCTGGATCAAATCCAACCAGATCGAGGCAGCCCGTGTTGCCATGACCCGTTACATCAAACGTGGTGGTAAAGTTTGGATTAAGATTTTCCCGGATAAACCAGTAACTGCTAAACCGGCTGAGACTCGTATGGGTTCCGGTAAAGGCGCACTTGAGTACTGGGTAGCAGTAGTAAAACCAGGCCGCGTAATGTTCGAGATCGCGGGTGTACCAGAGGAGACAGCGAGAGAAGCGCTTCGTCTTGCTATGCACAAACTTCCGTGCAAGTGCAAGATTGCTTCTAAAGCAGATTTAGAAGGCGGTGATAACAGTGAAAATTAATAAGTATGTAGAAGATTTAAAAGCTAAGACATCTGCAGAATTAAACGAAGAATTAGTAGCTGCTAAGAAGGAACTCTTCAACTTAAGATTCCAGAACGCTACCAACCAGCTGGATAATACAAGCAGAATTAAAGAAGTTCGCAGAAACATCGCTCGTATTCAGACTGTTATTACAGAGAAAGCGAACTAATTATCATAGATTCCTAAAATAGGAAAGGAGATATCTACCGTGGAAAGAAATCTTAGAAAAACACGTACCGGTAAGGTAGTAAGCAACAAGATGGACAAAACAATCGTAGTTGCTATCGAAAACCACGTAAAACATCCTTTAATCGGTAAGATTGTTAAGAGAACTTATAAATTAAAAGCACACGACGAGAACAACGAGTGCGGTATCGGTGATACTGTAAAGGTAATGGAAACAAGACCGTTATCCAAGGATAAGAGATGGAGACTCGTCGAAATTATCGAGAAAGCGAGATAATTTCTAAATCAGAAAGGAGTATTGGGCATGATTCAGCAGGAGACCAGATTAAAGGTTGCCGACAATACCGGTGCGAAAGAATTACTCTGTATCCGCGTTATGGGCGGCTCTACTAGAAGATATGCAAATATTGGCGATGTAATCGTTGCCAGCGTTAAAGATGCAACACCAGGCGGTGTTGTAAAGAAAGGCGATGTAGTGAAGGCCGTTGTTGTACGTACCGTTAAGGGCGCACGCCGTAAAGATGGTTCCTACATCAAATTTGATGAGAACGCAGCCGTTATCATCAAAGACGACAAGAACCCGAGAGGAACCCGTATTTTTGGGCCGGTTGCCAGAGAGCTTCGTGAGAAACAGTTTATGAAGATTGTTTCCCTGGCTCCGGAAGTACTGTAGGAGGTGTCAGCTGTGCATAAAATTAAAAAAGGCGACCTGGTAAAGGTTATCACAGGTAAAGACAAAGACAAAACCGGAAAAGTTCTTTCCGTTAATGTAAAGAAGAATACAGTCCTGGTTGAGGGATGCAACATGGTAACAAAGCATACCAAACCGTCTGCAGCTAATCAGCAGGGCGGCATCATCCATCAGGAAGGCGCGCTTGACATTTCCAACGTTATGCTGGTAGTGGATGGCAAGGCTACGAGAGTTGGCTTCAAAGTAGAAGACGGCAAGAAAGTCCGCGTTGCTAAGGCAACCGGTAAAGTAATTGACTAATACAGAGAGGAGGAACGTTAAAATTGGCTAGATTAAAAGAAATGTATCAGAGCGAAATCGTAGACGCTATGATCAAAAAATTCGGATATAAAAATATCATGGAAGTGCCGAAGCTGGACAAGATTGTTATCAACATGGGCGTTGGCGAGGCAAAAGAAAATGCTAAAGTTCTGGACTCTGCTGTAAGAGATATGGAAATCATCACTGGCCAGAAGGCAGTTCTTACAAAAGCGAAAAAATCAGTCGCTAACTTCAAACTTAGAGAGGGTATGGCTATCGGCTGTAAAGTTACCCTGCGTGGCGAGAAGATGTATGAGTTCGCTGATCGTCTGATCAACCTGGCTCTTCCGCGAGTAAGAGACTTCCGCGGTGTAAATCCGAACGCATTTGACGGCAGAGGCAACTACGCTCTGGGTATCAAAGAGCAGCTTATCTTCCCGGAGATCGAGTACGATAAAGTAGATAAGGTAAGAGGTATGGATATCATCTTCGTTACCACTGCTAAGACCGACGAAGAAGCACGTGAGCTGTTAACTCAGTTCAACATGCCATTTGCTAAATAATAGGAGGATTTATCATGGCTAAAACTTCAATGAAGATTAAACAGCAGCGTCCGGCAAAATTCTCCACCAGAGAATATAACCGCTGCAGAATCTGCGGTCGTCCGCATGCATATTTAAGAAAATACGGCATCTGCAGAGTTTGCTTCCGTGAATTAGCTTACAAGGGCGAAATTCCGGGCGTAAAGAAAGCAAGCTGGTAAGCATTGAGCACTTGATGAGGTAGTTTCGAATCTAGTGCGAAAGCCCGTCCCGAGACTTAGTGAGTCAGAGTCGAAGACGATAGACGAGCTTAGTCGAGTGGACGATGCCTATATTATAGAGGACACATCCTAGTGTTCCCAAAACCCACCGAAACCCACTTACAGTAAGTGGTAGTCAAATTATAAGGAGGCACACTCAAAATGACAATGAGCGATCCGATTGCAGATATGCTTACAAGAATCCGTAATGCTAACACTGCAAAACATGATACAGTAGATGTTCCGTCTTCCAAGATGAAATTAGCAATCGCTGACATCCTGGTAAAGGAAGGTTTCATCAAGAAATATGACGTTGTTGAGGACGGCAATTTCAAGACTATCCGTATTACCTTAAAGTACGGTAAAGACAAAAACGAGAAAATCATCTCCGGCATCAAGAGAATTTCCAAACCGGGTCTGCGTATCTACGCAAACAAGGAAGATATGCCGAAGGTACTGGGCGGTTTAGGTGTAGCTATCATCTCCACCAACCAGGGCGTTATCACTGACAAGCAGGCAAGAGAACTCGGCGTAGGCGGAGAAGTTCTTGCATTTGTTTGGTAGGCATTGAGCACTTTACGAGGTCTTTTCGAGTTTAGTGCGAAAGCCCGTCCCGAGCCTTAGTGAGTCAGAGTCGAAGACGATAGACGAACTTAGTCGAGTGGACGAAACATTATAGATACAACTGAAAACAGAGAAGCCGCTCAGGCTTCTCCGAAAATCTAAGTAGGAGGTAAAAGGCATGTCACGTATCGGAAGAATGCCAGTTGCGATTCCGGCGGGCGTAACCGTAACAATCGCAGAGAACAATTTAGTGACTGTAAAAGGTCCGAAGGGAACTCTTGAGAGAGAACTCCCGGTTGAGATGAACATCAAAGAAGAGGATGGTCATATCGTAGTTACCAGACCGAACGACTTAAAGAAAATGAAATCTTTACACGGTCTGACAAGAACCTTAATTAACAACATGATTCATGGTGTAACAGAAGGCTATGAGAAAGTCCTGGAAGTTAACGGTGTTGGTTACAGAGCAGCGAAGCAGGGCAAGAAACTGGTTCTCAGCCTTGGTTACTCCCATCCGGTAGAGATGGAAGATCCGGAAGGCATTGAGACTGTTCTGGAAGGACAGAACAAGATCACTGTTAAAGGTATCAGCAAAGAAAAAGTTGGCCAGTATGCAGCTGAGATTCGGGATAAGAGAAGACCTGAGCCATACAAGGGCAAAGGTATTAAGTATGCCGATGAGGTTATCAGACGTAAAGTTGGTAAGACTGGTAAGAAATAATTAAGGAGAGTGTGAAGATGGTTAGCAAACAGTCAAGAAGCGAAATTCGCGTTAAAAAACACGTTAGATTACGCAACCGTTTTTCTGGCACAGCCGAGAGACCGCGTTTAGCAGTGTTTAGAAGTAATAATCATATGTATGCTCAGATCATTGATGATACAGTTGGAAAAACTTTAGTAGCAGCTTCCACTGCCGAGAAGGAAGTTAAAGCTGAACTGGAGAAGACGAACGATGTTGCAGCAGCAGCTCACGTTGGAACTGTAATCGCTAAGAGAGCGCTTGAAAAAGGTATTAAAGAAGTTGTCTTCGATAGAGGCGGATTTATTTACCACGGAAAAGTTCAGGCATTAGCAGATGCAGCCCGCGAGGCTGGTCTGGAATTCTAGTAGGAAGGAGAACATACACATGAAACGTACAAAAATTGATGCCAACCAGTTCGAGTTAGAGGATACTGTAGTGGCAATCAAACGTGTATCCAAGACCGTTAAGGGCGGACGTACAATGCGTTTTTCCGCTTTAGTAGTAGTTGGAGATAAAAACGGCCACGTTGGTGCTGGTATGGGAAAAGCTGCTGAGGTTCCGGAAGCAATCCGCAAGGGCAAAGAGGCAGCTGCCAGAAACCTGATGGAGGTTCCGTTCGATGAGAACAATAGCATCCCGCACGATTTCCTCGGCAAATTCGGAAGCGCTAACGTACTTCTGAAGAAGGCTCCGGAAGGTACCGGTATTATCGCTGGTGGTCCGGCTCGTGCCGTACTGGATCTGGCTGGTTACAAGAACATCCGTACAAAATCCCTTGGTTCCAACAACAAGGCAAACGTAGTTCTTGCTACCCTGGCAGGCTTAGGTTCTTTAAAGACTCCGGAAGAGGTTGCAAAACTTCGCGGTAAGTCTGTAGAAGAAATTCTGAACTAATAGGAGGAGATAAAAATGGCAGAGAAATTAAAAATCACATTGGTTAAGTCTCCTATTGGCGCTATCCCGAAGCAGAAAGCAACGGTTGCAGCTCTTGGTTTAAACAAGACTGGCAAGACAGTTGAGCAGCCGGACAACGCCGCTATCAGAGGCATGATCCAGAATGTTAGACATTTAGTTAAAGTAGAGGAAATCTAAGATATTTGCAAGGAGGTGCAGTCATGGATTTATCCAATTTAAAGCCGGCGGTAGGCTCTAAGCACAGCGACAGCTTCAGAAGAGGTCGTGGTCACGCATCAGGCAACGGTAAGACTGCTGGTAAGGGACATAAGGGACAGAAAGCTCGTTCCGGCGCTCCGAGACCAGGATTTGAAGGCGGTCAGATGCCGTTATATAGACGTCTCCCGAAGAGAGGCTTCACAAACAGAAATTCTAAGACCATCGTTGGTATCAACGTAAGCGCTCTTGAGAGATTCGAGAACGACACAGTTGTTACGGTTGAAACATTAATCGAAGCAGGCATCGTAAAGAACCCGCGTGACGGCGTTAAGATCCTCGGCAATGGCGAGCTGACCAAAAAGCTGAACGTAAAGGTTGATGCGGTAAGTGAAGGCGCGAAAGCTAAGATCGAGGCCGTTGGCGGAACCTGCGAGGTGATCTAATATGTTAAAAACGCTCCAGAATGCATTTAAGATAAAAGAGGTCAGAGAAAAACTCCTCTATACGTTCTTTATGCTGGTTGTGACCCGTATCGGATCGCAGCTGCCGATTCCCGGAGTTAATACAACATTTTTCCAGGAACTGTTTACAAGACAGTCCAATGATGCGTTTGGTTTCTTCAATACGATTACCGGCGGTTCGTTCACGAACATGTCGGTATTCGCATTGAGTATTACCCCGTACATCACTTCTTCCATTATCATGCAGCTTCTGACAATTGCAATTCCGAAATTAGAGGAAATGCAGCAGGAGGGCGAGGACGGAAGAAAGAAGATTGCGGAATATACGCGTTACCTTACGGTTGCACTGGCGCTGATGCAGTCCGTCGCTATGGCGATCGGTTTCGGCGGCAAGGGACTTTTAGTTGAGTTTACTGCCCTGAATGTGATTGTCGCTATTGTGACAATGACAGCCGGAAGTGCCATGCTGATGTGGATCGGTGAGCGAATCACCGAGAACGGCGTCGGAAACGGTATTTCTATCGTGCTTCTGTTCAATATCATTTCAACCATGCCAAGCGATATGATTACGCTCTATGAGCGTTTCCTGCAGGGCAAGATCGTGGCGGTTGCAGTTGTAACAGCCGTGATTATCGTAGCGGTTATCGTAGCGATGGTTGTATTTGTTATCATTTTACAGGATGCAGAGCGGAGAATTCCGGTTCAGTATTCTAAAAAGATGCAGGGACGTAAGATGGTTGGCGGTCAGTCCACAAGCATCCCGTTAAAAGTAAATACAGCAGGTGTTATTCCTGTTATCTTTGCTTCATCCCTGATGTCTTTCCCGGTGGTAATTGCTGGATTTTTCCAGGTTAATTATGACACCATCGGAGGAAAGATTCTTCTGGCTCTGAATTCCAGCTCCTGGTTTAATCCAGAGCGTCCGGCTTATTCAGTTGGTTTAATTGTCTACATCGCGTTGATTATTGTGTTTGCGTATTTCTACACATCCATTACATTCAACCCGCTTGAAGTAGCAAACAACATGAAGAAATCTGGCGGCTTCATCCCGGGCATTCGTCCAGGAAAGCCAACATCCGATTACCTGGATGGAATTCTGGAGTATATTATACTGATTGGTGCCTGCGGACTGATCATTGTCTGCCTGGTTCCGATTATTGTCTCTGGACTGTTCTCAGTGAGCCGTCTCTCCTTCGGAGGTACTTCTCTTATCATTATCGTAGGTGTAGTACTTGAGACAATCAAAGCAGTCGAATCACAGATGCTGGTTCGCAACTATAAAGGATTCTTAAACGACTAAGACAACTCGCTTTCTGGGCGGGAGCTTGCTTACTTTACGGCTGGAGGTGGCCGGAGACAGCTCCTGCCTGGAGGCGATTCTGTTGTATATAGGGAGATTGTAACCATTATGAAGATTGTTATGTTAGGAGCACCGGGAGCCGGAAAAGGAACACAGGCTCAGAGAATTGCAGAAAAATACGGCATTCCGCACATTTCTACCGGAGATATTTTCCGTTCCAATATCAAGGCAGGCACAGAGCTTGGTAAAAAAGCAAAATCGTTCATCGATCAGGGCCTTTTAGTACCGGACGAGGTAACGATCGGCATGCTTCTTGACCGGATCCATGAGGCTGACTGCAAGAACGGCTATATTCTGGATGGATTCCCAAGAACGATCCCGCAGGCTGAGAGTCTGACAGAGGCACTGGCAGCAAACGGCGAGGCGATTGATTTCGCGCTCAACGTAGATGTGCCGGATGCAAACATCGTAAACCGCATGGCAGGACGCCGTGCGTGCTTAAAGTGCGGCGCTACCTACCACATCCAGTTCGCAGCACCGAAAAAAGAAGGAATCTGCGACAAGTGCGGTTCTGAGCTGGTGCTTCGTGATGATGACAAGCCGGAGACTGTACAGAAACGTCTGGAAATATACCATGACCAGACACACCCGCTGATCGAGTACTATGAGAAGAAGGGCGTTCTTCATACGGTAGACGGTACACAGACCATGGAAGACGTATTCAAGAACATTACGGATATTTTGGGAGCTTAAAACATGGCAGTGACGATAAAATCTCCCAGGGAGATTGAACTGATGCGTGAGGCGGGAAGAATTCTCGCCAAAACGCATGAGGAACTGGCGAAGAATCTTCGGCCGGGTATGTCCACCTGGGATATTGATCATATGGGAGAGGAAATCATCCGGAGTTACGGCTGCATTCCCTCGTTCAAAAATTACAACGGCTATCCCGCATCGATCTGCGTCTCTGTCAATGATGAGGTTGTACATGGAATCCCGCACAAGGAACATTTTCTCGATGAGGGAGACATCGTCAGTCTGGATGCAGGAGTGATCTACAAAGGATACCACTCAGACGCAGCCCGGACTTACGGCATCGGAGAGATCGACGATGATGCCAAAAAACTGATTGAAGTTACCAGACAGAGCTTCTTTGAGGGAATTAAATTTGCCAAAGCTGGCAATCATCTCAATGACATCTCTGCAGCGATCCAGAAATATGCCGAAAGTTTCGGTTTTGGTGTTGTCAGGGATCTGGTTGGTCATGGAATCGGTTCCCATCTGCATGAGGATCCGGAGATTCCGAATTTTGCAAGAAAAAGAAAAGGAATTCTCTTACAGCCCGGCATGACGCTCGCGATCGAGCCGATGATTACCGAGGGCAGCTACGAAGTAGTCTGGCTCGATGATGACTGGACCGTCATGACGGAAGATGGCGGCTGGGCTGCTCATTATGAAAATACGATTCTAATTACAGAAAATGAGCCTGAGATTCTGTCGTTATAGATAGAAAATAGGAAAGAACCTTTTGTGAAATTCGAAGCGTTGATTTGGCTGGCTTCAGCTGGCTGCCACTGGTTATTTCTCCAAACTGGTTGCACTTTGTGAAATGGACAAAAATCGTTTGTTTCAGACAAACCTGCATGTTTTTTGGATGTTTCAGGCAGAGTGGGAGAAATGGCAGCGTATCTGCTGGAGCTACGTCAATCAGCAGCGATGTTTTTTAGAAAGTGTCTGTCTAAGCAGAAACGGAGATCAGAATGACGGAATATGGAATGGCCTGTCTAGTCCGCTCGCTGGCGGGGCATGACAAAGGCAATTATTATATCATAGTCAGAGAAGATGCACGCTACGTGTATCTGGCAGACGGACGCACTAAAACCGCCGCCAAGCCGAAACGCAAGAAGAGAAAGCACGTGCAGTTCTCCCACAAATGGGATGAGGCGCTGGCAGCCCAGTTTGCGGACGGCGCGGCAGTCCAGGATGAAGCGATCCGCTATTTCATTCAGAAATCATTGCAGGGAGGTATATAGAATGTCGAAAGCAGATGTAATTGAGATTGAGGGCGTAGTAGCAGAGAAGCTGCCGAACGCTATGTTTAAGGTAGAACTGGAAAACGGACACATCGTACTTGCTACGATCAGCGGAAAACTCCGTATGAACTACATCCGTATTCTGCCGGGCGATAAGGTTACAATGGAAATGTCGCCATACGATCTCTCTAAGGGAAGAATCATTTGGAGAGATAAATAAAGACCAATCCATTTTTCTCAATAAAAATATTGAGAGAAGTGTAAATTTCGCTTGCATTATAGGATTTTAAATGTTATAATGCTTTAGCGAACTTTGTTGAAGCATCAGGTAAGATCCGCCCTTTTGTCCTCTCACGGCAGGGGGATGGAACGAGTCTGTTGTACCTGTAAGTCCGACACAGGACTACAATAGGTTATAAAAAATTGTATGTCCGAGATTGGACGGACTATTACGGAAAGGAGAATTGCTGTGAAGGTTAGATCATCGGTTAAACCAATTTGCGAAAAGTGCAAGATCATCAAGAGAAAAGGCAGTATCAGAGTAATCTGTGAGAATCCGAAGCACAAACAAAGACAGGGCTAATTTGATTTAGCACCTATTTTTTCGCGTGGCTTTCTATTATGAACCACTCGGATGAGTTGTTCAGTAGTTTAAGCAAATTTATACATTATCAACGAAGAAGTAAGAAAAACTAATGGAGGTGTACTACACACATGGCTCGTATTTCAGGTGTCGATTTACCAAGAGAGAAACGCGTAGAGATCGGCTTGACTTACATCTACGGTATCGGTAGAGCAAGTGCAGCCCGTATCCTGGCCGAAGCTGAAGTTAATCCTGACACTCGTGTTAAGGACTTAACTGACGACGAAGTTAAGAAGCTTGCGGCAATCATCGCTGACAGTCAGGTGGTTGAGGGTGATCTGAGAAGAGAGATCGCTATGAACATCAAGAGACTGCAGGAGATTGGATGCTACAGAGGCATCCGTCATAGAAAGAGCCTTCCGGTTCGTGGTCAGAAGACAAAGACCAACGCTAGAACTCGTAAGGGTCCGAGAAAGACAGTAGCAAACAAGAAGAAATAATTAAGTAACAAGGAAACTGAATCAGGTTAGGTTTAGCAACAGGATTCAATATTTGAGAAAGTAGGTTAGTTTAAAATGGCTAAAAAAGTGTCCACTGGCAAGAAAGTGACAAAAAAGCGTGTAAAGAAAAACGTTGAACGCGGACAGGCGCACATCCAGTCATCTTTTAATAACACAATCGTTACTTTAACAGATGCACAGGGTAATGCCTTGTCATGGGCAAGTGCAGGCGGTCTGGGATTTAGAGGTTCAAGGAAATCTACTCCATATGCAGCTCAGATGGCTGCAGAAACTGCAACGAAGGCAGCTCTTATCCATGGCTTAAAGTCTGTAGACGTTATGGTAAAAGGTCCGGGATCCGGTCGTGAAGCAGCAATCCGTGCTCTTCAGGCATGTGGTCTGGAAGTAACAAGCATTAAGGACGTAACTCCGGTTCCGCATAACGGATGCCGTCCGCCGAAACGTAGAAGAGTCTAATTAGGAGGTGCAAGTAAAGTGGCAGTAGATAGAGTTCCTGTACTTAAAAGATGTAGATCTCTTGACCTTGATCCGGTTTATTTAGGAATCGACAAGAAATCAACGAGAAAATTAACGAGAGCCAACAGAAAGATGAGCGAGTATGCACTCCAGCTGAGAGAGAAGCAGAAAGCAAAATTCATCTACGGTGTGTTAGAGAAACCGTTTAGAAATTACTATGCAAAAGCATCCAGAATGAACGGTCAGGTCGGTGCTAACCTGATGATCCTTCTGGAGTGCAGACTGGATAATGTATTATTCAGAATGGGCTTTGGCCGTACAAGAAAAGAGACACGTCAGATCGTAGATCACAAGCACGTTCTCGTAAACGGCAAGAGCGTAAACATCCCGTCCTACTTAGTTAAGGCTGGCGATGTAATCGAGATCAAAGAGAAGTATAAATCTTCACAGAGATATAAAGATATCGCTGAGGTAACCGGCGGAAGAATGGTACCGGCATGGCTGGAAGTTGACGCTGAGAACCTGAAAGGTACTGTTAAAGAGTTACCGAGCAGAGACGAAATTGACGTTCCTGTAAACGAAGTGCTTATCGTCGAGCTGTACTCCAAATAATAAGAAGTATTACTATTATGTTAGTCCAGAATCTCCCATGTATCTGCTTTGGCAGCTGCTTGGGAGATTCCGAGACTACAAGAGTATGGCAGACCCTCAAAAATGTTCCCAAAAGGAGGGGCTATCGTGTTCGATTTTGAAAAACCAAAAATTGAAATTGCTGAGATTTCCGAAGACAAAAGATATGGCAAATTTGTGGTTGAACCGCTGGAAAGAGGCTATGGTACCACATTAGGCAATTCTTTAAGAAGAATTATGCTTTCCTCTTTGCCTGGTGCAGCAGTAAGTCAAGTGAAAATCGACGGCGTTTTGCATGAGTTCAGTTCTATCCCTGGTGTAAAAGAGGATGTAACTGAAATTATCATGAACATCAAGAGTCTGGCGATCAAAAACAGCAGCGAGACGAATGAGCCGAAGACGGCTTATATCGAGTTCGAGGGCGAAGGCGTCATCACAGCAGCTGACATTCACGCTGATTCTGACATTGAGATTTTGAATCCGGACCAGGTCATCGCTACATTAAGCGGCGGCGCGGACAGCAAATTCTACATGGAGCTGACGATCACGAAGGGCCGCGGCTACATCAGCGCAGATAAGAACAAGAGTGAAGATCTTCCGATCGGAGTTCTGGCTGTTGATTCTATCTACACACCGGTGGAGCGTGTCAATATGACCGTTGAGAACACCCGTGTGGGTCAGGTGACAGATTATGATAAGCTGACATTAGATGTATACACAAATGGAACGCTGGCACCAGACGAAGCTGTCAGCCTGGCAGCAAAGGTTCTGAGCGAGCATCTGAACCTCTTCATTGACCTTTCCGAGAATGCCAAGACCGCAGAGGTTATGGTAGAGAAGGAAGACAACGAGAAAGAGAAAGTGCTTGAGATGAACATCGACGAGCTGGAGTTATCCGTTCGTTCTTACAACTGTTTAAAGAGAGCCGGAATCAATACAGTGGAGGAGCTGTGCAACCGCACACCGGAAGATATGATGAAAGTCAGAAATCTGGGCCGCAAATCCCTGGAAGAGGTTCTTGCAAAACTGAAAGAATTAGGTCTGCAGCTCAACCCGAGCGAAGAGGCTTAAGATACCGCGTGGGTGGACGTGCTTTGCAGTGCGTCCCTTTCATGCAGATACGGGGACGGGTAAGTCCGAATGGCACAGGTCCCTGCATAACCATCAAACAATTATATTTTATATAGCAGACATTCAGTAAGTCCAAAGGGCATGAGTGTCGGCTTCCGCAAATGGAGGAGAAAGAATCATGGCAGGATATAGAAAACTTGGAAGAACTTCCAGTCAGAGAAAAGCAATGCTGCGCAGCCTGGTAACCGCACTGTTATTCAACGGCAAGATCGTTACCACTGAGGCAAGAGCAAAAGAAGTGAAGAAGATCGCTGAGGGTCTGATCGCTCTGGCAGTAAAAGAGAAAGATAACTTCGAGACCGTTAAAGTTACCGCTAAGGTAGCTCGCAAAGACGAGAACGGCAAGAGAGTAAAAGAAGTTGTTGACGGCAAGAAAGTTACCGTTTACGACGAAGTAGAGAAAGAGATCAAGAAAGATAAAGCTTCCAGACTTCACGCTAGAAGACAGATGCTGAAGGTTCTCTACGATGTAACAGACGTTCCGACTGCAAGAGCAGGCAAGAAGAAAAACACTAAGAAGGTAGATATGCCGGCTAAGCTGTTTGATGAGCTTGCACCGAAGTACGCTAACCGCAATGGTGGTTACAGCCGTATCGTTAAGATCGGTCAGCGTAAGGGCGACGGCGCTATGGAAGTTCTGTTAGAGCTGGTATAATTTAGATAGATTCGTTTGTTTAAGTTGTATCAAATCTTCGTTCTTTTACGCAAGTTTTGAATCATAAGATGATTTTATACCCCCGGTTTGGGAGACAGAGAAATCTGTCTTCTGAACCGGGTTTTTTGACGTTAGAATGGAATTTTTCAGGTTTTCCATTTACCTTGAGAAAAAGTCAGGGTTTTAATAACACTTGAATGAAAAAAATAGAAAGAATGGCGCAAAAATAGCAGACTGAATTTTACGGTTTTCCGCATACTAGGATTAAACGATTTTATCGAACAAGTTCTTGGATTCAAACAGAGTGTACATCTGCATTTCGTTGAGATTCGCCGCAGTGCGGAATCTACGGAACGGGGGAGGTACATAAGAGTAGAAGGAGGAAAAACCGTGCGAAAAAACTCTGGTATGTGGAAAACAATAAGTCGGAAGGAAAAACTTCGCCGTGTTCTGCTGATAATCTTTGGTGCGGGGGTCATTGCGCTTGCCGGTGTGTCTTATCAATATGTGAAGAACGCGGTTCCCGACCGCATCAATGTGGTGGTGGATCGGCAGGAGCAAGTTCGCTTTGGGCTGCCGTTTCGGGCATTGCTGGAAAGTGAGAGCGAGGAGGTGGTTCTAAACGGCAGCTCTAAAATTCCGTCCGACCAGATCCATCTGCAGCTCAACCAGCCCTTTTCCATCTATTCTGAACAGGAGGGAACGTACCGTTTAAGTCTCAAACTCTTTGGAATATGGAAATTAAAGGATATCGAGGTAGATGTGTCGGACGTCCAGTACGCGGTTCCCTGTGGGCTGCCGGTGGGTATTTACATGAAATCCGATGGACTGATGGTGATTGGAACCGGAAGGGTGACGGCACAGACGGGGGAAGTGATAGATCCGGCGGACGGGATCCTGCGTTCTGGAGATTATATCGAGGCAATCAACGGGACGCCGGCGACGGACAAGAAAGATATGATACGGGCGGTCAAGGAAGCGGGAAATATGGCTCTGACACTTTCAGTGCGCCGCGAGGGAGAGACGATGGATGTACAGATGACGCCGGTACAGACGCAGGAGGGAGACTATAAGCTTGGGCTGTGGATCCGCGACGATACGCAGGGCATCGGTACGATGACCTATGTATGTGCTAACGGCGCGTTTGGAGCGCTGGGACACGGTATCAGCGACGGCGACACGGGACTTCTGGTGCAGACCTCCGGCGGCGAACTATACGATACGGAGATTCTGGGCGTGGAGAAGGGAAGTTTCGGAAAGCCGGGCGTGATGTCGGGCGTTATTTACTATGGAAATCAGTCGCGGCTGGGAAGTGTGGAGGCGAATACGGATCAAGGCATTTTCGGGACGGCAAATCCGCGCTTTTTAAGCCGGGTAAAGAACCCTGCAATTCCGATCGGTTACCGTCAGGACGTCAAAAAAGGCCGTGCCTGCATCCGCAGCAGCGTGTCCGGGGAATTGAAAGACTACGAGATTGAGATTCAGAAAATAGACCACTCTTCCAACCGCCACAACAAGGACATGGTCATCCGCGTAACCGATCCGGAACTTCTGTCCCTGACCGGCGGGATCGTCCAGGGCATGAGCGGCAGCCCCATCATCCAGAACGGAAAACTCATCGGAGCAGTCACGCACGTTTTTATTCAGGATTCGACGCGAGGGTATGGGATTCTGGTGGAGAATATGCTGGGACATTGAATCTGGATGCAAAGTAACTGTTTACAAGTGGGAATTTTCTGGACTGAAAATTCCATATGATACAGTTCTGGCAGCAGATTTTGCCGATTTTGAATACGCAGCATCGGCAAAATCCTGTTGCTGGGCACACGTGTGTGAACAGTAACATGCAAAGTACAAAGTTTTTGCTCTCTTTATTGACAGGATATAAAAAAAGCGTATATAATAGAGCAAATTACATATTTGGCAAAACAGTTGAAAAGCTGCGACGCAAAGCTATAGGGCCTGTAAAATGGCAGCCAGTTGCATTAACACGATAACAGAGTATGTTATAGTTGTATGGCTATGGCGTAACTCTGTTTTTTTATAGGAATTTATCGAAACTTGATCTGCAAAGATGGAATTTTCATGTTCAGAAACCGGTCGTGGAGGCTTTTTAATTGCGTGTATTTTGTGTGTCTTTCGACCGGAATCGGTAAAACGTGGTGATAAGGGATCGTTAGATAGGCGTATGGCGGCTGGGCGGTAGAAGGTTTATAGCGGAATCTTAACAGATACGGTTAGCTACAATACATGCTTATATATAGTTTGCATCTTGTGTAATTTATTTTGCATCAAAAGAATTGATAGACAAAATGAGCGTTGAGTGTCGAACTGCGCGATCAAAACGAGTTGAAACTTGTTAAAAAAAGAATTTATAATTATTTTAATCATCACAGGTGCCGAGGAGGAGAATATTATGGCAGAAATGAAGATTGCGATCGCAGAGGATAATCGTCAGGCATTGGATATGCTTGGAAATATACTGGAAAGTGATAAGGAGATTCAGGTGGTCGGAAAAGCGGAAAACGGAACCGATGCCTATAATATGATCGTAAAGACAAAGCCGGATATTGTATTTCTGGACGTAGTGATGCCGGGAATGGATGGAATTTCGGTTATGGAGCGCATCAAGACAAATCAAGACTGTTCAGCTGACACTTCCTTTGTTATGATTACAGCTGCGAGCAGCGAGAATCTGACAGCGGATGCTTTTCGGATGGGCGCCTGTTATTACATAGTAAAGCCATTTTCGAAGGAGGCGGTTTTAGACAAGGTACATCGCCTGAAGAATTACAGGAACCGCGCTTCGACCCTGGCGGGCAACCGGAAGGTGGAGCCGTATATGGTGTCGGCGGAATATGAAAGACAGAATCTGGAGAGCGATGTGACGCAGATTCTGCATGAGATTGGGATTCCGGCTCATATTAAGGGATATCAGTACCTGCGGGATGCGATTATTTTGTCAGTCAGTGATAAAGAAATGCTCGGTTCTGTGACGAAAATCCTGTACCCGACCATCGCCAAGAAGCGCCAGACCACTTCAAGCCGTGTCGAGCGGGCAATCCGCCACGCGATTGAGGTCGCATGGAGCCGCGGCAAGATGGACACGATCAACGATCTATTTGGATATACCGTCAGCACAGGGAAAGGAAAGCCGACCAATTCGGAATTTATCGCATTGATTGTTGACAAGATTTGCCTGGATTATAAGCGGGATGTATAAAATCGTGCGGTGCTTTTTGGAGCCGAAAGTGCTGTAAGCCTTTTTAACACGATTGTAACACATTTATGAAAGTGACTGATTGCATGGGTAAATGTGTGTATGATAAGATAAAGGGGAAATAAAAGATGCAGGACTGAAAAACTGCCCCTGTATAAAACAGCTGGACAGAGAGGTCAGGAAAGCAGCTAAAAGAACGGAGAATTGCCTATGAAAAAAAAAGTACCGGCGTACAATGGAACCCTGCGGGATCACACGATTATGTGTCCGTATTGTATCAGTGAATGTTCAGGAATCCGCATCTTTGGAAAGCGTATCAAATCGATCGCCTTCTCAACGGATGTGGCAATCATCAAAAATATCAACGCGGATGCGATCATCGCAGTTTATCCGTTTACTCCGCAGGCAGCTATCTCACAGTCGATCATCAGCATCTCGGATGTGCCGGTGTTTGTCGGGGTCGGCGGCGGTCTGACCGGAGGAAAGCGTTCCGTCCGTCTGGCGCTTCAGGCAGAACATCAGGGAGCCTACGGTGTAGTGGTCAATGCGCCGATCGCGGATGAGGTCATCACGGAGATCAAGCGGGTGGTTGACATTCCGGTCATTGCGACGATTGCTTCGGTTCACACGGATGTCCGCCGCAAACTGGAGGCGGGAGCCGATATTTTAAATGTATCAGGCGCTGCCGCCACCGCATCGATGGTAGCCGAGATCCGGAAGGAGTATCCGGACGTTGCCATTATCGCGACCGGAGGACCGACTAATGAATCGATTTTGGAGACGATCGAGGCAGGAGCCAATGCGATCACGTACACGCCGCCGTCCAACGGCGAGCTGTTTGCGCGGACGATGAAGAAATACAGGGAGATCAATCCCTGATTATACAAAAGCCGGGGCCGAAGAGAAAACATAATTTCCTTTTCGGCTCCGTCTTTTATTTTTGTTTCATAGGAAGCGGTAAAATTTATAATTCATCCGGTACTATGCAAAATATCCAATTCAGAAAATACAGTCTGCAAATCGGAACTATTTGTCATATATTTCCCGATTTTTTTCTCTGTCGCCTACTTTCTAATTCCCTGATTCTATTGTATAATAATTTTAATAGGGTGCCAGATCGCGAGCGGGCACGGTTGGGAGGTAGTAGCTATGAAGAATATTCTGTTTATTGCATCGGAGGCGGTTCCATTTATCAAAACAGGAGGTTTGGCAGACGTTGTCGGATCCCTTCCAAAATGTTTTGATAAGCAGTATTTTGATGTGCGTGTCATGATCCCGAAGTATCTGTGCATCAAAGAGTCATTCCGCAATGAAATGAAGTATGTGAACCATTTTTATATGGATTATCTGGGACAGAACCGGTATGTGGGCATCCTGGAATATGAATATGAGGGCGTGACCTTCTATTTTATTGATAATGAGAGTTATTTCTGGGGTGACCGCCCGTATGGGGACTGGTATTACGATCTGGAGAAGTTTTCCTTCTTCTGCAAGGCGGCTCTCTCATCCCTGCCGGTGATCGGCTTCAAGCCGGATGTCATCCACTGCCACGACTGGCAGACGGGACTTATCCCGGTGCATCTCAAGGACAAATTCCACGGCGGCGAGTTCTTCCGGGATATCAAGTCCGTCATGACGATCCACAACCTGAAGTTCCAGGGGGTGTGGGATGTGAAGACAATCCAGCATTTCTCTGAGCTGCCGGACTACTATTTTACACCGGATAAGCTGGAAGCTTACAAAGACGGCAATATGTTAAAAGGCGGCATCGTATACGCGGATGCGATCACGACGGTCAGCAACACCTACGCGGAGGAGATTAAGACTCCGTTCTACGGCGAGGGACTGGACGGCCTGATGCGTGCGAGAAGCAACAGTCTGCGCGGTATCTTAAATGGTATCGATTACGATGAATTTAATCCGGAGACAGATAAACGGATCGTACAAAATTATAACGCAAAGACATTCCGCAAGGAGAAATCCAAGAATAAAAAGGCGCTGCAGGCGGAGCTGGGACTGGCGCAGGACGAGAAAAAGTTCATGATCGGTATCGTCTCCCGTCTGACCGACCAGAAGGGACTTGACCTGGTACAGTGTGTGATGGATGAGATCTGTACGGAAGATGTACAGCTGGTTGTGCTGGGAACCGGAGATGAACGGTATGAAAATATGTTCCGCCACTATGACTGGAAGTACAATGATCGTGTTTCCGCTAATATTTATTATTCGGAAGATATGTCGCATAAGGTATATGCAGCCTGTGACGCATTCCTGATGCCGTCGCTGTTTGAACCATGTGGGCTGAGCCAGCTCATGGCGCTTCGCTACGGAACCGTGCCGATCGTTCGTGAGACGGGTGGTCTCAAGGATACTGTATGGCCATACAATGAATACGATGGAACCGGAACAGGATTTTCCTTTGCTAACTACAATGCACATGAGATGCTCGACTGCATCCGCTATGCAAAATACATCTATTATAATAAGAAGCGCGAGTGGAATAAGATTGTAGACCGCGGCATGGCGGCTGATTTTTCCTGGCAGACATCGGCTGGAAAATATCAGGAATTGTATGACTGGCTGATAGGATATTAATGACGAACCGAGTGATTTAGGACAGTGGCATATGTGTGGAAGAAAACAGAGGAATTAAGATAGTACAGGAGAGAAACATGACTTTTTTTCAGGAATTGACATCAAACCAGACGCTGATGACCGGCGTGACCGGGTGGGTGGTCGCCCAGGTGCTCAAGACGATTCTGGACATCGGGCTGAACCATTCGTTCAACCCGGAGCGTCTGATTGGATCCGGCGGTATGCCGAGTTCCCACTCATCCACTGTATGTTCGCTGGCAACGGCGGCGGCGCTGCGGTACGGAGTGGGAAGCTTTGAATTTTCCATCAGCTTTATTCTGGCGATGGTTGTTATGTATGACGCGATCGGTGTCCGGCAGGAGACAGGAAAGCAGGCAAGAGTTCTGAACCGCCTGCTTTTCGATGATTTCCTCAAGCTGGACGGCGTGGTATTACAGGAAAAATTGAAGGAATACGTGGGGCATACGCCGATACAGGTAGCAGCAGGCGCGATTTTAGGCATTTTGATTGCATTTATTCTCGATCCGATGTTCATATAACGAACATCGGATCTTTTCATTTTGGCTGATAGATGGTATAAATATAGGGATAACGTGTATTTAAGCGTTAAATGAAACTGAGGAAATGAGAACAGAACAATGGAACAGAGAAGAGACATAGAAAATATCAAACCAGCCTGCCGGTTAATTCTGGCGAGTGCGTCTCCGCGCCGCAGGGAGCTTTTGGAGCGGATTGGGCTGAAACCGGAGATTCATCCGAGCACTTTGGAGGAAAATCCGCTCTGTACGGAACCGGCGCAGGTTGTGATGGAACTGGCGGGACAGAAGGCGCGCGATGTGATGGCGCAGGTGCGTGAGGAGGCGCGGACGACGGGAATCCTATTTTCCGGGATTATCATTGGTTCCGATACCGTTGTCAGTGTGGATGACGAGATTTTAGGAAAACCGGCGGATCGGGATGAGGCGCTTGAGATGATCGGACGGATCCAGGGGCGCAGCCACAGTGTATACACGGGCGTGGCGATCCTGACTGAGGATCGGGAGAGCTGCTTTGCGGTTGAGACGCGGGTGGATGTATATCCGATGAGCGATGCGGAGATCGAGGCGTATGTAGACTGCGGCGAGTCGATGGACAAGGCGGGTGCATACGGCATTCAGGGAAGTTTTGCCGCGCATATCCGCGGAATCGATGGTTCTTACACGAATGTGATGGGGCTGCCGGTCGGAAGGCTCTATCAGGAATTGAAGCGGATCTGCCCGGAGAAGATAGAAGATCTGCTCAAGCATACGGCCTGAGGTGGATGGCGGATGGAAAGAAAGTTACTGTTCACGGGTAGGCACTTTTGGAACCGAAAGTGCCGTAAGAAAACGTGGTGGCAGACCGTGAACCAGAGTGGAAGGATTGACAGAACGCAGCGCTGCTGGTCATATGTGTGAACAGTAATAAATCAGCCGCTCAGAGAGAATATGTGACAGGAATTGCTAAAATATGCAGGAGAAAGGGAGTATCCATGCAGAAACAGAAAAGGAAGACAAACCATATCCACCGGGCGGCGTGTGCCCTGCTTGCGGGGCTGGCGCTCAGCCTGGGGCTTTTGACTGGATGCGGCTCGGACGGCAGCACGATCGTGGTGGGAAAGAAGAATGAAAAGGGTTATTCCCGCGCGGAAGTGATGGTGATTGCCATGACGGAGAAAAAACGCTATGAGGAGGTCTGTACGGATCAGATCTGGGGCGTTTCAGTTGGAGAAAAGGGCGATGATTTTGAAACGTATCTAAAAAAACAGATCCGTTCGTTTATGGATGAGCTGAAAATCATGAACCTGCTGGCAGCCGATCGGGGGATTTCCCTGACTTCAGAGGAGCGGGCGGCGATGGACCGGGCAGCAGCCGAGTATTTTGGGCGTCTGCCGCAGTCGGCGATTGACTCGATGGGCGTGACAGAGGCGGATGTCCAGCATATCTATGAGGATTATGGTCTGGCGGAGAAGCTGGCGGGACAGCTCACGGACAATGTGGCGCTGGAGGTCAGCGACAGTGAGGCAAAGGTGATCCATGTCAGTCAGATAAAGACATCGGATGAGAGCGAGGCAGACGCCTTCCAGCGGGCGGCATCGCAGGAAGATGCCGATTTCCAGTCCTGTGCCGAGGAGGCGGGGCTGACGGTGAGTGACCGGGTGCTGGGGCGCGGTGATGAGTCGGATGCCTATGAGAAAGAGGCATTTTCCCTTGCCGAGGGCGCAGTCAGCCAGGTGATCCATGCGGACGACGCGTACTATGTGCTCAAATGTACGGACGATTACGACGAGGACGAGACGGCGGCGCGCAAGGAGCGCATCTACGAGGAGCGGAAAAAACGCGCCTTTCAGGAGATCTACGACCGGTTCAGCAATACGATCTCCGTTTCTTACAGCAGCGGGCTCTGGGACAGTCTGGATCTGACCTCGGAGTTCGAGAAAAATGACGCGGATTTCTTTGAAATTTACGCGGAATATGCGATCAAATAGGTAGTCTGTACCTGGGGCGGGCAGACAAAAAGTAAACTTATTTTCAAAAAAAGATAACAATTCGGAACAACCGCTTGACTACCGGGGAAAATTCTTCTACAATGAACGGTAATGTCCGGTCAGGCGGACATACTGTGGAGGAAAAATACATGAATATCATAAAAGCGGTCAATCTTGTATTTGATTATATAAGACGCGATGAAGAGGGGCAGGTAGAGGAAGTAAAGCGCGCCCTGGATCATGTGAATCTGGAGATTGAGAAGGGCAGCTTTGTGGCGATCCTGGGACACAATGGTTCCGGCAAGTCCACATTTGCCAAGCAGATCAATGGCATTTTGAGCCCGACCGACGGTACGCTTTTTGTATCGGAGATGGATACGAGGGACGAGGCGCATCTGTGGGATATCCGCAAAAATGCGGGCATGGTCTTTCAGAACCCGGATAACCAGATCATAGGAAATATAGTGGAAGAGGACGTCGGATTCGGTCCGGAAAATATCGGAGTTCCGACCGAGGAGATCTGGAAGCGAGTGGATGAGAGCTTAAAGGCAGTCGGGATGACGATGTACCGCAAGCAGTCCCCGAACCATCTGTCCGGCGGACAGAAGCAGCGTGTGGCGATCGCGGGTGTCATGGCGATGAAACCAGAATGTATCGTGCTCGATGAGCCGACGGCGATGCTTGATCCGAACGGACGCAAGGAGGTTATCCGCACCGTCCATGAGTTAAACCGGGCGGAAGGAATCACGATGGTGCTGATCACCCATTATATGGAAGAGGTGGTCGATGCAGACCGCGTGATCGTCATGGATGACGGTCATATCGTGATGGACGGCACGCCGAAGGAGATTTTCTCCCGCGTGGAGGAGCTAAAACAATACCGGATGGATGTGCCGCAGGTGACGGAGCTTGCGTGGGAGCTGCAGAAAAAGGGAATGCCGCTTCCGGATGGAATCCTTCGTAAATCGGAGCTTCTGGACGCACTGGTACCGATTTTGAAAGAGGAATAGAGATGGCAATACAGGTAGAAGATTTGTGCTACACCTACGGCGAGGGCACGGCGTTAGAGCGCCAGGCATTAAAGCACGTAAGTTTTGAGATTCAGGACGGCGAATTTGTCGGTCTGATTGGTCATACCGGATCGGGAAAATCGACCCTGATTCAGCATTTAAACGGTCTGATCAAGCCGACCAGCGGCGACATTAAGTATCAGGGTGTCAGCATTTACAGCCAGGGTTATAAATTAAAGGATCTGCGGAGTAAAGTGGGGCTGGTGTTCCAGTATCCGGAGTACCAGCTCTTTGAGGCAGATATTTTTACAGACGTCTGTTTCGGACCGAAAAATCTGGGGCTTCCGCAGGAAGAGGTGGAAAAACGTGCCCGCCATGCCTTAAAGCTGGTCGGCATGGATGAAAAATTTTATAAGCAGTCCCCGTTTGAACTTTCCGGCGGACAGAAACGCCGCGTCGCGATCGCGGGTGTACTGGCGATGCGTCCGGAGATGATGATCCTCGACGAGCCGACGGCGGGACTCGATCCGCAGGGGCGCGATGAGATTTTAGGTCAGATCGAGCGCCTGAACCGGGAGCACGGGCTGACGATTTTGGTGGTTTCCCACAGCATGGAGGACATGGCGCGCTACGTGGACCGCATCATGGTCATGAACGACGGCGTGAAGATGTTTGACGATACGCCGAAGGAGGTATTCCGCCATTACAAGGAATTAGAGGCGATCGGTCTTGCCGCGCCGCAGATCACTTATGTAGTGCAGGGACTTCGGGAGCGCGGGATTCCGATCGACGACGCGATCACGACGGTAGAAGAGGCGTGGGAGGCGATTCTGGCGCTGTATAACAAGCGGAGGGAGAAACAATGATACGGGATATCACAATCGGACAGTATTATCCGGTCGAATCAGTGGTTCACCGGCTGGATCCGCGTACCAAGCTGTTTGGAACGCTGATCTACATTATTTCATTATTTTTCGCGGATAACCTGCTCTGCTATGCGGTAGCGACCGTATTTCTGGCGATGGCGGTCCGCGCCTCACGCGTACCATTTAAATTTATCGTGCGAGGACTCAAGGCGATCGTGTTCCTGTTACTTATCAGTATCAGCTTTAACCTGTTTCTGACAAATGGACGGGTGATTTTCCAGATAGGGTTCTTAAAAGTGACGCATGAGGGCTTGCGATTGGCAGTTTTCATGGGTCTGCGCCTGATGTATCTGGTGATTGGTTCCTCTGTCATGACGCTGACGACGACCCCGAACCAGCTCACGGACGGCTTGGAGAAGAGCCTTGGATGTCTGAACCGTCTCCATGTGCCGGTGCATGAGATCTCGATGATGATGTCGATCGCGCTGCGCTTTATCCCGATCCTGATTGAGGAGACGGATAAGATCATGAAGGCACAGATGGCGAGAGGTGCTGATTTTGAATCTGGCAATCTTGTACAGCGGGCAAAGAGCATGATCCCGATTCTGGTACCGCTTTTCGTATCGGCGTTCCGCCGCGCGACGGATCTGGCGATGGCGATGGAGGCGCGCTGCTACCGGGGCGGAAGTGGGCGGACCAAGATGAAGCCGCTGCATTATGAGAGGAGAGACCGGATTACCTACTTGATTCTTCTGGCTTATCTGGGAATTGTGATTGTACTGCGGATCGTTTTTTAGCGAAAAAGGGGTTACTGTCCGCGGGTAGGCACTTTTGGAATCGAAAGAGAGGTGCATAGGCTGCGCAAGCTGTGTGCCTCTTGATTTTTGTATTCTGGTTAGTTGCAGCTAACATAAGGTGGAATGGAGAACAACAGAAGGAGGACTTCAATGGAATTAAAACAGCTTGAATATTTTATGGTTGCCTGTGAAAAAGGCAGTTTTAATCAGGCAGCAGAATGCCTATACACATCCCAACCAAATGTCAGCAAGGTGATCGGGATGCTGGAACAGGAGCTGGGGCGTGCGTTATTTGAGCGGACAAGCAGAGGGCTCAGGGTTACCCCATATGGAGAAACGGTCCGGGAGTATGCACACAATATTTTAAATCATGTGAGTCTTATTAACTCGCTGGCAGAAGATACGCAGGAACGGAAATTTACCGTTTCTACCTACCCGAGCAACATGATTGCGAGGCTTCTGACAGATTTTTATAAGAAATATGGCTGCGAGTGCCAGATTTCCCACCGGGAAGGCAGTGTGGAGGAGATTAGTGATCAGGTATCCCAGGGAATTTCGGAGTTGGGGATTGTGTATGTAGCACAGAAACAGGTTCCGGCATTCCGGCATATTTTGTCCCACAAAAAATTGTCTTTTCAGGAACTGGATGTCAAACCTGCCTGTGTTTATGTGGGACCAAATCATCCGCGTTATGAGGATGAGAGTATCGATTTTACCGAGCTTCCGCAGTTAAAATTCGTCAGCGGAATCCGGGATTTTTTCTCAATGGAGCATCATTTAAACCATGTGAGCCTGGGAGCGATCAGCACGGATATGCTGAATACGGTTGTACATACCAATAGCGATCATATGACAATGAATCTCCTGATGCAGAGCGATATCTGCAGCCTGGGAATTGATTTTTTATATGAGGATTATAAACAATATCCAATCCGTAATCTGAAGATCCGGAATAGTGAACCATTTCTGGTAATCGGATATATTTACCAGAATGAAGAAAAGCTGAGTGCGGAGGCAGCGTGGTTTTTAGAACATTTCAAAAAAATGCTTTAATTGTTTAGATATAACAAATCGTTATAGCAATCCCCCTGTAAAACGATAGTGGTTAGTTGTGCGTAACTATGTTATCCTTTTATCTGCCGGTAAAAACGAATTGTTTTAACAAAGTAGATAAAAGAAATGCAGGCTTTCAAACCTGCGTCAGGCATAACAGGAGGACATATATGAAAAAAAGTAAAAGACTCATAGCGGCAGCTGGTGTTCTTTCCATGGCTGTCTTGGCTGGATGTGGCGGAAACGCTTCAAACAGTACAGAAGGGACAAAATCAGAGCAGAGTGCATCGGCAGAGAGCACGAAGGATGAACTGGTATTTGTTAATTATCGGGATATCCGTGATCTGAATCCACATCTGTATGCAGGTGAAATGTATGCACAGGAAATGCTCTACGAGACCTTAGTCAATATTACAGAAAATGGGTATGAGGGCTGCCTGGCAGAGAGCTGGGATATCAGTGAAGATGGAAAGACCTACACGTTCCACATCCGTGATGGAGTGAAATTTTCGGACGGAGAGGTGTGTGACGCCAACGCGATCAAGGCAAACTTTGATGCAATCATTGAAAACAAAGATCGTCACACCTGGCTGGAAATGATGAATCTTCTGGTTGGGGTTTCGGCTCCGGATGATAAAACCTTTGTGATCGAACTGTCGGAGCCGTACTATCCTCTGCTGACAGAGTTGGGAGTTACCCGTCCGTTTGCAATGATTTCTCCGAAGGCGATGAAGGACGGAAGCACAAAGGATGGCGTAAACGAATACATTGGAACAGGTCCATATGTCCTGACCGATTTTGTGACAGATGAGTATGCAGTATTTGAAGCAAACGAAAACTATTGGGGGGAGCAGCCGTCCATCAAAAAGATTACGGTAAAAGTAATACCGGATAATCAGACGCGTATCATGGCACTGGAAAAAGGGGAAATTGATCTGATTTTCGGTAAAAATATGATTGATGCGGATGCAATTAACCAGTATACGGGAAATGACAATTTTACGGTTGCGTTATCGGATCCGACCTCGACCCGGCAGATTGTACTGAATACAACCCGTGATATTCTGGATGAGAAGGAAGTGCGTAAGGCACTTCAGCATGCGACAAACAAAGCAGCGATTTCAGAAGGTATTTTTTATGGTCTGGAACAGCCGGCGGATACACTGTTTGCATCTACCGTTCCTTACTGCGATATCAATCTGCCCCCATATGAGTATGATGTGGAAGAAGCAACGAAGATGCTGGAGGAAGCAGGCTGGACGTTGGCTGGAGACGGCGTACGTGAAAAAGACGGCCAGAAAATGGAACTGGAGCTGCTTTATAACAGCGATAGTGTGACGGAAAAAGCGATTGCGGAGTACCTCCAGAGCGAATACCAGAAGCTGGGTGTCTCCCTGAACATTCATGGAGAGGAAGAACAGTCTTACCGTGATAGTATGAAGGCTGGAAACTTTGACATGGTATTTAATATCTGCTGGGGAACTCCGTATGACCCGCAGTCCTCCCTGGCGGCGATGCGCGCTCCGGTTTATGGAGATTTTGCGGCACAGCAGGGACTGGAAGATAAGGCAGATATCGATGATGCGATTACAGAGATCCTGGTTTCCACGGATGAAGAGCGCCGTCAGGAGCTGTATACATTTGTGCTGACCCGTCTGCATGAGGATGCGGTCTATATTCCGCTTACTTATGAGTGCAATAAGGCAATCTACCGTTCGGATCTGCAGGGCTTCCATTTTACGCAGACTCAGTATGAGGTTCCGTTCGCTGATTTCTATTTTGGAGAGAAGAAATAAAGGAAAAATAAATGAAACAATATATCATAAAACGAATCCTGTCGGCAATTCCGCTTCTTATTATCATTTCGTTTGTGTGTTTTGTGTTTATTAACCTGATACCATCCGATCCGGCGGAGGTGGCACTGCGCATCCGCCAGGTACCGATTATTACAGAAGAAGCGGTGGCACAGGTAAGGGCGGAACTTGGATTGGACAAACCATATCTGATACGATATATTTCCTGGCTGGCTGACTGTCTGAGGGGAGATTTTGGAATCAGTTACGTCAATCCGAGCCGTACAGTTGCGGGCGAACTGATGCGCTGTCTTCCGGCGACTCTGCAGCTTGCGGGTGTATCGTTTGTGATGGTTCTGGTACTGAGCATTCCGATTGGAGTGCTCTGTGCCGTTTATAAGGATGGTGTGTTTGACCGCATCATGCGGGCGATTGTTTTTATGACAACGGCGATGCCTGCATACTGGGTAGGGCTTCTTCTGATCTGGCTGGTTTCGATCAAGCTGGATCTGCTTCCAACGAGCGGAAGCGGGAGCTTTAAACACCTGATTCTGCCATCGTTTACGGTATCATTGAGTTATATATCGACGTATATCCGCCTGATCCGCAATAATATGTTGGAAAACATGAAACAGGATTATGTTCTCTATGCCAATGTGAGAGGCATTCCAAACCGGCAGATTCTTCTTAAACACATTTTGAAAAATTCGATGCATACTTGTATTGTAGCGATCGGAATGAGCATACCGCAGCTGATTTCCGGAACGCTCGTCGTTGAGAATGTATTTGCCTGGCCGGGGCTTGGGACACTCTGTATCAGCTCGATTTTTAACCGGGATTATCCGGTGATCCAGACGTATGTGCTATTGATCGGAGTACTATTTGTCGGATTTAATTTATTATTTGATATTCTTCAGACAATTTCAGATCCGCGTCTTAGAAAGGAGAGTCATTGATGGTAGGACGATTGATTCGAAACCGGGCGGCCGTTGGAACGATTGGTCTGGTGCTTATCGTGGCGCTCATAGGGATCTTTGCACCGTTTATCGCACCGAATGATCCGTATGCAACGGATATTTTAAATAAATTTGCCGGATTCAGCCAGCAGTATCCACTTGGTACCGATAATCTGGGACGGTGTATTTTGTCGAGAATGATTTATGGAATCCGTCCGACGCTGGGGCTGGCAGTCCTGACCATGCTTGGAACGATTGGCCTGGGAGCGTTGATGGGACTTTTGGCAGGTTATTTCCGCGGGATCGTGGAAGAGGTGATCATGCGCACAGTCGATGTAATGCTTTCATTTCCGAGCCAGATCATGGTGTTTGCAGTGGTAGCCCTGTTGGGAATCAGCGTGCAGAATGTAATTCTGGCCAATGTGTTTATTAAATGGGCCTGGTATGCGCGGATGATCCGGACAGGTGTTATGCAGTATCGTGACCGGAACTTTGTGCGCTTTTCACGATGTATAGGAACACCAGAATCTTTTATATTATTTCGCCATCTTGTACCGTCAATTGCGGCAGATCTGGCAGTTTTATCCTCTCTGGATGTCGGATGGGCGATTATCAATATTTCAACCCTCTCATTTCTGGGACTGGGTGTACAGGCACCGACACCGGAATGGGGAGCGATGCTGAGCGAGGCGAAGAATGTCCTCACCAGCAATCCGGTACAGATGCTGGTTCCGGGAATTGCGGTGGTAATTCTGGTAGCAGCGTTTAACCTGATGGGAGATGCCCTGCGGGATGTGCTGGATCCGAAGGAGGTGCAGAAATGAGCCTGAATCATGAGCGGGTGCAGCCGATTCTGCGGGTGGATGGACTGAATGTAGAACTGAAAATCAGAAATAAACAGAAAAAATTGGTCGAGAATGTAAGCTTTGAGGTAGAGCCGGGGCAGTGCCTGGGTATTCTGGGAGAATCCGGAAGCGGAAAAAGCATGACGGTAAAAGCAATTCTGGGACTTCTGGACCGCCAGTTCCGGATAGAAGGACAGGCATGGTTTGAGGGAAAGGATCTATGCCGGGCAGGACGGGATGAACTGCGGCGGCTGCGTGGGCAGAAGATAGGCATGGTTCTCCAGAATCCGATGACCTGCTTTGATCCACTTTACCGGATTGGAAGCCAGATGGCCGAGACCTTTGCAGCCCATACAGATTGGGATCGGGCAAAGATCCGGGAGATTTCCCTGGAAGTATTGGAAAAAATGAGAATTCATAATCCGGAGGAAGTGCTGGGGCAGTATCCACACCAGCTTTCCGGAGGAATGCTTCAGAGAATCATGATTGGGCTGGCACTGGCGATGAAGCCGGCACTTCTGGTGGCAGATGAACCGACAACGGCAATCGATGCCATCACCCAGGCTGAAATTTTGAAGGAATTTCAGCGGATCAAGGAAGAAAGTCATACGGCGATGATATTTATCTCCCATGATTTGGGGGGCGGTTTCGAAGATTGCGGACGAGATCGTCGTGATGAATGGAGGAAAACTGGTCGAACAGGGCGATTTTGAACATATCTTAAGGCATGCAAAGGATCCGTATACACGGATGCTTGCAGAGACACGGCGCTCGGTCATGGAGCGCTACCGGCTTTGCCTGGATAATCAGGAGGAATTATGCTTGAATTAAAAGATATATGTGTCAGCTTCCGGAGTGAGCGTCAGGATAAATTGTTTGGAACCTCCAGGGACCAGGTGCTGTTTGACGTATCTTTGCAGGTGGAAAAGGGAAGCTGCCTGGGGATCTTAGGAGAAACCGGAAGCGGAAAATCGACGGTTGGACGTGTCCTTTGCGGACTTTTAAAACCGGATTCCGGGCAGGTGCTTCTGGATGGGGAGGAGATTTATCGAAACCGTCAGGGGAGAAAGAATCTGCAGAAGAAAATCAGTATTGTTTTTCAGGATTATACAACCTCGGCGAACCCGCGTTTCCGTATACGGGATATTCTGGCGGAGGGACAGCGGGCAGCAGCACGTAAAAAGGGAATCCGGAAGCTTTCAAGAGAGAAAATAAAAAAAGGTGCCGGAGAGCTGATGGAGATGGTGGGACTAAGTGCAGATTTTCTGGATCGATATCCCCATGAATTGTCCGGCGGTCAGCTCCAGCGAGTCTGCATTGCCCGGGCGGTAGCCTGCGAACCGGAGATAATTCTGTTCGATGAGGCGATTTCATCTTTGGATGCACATACGCAGGTGCAGGTTATGGATCTGCTTATAGATTTAAAGGAGAAACTGAATCTGACGTATGTATTTATTACGCATGATTTGACGTCGGTTACCTATCTGTGCGATGAGGTGCTGTTTTTATACCGCGGACATATCACAGAATGCCGTCCGGTCCGGGAGCTGGGAAAGACAACGGATGAATATGCGCGCAGGCTGCTGCAGGCGATCGTTTAGATGGAATTGAGTAAAAGGAGCAGAAAAGTTCTCAGAACAGGAAATAGAACATGAAAATATATGAAACGAAGGTGGAGGCAGGCACGAAGCAGTGGCTGAAAATTCCGGTGGATGAGGAATGCAGCCTGAAAGCGGCGGCTTTCTGTGGTTCAAGACCGGGAAAACGGTTGATTGTTACAGCGGGGGTACATGGCTGTGAGTACATAGGAATTCTGGCAGTTTCCCGTCTGATTCAGGAACTGGATCCGAGGCAGATGAAGGGAGAGGTTGTATTTCTTCCGATTGCTAATGAAGGTGGATTTTATAAGGAAATCAAGCAGCTGGTACCGGAGGATGGTGTCAATTTAAATCGGGCATTTCCGGGAACGGAAATGGGAAGCCGGTCAGCGAAGATAGCAGCAGCTGTGGAAACGTATCTGTATCCAGATGCGGACTTCCTCGTGGATCTCCATAGTGGAGATATTCACGAGATGGTAGTTCCGTTTGCCTTTTTTCCGGTGGCAGCAGGCGAGACGGTAGAAAAAAAGGCGGCTGCAGCGGCAAGAGCGCTGTCTTTGTCGTGGAGAGTGGCATCAACGGCGAAAAATGGTCTGTACAGCTGGGCAGCGCAGAAAGGAATCCCGGCTCTTCTACTAGAACGGGGCGGACTGGGACGTTGGACAGAACGGGAGGTGGATGCATATCGGATAAACCTGTATGAACTGCTGGTTCATCTGGATATTTTGCCAGAAAGTATTCTGGAATCAGTCAAAGGAATGAATTTAAAAGATTCAGAAAGCTCCCCGGAATCAGAGGTACTTCCATCCGGGAAAATAGAGCAAAGGGAGATTCGGATCATGCGCTATCTGGAGGCACCGGGAAATGGATTCTGGTATCCGGCTATCCGGGAAGGAAGCTGCCTGAAAAAAGGAGATTTACTGGGAGAAATCCGGCGGCTTGACGGCAGCCTGATGTATCGTTATGAATCAGAGCTTGACGGCATGGTCTTTTACTATACCTTGTCACTGGGGGTAAGTGAGGGAGAACCGCTGGTAGCATATGGGAAATGTTAAGAAAAAAGCATCTTTGGATGAAAGGATCCAAAGATGCTTTTTGCATAGGAAAAGACGGTCAATGAAAAAATATCTGTCAAAAAAAGGGGATTATATGGTATGATAAATAGCAGAAAATATATTTTTGAGGATAAATATAGAAATAGAGGAATATATATGAGACGAATTAAACTGGTGGTCTCCTACGATGGAACCGCCTACTGCGGGTGGCAGCTACAGCCCAACGGAGTCACGATCGAGGAAGTGTTAAACAAGGCGCTTTCTTCTCTTTTAAAAGAGGATATCCAGGTCATCGGGGCGAGCCGGACGGATTCGGGTGTCCATGCGATGGGAAATGTGGCAGTTTTCGATACCGAGAGCCGGATTCCGGGGGATAAGATCTGCTTTGCACTCAACCAGCGCCTGCCGGACGATGTGCGGATCCAGGCGTCGGAGGAGGTGCCGCTTACCTTCCATCCACGCAAGGCAAACTGCGTGAAAACCTATGAATACAAGATTTTGAACCGCAAGATCGATATGCCGCTGCAGCGCTTATACAGCTATTTCTGCTATTTCAATCTGGATTTAGAGAAAATGCAGAAAGCGGCATCCTATCTCATCGGCGAGCACGATTTTAAGAGCTTTTGTACGGTGCGGACCCAGGCGGAGGAGACGGTGCGGACCATCTACAGCTTAGATATCACCAAGGTAAATGACCTTATTACCATCCGGATCAGCGGCAGCGGCTTTCTCTACAACATGGTCCGCATCATCGCCGGGACGCTGGTTAAGATCGGTATGGGCGTTTACCCGCCGGAGAAGATGGAGGAGATTCTGGAGGAGAAAAACCGGGCGGCAGCAGGTCCTACGATCCCGGCACGCGGGCTGACGCTCGTAAGTCTGGAGTACGAAAAAGAGCTGGCACCGTACCTGGAGGGCGAAAATAAGCACTGGCACTATGTGCTCGATCAGAGAAATGTCCCGGAGAAAGGGCTCGCCTACCTCACGATCGAGCGCTGTGAGCCGGAAGAGCTTGACGGTGTGCTGCGTCGCGTGATCCATCAGGCATACCGAAATGGTGCGAAACAGGTATTTGTGCGGGATACGTTTGGAGAAGAGGGGAGCATCTGCGGATATTACCGGCTGAGACGGCAGCCGGAGACGGAAGAAGGCTGGCTGGAAGCCGTCTACGAGGGTGAACATCAGTGAGTATGAGTAGAACATTTGATTATCTGGTCTGTTTCAGCGTCTATTCGCTGATTATCCTGATCATAGGAAAATCATCGTTCGGTGAGAGCGATTCGATTGGGAAATTTTTTATCGGAGAACGGAAATGCGGGTTCTGGCGGCTGTTTTCCACCTTCGTCGGGACCTGGGTGTCCGCTGCGACCATTCTGGGATACACGGGCAATGTTTTTGAAAATGGAACCTCCGTGATCGCTGTGACGGTTATCCCGTGGTTCATCGGCGCGGGGCTGCTGTATCTCATCAGCGGTCGTATCTATGACTGCGACATGCTCACGATCCCGCAGTTTATCGGGGAGCGCTACCATTCCCGCTTTCTGCGGACCTGCTGTGCGCTGCTGCTCTCGGGCGGTTACGTTTTTTATCTGGTGATCCAGATAAAGGGATTTGGAATTGCGGCGGCGACGCTTTTAAATATTGATTATAAAGTTGCAATTTTTTTGGTTTATCTGTTTATTCTGTATTCTACCTTTGGAGGATTCAATTCAGTTACCAAGACGGATGGCGGCAACCTTATCATGCTCACGATCAGTATAGTGGTTGTCTATTTTGTCGTGGTCGGAGGAATAGAGGGAAGCGGATTTCTGACAAACGCGGAGGTGTTTAGTCGAAATGCGGCGGGCAGCGGGACGGACAGTTTTGGAAATCTGATGAAAGATTACAGCCTTACCATGTACCTCACGATGTTTTTTGGCTGGGGTATGGGGCTGGCAGCGAACCCACAGTATCTGATCCGGATTGTGGCGGCAAAGAGCCGTGAGACGGCGCGGAAAGTCCTGATCTGTTCGCTGGTGTTCTTGACATTTTTTTATTTCTGCCTGACCCAGATCGGTCTGGGGCTTCGGATCCTGTTTCCTTATCTGTCCTATTACTTCGGATCAGACGATATTTTTGTCTACGCAATTAATTATTTGCTCCGATCGCGGTTCAGCGGATTTTTCTTAATCAGCGTGATCGGCGCGTGCATGTCGACGGCGAACTCGCAGCTGCTTCTGATTGGCTCGATGATGTCCTACGATGTGGCGGCGCAGTATGGAAAATGGAAGAAAACAGAGGACCGTATCCTGGGGCTGACGCAGCTCTTTATCTTTCTCGGCGGAACGCTGGCGCTTCTGCTCTCCTTAAATCCACCGTCCAACAGCCTGTTTTTCGGCGCGGATATCTGGGGATTGTTTTCAGCAATTCTGACGCCACTTCTCTACGGCACGCTTTATTATAAGCGGGCAACGAGGACGGGCGCATGGGCGGCATTTGTGACAGGGGTAACCGGGACGGTGCTGCTTCAGCCACGCGAGCTGCCGGTTTACTGGGGATTTCCGGTGACGCTGTGTTCGACCCTGGTTTTTGTCCTTGCCCCGGTGCTGGAGAGTATATGGAAAAAACGTGCTTGCTAAAGGCGGGCATTTGGAAACATGAAGCTGTCAGACAACAGCGAGAAGGAGGCGAAAACGAGCGATGAATAAATGGCTGAAACGTCTTTCAAATTGGTTTTTCCAGATTGAAAATGAGGTCATGATTCCCTTTGTTCTGGTGGGAATCCTTGTCATCGGAAGTTTCAGCGTGATTTCCTATTATAATGGCTACACGATGCAGAAAAACAGCGAGCTGGAGCTGGCGGATACGCTGTTTGAGGATGTAAACCGCGATCTGCATTTTCTGGAAAAGCGTCTGCCGGAGGAGGAGATCGCGGAAAAATACCGGAATTTTGAGCGCGGGCGGATTCGGATTCTGGATCGTGACGGTGAGGAGATCACGGCTGGAACCCGTTGGGAAAACACATCGGTACTGGCAGTCAGCAAGGGGGACAATCCATTTGGCTGGCGGCTGGAGTACCGGATGGATGAGAGAATATTCGGGGAACGCATCTTAGAGCAGCAGAGCTATTTGGTAGTCGGCGCGATCGCGTCGCTGATTCTCATCTGCCAGGCAAGCATTTTCATTTCCCACAGTATCACGCGCCCCATCCGCCGGATGAGCCATACCTGTAAGGAAATCGAGGAAAACAAGGGCAGTTATCAGAAATACCGTTTTGAGGCGGTCAGCCGCCACGACGAGATCGGACAGCTGGCGGTTACCTTTGAGGGGCTGCTCAAAAACATGGATAATTACACGAAAATGGAATATACCAGCCGGATGGCAGCGACGCTGGCGCATGAGATCAAGAACCCGATCGCGGGCATCCGCTCCGGCATTCAGCTTTTAAAGGGCAGGACGGTCAAGGACGGCGATAAAATGCTCTGTGACAGCATGATCCATGAGATCGACCGTGTCACGGCGCTGATCATGAACCTTCTGACTTTGTCAATCCGGCGTGAATCACCGAAAACGGAGATTTCTGTGACCGGTGTTTTAAAGGAGATCGGAATGATCTATGCGAAAGGACCGGACAGCCGCCGCGCATCGCTTTTTGTGGAGGCAGAAGAGGGACTGAGGGCGTGTCTCAATGAAAATGAGTTTCGCCAGATCATTCACAACCTGATCAGCAACAGCCTGAGGGCGCTGGTACCGGACCGCGAGGGACAGATTAAGCTTATGGCAGCCGCGCAGGAGAAAGAAGTGATTGTGACGGTGCGGGACAACGGAAAAGGCATGACGGAGGAAGAAGTCTCCAAGGCGCTGGAACCATTTTATACAAAGAGCATCAACGGAACCGGGCTTGGGCTCTCAATCGTGAGCCGCCTGGTGGAGTCAAATGGAGGAACGATGGAGATCGTGAGCAAGCCGGGGGTAGGGACAGACGTGGTTTTAAAATTTCCGGGGAAAATGGTATAGTGTGACCATTTAATGAGGTATTTCACGAATTTAGTATTTAGAGTATAATGTTATGAAACAGGGAGGAGGATGCACATGGATCGAATTTTGATTGTGGACGATGAATTTCTGATTCGCTATACACTGGAGGAAGGACTGAAAGACAGGGGATATGACGCCTATTCAGCCGCAACCGTCGAGGAAGGGCTGGAGTTTGTCAGGAAATATCATCCGGGTGTGCTCCTTCTCGACAATCTCCTCGAAAACAGTGTCGGGATGGATGAGATTGTCAATTTCAAAAATGCAGATGAGGAACTGCAGGTCATCATGATGACGGCGTACGGTTCCGTCTCCCAGGCGGTTGAGGCGACGAAGCGCGGTGCATATGATTATATTTTAAAGCCGTTTGATGTGGATGAGATCGATATGCTGATCAAGCGGTGTCTGGAGCAGAAGCGCAACCGGGATTCACTCGTCTTCCTGAAAGGCGATGTGCCGCAGTTTTTAGGTGTCAGTGAGGCAGCTGCCCGGATCCGGCACCTTATTCAGGTGCTTGGGGAAAATTTGTCGGTCAATGTACTCCTGCGCGGGGAGACGGGAACGGGCAAGGAAGTTGTGGCGCGGCAGATTCATGCGAACAGCGCCCGCAAGGATAACCTGATGGTACGCATTAACTGCGGTGCGATTCCGGAAAATCTGATGGAGAGCGAGCTCTTTGGCTACGAGCGCGGCGCGTTTGCGGGGGCGCTCAAGACGAAAAAGGGCTTGATTGAGCTGGCGGACGGCGGTACGGTCTTTTTGGACGAGATCGGCGAATTGCCGATGGCGATGCAGACGAAACTTCTGACCTTCCTGGATGACCGGAAATTTAAGCGGATCGGCGCGCTGGAGGACACGGCGGTTGATGTTCGGATCATTGCGGCGACGAACAGAAATCTCGAGGAGGCGATCAAGGCGGGGCAATTCCGGGAGGATCTGTTCTACCGGCTGAATGTTATGCAGATCGAGATTCCGCCGCTTCGTGACCGGCGCGAGGATATCCCGGTGCTCTGTGACTATTACCTTGACTATTATAATAAAGCCTTTGCCCGCAATATTGAAAAAGTGGATCCGGATTTCATGCGGGAGCTGCTCTTGTATGACTGGAAGGGCAATGTCAGGGAGCTTAAAAATATTTTTGAGCGCTGTTTTCTCTTCAGCCAGGGAAATATCTTGGAAAAACACGTGGAGCTGGCGCCGGTCGAGCGGGAGGCAAGGCCGGAGAGCGGGGACTGCATCTATCTGAAAGATCTGAAAAAAGGACCGATCGACCTCGAGCAGGAGGTCGCGGCGCTGGAGAAACGATATATGTCGGAGGCGTTGAAACTTTCCGGCAATAACCTGACGCGGGCGGCGGCGCTGCTCGGTGTCACCCGGTTCTCAATGAAACGGAAGATGGAGCGGGAAGACGGGGAGAAGTAGAAAAAGCAGAAAAACTGTATCAGGAGGAAGGACGAAAACGGTTGTCTGGTAAACCGGGTGCAGGAATGAATGGTAAAAAGGTGCAAAAAATCACATCGTGCAAAAACGCACGCCTAAAACGTGCGTTTTTGCACGATTTTTGTATATAAATTAAATTATTTTAAAAAATATTAAAATTATGATTGAAAAATACATAAAAGTCAGATAAAATATCATTAGAAGCAAAAAAACAAGGGGAACATACAAAAAACATCTCATCTTAAAAATAGTTTCCGATGGTTGTTGAAAACAGACAGAAGAAACGTTAAGCCGCAAAAATGAGATGTGTGAGCTAAGAAAGGGAGGAATGAACCATGTTTTATGTCGATTTAAACAGTGATTTAGGTGAGAGCTTCGGTAACTATACGATTGGTATGGATGAAGAAATTCTTCAGTACGTGTCTTCCGCCAACGTAGCCTGTGGATGGCATGCAGGTGATCCGATGGTTATGGATAAGACCATCGCACTGGCAAAGAAATACGGAACCGCAGTAGGAGCACATCCGGGATTTCCGGATCTGATGGGCTTCGGTCGAAGAAACATGGTGGTAACTCCGGAAGAAGCGAAAGCATATCTGAAATACCAGCTCGGCGCATTGAGCGCATTTACTAAGAGCCAGGGCGTAAAAATCCAGCACGTAAAACCGCACGGTGCATTCTACAACATGGCAGCTGTTGATGAGAAGCTGGCGAGAGCTATGTGTGAAGCAGTCTATGAAGTAGATAAAGATATCATCTTCATGGGTCTGGCAGGATCCCAGATGATCAAGGCAGCCGAGGAGGTTGGTTTACAGGCAGCGAGCGAGGTGTTCGCAGACCGTGCATACAACGATGACGGAACCCTGGTTTCCAGAAAACTTCCGGGAGCAGTCATCAAAGATAAAGACCTGGCAATCAAACGTGTCGTAAGAATGGTAAAAGAAGGGAAAGTTGAGAGCATCAACGGAAACGACATTTCCATCAAGGCAGATTCCATCTGTGTACACGGAGACAACCCAAAAGCGCTGGAGTTCGTAAAGAACATTCGTGAGACCCTGGTAGCCGAGGGAGTGGAGATTAAAAATCTGTTCCGCTAATACGTATATAAGGAGAAGAAAAATATGGGAGAAAAGAAAAAAAGTAATGCGAACACGACAGCCCTGATTGGCGCCGCGTTCCTGATGGCAACGTCCGCGATCGGACCTGGTTTCCTGACACAGACTGCAACCTTTACCGGTCAGTATGGCTCTATTTTCGCACTGGCAATCATCTGCACCATTCTTCTGGATGTTACAACCCAGTTAAATATCTGGTCCATCATCGGTGTGTCCGGTATGCGTGGACAGGATATCGCAAATAAAGTTGTTCCGGGACTCGGATATTTCATTGCGTTTCTTGTGTCTCTCGGCGGTCTGGTATTCAATATCGGTAACGTCGGCGGCGCCGCAACCGGTTTTAACATCGTATTCGGTTTTCCGCTGAAAGTCGGAACCGTTGTAGCCGGTGTCATCGGTATCCTGATCTTCTTATCCAAGGATGCGAAAAACTTCATGGATAAGCTGACCAAATACTTAGGAAGCATCATGATTGTTACCGTACTTTATGTAGCATTCCGTTCCAAACCTCCGGTTGTTGAGGCAATCAGCAGCGTTGGACATCTGAACGAATTCCCGAATCTGGTATTCCCGATTATTACCCTGCTTGGCGGAAGCTGCGGCGGTTACATCACATTCTCCGGTGCACATCGTCTTCTAGATGCAGGTTTCTCCGGAACCAAGGATCTTCCGCACGTTCGCCGCTCCGTATTAATGGGCGTCAGCGTATCGGGTGTTATGAGAATTTTACTGTTCCTCGCAGTTTTAGGCGTTGTTACAGCAACTCCGGAAGTTGTTGGAAGCGAAGCATGGGTAGCAAGCCCGCCAGCAGCAGCTTTTAAGGCAGGCGCAGGCATCATCGGTTACAAGATCTTCGGTCTGGTTATCCTGTTTGCAGCTATCACCTCCATCATCGGTGCAGCGTATACATCCGTATCCTTCTTAAAGACCCTGCATCCGTTCATCATGGAGAATGAGAAATGGTTCGTTATCGGCTTCATCGCTGTATCGACCGTTATCATGACATTACTTGGACAGCCGGCAACTCTTCTGGTTCTGGCAGGTTCCGTAAACGGACTGATTCTTCCGATTACACTGCTTGTCATTCTTCTGGCAAGCCGCAGGAAAGATATCGTCGGTGAAAATTACAAACATCCGACCGTACTCATCGTACTTGGTGTATGCGTTGTTCTTCTGACCGGTTACTCAGGAATCAAGGCTCTGCCGAAGATTCTTACCATCTTTGGTTAATGAATGAAAAAATGCAAAAAATGTGGTAAAATAATAAAAAACGATTAAACGGACAGGCGCCCGGCGGACTGGCTGGATGAGCACGCAGATGGCTGGCTTATGGCAGCAGGTCTGCCGGGCGTTTCCCTGTAACTGGCTTGTTGGGTCGGAAGCAGTTTTTAGGTTTTTCGAAGAAAAGCAGAACAGGCAGGCGGGGGCTTCGTTTATCTGACAGGAGGTATATATGAGCGAGGTAAGATACCTTGTAGCGGGCGACAGCGCTGTGTGCGTTGAGTTTGGCAATGAAATCAGCCCGGAGATCAACAAGAAAATCCGCGCATTCAAGATTGCGGTTGAAAAAAGCGATATACCGGGAATTGTGGAGACGGTTCCGACATACCGCTCCTTATTAGTACATTATCATCCGGAAGTGATCGGATTCAAGGCACTCACAGAAAAATTTGATAAATTGATGGGTTCCTTATCCAGCATTCCGATCCCGCCGCCAACCGTTATCGAAATTCCGGTTCTCTACGGCGGAGAGATGGGTCCGGATATTGAAAATGTTGCGGAGCACAATCACAAGACCGTGGAAGAGGTCATCAAGATTCATACATCTGAAGAATATCTAATCTACATGATTGGATTCATCGCTGGATTCCCATATCTGGGCGGCATGAGCAAAGAGATCGCAACCCCGCGTCTGAAGAGCCCGAGAGTGAAGATTGAGGGCGGCTCCGTCGGTATTGCCGGTGAGCAGACCGGTATCTACCCGGTAGCATCTCCGGGAGGCTGGCAGTTAATTGGACGGACTCCGTTAAAACTCTATGATGCAGACCGCGAGAAACCAGTGCTTCTGGAAGCGGGACAGTATATCAAGTTTGCTGCAGTAACCGAGGAAGAGTATAAAAAGATCGAAAAAGAAGTCGAAGATGGAACCTACAAATACGTTGTGTACGATAAGGAGGTATAAAGATGGGCATTAAGTTTGCAAGCGGCGGATTCCTCACAACCGTACAGGACATGGGACGCACCGGCTATCAGGAGTCCGGTATGTCTGTATCAGGCGTTATGGATCAGCGTTCCGCAGCGATCGCGAATATTTTAGTGGGAAATGATGAAAACGAGGCGGTTCTGGAAGTAACCCTGATGGGACCGATGATGGAATTTACAGAAGACAATATTATCGCAGTAACCGGCGGCAATCTGGTTCCAAAGGTAAATGGAAAAGATCTTCCGATGTATCAGGCAGTTTTAGTACATAAGGGCGATTCCATGAACTTTGCCGGTATGACAAGTGGAAGCCGCGTGTACATTGCAGTAGCAGGCGGGCTGGATATCCCGGTACAGATGGGCAGCAAATCCACCAACTTAAAGCTGAAAGTAGGCGGTTATCAGGGAAGAAAGATCGGTGGCGGGGACGAGATTGGTTTTGCCGCTCCGAAGACGACCCTTCCAAATATGAGAAAGAGAAAAGTGACGCCGGAGGACTTCTCCCAGACGGAGAAAACCATCCGCGTTGTCATGGGACCGCAGGATGACTGCTTTACCGAGAAAGGTGTAGAGACTTTCTTAAGCAGCACATATGCATTTACGAATGAGTCCGACCGTATGGGCTGCCGTCTCGAGGGCGAGGTCATCGAGCATAAAAATGGCGGCGATATTATCACAGACGGTATCGCCTTTGGTGCGATTCAGGTGCCGTCCCACGGACAACCGATTATCATGATGGCGGATCATCAGACCACCGGCGGTTATACGAAGATTGCTGGCGTTATCTCTGTGGATCTTCCGCTGGTTGCACAGTCCAGACCGGGTTATAAAGTACATTTCCAGAAAGTAACGGTTGAGGAAGCACAGAAGCTCTACATTGAGCAGGTGGAAAAACTCAAGGCACTCAAAGAAGAATTGGCAAAAGTACCGGAACCGTGCGGAGAACTCGATGCGGTGATTCAGGTAGCGGTTGGATGTGAATCGAAGAGATACTGGAATCCGATTGGAACCTACCGGGTTGTGATCGATGGAACTGAATATATGGTTGAATTAGAGGAAGAGACTGAAAGATTCAGATAAACCTCAGATGTATTGAAAGATATGGAGGGAACGTATATGGCAGATTATAGCAAAATGACACCACCGGAAGTATGGAAACTGATTCGGACTGGCGAGATTACCCGCCCGACGGCTGGCATGTGTGCCGGATATGCACAGGCAAATCTGGTTATCCTGCCGAAGAAGTACGCGGATGATTTTAAAGAATTTGCAAGAAAGAACCCGAAACCGTGTCCAATCCTGGAAGTCGTAGAGGGCACACCGGATATCCACGATATGGGCGAGGGCGCGAGCATCGTGACGGACATCCCGAAATATTTCATTTACCGCGACGGTGTGAAAGTCGATGAGGTGACAGATGTTTCTTCTTATTGGAAAGAAGATTCGGTTGCATTCCTGATTGGCTGCAGCTTCTCCTTTGAGGAGGCGCTTATGAAAGCCGGCATTGAAGTGCGCCATATCGCGCAGGGCTGCAATGTTTCCATGTACAAGACTAACATCCAGTGTGAGAGCGCCGGCGTGTTCAAGGGACCGATGGTTGTCAGCATGCGTCCCATGACCCCAGAAAACGCACAGAAAGCCAAAGAGATCACAGACCGTTATCCAAACGTACACGGCGGTCCGGTCCAGATCGGCGATCCGGCAGCGATCGGTATCAAGGATATTTCCAAACCAGACTATGGCGATCCAGTCGAGATCCGCGAGGGTGAGATCCCGGTATTCTGGGCTTGCGGCGTTACCCCTCAGGCAGCGATTGAAAATGCAAAACTTCCGTTAGTCATTACCCACGCACCGGGACATATGTTCATTACCAATGTCCTGAATACGGAGCTGAATGATTATCTGGAAGCGAAGAAGCAGAAATAGGCAGAATCGGTTCTTCCATTGCAGGAACGGTTTTATCGAAAAATAAGGTTTGACGGAGATTTCCCAGTCTCCTTCAAATAAATTCTCTTGAGAAAAGAGAAAAAGTTCATTACCAACCTAAAAAGCGGCGAAAAGGGAAGATGGAATCTGAGAGGAGGAAGTCTTCCTTTTTCATGTGTATCTCATGCGTATATCATACGCTTGGGATGAAATGCACTTACCTTGTAAATTCCTTGAGAAAATCGTTGAAAAAACCTTGTATTTTCAAGGAAAAACCGCTTGACACGTCCGGGACGGTGTAATATAATATGTCAGTATGACGTGAGTCGGGATATGCCGGCACCAAAGCCCCGGAGCAGGCATTTCATGATATAGTTAATCTCAATTATAGGAAGTAAAACAGGAGGTCAACCAATGAAGAGTTTTATGGCTAGTCCAGCAACAATCGAGAGAAAATGGTATGTAGTTGACGCTACAGGATATACATTAGGTCGTCTTGCATCTGAGGTAGCAAAAGTATTAAGAGGTAAGAACAAACCGATCTTCACCCCGCACATGGATTGCGGCGATTACGTAATCGTAGTAAACGCAGAGAAGATCAAAGTAACTGGTAAGAAACTGGATCAGAAGATCTACTACAATCACTCTGATTATGTAGGTGGTATGAGAGAGACAACCCTTCGTGAAATGATGGCTAAGAAGCCGGAGAAGGTTGTTGAGTTAGCAGTTAAGGGTATGCTTCCAAAGGGACCTTTAGGAAGAAGCATGATTACGAAACTTCATGTATACGCAGGTCCGGAGCACGAGCAGGCAGCTCAGAAGCCGGAAGTTTTAGAAATCAAGTTTTAATTAAAGGCACTGGAAGGAGGAAACAATAATGGCTAACAAATTTTACGGAACAGGCAGAAGAAAAAAATCTATCGCTAGAGTATACCTTGTACCGGGAACCGGCAAGATTACAATCAATAAAAGAGACATCGACGAGTACTTTGGTCTTGAGACCCTGAAGGTAGTTGTACGTCAGCCGCTCGTAGCAACCGAGACTGTTGATAAGTTCGATGTACTTGTAAACGTACGTGGTGGTGGTTTTACAGGCCAGGCAGGTGCTGTAAGACACGGTATCTCCAGAGCACTTCTTCAGGCAGACGCTGATTACCGTCCGGTACTGAAGAAAGCAGGCTTCTTAACTCGTGACCCGAGAATGAAAGAGCGTAAGAAGTACGGTCTCAAAGCAGCTCGTCGCGCTCCGCAGTTCAGCAAGCGATAATCTACAACTTAAAAATGCTAAAAAAGCCCGGAAATATGGCATTTTCCGGGCTTTTTCTATGCCTGAAATCACCTGATTCCGATGGTGAAATTTGAGAAAATTTGACTTCAAATTAGTCCATTTTGATGGGTTTACCATGGGTTTACGGCCTATTTTTGAGCCTAATGGGTGGGAAAATGGGTTTACAGAAGGCCATTTTGGAGGGGAAATTCGCCCCATATCCTTGACAGATTTTCGGCAAACATCTGGCTGAAACGGAATGAAAAACAGTGTCAGGTTCGTTTGGCGAGTTCTGACGAATTCTGCAAAAAAATAATATCAGGTATCCTGTTACATAGAGCCTTGGCTCATTCTTTGCAAACGAGAATGGGTCGAGGCTCTATTTTTTTCGCCCGAAATCCGGCGAGACAAATTTGAGTAGGAGGTAACAGGTATGACGGATTTCAATCAGAAGACCCATGACACCGATGTGGGCAGTCATGGCGGAAAGTCGAGGCAGATGATGGAGGTGTTTGAGAACCAGGAGTTTGGTTCGATCCGCGTGTTGCAGGAGGCAGGCAAGACCTTCTTCTGTGCAAGCGATGTGGCGAAGGCGTTGGGGTATGTGAATCCCTACGCTGCTGTGAAACGCCATTGCAGAGGCCCCCTAACGAAACGCGAGGGGGTCGTGCAGAAGATGAATCAGTATGGGGATGTTGGAGAGCAGGTTGTTGAAATCTCCTTTATCACAGAAGGCGATGTTTACCGGCTGATCGTTCACAGCAAGCTGCCATCGGCAGAACGATTTGAACACTGGGTGTTTGATGAAGTTCTCCCGTCTATTCGCAAGCATGGTGTGTATATGAGCGATTCCATTTTGGATCAGGTGATTCAGCATCCGGAAGTCATCTACACCCTGGCGCAGGAGCTTGTAGCCGAGAGGGAGCAGCTTGAGGGTATCCGCAAACAGCTGGATGCGGCACAGCCCAAGGCAGACTACTTCGACACCTTTGTGAATCCGGAAGATTGCACCTGCATCCGAAATTTCTGTAAGGAAATCGGAATCCCGGAGAAGACGGCAGTGGCTCTCTTACTGGATCACCGCTATCTGTACCGCAGTCCAAGCGGCTGGCTGATGCCTTTTGCAGACAAATCTGCAAGGGGCTATTTTATTGTCCGGGATTGCTACGGCAGAAGTGGAAAGCTGGTGCAGCAGACGAGAGTGACCTGCAAGGGAAAGAATCATCTCTTCAAGTTGTTTAAGAAATGGGGTGTGATCGAATGACGCTTTTTACAGAGGGACGACTTCAGGCATTTGAACGCATGATGCAGGATACCGGCAAATACCATCGACGGGAGGACAGCGAAGATCGTCCGCGCAAATGTCCGAAGAAAAAAAACGGAGCCTGCGAAAAAGGATGGTGAGCACCATGCCGGTATTCAGGGTTGAGAAAAACAGCAATTACACAACGATGTGCAATTACCACCTGCGGGATCAGGGTCTCAGCCTGAAAGGAAAAGGACTTCTCTCTATGCTGCTTAGTTTACCGGACACATGGAACTATTCGGTACGGGGATTATCTTCGATTACACCGGATGGCGTAGATGGGGTGCTTACAGCTCTGAAAGAACTGGAACGTCTTGGATATCTGGAAAGGAACCAGCAGCGTGAGAGTAACGGTCGGATGGGCAGAGCGGAGTATGTGGTCTATGAGATGCCAAGGAAAAAGCCGTGTTCGGAATCACCGTGTACGGAAAAGCCGTATACGGTAAATCCGGATACGGACACACCGGTTACGGAAAATCCCGCGCAATTAAGTACTAATAGAACAAGTACTGAAACAATCAATAAAAGAGAGAAGAAGGAAATCCAGCACCGGTATGGCTCATACGAAAATGTCCTTCTCTCTGACACGGAATACGGCAAGCTCCGGCAGGAGTTCCCAGGAGATTATCAGATGCGGGTGGAACGGCTCTCTGAGTATCCGCTTTGAGCTTTCTTTTATGAATATGGCTACGGATGCCTCGAATTTTGAGAAGATGGTGCGCATCCTGTACCAGAAGGATCATTTCAATCCGGTGCGCACGGAGTACAGCACCATGCTGCGCCGCCAGCTTGCCCAGGGCAACAACGGCCTGACCAAGACGAAGTACCTGACGTTTGGCATTGAAGCAGAATCCATGAAACAGGCAAAGCCGAGGCTCAATCACATTGAGATCGACCTGATGAACAACTTCAAACGCTTGGGTGTCCGGGCAAAATTGCTGAACGGTAAGGAACGGCTTCATCTGATGCACGATATGTTCCACATGGGTGACCATGACCGATTCAATTTCGATTGGAAGTGGCTGCCGGAGAGCGGGCTGTCGGTAAAGGACTTTATTGCCCCGACCGGGTTTGCCTTTCCGAAGAACCGTGTTTTTCAGATGGGTGGGATGTATGGTTCCATGTCCTATCTCCAGATTACGGCTTCCGACCTGTCGGATCAGCTGCTGAAGGACTTTCTGGATATGGAATCCAGCCAGATTGTGACCATGCACATTCAGTCGGTAGACCAGAACAAAGCAATCAAATCCATCAAGCACACCATTACGGAGCTGGATCGTTCCAAGATTGAGGAACAGAAGAAAGCTGTCCGTTCCGGATACGATATGGACATCATTCCGTCAGATTTGGCAACTTACGGCAGGGACGCAAAGGCACTGCTGAAGGAATTGCAGAGCCAGAATGAGCGTATGTTCCTGCTGACCTTTCTGGTGATGAATACCGGCGAGACGGAGCAGGAGCTGGAAACCAATGTGTTTCAAGCTTCCAGTATCGCGCAGAAGTACAACTGCAACCTGCGCCGTCTGGACTTTCAGCAGGAGCAGGGGCTGATGAGCTGTCTGCCGCTGGCACAGAACCTGATTGAGATTCAGCGCAGCATGACTACCAGCAGCACGGCAATTTTCGTTCCGTTTACCACCCAGGAACTGTTTCAGACCGGGAAAGAGGCTCTGTACTATGGGCTGAATGCTCTGTCCAACAACCTGATTATGGTTGACCGGAAAAAGCTCAAAAACCCCAACGGGCTGATTCTGGGTACTCCCGGTTCCGGTAAATCCTTCTCTGCCAAGCGAGAAATCGCCAATGCGTTTCTGGTGACGGATGACGATGTAATTGTGTGCGATCCGGAAGCCGAGTACACGGCACTGGTGAAGAAATTTTAGGGGCAGGTCATTAAAATCAGCCCTTCCAGCGCGCAGTATATCAACCCGATGGACATCAATGCGAACTATTCGGAAGAGGATACCCTGCGAAGTTCTGTCAAATGTAGATAATCTGACAATACGAACATGGCTCACACGTAGTCTTCGACACCGAATATCAGCCAGCACACATATGAGGACGGAAAATGTAGCAGCTTTTGAAAAATTGCTTTTTCTGCTCAAAGTGCTATAATTGGAATATACCGAATACAAAGGGAGGAAAGCTCCCATGCCAAGACCGCCACGGTGCCGTCGAATTTGTGGCGTACCACAGGTCGATACATTCTGTCCTAACGGGTGCGAGAATACCGAGCCGATCCTGCTGACGCTGGACGAATACGAGGTCATTCGGCTGGTTGACTTGGAGCAGCAAACCCACGAGCAGTGTGCCGCTCAAATGGAGATTTCCCGCTCTACCGTGCAGGAGATTTACGAAAGCGCACGGAGCAAGATCGTAGCGTGTCTTGTCCACGGGAAACCGCTGCACATCACCGGGGGAAACTACCGCATCTGCGGAGGACAGGAGGCAGCTCACTGCGGCCGTTGCTGCCGGATGCAGAGAGCCAACATGGAAAAATCAGGCAAAACTTGCAAAGGAGATTCCATTATGAAAATTGCAGTTACCTATGACAACGGTCAGATCTTTCAGCATTTCGGTCACACCGAGCAGTTCAAGCTTTATGAATCTGTGGACGGCAAAATCGTCCATGCGGAAGTCGTTGATACCAACGGCAGCGGTCACGGCGCACTGGCAGGATTCCTGATGCAGAACGGCGTGGACACTTTGATTTGCGGAGGCATCGGCGGCGGTGCGCAGGCAGCACTCGCCGAAGCGGGCATCAAGCTCTACGGCGGTGTCAGCGGGGACGCTGACGCGGCGGTGAGCGCATTGCTCAACGGAAGTTTGGGCTACGATCCCAATGTTCACTGTGACCACCATGACCATGAACACGGCGAGGCTGGTCACTCCTGCGGTGACCACGGCTGCGGCAAGCATAGCTGCCATTGATATGGAACGCACACTGACACAACTTCCGTTCTGGTCATCCTTGACCGAACGCGAAATGGACACACTACGCCGAAGTGCCTTTGTCCGTCATTATAAAAAGGGTGCGTTCGTTCACAGCAGCGACAATGAATGTCTCGGAATGCTGTTTATTCTTTCCGGCGAGATCCGCACCTATCTTCTCTCTGATGAGGGGCGGGAGGTAACGCTGTTCCGCCTGTATCCGGGCGAACTATGCGTGCTTTCCGCCTCCTGCGTGATCAGTCAGATCACCTTTGATACACAAATGACTGCCGGAATGGATACGGACATTCTGATTATCTCTGCAAATGTCATTGCTGCACTCAAGGAGAAAAATCTCCATGTCCGCTGTTTTCTTTATGAACTGGCAACGAAACGGTTTTCTGATGTGATGTGGGCGATGCAGCAGATTATGTTCAAGGGATTGGATCAGCGGCTGGCAGAATTTCTCTTTGCCGAAGCGGAACGTACCGGCTCCGACACGATACGCATGACCCATGAGCAGATCGCCCAGCACATCAGCTCGGCACGGGAGGCAGTGGCACGGATGCTCAAAAGCTTCTCGGAGGACGGGCTGGTGGAGCTGAAGCGTGGTGCAATCACGCTGCGGGATAAGAACAGACTAAATCGTCTAAAATAAAAAGAAATGTGACTTCGTTACAGAAGAAAATCATAGATTTGCTACAATAAAAGCAGAAAAACAGGAAGGAGTATCCGCCATGAAAGAAACGAAATACGCAGGAACTCAAACCGAAAAAAACCTGATGGCTGCCTTTGCCGGTGAGTCCGAGGCGCGCAACAAATACACCTATTTTGCATCCAAGGCCAAGAAGGAAGGCTACGAGCAGATCGCGGCGCTGTTCCTCAAAACCGCTGATAATGAGAAGGAACACGCCAAGCTGTGGTTCAAAGAGCTGAACGGCATTGGCGACACCGCCGAAAACCTTCTCTCCGCCGCTGAGGGCGAGAACTACGAGTGGACGGATATGTACGACGGCTTTGCCAAAACCGCCGACGAGGAGGGTTTCCATGAGCTGGCCCAGCGTTTCCGCCTGGTAGCCGCCATTGAAAAGCATCATGAGGAGCGCTACCGTGCCCTGCTGCACAATGTGGAGATGGCGGAGGTCTTCGCCAAGAGTGAGGTCAAGGTATGGGAGTGCCGCAACTGCGGGCATATCGTGATCGGCGAGAAAGCACCGGAGGTCTGCCCGACCTGCAACCATCCCCAGAGCTACTTTGAAATTCACGCAGAAAACTATTAAAGAGAAAAGGAGAACGAATCATGGAGCAGAAGTTTTACATTTGCAAGCATTGCGGCAACATCATTGCCAAGGTCAAGGACACGGGCGTTCCCGTCATCTGTTGCGGTGAGCCGATGAGCGAGATCATCCCCGGTACCACCGACGCCGCCGTGGAGAAGCACGTCCCTGTCTGGACTGTGGAAAACGGCATCGTTCATGTCAAGGTCGGCTCCGTAGAGCATCCCATGCTGCCGGAGCACTACATCGAGTGGGTGTCCCTCCACACCAATCAGGGCAACCAGCGCAAGGAACTGCACCCGGGCGAGAAGCCGGAGGTCTGCTTTGCGCTCTGCGAGGGCGACGAAGTCGAGGCGGTCTACGCCTACTGCAACCTCCACAGTCTGTGGAAAGCGTGATCGTTCCGCGCATGGTATCTTAGAACCAACATAGAGAACTGAATGTCATGTATTGCAGGCAGGAGGCAAACAAGTCATGAAAGCACATAAATATTGGTCAATCGGAGCGGTAATTACCATGTTTGGAACTTTTTGCACTGGATATAAAGGCTCAAAAACAACGCATAAGTACCTTGCGCTTAGTTCCTTGATCTGCATGGTTATGGCAGTATATACGGGTCATAAAATGATTTCAGGGAATAAGAAAACAAAGAGAGTAAAACAAGCGGAAGCTGTGGATATTCTTTGAGTAAGATAGGAATCGTTATTGTTTCTGATGACGATAAAGTCGGGCTAATGTTGTGTGCGAAATAAAAAACAAGAAAGAAGAATTTCATTATGAAATATGTATGCGATGTGTGTGGTTGGGAATACGACGAAGAAAATGGCTATCCGGAAGGCGGCATTGCACCGGGTACAAAATGGGAAGATATTCCGGATGATTTTGAATGCCCCTTATGTTTTGTTGGCAAAGACCAGTTTTCTGTGGCTGAGTAAGGAAGCACAACAAAACCTATAAACAAAGAGCCGTGAAGCAGTATGTAAGATACCGCTTCACGGCTCTTTCTCACTTATATAAAAATTTGCCGTAACGTAACCTCGTCACAGAAAAATGCTTTGTACTGCGGTATGATAAAGCCACAATCAATCAACAAGAAAGAGGTGGCGAACATGAAAATCAAGCTCAATTCCGATCAGGAGATTGTCAGCACCATCAGAGAAGGACTCAAGCGCACCGGCGGGTACTGCCCCTGCCGCAGGGAGAGCACAGAGGCGACCAAATGTATGTGCCAGGAGTTTAAGGATCAAATTGCAGATCCGGGCTTCGAGGGATTCTGCCACTGTATGCTCTATTACAAATCCTTGCAGGATTAAGGGAGGAACGCTATGCTGTCAAAGAAACTGGCCGCCATAGATAAGACGCGGTGCGTCGCCTGCGGCGTGTGTGAAAATACCTGTCCACTGGGGGCCGTCAAGGTGCGCCGCGGCTGCTACGCCGCTGTGGAGGCGGAACGATGCGTAGGCTGCGGCAAGTGCGCAAAGATCTGTCCCGTCGGCTGCATTGAGGTGAAAGTGAGGGCTGACGCATGAAAGTAAAGCATTGGTACGATTACCTGTGGGTATATGCAATCATCTATTTTGCACTGGGCTTTTTCAATATCCTGTTCGCGTGGCTGGGCATGATCGATTTTCTTCTGCCGCTGTTCTTAGCCATCTTTGGTGGGAACAAATACTTTTGCAACCACCTCTGCGGACGGGGTCAACTGTTCAGCAAGCTAGGGACAGACCTTAAATGCTCCCGCTGCAAGCCCACGCCCCGCTGGATGTCCTCCAAGTGGTTCCGTTATGGCTTTTTGATCTTTTTCCTGACGATGTTCGGCAACATGGTGTTTCAGACATATCTGGTCGCTGCGGGTACTTCGTCCCTGCGGGAGGCCATTAAGCTGTTCTGGACCTTCCGTGTGCCGTGGGGCTGGGCCTACACCGCCGGAACGGTGACAGACTGGGTAGCCCAATTCAGCTTCGGCTTTTACAGCCTCATGCTGACCTCGCTGCTCATCGGCCTCATCGTCATGGTGCTCTACAAGCCCCGTACATGGTGTGCCTTCTGCCCCATGGGAACCATGACGCAGGGGATTTGCAAGCTGAAAAACAAAGAATAAACAAAGATAACAGAAAGGAGCCTTACTCATGGCTGAACTGAAAATTACTGCTGCGAATTTTGAAAATGAGGTACTGCGTTCCGACAAGCCCATTTTGCTGGACTTCTACGCCGACTGGTGCGGACCGTGCAAAATGCTCTCTCCCATACTGCATGAGCTTGCCGAAGAAAAAAGCGGCGCGCTCAAGGTGGGAAAGGTCAATGTGGACGAGCAGATGGAGCTGGCAATGCGTTTTCAGGTGTCCAGTATCCCGATGCTGGTCGTATTCAAGGATGGAAAGGCCGTTGCCAAATCGGTGGGCTATCGGCCTAAGTCGGAGATTGCCGCAATGGTGGAGGGCGCAAGATGAAAGTTGTAATCGTAGGCGGTGTGGCGGGCGGTGCTTCTGCCGCCGCCCGCATCCGCCGTTTGGATGAACACGCGCAGATCATCATGATCGAGCGCAGCGGCTATGTGTCCTATGCCAACTGCGGTCTGCCGTATTATGTGGGCGGTGTGATCAAGGAGCAGGAAGAATTGACGCTGCAAACTCCGGAGAGCTTTTGGGATCGCTTTCGCATTGATGTGCGAGTACGGCAGGAAGTAACTGCGATCAATCCCGCAGAGAAAATCGTCACCGTCCACGCACTGGACAGCGGGAAGGTCTACACGGAAACCTATGACAAACTGCTTCTTGCCCCCGGCGCAAAGCCGACGATTCCTGCGCTTTCCGGTGTGGACAGCGAGCGGGTCTTTACCCTGCGCACCGTGGAAGACACCCTCCGCATTCGACGCTTTGTAGAGGATCAGAAGCCGAAAACCGCTGTTTTGGCTGGCGGCGGCTTTATCGGTCTGGAAATGGCGGAAAACCTTGTGGAGATGGGCGTTTCGGTTACCATCGTCCAGCGTCTGAAGCAGCTATTAGCGCCGCTGGATGCGGATATGGCCAGCTTTGTCCATGCGGAAATGCGCAGACACGGTGTGGCTCTGCGGTTGGATGAAACCGTCACCGGATTCCGACAGGACGGAGATTCCGTGCTGACGCTGCTGGAGGAAAGTGAGCCGCTGCGCTCCGACATGGTGCTGCTGGCCATCGGCGTCACGCCGGACACCCATCTGGCAAAAGAGGCCGGACTTGAGCTGGGCATCCGGGGCAGCATCGCTGTCAACGAGCGGATGGAAACCTCCGTGCCGGATATCTACGCTGTGGGCGATGCCGTAGAGGTCACCCATTTCGTGACCGGCCAAAAAGCATTGATCTCGCTGGCGGGGCCTGCCAACAAGCAGGGACGCATTGCCGCTGACAATATCTGCGGCGGAAACAGCCGCTTTCACGGCTCTCAGGGCTCGTCTGTTCTGAAACTGTTTGGCTTGACAGCGGCCTCCACGGGGATCAATGAGAAGGCAGCGCAGGCAGCAGGGATCGCTTACGACAAAGTCGTATTATTCCCGGCATCCCACGCTATCTATTATCCCGGCGCACAGTCTATGGCAATGAAGGTGATGTATGAAAAAGAAAGCCTGCGGCTGCTGGGTGCGCAGATCGTTGGCGGCGAGGGCGTGGACAAGCGCATTGATGTACTGGCAACGGCCATTCGCGCAAAAATGACAGCCTTGGAACTGACGGAGCTTGACCTTTCCTATGCGCCGCCCTATTCCTCTGCCAAAGACCCGGTCAATATGGCCGGTTTTATGATCGAGGATTTGGAGAGCGGGAAGGTACGGCAGTTCCATTGGAATGAGGTTGAGGACTTGCCTTGCGATGGCAATGCGACACTGCTGGATGTCCGTACAGAAGGCGAATATCGGCGTGGGCACTTGAATGGATTCCGCAATATTCCACTGGACGATCTGCGGGAGCATTTGGACGAGTTAGACCGGGGTAAGCCTGTTTATGTGAATTGCCAGACAGGGCTTCGCAGTTATCTGGCCTGCCGACTTTTGACGCAGTACGGTTTCACCTGTTCCCATCTCTCCGGCGGATACAGTTTTTATCAGGTCGTAATACAAGAGCGGCAGACAGCGCGGAGCGCCTATCCCTGCGGAATGGAGAAGCTATGAGTGAGAATTTATTTGGCTTGACGGTTGCGGCAGATAAAGGCTTAGATGATTTGCAGTGCCAGCGCCTTTTAAGCGAAAATCGCAGGTATCAGGAAGTCATGCTGCAATACCGATGTGCGCTGAAAGCACTGGAAAGCAGGTTGGAAATTCTAAACGAAGAGTTTTCATTGCAGCATGATCGCAATCCGATAGAAAGTATAAAAAGCCGCTTGAAGTCGCCGTCCAGCATTATGAATAAGATGCAGAAACGCGGACTTCCTCTGGATTTTCCGACCATGCAGACAAATATCATGGATATTGCCGGTGTGCGGGTGATCTGCTCTTTCGAGGAGGATGTGTTCTTTTTGGCAAAGTGCTTAAAAAAACAGTCTGACATTGAAATCATCACAGAGAAAGATTATATTTCACACCCTAAGCCAAATGGCTATCGCAGTCTGCACCTGACGCTCCGGCTGCCGGTATTCTTTGCGGAAAAAGTGATCCATGTGCCGGTGGAGATACAACTCCGTACAATCGCTATGGACTTCTGGGCAAGCCTTGAGCATACCATCCGCTATAAGAAAAACTTGCCGATAAATGCTGAAGTCGAAACTGAACTGAAAGAGTGCGCCGATTCCAGCAGAGAATGGGACGGTAAGATGGAACATTTACTGCATATCATAACATAATGTGTCGAATATAAAATGAAAAGCACGCACTTTGGTGCTTGCCTTGGACTTGCCAGGGACCGCCTTATCCGCCTTGGGTGGGCGACCCCTGCGAGCCCCAACCAATTTCTCCGCTTTCTGGTTTTCAGGCATAGTCTTTTCTGCTTTCGGCGGACTGCCACGGCACAGCTTTTTCGGCTTCTATATTGTAAGGAACATGGCTTTTCGCTGAATGGAAAGCGAAGCTGACCCGGGCTGGAGCGGTCTGTGTTAAAACGATATATTTTTTTGGAAATTATCTTGATAAAATTTATCAAGATTGATATAATGGCATTAACAAGCAAGCGAAAAGAGGATGTGGAGCATGATCATCACCAAAGAGACGGACTACGCACTGCGCATTTTGCGGGTGCTGCTGGACGGGGAGAAGCATTCGGTGGCCGAGATGTCGGAAACGGAATTGATCCCCAATCAGTTTGCCTACCAGATTCTGCGCAAGCTCTCCGCCGGCAATTTGGTGCGGGTGAGCCGCGGCGCCCTCGGCGGCTGCGCGCTGTCCTGCGATCTGGACGCGACCTCCCTCTACGATCTCATGGGGGTCGTGGGGGAGCGGGGCATCCTGTGCGCCTGCATGGAGCCGGGATATGAATGCCGCTGGCAGGACAAGCATGGGCGGTGCGCCATCCACTGTCAGCTGGCGGCCTTGCAGCAAAAGCAGGACGAGGCGTTCCGTGCCGTGAGCCTGCGCAGGCTGCTGACCGGCGGATCCGATCCCCAAGATACAAGCAAGCTGTAAAATTTTAAGAGGAGGTACCCATATGCTGTTTCAAACCACGGCGGCGCACGAAGAGCTGCGCGCGAAGATCCGGAGTTTTGCGGAGGAGGAGATCAAGCCCCTCGCATTTTTAATGGATCAGAACAATGAGTTTCCCGAGGAGGCTGTCAAGAAGCTGGGTAAGCTGGGCTGGATGGGCATTCCCTACCCCAAGGAGTACGGCGGTGCCGGTCTTGATGCCCTGAGCTACGCCATCGCGGTGGAGGAGCTGGCCCGTGTGGACGGCGGCGCGGGCGTAATCCTCTCCGCCCACGTCTCCCTCGGCTCATGGCCCATTTTCGCCTATGGCACCGAGGAGCAGAAGAAGAAATATCTGGTTCCGCTGGCCAAGGGCGAGAAGATCGGCGCCTTCGGCCTCACGGAGTCCAACGCCGGATCCGACGCCGGCGGCACGGAGACCACGGCGCTGGATAAGGGGGACTACTACCTCCTCAACGGCGGCAAGATCTTCATTACCAACGCCCCTAAGGCGGACACCTATGTGGTTTTCGCCGTCACCACGCCGGACATCGGCACCCGGGGCATCTCCGCTTTCATCGTGGAGAAGGGCTGGAAGGGCTTTGAGTTCGGCGACCACTATGACAAGATGGGCATTCGCTCCTCCTCCACGGCGGAGCTGATCTTCAACGACGTGAAGGTTCCCAAGGAAAACCTATTGGGCAAGGAGGGCGAGGGCTTCAAGATTGCCATGTCCACGCTGGACGGCGGACGCATCGGCATCGCCGCGCAGGCGCTGGGCATCGCCCAAGGCGCGTTTGAGCACGCGTTGAGCTATTCCAAGGAGCGCGTCCAGTTCGGCAAGCCCATCGCGGCCCAGCAGAGCATCGCCTTCAAGCTGGCGGATATGGCCACCAAGCTGCGCTGCGCCCGGTTCCTCATCTACTCCGCGGCGGAGCTGAAGGAGCAGCACGCGCCTTACGGCATGGAGTCCGCCATGGCGAAGATGTACGCCTCGGACATCGCGCTGGAGGTCACCAACGATGCCTTGCAGATCCACGGCGGCAGTGGCTTCCTCAAGGGCATGGAGGTGGAACGGGCCTACCGCGACGCCAAGATTACCACCATCTACGAGGGCACTAACGAGATCCAGCGGGTGGTCATCGCCTCTCATCTGGTGGGCAGGCTGGGCAAGAGCTCCGGCGGCGAGAGCCGTTCGGCGGCCAAGAAACCCGCGCCCATCACCGGCATTCGCAAAAAGACCATCTTCCGGGAAGGGGATGCTGCCCAGCAGGTGGCCGACCTTGTAGCGGCGCTGAAGAAGGATGGTCACGACTTCTCCGTGGGCATCCCTATGGATACGCCCATCCCGCAGGCGGAGCGGGTGGTCTCCGCGGGCAAGGGCATCGGGGAGAAAAAGAACATGAAACTGGTAGAGTCGCTGGCCAAGGCTGCCGGCGCGGCCATCGGTTCTTCCCGCCCTGTGGCGGAGACTCTCAAATATCTGCCGCTGAACCGCTATGTGGGTATGTCCGGTCAGAAGTTCACCGGCAATCTGTACATCGCCTGTGGCATCTCCGGCGCATCCCAGCACCTTAAGGGCATCAAGGACGCCTCCACCATCGTGGCCATCAATAAGAACGGTAACGCGCCTATCTTCAAGAACTGCGACTACGGCATCGTGGGCGATGTGGAGGAGATCCTGCCCCTGCTCACTGCTGCGCTGGATAGCGGCGAAAAGCTGCCCGCGCCGCCTATGGTAAAGATGAAGCGGCCCACACCGCCGAAGCCCGCCCCCATCGGCGACCGTTACGTCTGCAGCGGCTGCGGCTACGAGTATGTGCCGGAGTTGGGCGACGAGGACGGCGAGATCGCGCCGGGTACGCTCTTTGAGCAGCTTCCCGCCGAGTGGGTGTGCCCGGAGTGCGCGGAGACGAAGGATCAATTTGTAAAGGCTTGAGCCGTGAAGGAGGTAAGATAAGATGTATTGCGTGCGTAAAGTAACAAACGACCTCTACTGGGTGGGCGCCAACGACCATCGCCTGGCCCTGTTTGAAAACTGCTTTCCCATTCCCCGGGGCGTAAGCTACAACGCTTACTGCCTGCTGGATGAAAAGACGGTGCTCTTTGACACGGTGGACTGGTCTGCCTGCCGCCAGCTTTTGGAAAATCTGGCGTATGTGCTGGATGGCCGCGAGCTGGACTACCTGCTGGTCAACCATCTGGAGCCGGATCACGCCGCCTGCATCGAGGAGATCCTGCTGCGCCATCCTAAGGTGAAGCTGATCTCCAACGAGAAGGCATTCATGCTCATGCGGCAGTTCGGCTTCCATGTGGACGGACATGAGTGCATCGAGGTGAAGGAGGGCGACACCTTCTCCTTTGGCAAGCACACCGTCACCTTTGTGGGCGCGCCTATGGTTCACTGGCCGGAGGCCATGGTGACCCTCGACGTCACCGACGGCGTCCTCTTTTCCGCCGACGCCTTCGGCACCTTCGGCGCGCTGGACGGTAAGCTGTTCGCCGACGAGGTGGACTTCGAGCGGGACTGGCTGGACGACGCCCGCCGCTATCTCACCAACATCGTGGGCAAGTACGGCCCCCACATCCAGCTCCTGCTGAAAAAGGCCGGCGGCGTTTTGGATCAGATCCAGTACATCTGCCCGCTCCACGGCCCCGTGTGGCGCAAGGATCTGGGCTGGTTCATCGAAAAGTACGACACATGGAGCCGCTATGCCCCTGAGACCCAGGGCGTGCTCATCGTCTACGCCTCCATGTACGGCAACACGGAGAACGCGGCGCAGGCGCTGGCGGCGTCGCTCTGCGATAAGGGCATGAGCAAGGTGGCGATGTACGATGTGTCCTCCACTCATGTCTCCCAGCTGATTTCCGAGGCGTTTAAGTACAGTCACATTGTCCTGGCCTCTGTGACCTACAATCTCGGCATCTACCCCGCCATGCATGACTTCCTCATGGATATGAAGGCACTGAATCTGCAAAACCGCACCTTTGCCATCATTGAAAACGGCTCATGGGCGGTGAAGTCCGGTGACCTCATGCAGAAATTTGTCAACGATGAGCTTAAGAACATGACGGTGCTCAACGAGCGGCTCAGCCTCGCCTCGTCCATGGGCACGGACAAGCGCACTGAGCTGGAAGCACTGGCGGACGCCATTCTGGAATCTATGAAGTAACTGGCAGGAAAGCCAAAACCAAGACAACAGACAACAAACAGCCCCGCCGTGTCGGCTGCAGAAAAACCGGCTTTCAAAAATAGAGCGGGCAAGCGTGATACTGCGCTTGCCTGCTCTTTGCCCAAAAGGACATGAAAAGTGACCGGAGAAGATGAGAGGATCGAAATGGAGATCAGAAAACGAAACGGGAAGTCTGTTCCTTTTCAACAGGAGAAAATTTTCAACGCCATGAAAAAAGCGTTTGATGGACAGGGAAGGGAGATTGGGGGCGGAGAACTGGAGGAGATCCTCGCCGCCGTTCTCAACAATCTCTCCGTCACAGTACCGCTCACCGTGGAACGTGTGCAGGACGAGGTGGAGCGGACGCTCATGGAGCGCGGACACTATGAGGTGGCCAAGGCGTACATCCTCTATCGCGAAAAGCGGTCTGCGCTGCGCCGCGTCCGGCATACCATCGCGCAGACGGTGGGGGATAACTCGCTTGACGAGGTGCTGCGCCGTATCCAGATGGATTTTACCGAGGAAATCTACTCCCTCGCGGCGCTTCAAATGAAGTTTGAGAGCTTCTGTCGCCCGGGCATGACGGAGGATGAGAGGGCTGAGGCACTGACCAAGGCAGCGGTAGAGCTGACTACGGCAGAGGCACCCAAGTGGGAGTTCATCGCGGCGCGGCTTCTGAACCACTCCTTTCGCTGTCGCAACGCACAGGAATGGGAGGGGCGCGGCGTCGGCGACCTCTATGGCAGGCTTCGCTATCTGACGGATAAGGGACTCTACGGTGACTATATTCTTGCCCACTATACCCACGAGGAGATCGCTATGGCGGAGGACTTTCTCTGCCCGGAACGGGACGAGTTGTTCACCTACTCCGGCCTTGACCTGCTGCTCAAACGCTATGTGATCCAGTCACGCAGCCGCGTGCCGCTGGAAACACCGCAGGAGATGTTTTTGGGTATCGCGCTGCATCTTGCTATGAACGAAGGCTCTGACCGCATGGGGTGGGTAAAACGCTTTTACGATATGCTCAGCCGTATGGAGGTCACGATGGCGACACCTACCATGTCCAACGCACGAAAGCCCTACCATCAGCTTTCAAGCTGCTTTGTGGACACTGTGCCGGACAGTCTGGACGGCATCTACCGCTCGCTGGACAACTTCGCAAAGGTCTCTAAATTTGGCGGTGGAATGGGGATGTACTTCGGTAAGGTGCGCGCTGCAGGCAGCACCATCCGCGGCTTTCAAGGGGCGGCGGGCGGTGTTATCCGCTGGATCCGGTTGGTCAACGACACCGCCGTGGCGGTGGATCAGTTGGGGATGCGGCAGGGCGCTGCGGCGGTTTACTTAGACGCATGGCACCGGGATCTGCCTGAATTCCTTCAACTGCGCACCAACAACGGCGACGACCGCATGAAGGCGCATGATGTGTTTCCCGCCGTGTGCTATCCGGATCTCTTCTGGCGACTGGCGGAGGAGAACATAGACGCGCCGTGGCATCTCATGTGTCCGCATGAGATCCTCACGGTCAAGGGCTACGCACTGGAGGATTACTGGGGTACGGAATGGGAGAAGCGGTATCTGGACTGCGTCAATGACCCGCGCATCGAAAAGCGCAGCGTCACCGTCAAGGACATCGTGCGGCTGGTGCTTCGCTCGGCAGTGGAGACCGGCACGCCCTTCGCCTTCAACCGCGACAGCGTAAATCGTATGAACCCAAACGGCCACACGGGAATGATCTATTGCTCCAATCTCTGCACGGAGATCGCACAGAACATGGCGCCCATCGAGCATATCAGCACTGAGGTGCACACGGAGAACGGCGACACAGTGGTGGTGACGGCCACACTCCCCGGTGAGTTTGTGGTCTGCAACCTGGCGAGTCTGTCTCTCGGTAATCTGGCGGTGGAGGACGAGGCCTATATGGAACGCACGGTGGAAACGGCCATCCGCGCACTGGATAATGTGATCGACCTCAACTTCTACCCGTTGGAATACGCGCGGCTTACCAATCAGAAGTACCGCAGCATCGGCCTGGGCGTCAGCGGCTACCACCACATGCTGGCAAAGCGCGGCATCCGATGGGAGAGCGATGAGCACCTTGCCTTCACCGATGCGGTATTCGAGCATATCAACTACGCCGCCGTCAAGGCGGACACAGCACTGGCACGGGAAAAGGGCCGCTATGCGCTCTTTGAGGGCAGCGACTGGCAGACAGGCGCGTATTTTGAAAAGCGAGGTTATACCTCAGAAAAGTGGCGGGCGCTTGCGGAAACGGTGGCGGTGCAGGGAATGCGCAACGCCTATCTGCTGGCTGTCGCACCCACTTCCAGCACATCCATCCTCTCCGGCACGTCGGCGGGCATCGATCCAATTATGAAGAAATTCTTTTTAGAGGAAAAAAAGGGCAGCATGCTGCCCCGCGTTGCTCCGGAGCTTTCTATGGATACATGGTGGTACTATAAGGCGGCGCATCTGATCGACCAAAGCTGGTCGGTACGCGCCGCGGGCTTTCGCCAGAGACATATTGACCAGGCGCAGAGCATGAATCTCTATATCACCAACGACTATTCCATGCGTCAGGTGCTCAGACTGTATTTGGAGGCGTGGAGGGCCGGCGTCAAGACCATTTATTATGTCCGCAGCAAGGCCCTTGAGGTCGAGGCCTGTGAAAGCTGCTCGTCATAAGGAGGATAGCATGATGGAACTGAAGAAAAAGCCCCTCTTTAACCCGGAGGGCGACCTTGATGTGCGCCTGCGGCGCATGATCGGCGGCAATACCACCAACCTCAACGACTTCAACAATATGAAGTACGCTTGGGTCAGCGACTGGTACCGGCAGGCCATGAACAACTTTTGGATCCCTGAGGAGATCAATCTCTCGCAGGATGTGAAGGACTATCCCCGCCTGCTGTCAGCCGAGCGCAGCGCCTACGATAAAATTCTGAGTTTTCTTGTCTTTTTGGATTCCATTCAGACAGCGAACCTGCCTAATATCGGCGCCTACATTACAGCCAACGAGGTCAATCTCTGCCTGTCCATTCAGGCGTTTCAGGAGTGTGTCCACTCACAGAGCTACAGCTATATGCTCGACACCATCTGTTCCCCCGTGGAGCGCAATGACATCCTCTACCAATGGAAAACGGACGAGCATCTGCTGCGCCGCAACACCTTCATTGGGGACTGCTACAACGAGTTTCAGGAGCGGAAGGACGCTCCCACGCTGCTGCGCGTGATGATGGCGAACTATATTTTGGAGGGCATCTATTTTTATAGCGGCTTTATGTTCTTCTACAATCTCTCCCGAAACGGGAAGATGCCCGGCTCGGCGCAGGAGATCCGCTATATAAACCGCGACGAGAACACGCACTTGTGGCTGTTCCGCAATATCATCACGGAGCTGCAAAAGGAGCAGCCGGAGTTGTTCACCGCCGAGAGCGTACAAGCGCTGCGCGAGATGATGCGTGAGGGCGTGGAGCAGGAGATCGCATGGGGGCATTATGTGATCGGCGACGACATCCCGGGGTTGAACCGGCAGATGATTAGCGATTACATCCGCTATCTCGGGAATCTTCGCTGGACGAGCCTTGGCTATCCGGCATTGTATCCGGGCTTTGAGAGCGAACCGGAGAGCATGGAATGGGTCAGCCAGTACGCTGACGCCAATATGGTCAAGACCGATTTCTTTGAGGCACGCAGTACCGCCTACGCCAAGAGCACCGCACTGATAGACGATTTATAAGAAAACCAAAGACATCAGAATAGGAGGTATTTTTTATATGGATATCCGAACGGTAACAGATGCCATCCGCTATGTAGGGGTGGATGATAACACATTGGCACTCTTTGAAAACCAGTACCCCGTCCAGCCTATGGGAGTGAGCTACAACTCCTATGTCATTCTGGACGAGAAAATCGCCGTGATGGACAGCGTGGACGCACGGGCGGCGGAGGAATGGCTTTCCAATGTAGCGCAGGTGTTGGGGGGGCGCAACCCCGATTATCTTGTGGTCACACACATGGAGCCGGATCATTCCGGCAGCCTCATGCGGATAGCGCAAGAGTACCCGGAGATGAAGATCGTGGGAAACGCGAAAACATTTACCCTGATCAAGCAGTTCTTTGGCACGGGTGCATTGTCGGAAGACCGTATGCTGGAGGTTGGCGAGGGCAGCACGATCTCTCTGGGCTCACACCGGCTGCGCTTCCTGCTGGCACCGATGGTACACTGGCCGGAGGTGATGACGGCGTATGAGGAAACGGAAAAAATCCTGTTCTCGGCGGATGCCTTCGGACGCTTTGGCTCACTGGAACGGACTGCCCGTGCCCCCTGGGTGCCGCAGGCCCGACGGTATTATTACAATATTATCGGGAAATATGGCGCACAGGTGCAGGCTCTGCTGAAAAAGACCTCCGCGCTGGAGATCCAAACGATCTGCCCGCTCCATGGTCCCGTGCTTACAGAAGGGCTGGAGGAGTGTCTGCGGCTCTATGATCTCTGGTCACAATGGGAACCAGAAGAATCGGAGAGCATACTGATTGCCCACGCATCCATCCATGGAAATACTGCCCATGCGGCGAAGACCCTCAAGGGTAAATTAGAGAAAAAAGGCGTGCAGGTCAGCATATGTGATCTCACTGTGACAGATCTTTCCTACGCTGTTGCCAGTGCGTTCTACTGCGGGAAACTGGTGTTGGCCTGCTCCACTTATGACGGAGGACTGTTCCCGCCCATGAAGGCCTTTTTGGATCATTTACAGACAAAGGGATTCCGAAACCGCCGGATCGGCCTCATGGAAAACGGCTCATGGGCCCCTGCTGCCGCGCGGCTGATGCGCGCCGAGTTGGAAAAGATGAAGGAACTCCGACTGTGTGAAACGGAGGTATCGCTGCGCGGCGCACTGAACCAAACCAGCGAAGCGCAGATGGACGCTCTTGTGGCGGAGCTCTGCGCGGAATAAGCTGCAACAAACCGCAGCTATTCTCGTACAGATGATGGTCTTACTCATCTGCTTTATGTCCCAAGGGCAGAGTACCGTCATCTCAGGTTGAGGTCACGATGTGGTGTGGGGCGAGAACGGAGTCTTGAGAATACCCAAACAAAAGAAAGGAGCTGACAGATATGGCAGCTATGAATATGAATCAGGAGCAGTTTGAGCAGGCGACCCGGGGCGAAAAGCCCGTTTTGGTGGATTTCTGGGCGCCCTGGTGCGGCTATTGCCGGAGGATCGGCCCTGCGTATGAGAAGATTGGAGAGGAATACGCGGACAGCCTCGTTGTCAGCAAGATCAATATTGACGAGGAGCCGCAGCTGGCGGGGGCCGAGGGGATCGAGGTCATCCCAACTCTGGTGCTGTACCGGAACGGAAAGGCCGTGGATTCCATCACCGCGCCCGGCTCAAAGGCAGAGATCGACCGCTTCATTCAGGAAGCCTTGGCGAAATAACGGAGGATTCAGATATGAACAACAATCATGTTTATGATATGCTCGTGGTGGGCGGCGGCCCGGGCGGCTACACCGCCGCCCTGTACGCGGCCCGGGCGGGGCTGGACACCGTCGTGCTGGAAAAGCTGTCTGCTGGCGGGCAGATGGCCCTGACCGAGCAGATCGACAACTACCCCGGCTTTGAGAACGGGATCGACGGCTTCTCTCTGGCGGAGAAGATGCAAAAGCAGGCGGAGCGTTTTGGGGCACGCAGCGAATACGCGGAAGTTCTCCGCATGGATCTGACGGCGGTTCTCAAGCTCGTGGAGACCAGCGAGGGGATCTTCCGGGGGAAAACCGTGGTGCTGGCCACCGGCGCAGACCCCAGAACGCTGGGCGTTGCCGGAGAGACGGAGCTGTTGGGCCGGGGCGTGGCCTACTGCGCCGCCTGCGATGGGATGTTTTACAAGGACAAAACGGTGGTCGTGGTGGGCGGCGGCAATTCCGCCGCGGCAGATGCCCTCCTTCTCAGCCGCGTGGCGAAAAAGGTGATCCTCGTCCACCGCAGAGACACCCTGCGGGCCACCAAGATCTATCACGAGCCACTGGAACAGACCGAAAATGTGGAATTCCGCTGGAACAGCACCGTTTCCGCGCTGCTTTCCGGGGACAGGCTGACCGGCGTACGCCTGCGGGACACCGTCACCGGTGAGGAAAGCGTGGTGGACTGCGACGGCGTATTTGTCAGCGTGGGCCGACAGCCCGCCACGGCGCTGGCGGTGGGTCAACTGGCGCTGGACGGCGGCGGCTATATCGTGGCCGGAGAGACCACGGAAACCAGTATTCCCGGCGTTTACGCCGTGGGCGACGTGCGGACGAAGCCCCTCCGTCAGGTGGTCACCGCCGTGGCGGACGGCGCGGTGGCAGTCCACATGGCGGAGAAATATATCGCGGAAAACCGATAAGGAAGGTAGATTGAAAAAGCCATGTTTAAGGTCAGGCCGGATACGACCGCAGTGGGGATGCCGACATATCTGCAAGGAAAACTGCCAGAGTGATGGCAGATAAGATCACCCATGTAAGATCGGGAGATATGTTGTCTCTCCATATCCAGTCCACGCAACAGTGAGCAACTGAACACAAAACACAGCCACAGATGTACTCTGCGGCTGTGCTTTTATGCATAGTACTTACGGAAAGGATTCGATGAGCAGATTTCTGTGATACGGATTTTGGATTCTCGCAGAGAGGAATTTCGATTGAGTAAAGCATATGAGCAGAAAATTGACGTGGTAAATGTCATTACTGCTCCAGAAATTGAAATGCTGATTATTCATGCAGAAGGAGCATATGATCAGTTTAAGCGTTCTGGAAAAAAACAAGCGAATTTTGTAAAAGAAATCTTCGGATGCATGATGTGAAGTCGTATGAGATAGAATCGTCTTCGATGCCTCGTTGGGAAACCAACGAGGTATTTTTTTTGCCCCAATCCGACTGCATAGGACACTGAAAAAATCAAAACAAACCATATGTAGTCCTGCAAGGACAACCAAAGTGCGCCTACGAGGCCAACGCGAAACCGGAGGATTCTTGTTAAACTTACTTTGTAAGGACGAAAGTCCGGATGTCCCTTGAAAACTGAATACTCATTCTTCAGGTACATTCCTGTTTGGTCGAGCCATCGACTGCACGCCATGAAGCCCATCGGGGCGATAGCGGTTTCGCAGAAGCAAATGCCGGATTGCAACCGGCGGCGGTGCTAAAGCCAGACAGGGACAATGATACTTCCGTAATTCGCGGTCCGGCCATAAGGAAGGCGGGATGGTTAAATTCCAATGGAGCAGTGAAGCACACTGCCGCCTGTGAGAAATCCTACATCTCTGGGGTGATAAGAAAAAGTACAGAGAAACCATATTTTCAGAAAGCACTGCTGGGTGCTGTATCAGCATGATACCTGGCAGGCTTGTTCTTCCAGTTTTGGTAATGGCACAACCCGTCTAAGTGTATCTGATACGGATATTCTTAAACGAATTTCCATAATACCCTTGGCATATTTCCGCAGCTCTTTCTGAAAACCTACAGTGCTAAAGATGTAACTAATAAACCTTAAATCAGCATCTTCTGTTTCCTTGAAAACATAATAGACAGGGCTAACACATCCGAAATAATGGGATATGCCAACTGATCCGATTATGACATTCATACTGTTTCTCTTGATGATGTTGTCAAAATCGAATTTGGACAGAACATCCTGGACATTGGGAGAGAACCCAGCCAGATAGTCCCGGAAGTTGGCTTCGATGTTATCCGGGTCAGCCAGCAGCTTTTCAAATGTGAACTTGCTGGTATTGTAGAACTGATAACCGGAAGCCTTGGTCAGAAAGCCATCAATGACGGCCAGCTTCTTGACCTTTTCATACTGTGCCAAGACTGCTTCGTGGGTGGGAAGCAGACAGTCGTGGAAACGTTTAACCACGGTCATAGGAAGGATTACAAGTCCGTACTCATGGGGCTTAAAGGGGCCACGGAGCATATCTGCCACATTCCAGATCATCGTTGCTTTTTCTGCAATATTTACTCCTACCGCTTGGATTTTATCGTTAGACATCGTGTGTACCTCGATTCGTATTTTCTTTATGCACTGGCCTGGGTGCCTTCAAGTGGCTCCAGACCAATTATGAAGTCGGTAAGCAAAATAGCATTCAGAGAAGCTTTTTTGCTCGGATAGCTGTGATACCAGCTGTGAGAAACGCCATGCCGGTTCGGCACACCATCAACCACATCATCAACCTTATTGCACTGAGAAACAATGAAGGTATTAAAATAATCGCTGAAGATCTTGTCGTAGTCGTTTGCCTCGATCAGATCTTCCAGTTCTTTTTTAGTGATCGCCATCCTTTGCCGGTGACGATCCTGCATGGTAGCATTGTTTGCCTTTATGTAGATTAAGCCCTCCCACATAGTTGCCAAGCTGGAAATACACAGGGCATATTCACCACGGAGATGTGCTTCAAGAGCCTGTCCCAGAATTCGTTTGATATGTGGTTCTAAATCAGATTCTCTCCATATTCGCTTGATGAATTTGATTTCATTCTTGTCGTAATAGTCGAGAATGACCTTGTCGATACGCTTTTCTCGTCGCTTACTTGCACCTCGGCTTGTTGCCAGGATGTCCGATATTTCCGCTGTCATGGTAATATCCGCTGCCCAGCCAGCGTAGGGGAACCATTTGCATTCATACATAGCCGTCAAGTACGCTTGATTGAACTTCTTGTATCTCCCAAGAATATCCGGTTCCAGTGCAAGATTCTCCAACACAGAGCGCATTGGAGAGATGTCAATGCTCTGAAGCCAATCCATCACAGGCGAATGAATTGTCGCTGTAAGTGCAGACCCAAAGGAGCTTATAATTCCATGAACAGAATCCGCAAGTAGTTTTACCGCACTATTATTGAAAGACTGGAGCATCGCCGTCATCCCTAAATTGGCTTGTTCAAGCAGCGGATTCTTGAAAGTATAGTTGGGGACATTAGCGACTATTGCAAGTTCTCCTAAAGTCTGGATGGTACTACTGTGTTGTAGGGCATCTATTGCAGTACCTACGCTGGTAGCCAACTTCATAGCTTTACTCTGTTCAGCAATCGCTTTCATAGCTGGCGAAGGTTCTGAAATTGCATCCAACGCAAGCGTCGGAATCTCAAAATTGGGGATGTGTGCAGTAGCACCTTCTGCGATTCGCTTGAGTTTTTCCTCTTGCTCCAGAATGGGCGCTAAACTATCTGCTATTTTTTTGCTGGCTTCCATACTTTCCAGCAACTGATCAGAAATAGGGTTATGTTCAAAATCTTTGATCGGGTGCTTATTTCGTTCATACATCAGGATAGTTGCGGGTACAACATCTATTTGCTCTGCAAGCTGTCTGGTAGTCAGAGACTTTCTCTGTCTGTAATACCTCAGATTGTCACCGGGCAGATTACTTGTGGGCTTTTCCTCAAAAGGTATCGTGACCTGGGGCAAAAGCCTTCCTTGGTAAAATTGACACAACGATGTGTGATTGAAAATACCATTGCAAAGACGAATTATCATATTCATCTGGTATTTAGTGAACGGAAAATGTTGGAACAACCCGAAGTAAAGGTTGCTACCCGAAATATGTTTTATGATGAGCAGGGAAAGCATAGACGCACAAAGAAAGAGGTTTTAGACGAGAATGAGTGATATACAAGCATGTGCAAGGGAGATTGTGAATAAAGAAATGATTTATCAATAAGGAAGATGATATGGTGGAAAGCAAGTCTGAAAATGGCTTGCTTTTTACTTTAAAATGATGTTAAGTGATGATAAAGAAAATTGAATTTCCCAAAGAAATTAAAAATAATCGGATTTTATGTTTTACATAAATTTAACACACTTTTGCTTTTTTCGAATTGATTATGTTAGGTCTTTTTGTTATACTGTACTACAATACTATTTGAGAGGAGGAATATTTAACATGGACGAAAGTGATAATGATTCTGAAGCGAACCAATTCAATAGAATTTTTATTTATATATCGCAAGGCATGGACTATGTATTCGGAACATAGACCATGTCTTTTGTTGCTTTTAAGTAAGTGTGATATTTAGATAATTTTATTGTAGAAAGGTTTTATTTATGAGTACATCAATTTTTATTCTTTTAGTAGTGCAGATTATTTTAATTATATTAAACGCGATTTTTGCGAGTGCAGAGATCGCTGTTTTATCAATGAATGAAACAAAGCTAGAACGAATGGCAGAACAAGGTAATGGTCGGGCAAAGAGATTAGTACGATTAACGCAAGAGCCGGCACGATTTCTTGCGACAATTCAGGTTGCAATCACATTGTCGGGATTTTTAGGAAGTGCTTTTGCAGCAGATAATTTCTCAGAACCTTTAGTTGATTGGGTTGTTGGGATGGGCGTGAATATTCCACGTTCTACTTTAGATACCATAGCTGTTATATTGATTACATTGATTTTATCATATTTCACGTTGGTTTTTGGCGAATTAGTTCCAAAGAGAATCGCAATGAAAAAATCTGAAGAACTGGCAATGGGGATTTCAGGATTGGTTACGGGAATCTCTATCCTATTTAAGCCAATCGTTTCATTTCTTTCAATATCGACCAATATTGTCTTGAGGATTTGTGGTATTGATCCAAATGAAGCGGAAGATCAAGTGGGTGAAGAAGAAATACGTATGCTTGTTGATGCGGGAAGTGAAAAAGGAACAATAGATCATCAAGAAAAAGAATTTATTCAAAATGTTTTTGAATTTAATGATATTATGGCTGGTACGATTGCTAAACATCGAACAGATGTGACAATATTATGGATGTCTGATGATGTGAAGGAGTGGGATGAAACAATCCACAATACACGACATACCCTTTATCCCGTCTGTGGAGATTCGATAGATCATGTTATTGGCATTTTAAATGCAAAAGACTATTTTAGATTAAAAGAAAAAAGTAAGGATATGGTTATAGATTCTGCAATTTCTGCACCATACTTTGTTATGGAAACTACAAAAGCAGATGTGCTTTTTAAAAATATGAAACAATCGAAGCAATCTATGGCGATTGTATTAGATGAGTATGGTGGAGTGGTTGGAATAGTAACTCTTTTTGATTTATTAGAAGAAATTGTTGGCGATTTAAACGATATTGAACCAATATCGTCGGAAGAAGAAACTGTTATTATAAGAATAAGCGATAACAAGTGGGAAGTGAAAGGAAATATACGATTAAGTGATATTGAAGACGCTATAGGTGTTACATTTACAGCAGAAGATTGTGACACATTTACTGGATTTGTATTTCAAAAATTTGGTATGGTACCAAAGGATGGGGATACAAAAATAGAATTAGAAATAGAAAATATGCATATAATCATTGACAAAATAAAAGAACATCAAGTTGAACATGCAATTATAGAAATTTTAGAATAAAATTTTGAAATGCATTTGAAAATTATTTTAGAAACAAGGGGATATATCAGAAGAGTACATATACATTTTCAAATACAACAGGGATAGAATGATGTTGCGATAAAAAAGAGGGAGACACACATTTGTTTAATCCATGAAGTCCAATTTTGCTGTTGACGGACGAACACATGCAGAGTACCGCAAGACCAAATCGGAAATGCAGGATTGGCTTGTGGCGCAGAAGATTATGCAGGAAAACCTGAAAGAGGACGAGCAGAAAAAGAGCAGCTGCATGAGCAGGAAGTGCGGCAGGAAGAAGAAAATAGACAAAGCAGTCGATGATGGAATGTCCGGTGCAGTGTGGGTGTAATGCTCATGCTGCACCGGGCTTTTTTCTTTGAAAATGATTTTTTATAATGTTGATCTTTGACTGCTCTTAACTCAAATATTGTATCTTAACTCAAAAAAAGTTATAATACAGAAAAAGAGTTAAGAATGCAGGTGATGACATGGAATATCTCGATAAAGTTCTTGGAGTCAAGGTTACCTATGAGGACGTAGAGTTTAAGCACGGAGTGACTGTCTTGGATGCGGCATATTTGATTCCATTTAAGGCAAAAGCATGGATGGATTTGACAGATCGTAAGGCCGCAGGAGAACATGTTGATAGCAAAAATATTAAGAAACATAACAGTATTTTGCGAACTCATTCCTCGAACAGATACAGAAGATATCCGTAACCCTCTGCTTTCATCTTTGCGTAAGGCACAAAGCGCAGGGCCGCACTGTTGATACAGTAGCGCACGCCATTGGGGGACTCCGGATCGCCAGTGAACACATGACCAAGGTGAGAATCTCCGGCACGGCTTCTGACCTCTGTACGGCGCATGCCGTGGCTCAGGTCCTCCAGTTCCACCACGGCAGGCTCTTCAATGGGCTTTGTGAAAGCCGCTCAGCAGCAGTACCGCGGTGAGCAGAAGCGGCAATACTCTCCGATACATGGTGTATCCCTCCTTTCGGAGAAGATAAATTCGTTTGTCAGCCCATATCGGCGGCGAGCGCCTTGTCGATCTGGGCTTGCAGCGCCTCAGCCTGCGTCTTGCCGGTAACAGCGCCTACGATGGGTTCACCCACGATATTGCCGCTGCGGTCGACCACATAGGTGGTGGGATAGGCAAAGATGTTGGTGGTAAACTTTCCCGCCTCACCGTCGGAGTCAAAATACACATTCTGATAGGTGGCGCCCTTCTTGGCAAGCACATCCTTCGCCTCGGAAATTGCCGTTTCGTCGCCGTCCAGCGTGAAGGTGTTGACGCCGATGAGGGAGCCGCCCTTCTCCGCCAGTTCCTTGTTCAGCGCATCCAGCTCGGAAAGCTCGCCTACGCAGGGATTGCAGGTGGTGAACCAGAAATTCACCACGGTGACGGCGTTGGCGGAGAACAGCTCGTCGCTCTTCACCGTGTTGCCATCCAGGTCCTTGCCCTCAAAGGCGGGGAATTTCTGCATGCTGCCGTCATCAGGCGGCGTGGTCATGTCGCTGCCCGCGGGCACGCTCATAGCGCCATCCGTAGATTGCTGTGCCGCCTCGGGGTACTTTTTCTCTATCATGGTCAGCTTGTTTTCAATCTCGCGGATCTTCTCTGCCGCCTCCTTGAGCAGCTTCAGCTCATCCTCCGTAAACTGATCTTTGGAACCTTCGATGGTGTCCAACAAGAACTCACCATAGTTTTTGCCGTCCTCCTGCATGGTCATGCCCTTGTCGGCCGCTATGAAAACTTTTTCCCAAAGCGCTGTGTTCTCCGAGAGAATGGCATTTTCCTGCGCCATCAGCTCCTTGTGCATGGCAACCGCTTCCTTGGCATTCTTCGGTTCGCTACTCATTTCGTCCATTTTGTCTCCGCCCTTTGTGGCGCAGGCTGCCAGAGAGAGCACCATCAGTGCAGTAAGCAGCAGAGCCAGAATTCTGCCGGCAGTATTCGTCCTATTCATCTTCATTCGTTTTATTCCTCCCTGTTAGTGTTGTTTGTTTGTAGTGTTTCCGCTGCTTTTGCCTTATCTTTACCGTCTCCGAAGCCGTAGCGGAAGCACACGGCTTTCGTCGGACAGGCGCGGATGCACATTCCGCAGCGGATGCACTCGGTATGGTTGGGCGTTTTCGTCACATCCACATCCATCTTGCAGGCTCTGGCGCATTTCCCGCAGGAAACGCACTTATTCTTATCCACCTTCATCTGGAAGAGGGACACCCGGTTGAACAGCGCGTAGAACGCGCCCAGCGGGCAGAGCCACTTGCAGAACGGTCGGTAGAACAGTACGCTCAGCGCAATCACCGACAGCAGGATGCTGAATTTCCATGTAAACAGCTTGCCCAGCGCCGCCCGGATGCCGGAATTGGCAAGGGACAGCGGGATGGCTCCCTCCAGCACGCCTTGGGGGCAGAGGTATTTGCAGAAGAACGGATCTCCCATGCCAACATCGTTCACAAGGAACGCCGGTAGCAGGAAAACCATCACCAGCAGGACAGCGTATTTCAGGTATGTCAGCGGCTTCAGCCTCTTTGTGGAAAGCTTCTTAGTGGGGATTTTGTGCAGCAGCTCCTGAAACCAGCCGAAGGGGCATAGAAAGCCGCAGATAAAGCGCCCCAGCAGCACGCCCAGCAGAATGAGGAAGCCTATGATATAGTAGGAGAAGCTGAACTTGGAAGACCCCACCACCGCCTGAAACGCACCAATGGGGCAGGCCCCAGACGCCGACGGACAGGAGTAGCAGTTCAGCCCCGGCACGCAGACGGTCTTCCCCGCCCCCTGATACAGTCCGCCCTTGAGAAAGTTCGGCAGATGCAGGTTGGTCAGCAGCGTCGCCCCCGCCTGAATCCAGCCCCGGAAGCGGGACATTGTCTGTGAAACGCCTGAAAACTTTTTACCCAATGCCCACACACTCCAGACATAATTTGATTGCTTTGCTCAGCACTGTCGCCGCCTCGCCCCGCCAGACACCGAAGCACAGCATGGCGGCTCCGGCCATCAGCAGCGCGATCTGCGCCGCTGCCTTTTTCTCGCAGCTCATTTTTCATCACCCTTTCCGATTTTCTGTCCCCATCATAGCGCGGGAGAGTTAAAGTCTCTGTTAAGAACGAAAACTTAACACAAACCTTATCTGTTTTTGCTATAATGAAAGCAACACAAAAACGAAGAAATAAAAAGGAGGGCTCTCATGCACCTTTTAGTAATTGAAGATGAACGCGCCCTGTGCGAGACCATCGTCCGCAGCCTGCGGCGGCTGGCCTACAGCGTGGACTACTGCTATGACGGGGAAAAAGCGCTGGCGCTTCTGGGCGTGGAACGATACGATCTGGTGCTTCTTGATCTGAATCTGCCGAAAAAGGACGGCATGACGGTGCTGCGCACCCTGCGGCAGACCGACCGGGAGACGCGGGTGCTGATCCTCTCCGCCCGCAGCGAAGTGGAGGACAAGGTGCAGGGGCTAGATGCCGGGGCGAACGACTATCTGGCGAAGCCCTTCCACTTGGCGGAGCTGGAGGCCCGCATCCGCAGCCTGACATTGCGGCAGTTTACCCAGCAGGATGTGCTGCTAAGCTGCGGAGACCTGACCTTTGACACCCGTTCCCGTACCGCCACCGTCAACGGGCAGACGCTGACGCTCACCCGGAAGGAAACAGGAATCCTGGAATACCTGATGGTGCATCAAGGAAGGCCAGTAAGTCAGGAGGAGCTGATGGATCACGTTTGGGACAATAGCGTGGACAGCTTCAGCAATTCCATTCGCGTCCACATCTCCGCCCTGCGCAAAAAGCTCCGCACCGTGCTGGGCTATGACCCCATCCGCAACCGCATCGGCGAGGGCTATCTGATGGGAGGTGAGGAGGAATGAAGCGGCTTTCCCTGCAGTGGCGCATCACGTTGATGTCCGTCCTGCTCATCGGTGTCACCTGCGTGGCCATGAATCTGCTGCTGTGCTCCTCCGGTGTGTATTATATGGACACCATTGCGGACAACTTACAAGGCGGCGGCACGGTGATCCTGAATGATGGCGGAGCGGCGAGCTTTGACCCACAGCTCATAGCCCCTGACGAGGATCTGACGATCATTGTCGATGGGGTGCAGGGGCGCTTCCGCACCACCAACTGGTACATCACGGCGGCGATAACGCTGCTCAGCGGCATCCTCGCCTATTTCGTCAGCGGACGCGCTCTCAAGCCCCTGCGCAGCTTTACCTCGCAGGTGGAGCAGGTGCAGCTGAACAATCTTGCCGATATGAGGATCGATGAAGACGCTATTTCGGAGTTCCGGCAGCTGAGCCGCTCGTTCAACCAGATGCTGGAGCGGCTGAACAACGCCTTTTCCGCTCAGCGGCAGTTCACCGGCAACGCCGCCCACGAGCTGCGCACGCCACTGGCACTAATGCAGGCGCAGTTGGAGCTGTTTTCCGCGGAGCATCCTGATGTGCGACCGGAGACGGCGGAGTTCCTCACGCTTTTGCGTGAGCAGACGGAACGGCTGATACAGATGACCAGGACACTGCTGGAGATGAGCAATCTGCAGCAGGTGGCGCGGAACGAGCGGATCCAGCTCGCTCCCATGATCGAGGAGATCTTCACAGATCTTGCGCCGCTCTCAGATAAGCTCGGCGTCACGCTGACGGCGGAGGGCGACGGCATTATGACCGGCAGCGATGCACTGATTTACCGGCTGATCTTCAACCTGACGGAGAATGCTGTCAAGTACAACCGGCCGGGCGGCTCGGTACGGGTTTCTGTCACTCAGGAGTTGGAAAAGCTCCTGCTCCGCGTCTCCGACACCGGCTGCGGCATCCCGGAGGTGTATCAGCGCAGTATTTTCCAGCCCTTCTTCCGGGTGGACAAGTCTCGCAGCCGGGAATACGGTGGCGCAGGACTGGGGCTCTCACTGGTATGGGAGATCGCCGACCTCCACGGCGGCTCCGTTTGGGTGGAGAAAAGTTCGGAGAAGGGCACTACCATTGCGGTGGGGTTGCCAACGCAACAATCAACGAAGCCCTAAAACACTTTTATTCGTTTTTCGCTGCTTCGCTTGCCGCCCTGCGGCGTCCCTCTCCGTATTTTCACGCTCCAATTCCGCCGCACGGAGCTTGCTGTGGACAGACTTATAATCAGAAATTTCCTGTTTCAAACTGTCAATCTCAGCCTTGAGCTTTGCAATTAGCTTGTTTGCCGCATCCACCGCCTTTTGCAGTTTGGATTCCTTTTTCTCTGCTGTAACGTACTTCTTTGCCAGAGTGGAAAGTCGGTCAAAGTCCTCACGCTCCACGGCAACCATGCTCGTCCAGCGCGGGCTTGGAATCCCACTTTTTGCTCATGCTGATCTGCTGTATTTAAATAACCCTATTAACACAATTTTATTAGGCGCAGTATAACTGCTGACGGCGTAGAATCTTGGTGGCTAACTTGGTGGATACCTTGATGGGTGTCATCCTCTAAGTTATCATGGGTTTTGAAGAAGCATTTTATGGGAAAAAGAATCTGGATCCAAAGATGCGGGCATTGCTTAATTCACTGGCGAAAACAGATCATAGCTTGGCAAATAAAATAGAAGCTCCACATGCGATTTAAAAAAAATCCTGTTCAATATATGAATATGAGCAGGATTTTTCTATTTACAACGATATTTTTTACAATATTTCCTTCGATTATCCGGAAAATTTTTCACTGTAATGACTTTTCATATCCTCCCAGTCCATGAACAATACATAAAATACTTTGCCATATTGCTGGCTCTCAACAATTCTCCCATGGTCAAGCACAGACAGATACGATCCATCCGCTCTTCGTAAATGAAAGTGGATATAGTCATTTCCATTGCCATTATCAATCTGTTTCCAAATGCTTGCTTCTATCTTCTTCTTCTCATCTTCCCGTATCAGGTTGCTGAAACTTTTCTTTGTAAGTCTGAATAGTTCATCCATATCTTTATATCCGGCCATATGAAGAAACTCCTGATTTGCATAAAAGAGTTCATCATCTTCTTTGTCTGCTCTGTATATGATAAATGCTCCTGGAAGGTGCTCGGAGATATCCCTAAATGCAAATCCCAGTTGTTTACGAACCCTTAATTCAAGTCCTTCCCTATAAGCCATGCAGCCATTTTTTCCATGAAGTTTTATTTCGTAAAGGGCTGCATCTGCACAGCGCATAAGCTGTGAACGGTTAGACGCAAATGTCGGATATTCCGAATATCCAAGAGAAATATAAAATGGATATTCTTTTCCCTTATATGAAAATGTCTTTGGAGCCATAGTGAATTGCTGTAGCTTCTCTTTTACATCCTCGTAGGAATAATTTTTTAAAAGAATACAGAACTCATCTCCACCATTTCTTCCTAGTAACGCATCAGACGGGAAAAAAGCTTTCATACTGTCTGCCAGACTCCTTAATGCTTTGTCTCCGTAAACATGTCCATAGATATCATTAATAAATTTAAAATCATCAATATCAAGGAGTACAGCCACAAATTTCGCTTTCGGATTTTTATTAATCATCTTTTCTGCCAGTTCATCGAATCCATAGCGATTGTAAATACCTGTAAGAGAATCTGTGTGTGCCAGTATTTGAAATTTGTTTTTATTTTCTTTTGATACCAGCCACATCCGGGTAAGAGTTACCAAAAGCATGGTAATCGCAATAAAGAAAACACTGATTACTGCTATTAATGTATTGTTTCCCCAGCCATTTTCAGGCATTACTTCAAACTTCCAGTTCTCCGTTCCTATCGTAAAGTCATAGGAAACCGGATTCGTTAATTGACGATCTGACTGATAAACAACTTTATAATTATCACTCCATGGATTATCCGTTTTTGAAAGACTATATTCATATCCAAATTTCGAAAGTGCACTTATCGCATCTGAAAAAATATCCGGAACACGAAGGATAACAATGGTAAATCCCCAAAAATATTCCTGCCCGTTTTCATCTTTCAGATAAATAGGATTGCGGACAGCAATTCCATATCCACCCTGTTTCAATTCAAAAGGTCCCTGTGTAACGATTGTATGATGATCTCTTGCATATATGGAAATTTCACCACGTTCTGTATCATGAATCAGATCAATCTTACCTGCCTCATTTCCATCGGCCGGATAAATATCCGTTACAATACCAGCCGGAGCAAGCTGTACGCTTTCAACAGAATCCGACATAATATTTTTTGCAATTGTGTCAAATTGATTGATTTCTCCAGTTCCGCTGATCAAAAGCTGTTTCAGAACATCTGTAATCTCTATTCCATTTATAATCTCATTCTCTATACGTTCTCCATAGGTTGTTGCATTTAATTGTGCTGTTGTGCGGCTCTGCTCTTTTTCATGAGTATCTGTGTTGTATACGACTAAACTAACAAGGCATATGCCCATTAAAAAAACGAGAAGAGGCACAAGTGTCTTTTTTTTCACCTGATTCACCTCGTTTTATCTCAGTCGAGAAGACTCTCACCTCTTCAGGTGGTGAGTAATAGCAAATTTGTCTCAGTGGGAGTTGGGTCTCTGACTGATGTTTTTATAATTAAGCATTATATCACGGAAGTAAAAAAATTGAATAAATTTTGCCAAAAAAGTTATAGAACGTTTTTCCAGTGTACTGATAACGTTTTCCTTGCGTACAATGGAAAAAAGAAGCAGTGCTCCTAAACAAATAAAAAAAGTACAGTTTGATTGTTTGATTGCTTGTTTTTATGGTATCTTTTCTTTTGGAATTCAACATGGCGGTTACGCTTCTTTATGGACAGCCGACTGAACAAAAATGGCGGAACGCTTATTTTCACTACGCATTATCCGGAACTGCTGGATGAATATGACCGAAATGACGGAATTTGTATTGTAAGAAACCGTAATGGCATTACAGCAGAAAATTTGAGCCATATATTGAAACGTAATGATATTAAAAAGAGTGATGCCTACCAGAGCGGTTTCCTTGAGGGAACAACGCCAGCATATGAAGCGTATATGCGCTTGAAGAAAAGCCTGGCTGCTTCAATCAATTAAGGAGGCAGCAGAATGGAATTAGCAAAATATAAGGCGTGTATATGTGAAGGATCTACCGAAGAAGCTATTATCGACATACTGGTTGATAATGATCTTCTGATTTTCAAAAGAGAAGAAATGTTGGAAGAATGTGTTATCCGTTGCAGAAGTGCTAAACGATTTGAGGAGCGATACTTACGGAAGGGATTCGATGAGCAGATTTGATGTAAAAGATTATCCCGACTTTTTTGATATATTTTCACAGAAAAACGGAGTATTCTGTCAGAATTTCGGATAATCATAAAGTCTGGATAAGTGGTGTGAGAGGTCGGCGGCGAAAGCCGCCTCCTATTCGCTCCAAAAAAGAAATGCACAGTTCTTAGTTTATCGGGAGATGTGCATTTTTGTAAATAAATACTTTAAATTAGCCGATTACGGCATCCTCTGCGGTAAAATGTTTCAGAGAATTTTCTTTTACCTGAATGCAGATATAAGTAATTCCGGAAATATCGG
>NZ_QUEG01000008.1:0-125627 GCF_003477925.1 Clostridium sp. AF32-7AC
TGAGAACTTACAACATCTCGATGTGAGTATATTTACACACATTTTGAGTGGCAGGCGGTTGAGCTTTGATGCATTTTGCGATTGTTGAGGACTTGAAAATAGATCAGAATCATCTGATTCATTTGATACAGGAGAACTTGGAGAAGCACGGGGAAACGGCGCACTTTGACTGCTACGAGAGCGGCGAGGCATTTCTGGAAGCGTTCCGTCCGGGACTTTTTAATGCGGTTTTTATGGATATTATGCTGGACCGGAACGGGCGCAATGGCATTGACACGGCGCTGGAGCTTCGCAAGAGCGCGCAACGTCTCCCGATCGTTTTCACTACAACGGAACGTGATTATTCACTGCAGGGTTACCGTGCCCATCCCCTTGATTATCTCTTAAAACCGGTGGAGGAAAAGGCACTTGCCTGGTGTCTCGATGAGATCCGGACATTTCTCGCCGCGCCTGCCTACATCGAAATTCAGGTGGCGCTCGGACGGGGACAGGCATCCACGCAGCGGATTCTGCTCGACGATTTTCTGTACGCGGAGACGCAGAACCACCGGCTGATCATCCATACCAGCTCCGGCGATGCCGCCACACGGCTCTCTTTTTCGGATCTGATGGCACTGCTCCCGAAGGGCAGTCGTTTTTACATGAGCGGACGCGGGCTGCTTATCAATTTTTCACATGTTACCTCGGTGGACGAGGACGGTTCTGTCCATCTGAAAAACGGCAGCTGCTTTTTCTGCAGCCGCCGGAAGAAAAAAGAGACAAAAGAAGCATTTGCAGCCTACTTGTTTGACACATTGCGGAAGGGAGGTACTCTATGAACTGGTCTGTGTTTGGCAAGGCATTTCTCGTTGAAACCGTCTATTCCATTCCTTTTTTTATTTTATCGATTCTGCCATTTAAAAAGCAGCTTCGATTTCCGATTAAAATCCTGATTCTGTTCATTTTTATCGGTCAGCTGCTCCAGTCCTCCCTGTATACCTACCTGATCAGCCACGGTAAACCGACCCGGGTCACCGACACGGTATTTGCCTTCGTTTCCCTGGCGATCTATTTTTTATGTGTGAAGGCTAATTTCTGGAAACTTCTGTTTCTGGGAAACTTCATCCTGAATTATTTTGTCACAGTCCGGGGCATCTGTTTCTTTCTGGAAAGCCGTCTGTTCTACGATCCCAGCATTACCTATTATTCACTCCGCGATCAAAGCCTGCTGCTCATCTCGATTCTTCTGCTTCTGACGCTCCCCCTCGGGCTCAAATTTATGAAAAATGCCACGGAACGCGTTTTTCAGGTAGACAGCTCCGCATTCTGGCAGAAAGTCTGGTTTATTCCATTTTCATGCACCCTGATTATCTGCGCTTATAACTTTGATTTAAACATTGATACCGTCCGCAAGTTCCGTTTTATCCTCACGCGCCTCTGGCTCTTTGCTATGACAATTCTCATCTACTATGTCCTTTTGGAAGCGCTCAATGCAGTCCGCCAGCAGGCGCAGTTGGAAGAACGCGCGGCGCAGCAGGACACCCTCCTGGCGATGCAGTACACACAGTATCAGCAGCTTTCCCGCCACATCGAAGAGGTGCGGGAGGCGCGCCACGACCTGCGCCAGCACTTAAATCTCATCGAGCATTACCTGCAAAGCGGGAAAACGGAGGATCTGAAAGCCTATATCGAACAATACCGCATGACGCTTCCGCCGGACACCGCGCGGACCTGGTGTGAAAATTATGCGGTCAACACGATTATCAGCTATTACGGCGAGGAGGCACGCAAGGCGTCGGTCGATTTTTCGGTCCGCATCCAGCTTCCGCCCTCTCTCCCGCTGGGTGAGCCACAGCTCTGCTCGATCTTCGGCAATCTTCTGGAAAATGCCCTCGACGCCTGCCGGGAATGTACAGACAGCGCGCCGTTTATCCGCATCTGCGCCCAGGAGGATGCCGGTCACATCGTGATCGCCGTTGACAACACCTGCTGCCATCCGCCGATCGAGGAAAATGGGCGGTTCCGCTCGACCAAACATGACGGGTTCGGCACGGGAACCGCCTCCATCCGTTCGATCGCCGAGCGGTACCAGGGTCTGGTGGATTTCCGGTATGAGGACGGGATCTTTTATGCATCGGTGATGTTGAAATTTGACTCTAAAATTTCTCACGGAAATCTTTGAAAAAAGATTGACTTTCATCGCGTCAGGACGCATAATATAAATAATAATCATTATCAATATTATTTAGAAGGATTGGAGTGTCGCTTATGAAAACCTTAAAATACAGCCGTCAGCGCGAATCGATCAAAGCCTGCCTGATGAGCCGGAAGGATCATCCGACCGCCGACGCCCTTTACACCAGCATCCGGGAACAGTTTCCGAATATCAGCCTTGGAACCGTTTACCGCAATTTAAACCTGTTAGTTGAGCTGGGCGAGATCCGGAAGCTGTCCTGCGGCGACGGCACGGATCATTTCGATTATGATACATCCCCACATTACCACTACGTCTGCCGCCAGTGCGGACGGGTCATGGATATTCCGATGGAAGCAACCAAGGAGCTGGAGACAGCCGCCAAAGAATTTGCGCCGGGAACGATCGATGACCATACCGTGTTTTTCTATGGGATATGCGATGAGTGTCTGAAAGGGGAAAAACACTAATATAGAAGCGGCTGATTTTGTATCGGAACAGACGGGACCAAATGAGCCGCTTCCCGATTTCTGCCATGCGCTGACCGGGTATGAATACATCACCAGCGAAAAAGTTCTGAGAATATCCAGGTTATCGATAAAAATGAAAAAAATAAGAATTATTTCTATTTTTTTATTGACAAACACAGGAATCTATGATATCTTAATATCAGTAATCATTACTGATTTCATTTAAGCCAAATAAACGATTTCGTTTTAAAAGCTCCTATGAAACAGAATGGTTGCAAGCAACTTTACTATCTATTTATTGTTTCTATAAAACACGAAATTAAAAATTTATTTTAGAAAAGGAGAATTGACTATGAAGAAATTTGTCTGTACAGTATGTGGTTACGTATACGAGGGTGAGGCTGCTCCGGAGAAATGTCCAGTATGCGGCGCTCCGGCTTCCAAGTTCAAAGAGCAGTCCGGCGAGATGACATGGGCAGCTGAGCACGTAGTTGGTGTGGCACAGGGTGTCAGCGAGGATATTCTCGAAGATTTAAGAGCTAACTATGAAGGCGAGTGCAGAGAAGTTGGTATGTACCTGGCGATGGCACGTGTAGCTCACAGAGAGGGCTATCCGGAAATCGGTCTGTACTGGGAGAAGGCAGCTTACGAAGAGGCTGAGCACGCTGCTAAGTTTGCAGAGCTTCTGGGTGAGGTTGTAACTGATTCCACCAAGAAGAACCTGGAGATGCGTGTAGAGGCTGAGCACGGCGCAACCGAAGGCAAATTTGACCTTGCAAAACGTGCGAAAGCTGCTAACCTGGATGCAATCCATGACACCGTTCATGAGATGGCTCGTGACGAGGCTAGACATGGCAAGGCATTTGAGGGTCTGTTAAAGAGATACTTCAACTAATCTGAGTGAATGAATGGACAGCGCATTACGGCGCTGGTGAATAAAAGAGAACTGATCAGGGCGTGTGAAAATGGGAAATTCCTTTTTCACACGCCCTGTTTATTTTATGCAGATTTGTTTTATGTCTCTGTTCAAAAAGACGCCAAAATCTTATCTACCGTCTCCTTCTCCATCTTCCCAATCGGAATCATCTCCGCCGGTACGTCCTCATACGGCAGCAGCGCTTTCTCATACCAGGTAACATCATGCCATTTTCCGCTCTTATAGCCGGTATTCCTGCACACGCCCATCGTCCGGAAGCCGCATCCATTATGCATCGCATCGCTCTTCAGATTCGGACTCGTCACCAGACTGTAGACGGTGTGGATGCCCTGCGCCTTTAAAAGTTCCAGAAGCACCAGAAGCATCCGTTTGCCGATGCCCTTCGACGTCACCCGACTGTCCAAATACTCAGAAAGCTCTGCATTCCAGCGGTACGCCGCGCGCTCAAGCTGCTTATGCCCATATGCATAGCCAATGATTCTGCCCGTTTCATCCTCGCAGACAATCCACGGATATTCTGTCGTGATCGCCCGGATGCGCCCCTCAAATTCCTCCAGGGACGGCAGCTCCGTCTCAAACGTGATCGGCGTGTCCATATATTGTGCATAAATTTCCAATATCGCAGGTGCATCGGCGATAGCAGCCAGACGCAGGCGGCAGGATGTATGATCCATAAACTGGTTCCTCCCTATCATTTTCGGTCATTTTTCCTTTACAGGCAACTATATATGAATCTTCCCGTTTCGTCAACTATTCGCAACCGGATTCATGCCTGCCCGTGAACCCCTCAATCCACCAGCTCATTCTGATGCCTCGACAAATGCTCATACGGCAGAATCAGCCGCCCCCGGTACAGCCCGCAGCCGTCATTGACCAGGTCATTGTTGATCGCCGAAAACATATTGACATCGAGCTCAGCCAACTTGAGCGACACCAGGCGCTGGCAGCGCTCGTATGCCTCGTCAAAATAAACGCACGCGCCCTCCGGAATCTCATCCCGTCTGGCCCGCTCGCCCTCCTGGCGCTTTTCGTAGCTTAAATGATTGGCCACGCCGATCTCCGCGATATCGTCCATGTGCTTTGTGCGAAGCTGTACCTCCACATAGCTTCTGGAACAATTATCGTAAAACGTAATATGCAGAGACTGGTAATCATCCGAACTATTTCCGCAGACATAATCACGGTAGTACGGCCTTGCCTCCTCATCCATCAACGGGGAGGTACTCTCTTTCACCCCGTAAGCCGGTTCCGCCGTAAACCCGCGTTCCTCCAGAAATCCCGGAAGTTCATTCGCTATCTGGTAGAGGTACCGGATATCCGCATCCTGCTGCGATTCCCCCGGTTTCAGGTAACACTTCGGCAGTGAAATCACGATCCGGTACGCGATCAGGTCGCGGAAACAGCTCAATCTCTGCTTCAAATCGGAGATCGACGGAAATGCCTTATGTTCTGTATAACAGTCATAAATATATTCGACGATATATCCGTTAAATTTCGCCTCCGAGCGGATCAGCGACTTGATTCTTCCCTTAAAGTTAAATGCCAGAAGCGGATATTCCTTTGCCATATGAATATAAAATTCCCGGATCTTCTGTGACTGGGTCGTCAGGAAATCATTGTGTTCCAAAAGCTCCCGGATCTGAATCAGAAAATTTGCATGTATCAGGTCTATCTCATTGTTTGTCTGTTTTGCCTCCGCTTTCAAATCCCGGCTGTAATTCTTTAAAATCTTAAACATCGTATCGCCGGAATACAGATAATCGTTTAAGGTCACCATGGTCCTCACCTCCCTGCTTCAGCAAAAAAGGGACGGTGCGTAGGATAACAATGCCCCAGATGCACCAGCCCCCTTATTTATAAAATAGAGCTATTTATTTTCCGTAAACCTTCTTGATCCGCTCCATTGCCTCTTTTGTATTCGCAGTCGTACCAAATGCAGTCAGACGGAAGAATCCTTCTCCATTCTTACCAAATCCGCTGCCCGGTGTGCCGACCACATTTGCCTTGGCAAGCAGATCGTCGAAAAACTCCCAGGATTTCATGCCGTTCGGGCACTGCATCCAGATGTACGGTGAATTTTCGCCGCCGATGTGCCAGATGCCAAGCTCTTTTAAGGTCTCGGTCATGATCTTCGCATTGGTGCGGTATACGTCCAGGTGCTCGCGGCACTGTGCCATTCCCTCCGGTGAAAGAGCTGCCTCTGCGGCGCGCTGTACCGGGTAGGAAACGCCGTTAAACTTGGTTGTCTGGCGGCGCAGCCACATCTTGCGGATGGAAGAACCACCGCGCTCTAATTCAGAGGGAACCACGGTATAGCCACAGCGGGTTCCGGTAAAGCTTGCCAACTTCGAAAGGGAGCAGAACTCGATCGCGCAGGTCTTGGCGCCCTCAATCTCAAAAATACTTCTCGGAAGCGCCGGATCTGCTACGAAGGACTCATACGCCGCATCAAATAAAAGAATCGCATCCTGCTCGTTCGCATAGTCAACCCACTCTTTTAACTGCTCACGGTTGTACACACCGCCAGTCGGGTTGTTCGGGGAGCAGAGATAAATAATATCCGCTTTCTGTCCCTTCGGAGGCATCGGAAGAAAGCCATTTTCCACATTGGCATCCATAAATACGATCTTTCTGCCTGCCATCACGTTCGTATCCATGTAAACCGGGTATACCGGATCCGGGATCAGGACCGTATTGTCCGCATCAAAGAGATCGAGGATATTTCCGACATCACTCTTCGCGCCGTCGCTGATGAATATATCCTCCGCCGCCACCTCAACCTGGAAGGACGCATAATACTTCTGAACTGCTACGCGCAGAAAATCATATCCCTGCTCCGGACCATATCCATGGAACGTAGCCGCCTTGCCCTGCTCCATAGCTGCTTTTGCAAATGCGTCAGCTGCTTTCTGGCAGATCGGAAGGGTTACGTCACCGATACCCATTTTGATTACTTTTGCCTCTGGATGGGCTTTGGTGTATTCATCTACTTTTTTAGCGATGGTGGAAAACAGATAGCTTTCTTCCAGATTTTTATAGTTTTCGTTGATCTTCATACTTTATTTTCTCCATATTTTAAGAATTTTTTTCCTTTACCTCCAGAGCCGCTTTCACAAACTCCCGGAAGATCGGATGTGCGCGGTTCGGGCGGCTCTTGAACTCCGGATGGTACTGAACTCCCAGATAGAACGGATGTCCCGGAATCTCCATCGCCTCTACCAGCGTACCGTCCGGAGACTGTCCGGAAAAGATAGCGCCATGCTCCATATAAACTTCCCGGAACTTGTTGTTAAATTCATAACGATGGCGATGTCTCTCTTCGATCAGACCTTTTCCATACGCTTTCATCATCAGCGTATCCGGACTGATACGGCACGGATATGCACCCAGACGCATCGTTCCGCCCATGTCAGCCAGATCCATCTGCTCTTCCATCAGGGCAATGACCGGATGCTTGCTGTCCGGCGCAAACTCGGTTGAGTTCGCATCCTCATAGCCTAACACGCCTCTGGCAAATGCGATCGCCGCGATCTGCATACCAAGGCAGATGCCAAAGTACGGGATATTGTTTCTTCTCGCATAATCAGCTGCCGCAATCATGCCCTCGATGCCTCGGATGCCGAAGCCGCCCGGCACGATGATACCGGTTGAACCGCCCAGGATTTCCGGTGCCGTCTCCGGAGTGATCGTCTCACTATCCACCCAGTTGATCTCCACCTGCGCGCCATTTTCCCATCCGGCATGGTGCAGGGATTCTACGATCGACAGATAGGAGTCGTGCAGTTTGACGTACTTGCCGACCAGGGAAATCTTGACTGTCTTACGGCTGTTCTTGATGCGGTCCAGCATATGTTTCCACTCCGTCAGATCGCACTCCTGCGGCGCTTTCTCGATGCCCAGCTCGCGAAGCACGATCTTGGCAAGTCCTGCTTCCTCCAGCATGATCGGCGCCTCGTAGAGAACCGGAAGGGTCAGGTTCTCGATGACGCAGTCCTCTTTGACGTTGCAGAACAGTGCGATCTTGCGGAAAATGGACGGATCGTCCACCGGACGGTCACAGCGCGCCACGATGATATCCGGCATGATGCCGAAGGACTGCAGCTGTTTGACTGAATGCTGGGTCGGTTTTGATTTATGCTCGCCGGAAGATTCCAGATATGGAATCAGGGTTACATGGATGAAGAGGCAGTTGCTGCGTCCCGCCTCGCAGGACACCTGGCGGATGGCTTCCAGGAACGGCTGTGACTCAATATCGCCGGTCGTTCCGCCGATCTCTGTGATAACGATGTCCGCATCGGTCTTTTCCTGCACGGAATAGATAAATGATTTTATCTCATTTGTGATATGTGGAATCACCTGTACCGTCTCGCCCAGATATTCGCCGCGGCGCTCTTTATTTAGCACATTCCAGTAGACCTTACCGGTCGTCAGGTTGGAATACCGGTTTAAATCTTCATCTATAAAACGCTCATAATGTCCCAAATCCAGATCCGTCTCCGCACCGTCGTTTGTTACGAATACTTCGCCGTGCTGATATGGGCTCATGGTTCCCGGATCGACGTTGATATATGGATCCAGCTTCTGCGCTGCTACCTTAAATCCCCGTGCCTTCAAAAGACGTCCCAGAGACGCTGCTGTAATACCCTTCCCCAATCCTGATACAACACCGCCTGTCACAAAAATAAATTTTGCCATCTGCTTTTCCTCCTCTTCCTTTCTTTAAAATATTAATCCACTTTTTCCGTCATATATGATTCTGTCAAATTTTGCCTTCGCAAAAGATTTCAGCCTGCACGGATTCCGCAACCCTCAAAACGCAGAATCCATGCAGACCATCGTTCTTTTTAGTCGTTCTCATGCTCCTGAAGCACATAACCCGGAATCTGGATTTCTTCCGGTTTTTCCATCTGGCTCAGCTCTTTTCTAGCAGCTGCACCATGTGCAATATGCGCGATGTCCACCAGTTCAACGTTGTCCTCGTTGTACTGGCTTTCCAGTGTCAGCGCCAGGACAGCCGCGGTATCAAGCGATGTCAGGCACGGAATACCAAGCTCGACCGCCTTTCTTCTCAGGCGGACACTGTCGCGTCCCGGCTGGCGTCCCGTCTTGGAAGTGGAAATTACATAGCTGATCTTTCCTTCTTCCAGCAGGGAAATGGTCGTCTCCTCGCCCTCTTTGGCTTCCTTCGGCTTCTTGACTAACGTTGAAGAAATGCCGACGCTGTTTAACCGGCTTGCAGTACCGGAGGTCGCGTAGATGTGGAATCCCATCGCCACGTACTCTTTGACCAGCTCGCGCAGGTCGCTCTTATCGGTATCGCGGACACTGATTAAGACGCCGCCCTCGCGCTTCATCGTATATCCGGCTGCTACCAGGCCTTTGAACAGCGCTTCCTCCATCGTCCGGGCGATACCCAGTACCTCGCCGGTCGATTTCATTTCCGGTCCGAGCTGTGTATCTACGTTGGACAGCTTCTCAAAGGAGAAGACCGGAACCTTGACTGCGTAGTACGGAGAGCACGGATACAGACCTGTCTCGTAGCCCATGTCATCCAGCTTCTCGCCCATCATGATGCGGGTTGCCAGATCGACCATCGGCACGCCGGTTACCTTGCTGATGTACGGCACGGTACGGGACGAACGCGGGTTGACCTCGATGATATAGATCGTATCCTCATGCAGGACATACTGGATATTGATCAGACCTTTCGTATTCATGGACAGCGCCAGACGGATGGAATAGTCCACCAGACGGTCTTTCTGGCTCTCGGTCAGCATAAATGCCGGATATACCGCGATGGAGTCGCCGGAATGGACGCCCGCACGCTCGATGTGCTCCATGATACCCGGAATCAGAACCGTTTCTCCGTCGCAGATCGCGTCGACCTCCAGCTCGGTACCCATCAGGTATTTATCAATCAGGATCGCATTCTCAATCTTGTGTGAGAGAATAATCTTCATATACTCATGAATATCGGCGTCGTTGTACGCGATAATCATGTTTTGTCCGCCTAATACATAGCTCGGACGCATCAGAACCGGATAGCCCAGATGATTTGCCGCCTGGATTGCCTCATCCTCAGTATAAACGGTCTGACCCGCTGCCTGTTTCATATTTAATTTTTTCAGCAGGGCTGCGAAACGTCCGCGATCCTCCGCCATATCGATGCTGTCTGCCGGAGTGCCGAGAACCGGAATATTGTTCTCTACAAGGCATTTTGTCAGACGGATCGCTGTCTGTCCGCCAAAGGCCACAACTGCGCCGATCGGCTTCTCGATCCGGATAATATCCAGCACATCCTCCGGTGTCAGCGGCTCAAAATACAGACGGTCTGCTACGTTGAAGTCGGTGGAAACAGTCTCCGGGTTGTTATTTACGATGACAACCTCATAACCGGCTCTCTTTAAGGACCATACGCAGTGAACGGATGCGAAATCAAACTCGATCCCCTGACCGATACGGATCGGACCGGAGCCAAATACCATAACAACCGGTTTTCCGCTTGCATTCTCTTTAATAAATTCTTCTGCCTCATCTTCCTCGCCGAAGGTGCTGTAAAAGTAAGGGGTACTTGCCGTAAACTCAGCGCTGCAGGTATCAACCATGCGGTAGCATGCCGGAACATGCTTGATTTCCGAAAGCCCGGTCATCTCCTTGATGACTGCATCCGGGAATCCGTTCTGTTTGGCTTCCATATAAAGCGCATCGCTCAGAGTCTCAGACTGCATCCGGCGTTCCAGAGACAGGATATGCATCAGTTTATTTAAGAACCACTCGTCGATCTTGGTCAGCTCATGAATCTCGGCAACGGTCACGCCGCGCTTGAAGCTCTCATAGATTGCAAACAGACGCTCGTCATCCTGCGCCAGAATTTTTTCTCTCAGCTCTTCCACACTCATCGGCGCCAGTTTCTTCATGTTCAGGCTGTTCTGGGAGATCTCCGCGCCGCGGACTGCCTTCATGAGCGCCTGCTCAAAGTTGCGGCCGATCGCCATAACCTCGCCGGTTGCCTTCATCTGGGTACCCAGCTTCCGGCGTCCGTAAACGAATTTATCAAATGGCCATTTCGGGAATTTAACCGTTACATAGTCAAGGGCCGGCTCGAAGCATGCCATCGTCTCGCCGGTTACCTCGTTCGGGATCTCGTCCAGATGATAACCGATCGCAATCTTAGTTGCCACGCGGGCAATCGGATATCCGGTTGCTTTCGAAGCAAGGGCGGAAGAACGGGATACACGCGGGTTTACCTCGATAACGGCATATTCAAAGCTCTCCGGATTCAGCGCAAACTGGCAGTTGCAGCCGCCCTCGATGCCCATCGCCTGGATAATATTCAGCGCTGCGGAACGAAGCATCTGGTATTCCTTATCCGCCAGCGTCACAGCCGGTGCGATAACAATGGAGTCGCCGGTGTGGACGCCGACCGGGTCAAAGTTTTCCATCGAGCAGACCGTAATCTCGTTGCCGATGGCATCGCGCATTACCTCAAACTCGATCTCCTTCCATCCGGAAATACATTTCTCAACCAGAATCTGATTGATCGGTGACAGGCGGATACCCGCCTCCGCGATGTTGTAAAGCTCTTCTTTATTTGCCGCAATACCGCCGCCGGTACCGCCCAGGGTAAAGGCCGGACGCACGATAACCGGGTAAGAAATAACCTCGGCAAAATCAAGCGCATCCTCGATGGTGGTGACAACCTTGGACGGAATGACCGGCTCACCGATAGCTTCCATCGTATCTTTAAAGCACTGGCGGTCCTCCGCCTTATCGATGGTCTCCGGGGACGCGCCGAGAAGCGTTACATTGTGGCTCTTTAAGAAACCTTCTTTGGCAAGCTCCATGGACAGTGTCAGTCCGGTCTGTCCGCCCAGGGTGGACAGGATGCTGTCAGGCTTCTCTTTTTCAATGATTCTCTTGACAAATTCCAGGGTCAGCGGCTCGATGTATACGTGATCCGCAATGGCGCTGTCCGTCATGATGGTTGCCGGGTTGGAGTTTACTAAAACGACCTCCAGACCTTCCTCTTTTAAAGCCCGGCACGCCTGCGTTCCTGCATAGTCAAACTCTGCCGCCTGACCGATGACGATAGGGCCGGAACCGATTACCATAACTTTTTTCAGGGATTTATTTAACGGCATGACGCGCCCTCCTTTTTCTTATAATCTCTCATCATCTGAATGAAACGCCCAAACAGCTCTTCCGTATCCTTCGGACCTGCACAAGCCTCTGGATGGAACTGGACGGTAAATGCCGGCATATCGTGGTAGGTGATGCCCTCGCAGGTGCCGTCGTTGACATTGATAAATGTCTCCTCCGCGCCCTCCGGCAGCGTATCGCGCAGTACCTCATAGCCGTGGTTCTGGCTGCTGATGTAGACGCGTCCGGTCGTCAGATCCTTGACCGGCTGGTTCGCACCTCTGTGACCGAATTTCATCTTTCCAGTCTTCGCGCCCTTGGCAATCGCCAGCAGCTGGTGTCCCAGGCAGATGCCGAACATCGGTTTTCCAGCCTTCGTAATCTTTCGGATCTCCTCGATGATCTCCGGGTTGTCCTCTGGGTTGCCTGGACCGTTGGAAAGCATGATTCCGTCCGGATTCATCTTAAGAATCTCCTCCGCCGTCGTACCTGCCGGAAGGTCAGCCACGCGGCATCCGCGCCTGGTCAGCTCGCGGATGATATTTTCCTTTGCGCCGAAATCCCAGAGCACAATCTGGAACTCTTCTTTCTCATCCGCCGGTTTGATCTCACATTTCTTTGGTGTAACGGTTTCAACTGCCTTTGTAATGTGGAAGTTTTTCACTTCCTCCAGCTTTTTCGCATCATACGGCGGCTTCACCTCGGTCAGCCAGCCGTTCATCGAACCGGATTCACGAATGGTTTTTGCCAGCTTTCTCGTATCGATTCCATAGACGCCTGGAATGTTTCTTTCTTTAAAAAAGGTGTCAAGATCCCCACTGCATCTGAAGTTGGAAGGTTCCTGACACCACTCTTTTACGATATAGGCTGATAAATATACCTCTTCATTCTCGAAGTCCTGCGGAATCACTCCGTAGTTTCCGATTAACGGAAATGTCTGAACGACAATCTGTCCAAAATAGCTGGGATCTGTGATCGTCTCAAGGTATCCTGTCATACCGGTTGTGAATACGACTTCTCCGGTCACTTCACGTAAAGGAGCGCCAAAGCTTTTTCCCTCAAAATAGTCGCCGTTTTCCAACAGAAGATATACCGGTTTCTCCATCTGGTCACCATTCCTTTCTCTCTCGTACCCCGCCTGTGAATAGCTTCATGCAGGCAGTTTACTTTTTCATTCTCAATAGCCTCACATTTGAGCAAATCTGTTTTTCCTCAGATGCGTTTTTTACATCATTAGAGACATATTTTATAAATTGTCTGATTCTGCAACAAAGGCGTCCATGAGCCTAAGCCCATGAACGCCTTTGTTCATTTTCTGAAAGATTATAGCATAGGTAGGTTCTATGCGTCAAGAGGTTTTTTATTCATTTTCGGATGGTTTATGCATGATTTATGCATTTTTATGCATTTAACATGTAGAATCTCGTCGGTTCTGGGTAAATAAAGCCCTTGTCTGATCCGCGTTATTTCCTTATAATAGGGATGAATGAAACTGACTTGGAGGTATTTTCATGGATAAAATTACAAGCTTCACCATTGACCATCTGAAACTGCTCCCTGGCGTCTATGTGTCCCGCAAGGATCGCGTGGGCGATCAGGTCATCACTACCTTTGATATCCGCATGACACGCCCCAACTATGAGCCAGTCATGAATACGGCGGAGGTTCACACCATCGAGCACCTGGCTGCCACCTGGCTGCGAAATAACGAGGAGTGGAAAGACCGCGTCCTCTACTTCGGACCGATGGGCTGCCGCACCGGCTTTTACCTGCTTCTCGCAGGCAACCTGACATCCGAGGAGATCGTGCCGCTGATGAAAGGGCTCTTTACTTTCATGCGCGACTACAAAGACGAGGTTCCGGGTGCTTGTGCAAAAGATTGCGGCAACTACCTCGATATGAACCTGCCGATGGCAAACTGGCTGGCTGACCGCTTTCTGCGCGAAGTCTTAGATGGAATTGGTCCTGAGAGACTGGTTTATCCGGAATAAAAGACAAGAATAGCAGGCGGTATGCTTTGAAACACAAAACCCCCAGATGCTGCAGCATCTGAGGGGTTTTATTCTATTATTTTCTATTTTTCCTATTTTCTTGCATCCGCAGCCGCTGCATGTCCAGATAATCCTTCTCCATGCGCCATACGCGATACAAGCGGTGCGATCCGCGCGGATGCCTCCGGGGTCATGCTCTGGTGGGTACAGGTCTTTAAGAATGTACCAACCCAGACGCCGCCGGTATAACGTGCCGCCCGAAGAGTCGGAAGTGTATGGTTGGTTCCGGAAGCATAATCACCAAATACCTCCGCCGTATTCTGGCCGATAAACAGGGAACCGTAATTAACCAGCTTCGGAATCAGTGCATCCGGATCTTCCACGTTAATCTCCAGATGCTCCGGTGCGTACTCATTCGCATACTGAACTGCCTCGTCCAGGCTGTCTACCACGCCAATCTCTCCAAACGTATCCCAGGACTGTCTCGCAATCTTTGCCGTATCCAGAATCTTCAGCTCTTCCTCTACCGCCTCAATCACGCTCTTTCCAAATGCCTCATCGGTTGTCAGAAGAATGCCTTTCGCATTGACATCATGCTCGGACTGTGCCAGCAGATCTGCCGCTACCACCTTCGCGCTCGCTTTTCCGTCCGCGATTACCAGGACCTCGCTCGGCCCGGCTACAAAGTCGATGCCGACCTGCCCGTAGCACTGACGTTTCGCCTCGGTTACGAAGCGGTTACCCGGCCCTACAATAATATCCACCGGCTTGATGCTCTCAGTTCCATAGGAAAATGCTGCAATCGCCTGTGCACCGCCCAGTGCGTAGATCTCATCCACGCCAGCCAGATCCATCGCTACCAGCGTCTTGGCATTAATATGACCCGTTCCACGCACTACCGGAGAGCAGGCGGTGATACGTTTTACACCCGCTGCCGTCGCCGGAGTCGCTAACATCAGTGCCGTCGAATACAGCGGATAATTGCCGCCCGGCACATAACAGCAGCAGGACTCCACCGGAATGATGCGGTGTCCTAAAAAGACTCCCGGCTCCGGGCTGAAATTGTCAAGCGGTTTCACGGTCTGTCTCTGCGCGTTCGCAAATGCCTCGATATTGTGATGCGCCGCTTTCAGATCCGCCAGCTCCTGCTCGCCCAGCTCCTTATAAGCCGCATCAATCTCCTCCCGGCTGACCCGCAGCGATTCACGGGTGCATCCGTCAAACTTCTCATTGTACTCCTTCAGAGCCGCATCCCCGCGCCCCCGGATCTCACCAATAATCCCTGCCACGGTCTCCCGCAGATTCCGGTTATCTTCCTCGCTTCGAACCTGTGCCTCTTTTATAATCTTGATCATACATTCTGCCTCTCTGTATAAGTTTTATCATTTTTTCCAAGTATACCACAAGTCTTTTTATTTTGCGATACAAAATAAACCTATCCAGCACATCTGAAACCAGAACGTTACCGTACACGGGTAGGCACTTTTGGAACCGAAAGTGCCGTAAGAAAACGTGGTGGCAGCAGGAATTTGCCGTATTTAAATGCGAAGCCACGGCAAATTCCGTTACTGGGCACGTTTGCGTGAACAGTAACACCAGAACAGGATCTCACTTTTCTCTTAGACAACCGTCTCAATATTCTTAACCACAAATCCCTCTTTTTCAACCGCTTCCTGCAGCTTCGCATCGTCCACGCCATTCTCATAGAACACGCGGGCAATGCCTCTGTCTACGTCCGCATCTGCACGGATGACGCCGTTCTGGGCGGTCAGGGCTTTTTCAACGGATTTCTTGCAGTTTGCACAGTGCATACCCTCGATCCGCATGATCTTGGACGGGGTACCCGCTGTAACCGCTTTCTTGGAAAGATCTTCGCCGCGCGCACCAGCATTCCCATCGCTGCCGCAGGAACCGCAGCTTCCACCGGAGCATCCGCAGCATCCGCCGCCCTTTCCCGTGTAATGACGGATCGCCGAACGTAATGCCAGCAAAAGCAAAATCGCTACTACAATTAAAATTCCAATATCAATCGGTCTCATACGTTATCGTCCTCTCTTCTCTGACTTTTCGATGAATGGCTTCGGAGTATCTTTTTTATTTTATCATACACACGACAGATAAAATATCCTACAAAATAAACTACCAGAAAACCAATCACACCATAAAACATGGATCCAGATGAATCCCCCATCTATGCTTTCTCCTTTTCTTTTTTGAAATCGAATAAAACTGCCTCCAAACAGCAGACTTTCATCCTGCTATCCGAGGCAGCCTTATAAAGGATTAATTTTATCACTTATGATTACAGGCACCTGCCGATGCCCGGTCAGCGGAAACGCAAAACCACCGGCCGGACGGCAGAACCTGTTTTATTTTTCATTTAGAAACTAACTTATGAAGCTGCCTCTACAGAGCTTCTTGTGTAGCTCTTCTGATCCTTGTATGGATCCGGACGAAACAGCATGAAGAGCATGAATACCAAAAGGACTGCTGCCACGATAGTCCATACGTTGAATACAACTGCGCCAAGTACCAGACCACCTAACTGATATACAATCAGGGATACAGCGTAAGCGAAGAGATTCTGATACAGGATAGCGAACCAGAACCATTTTCTGGACTGGAGCTGCTGTGCCATCGTTGCGATAGCTGCCAGACACGGAGAGTCAAGCAGGTTGAACAGCAGGAATGTAAAGGCTGCGATGGTTGTCGGGAACCATGTCTGGATTGCTGCTGCTACGACATCGGTCTCCTCAGACAGATCCTCGGATACATTTGCCAGAACGCCCATGGTGGAAACGATAGCCTCTTTTGCTGTGAAACCAGTGATGGAAGCTGCAACCGGCTGCCACTCGCCGAAACCAAGCGGACGGAACAGGATTGCGATAGCGCCGCCCAGCATAGCCAGGATAGAATCAGCAGATTCTTCTACCAGACCAAATCCACCGTCTACAAATCCGAAGGAGGACAGGAACCACATAACAACGCAAGCCAGGAACAGGATTGTACCAGCCTTGATGATGAATCCCTTCAGACGCTCCCAAACATGAAGGAGAACGGTCTTAGCGGACGGAATGTGGTACGCCGGAAGCTCCATAACGAACGGAGCTGGTTTGCCGGAGAACGGTTTGGTCTTCTTTAACATGATCGCGGATACAAGAACCGCAGCGATACCTACAAAGTACATGATCGGAGCCATCATAGTAGCCAGATCCATGTCGCCGCTCATATAACCAGCCATAACGCCGCCCATCAGAGCGATAACCGGCAGCTTCGCACCACACGGAACGAAGGTTGCTGTCATGATGGTAAGACGTCTGTCGTTGTCCTGCTCGATGGTCTTGGACGCCATGATACCAGGAACGCCGCAGCCAGAAGAAATCAGCAGCGGGATGAAGCTCTTACCGGACAATCCGAAGTGACGGAATACACGGTCCATAACGAATGCGATACGTACCATGTAACCACAATCTTCCAGAATGGAAAGGAAGAGGAACAGGATAGCCATCTGCGGAACGAAACCAAGAACGGCACCAACACCGCCGATGATACCATCCACTACAAGGCTTACAATCAGGTCAGAAGCGCCTGCTGCTGCCAGTGCATCGCCAGCCCAGCCCTGAATTGCGCCAACAAATGTATCATTGGTCCAGTCTGTTACGAATGTACCAACCGTAGTAACGGATACATAGTAAACCGCCCACATAACAAGAACAAAGATCGGAATACCAAGTAAACGGTTGGTTACGATGCTATCGATCTTATCCGACAGACTCATCTTCTGAGCCGGTTTCTTTACAGTCTCCTCGATGACTTTCTGGATGTATACATATCTCTGGTCAGTGATAACAGACTCAGCGTCATCATCAAACTCTTTCTCCAGCTCCTTGGTGTAACGGGAGAAACGGTTGTCTGCACTAAGACCAAGCTGCTCTACAACCTTGCTGTCATTCTCGAGAACTTTGATTGCGTACCATCTCTTCTCTGCTTCCGGAATGCTGGACGGAAGCTCTGCCTCGATTGCGCTTACTTTATCCTCTACGCTGCCCTCGAAAATAGCGCTTACAGTGCCTGCTGCATGATCCTTTGCAACTTTGATTGCCTCTGCAATGACTTCCTTCAGACCTGTTTTCTTCAGCGCAGAAGTCTCAATGATCGGGCAGCCAAGTTTCTTGGACAATGCCTTTACATCAATGTTAATGCCGTTTTTCTTCAGAAGATCGCACATATTTAAAGCGATAACAACCGGAATACCTGTCTCGATCAGCTGTGTGGTCAGATACAGGTTACGCTCAATGTTGGTTGCATCGACTAAGTCTACGATGACATCCGGATTCTCTTTTAAGATAAAATCACGGGTTACAACTTCCTCCAGTGTATACGGAGAAAGGGAATAAACTCCCGGAAGGTCCGTTACATTTACCTCTTCTCCCGAAGCATCTTTTAATTTACCGGTTTTCTTCTCAACTGTAACACCCGGCCAGTTACCTACATACTGGTTTGCACCCGTCAGTGCGTTAAACATGGTTGTTTTACCGCAGTTCGGGTTACCCGCCAAAGCAATATGAATTGCCATTTTTCATCCTCCTGCTTTTTTAATCAAACTTATTAAACTGTCTGAACATCTACGCACTCAGCATCGGCTTTACGAAGTGAAAGCTCATATCCACGAATCGTAACCTCTACCGGGTCGCCCAGCGGAGCTACTTTTCGAATAAAAATCTCGCTTCCCTTCGTGATGCCCATATCCATGATGCGGCGTTTGTATGCGCCTTCGCCATGAATCTTGACAACTTTGACGGTAGATCCAACCTGTGCATCTTTAAGCGTCATTCTCTGTTCCTCCTAACCATTCCAATTTTTTACTCGGGATTCCGTCTGCTTTTGTACCATACAACCTGCTCCGGAATATCCCCATTCCCTTGCCTTAGACCAGAATGTGTCTTGCCTGATCCTTATTTATAGCCACTCTGGACTCCTTTACGTGAATAATCACATCTCCGTCCAGCTGGGTTATCAATTTTACTTCGGTTCCCTCGTTAAATCCCATGGATTTTAAATGAGAACGAACCTCTGTGTTTCCGCTGATCTTTTTGATCGTATAGGCGGTTCCAACGGTTGCCATCGAAATCGGCATTGCTCCCTGCATACGATTCTCCTTCCTCTGTTTTTCCGCATTCTGCCCGTCATGATGTCTCACTTAGCGGAAACGGCTCTTTTCATCTGCTACTAATCTAATTGATTCGCGTATGCTAATTCTCATTAGTTTCTGCTAACAATTATTAGACATAGCTAATTTTCATTAGATGAGACTAATTTTCATTAGTTATTCCTAACTCATACATAAGGTTAGCACATGCTAACTTTATTGTCAAGTTTTTTTGCCCGGTCTGGAAATAAAAAAAGGGCGTGTTTTACGCCCGAAAATTGTCAAAAATTCCCATAATTAAAAGTCATCCCGCGGAGCTTTTTTGTCATAGGACAAAGTTTTCTATGACAAAAAATACAGCACCAGAAGATGCGCCGGATAATAGATATAAAAGAACGAACGGAATCTGCTCCGACCTCTGTAACCGTCATATAACAGGAGGCAAACAGCCGTAAGCGCCAGTACCCAGAGGGGTTCCTGCCACGCGAACGCGCCGATGAGGACGGCGGCAATCATCTTCATAAACACCCCCGCCGTTTTCTCATGAAAAAAAATGTGCCTTGGCACGTTAGTGCCTGAATTTCCTATTACACAAAAATAAAATGCCAGCACCAGTCCCATCCCCCATGCGCCGCCGTCTGCTCCCGCCGCTTCTGTCAGCGTACAGAACACTGCCGTCAGCACCAGCTTCTCCCAGATACCGTTTCCATACCGCTCTAACAGCTCCATCGCAACCAGCGCCAGAAAAAAGGTCAGGCAGACATTCTGGTGCTGTGCATCCATCCACCGTCCGGAAAATGCCAGATCATACGGAATCTCCGACACAACCGCCGCCAAAAGCAGCCTCCGTCCATAACATCTGCGATCCCGCGTGTGAAAAAAACCTTCTACTAATAAAAAGGCGAACAATGGAAACGCCAGATCCCCAAATGTCCGGAATCCCGGAACCGGTCTGCAGATCACCGCAATGTGGTCTGCCGTCATCGCCAGGAGTGCTAAATATTTAAGGGCGGAGGCGCTGAGATGGAGGCGGGTTAAAACCACTCTTTCCATCCCCTCTGATTTCTCATTCTGCTTTTCCTTGATTCGATCTTTTATCGCACTCTCCTCCCTTCGTTTCCTGTCCATTCTATCTCTATTCCATCAAATTATACTGAATATTACACTCTCTGTCCATCCGCACTTTTCCACTCTCTTTTTCTCCTTCTCCCCTATTTTCCCATTCTCATTTTCCACTCTTTCTACCCATTTTTTTCTTTAATTTTCTGTAACTGTTCAGTACCTTCACAGTCACGCGCAGTAAATGCGCAGACCTACTGAACAGTTACTATTTTCTCTAATAAAAAAATGCCATTTTTTCTTATAAATAAAGGGTTTTCGGCACTTTTCCGCGTCTTTTTTACATTAATTTTACATTTTATTTGACAAACGAAAAACCGTGTTATATTCTGTAAATGGTGCTGGTGCGAGATCCTGCTGAAAAAGCAAAAATCCCGCACCGCTCTTCATTTTAAATACTAAAAAATACACGGACAAAAGAGGTAGAATCTCATGGCAGGTTTAGATATTATTTGCATTGGCGCTATCAATTATGACTATATGTTTCACTGCACCGGGCTTGATCTGGTGGAGACATCCGCCGGTGGAGGCGACGAGAACTTAAGCAACCCGATTTCCGATGTGGAAAACGATATTCAGGAGCTGGCGATAAAAGGCAAGGAATACACAACCCAGATCGGCGGTTCTGCTTTCATCACCCTGAAAGTGGCAAAGCATATTCTCCCTAACCTGCAGGTCGCTTACGTCGGCGTGTGCGGCACGCCCAGTCCATTCGATCTGCGCTTCGGCAAGACAAATGACATTGACGCCGAGCTGGCGCACCTGGATAACCGTGACTGGCTGTTTACCACGCGCGAGCGCTTCGACGATCCATATTCCAAAGCGATTGCCAAATCGATTGTCCGCCTTTATAATCACACGCGCAATTGCATCAAGATCGCGCCGTGTGCCAACAACACTCTCTTAGACCGCATCCATGAACAGGAAGCCCGGACGGGAACCACACTGGCGGAGTACCTCGCGCAGGCCCGCTGGATCCACCTATCATCCCTGTCTGATTTCGACCAATTCGAGGCAATCATGCAATCAGTCATCCAGGCAAAACATTTAAATCCTGCCATGAAAGTCAGCATGGATCCTGGTTTTGAGTATACATCGCTGCGCCGTGAGCGCTTACAGCCACTGATCGCATATGCCGATTATGTTTTCTTAAATAAATCCGAAAAGAAAAACCTCGGCTTCAATGCCCGCAGCGCCCGTCCGCTCTACGCGAACCTCTGTGAGTATTTTTCTGCGATCAACCCGGATCCCACCCGCACCCTCATTGTCAAGCACGATGACCGCCATGAGCTGATCCATTTTAAGGACGGCGTATGTCAGATCCGCACAGTCCGCCACAAAAAGCTCTACCAGTACCAGTTAAACAACGATACCGGCGCCGGTGATTCCTTTGCCGGCGGTTTCATCAGCGGTATGCTCGATGATCGGCTCAATTCGGATATCGCTGAGCCGATCCAGCTCGGTGTTCTGGCTGCCAAGGGACGGATGCGTAGTTTTGATTATGAGAACCCGTATCTGAATATACAGAAATTGACCGATGCTTTTTTTGAAGCTCTATAATATTTTTTTAAGTACTGTTAAATAGCACAGCGTGAATTGCAGCCATCATTTCAGGAGAAAAGTACGTTACTTTTCTCCTGTTTATCCTTATATAATTATATATATAATGTCTGTACACATCTAAAAACTTCTTTCATATATTAATATCAATTTGATATTGATTTTGGAGATCCCATGATCCGCCTCAGCCTATGTATGATCGTCAAAAATGAAGAAGCCGTTTTGACGCGTGTTTTAGCATCTGCCATACAATTTGCGGATGAAATCCTCGTCGCCGACACCGGTTCCACCGATCGAACTGTAGAAATCGCCCGGCAATACACCAAACATATTTATCACTACCCGTGGAACGATGATTTCGCCGCCGCGCGCAATTTCATCTGTGAAAAGGTCACAACCGAATACTGGATGTGGATCGACGCCGACGATGTCGTTCCCGCAGAATCGATTACAGCGATTTTAAAGTTGAAAGAAACTTTAAGCAAATCCCCGCAGCCCGACGTTGTCATGATGAAATACATCGCTGGATTCCAGCCGGACGGCACACCTGCATTTACCTACGATCGCGAACGGATTCTGCGAACGGACCGGCATTTTCGCTGGAAAGGACGCGTCCACGAAGCCATCGCGCCACGCGGCAGAATTCTCTATTCTCCTATTCAGATCGAACACCGGAAGCCTGCTTCCGCTCTCACCCATTCTGACCGGAACCTAAAAATCTATGAAACAATGCTTGCAGACGGCGAACTGCTCGATCCGCGCCATCAATACTACTACGCCCGCGAACTCATCGACCACAAACAATACGAAAAAGCCCGCCCGGTTCTGGAACATTTCCTAAACGAACCGGACGGGTGGTATGAAAATAAGGCGGACGCCTGTCTGCTTCTGGCGCGCTGCCATGAAATGCTCAGAAATACAGCTGCCAGCCAGCTTTCTCTGTTCCAGAGTTTTCTCTACGACCGCCCACGTGCTAAAACTTGCTGTGAGATCGGACGGTTGAAACTTTCCCTCGGAGAAATTTCCCAGGCTGTTTTCTGGTACCAGCTTGCCCTCAAAGACCGACCAGAATATCATCCAAATGCCTTTATCGAAGCCGATTACTATGATTTCATTCCTTTAATCCAGCTCTGCGTCTGCTATGATCGAATGGGAAACTATGATAAGGCACTATATTATCATAAGGAAACAAAAAAAATCCGCCCGGATTCTCCGGCGGTTTTGACAAATGAAGAATACTTTCAAACCATATCCTCAAACCATAAAACAAACGGATTACCTATCTTGTGACATTCTCTCCGACCTCTGCAGTGGTCTGAGCAGCGGACTGGGAGTCGTTCCATCCAGCGGCATCCACACTTCCTACATTCATTCTTACCGTCTTCCACACTTATAATATTCCACAGTTCCCAGCCCTCAATTTCCCAGCCCTTTTCTGCTAATGCACATCTCTTTCATCGCACACATATACTACATCAGGATGGATGTCCTAAATCTGGAAAGGAGTTTTTTATGTTTCGTCATTCATGTAATTTTCCCTACTATTTTGATGATAGTGACTATGAAAATAACGGCTATGGGCGCTGCGGACGCGATCGCGGCTGTCCCGGTTCTTTTGAACCCTACAACTGCTGTCGTCCCGGTCCCATAGGACCACGCGGCTGCCCCGGACCGATCGGACCTGTCGGTCCCACTGGTGCTGCCGGACTCGATGGACTGGACGGCGCTACGGGTCCGGCTGGGCCGACTGGTCCGACCGGGCCGACCGGCGCTACCGGTCCTGCGGGTCCAGCTGGGCCGACCGGCACTACCGGGGCTGTTGGTCCGACTGGGCCGACCGGCGCTACCGGCGCTGCGGGTCCGGCTGGGCCGGCTGGCGCTGACGGGGCTGCGGGCGCTACGGGTCCGACTGGGCCGGCTGGCGCTGACGGGGCTGCGGGTCCGACTGGGCCGACCGGGGCTGACGGCGCTACCGGCCCAACTGGCGCTACAGGAGCTACCGGCGCTGCGGGTCCGACTGGCGCTACAGGTCCTACCGGCGCTGCAGGAGCTGTCGGCGCTACAGGAGCTACCGGCGCAACGGGTCCTACCGGCGCTACAGGTCCTACCGGTCCCGCCGCCACCGTTACCGCCGCTGCTCCCGTCGCAGATGCAACAAGTGCTGAAGATGTCGTTGAACGCTTCAATGAACTTCTTGCCAACCTGCGTGCCGCCGGACTTCTGGCAACCGACAATGCGTAAAAGGCTGAAATTCTGTGAAAAAGAATGTACCTTGACACATTCGGGCATCTCGCGCGGTCGCTTGCGACATGTTTCTGCTTCGCGCGAGTACGCATCCTCGCGGAGCGTTTGTTGTTTCATAGAACGCAATTTCCTATGAAACAACAGAAAAACCCCGGAAACCTTACGGTTCCGGGGTATCTCTTACGTCTGGACACAATGCGCTTCCTGGAAGCGACTTTATAATATATATACGGTACATCTTCTTGCCTGCTGCGCATACAAGAAGCACCTTTGTTTAATTCATTGATTACTCGATGATAGTAGCAACTCTACCAGATCCTACTGTACGGCCGCCCTCACGGATAGCGAAACGAAGACCCTGCTCCATAGCTACCGGATGAATCAGCTCTACAGTCATCTCTACGTTGTCGCCCGGCATACACATCTCGGTACCAGCCGGTAACTCACAAACGCCTGTTACGTCAGTGGTTCTGAAGTAGAACTGCGGACGATAGTTGTTGAAGAACGGAGTATGACGACCACCCTCGTCTTTTGTCAGAACGTAAACCTGAGCAGTAAATTTCTTATGGCATTTTACAGAGCCCGGTTTAACCAGACACTGACCACGCTGGATGTCAGTTCTCTGAACACCACGAAGCAGAGCACCGATGTTATCACCAGCCTCAGCCTGATCAAGCAGCTTACGGAACATCTCGATACCAGTTACAACAGTCTTACGAGTCTCCTCGTGAATACCAACGATCTCAACCTCATCGTTCAGTTTCAGAGTACCACGCTCAACACGGCCGGTAGCAACAGTACCACGACCTGTGATGGTGAATACGTCCTCGATTGGCATCAGGAACGGCTTATCAGTAGCACGTACCGGATCCGGAATGTAGGAATCTACAGCGTCCATGAGCTCCATGATCTTGTCGCCCCACTCGCCGTTCGGATCTTCAAGAGCCTTCAGAGCAGAACCCTGGATGATCGGTGTGTCATCGCCCGGGAACTCGTACTCGTTCAGCAGGTCTCTGATCTCCATCTCAACCAGCTCAAGCAGCTCCGGATCGTCTACCATATCGCACTTGTTCATGAATACTACGATGTACGGTACGCCTACCTGACGGGAAAGCAGGATGTGCTCTCTTGTCTGAGCCATAACACCATCGGTAGCAGCTACAACCAGAATAGCGCCATCCATCTGAGCAGCACCAGTGATCATGTTCTTAACGTAGTCAGCATGTCCTGGGCAGTCAACGTGTGCGTAATGTCTCTTCTCTGTCTGATACTCAACGTGTGCAGTAGAGATAGTAATACCACGCTCTCTCTCTTCCGGAGCTTTATCGATATCCTCGAAGTTCTCAGCTGTGTTACCAGCTACTCTTGCAGCCAGAACTTTTGTGATAGCTGCTGTCAGGGTTGTTTTACCATGGTCTACGTGTCCGATAGTACCAATGTTACAATGCGGTTTAGTTCTTTCAAACTTTGCTTTTGCCATTTTAAGACGTCCTCCTTAATTTACACCCAATACGGGTATCTCAATTTATGTTAGGCTGACTCTAATTATATTCGATTAGAGCCGTTTTTTCAAGCCTAATATTGCTTTTCCGGGCAGTTATCTGCCCGGAAAAGGCAATATAGTTACATTTTTAATTATTTCTCAGCTTTTCCAGCAAGAACTTTCTCCTGAACGCTCTTCGGAACCTGCTCATATTTCTCAAAGAACATGGAGTAGTTACCACGTCCCTGAGTTCTGGAACGAAGGTCGGTAGAATAACCGAACATCTCTGCCAGCGGAACATAAGCCTTAACCAGCTTGCCGCCGCCGATGTCTTCCATACCCTCGATACGACCACGACGAGAATTGATATCACCGATGATATCACCCATATACTCTTCCGGCATGGTTACCTCAACCTTCATGATCGGCTCAAGCAGTACCGGGTTACCTTTACGCATAGCATCCTTGAATGCCATGGAACCTGCGATATGGAAAGCCATCTCAGAAGAGTCGACCTCATGGTAGGAACCATCGTATACGTCAGCGTGAACGCCGAGTACCGGGAATCCGCCGAGGATACCTGCCTTAGCAGCCTCTTCGATACCTTCGCCTACAGCCGGGATGTACTCTTTCGGGATAGCACCGCCGACAACGCTGGACTCAAACTTGAAGGTCTCTTCGCCGTTCGGATCCATCGGAGTGAAGTGTACCTTACAGTGACCGTACTGACCACGACCACCAGACTGTTTTGCATACTTGCTGTCTACATCTACAGCCTTTGTGAAGGTCTCTTTGTAAGCTACCTGCGGAGCACCTACGTTAGCTTCAACGTGGAACTCACGAAGCAGACGGTCTACGATAATCTCCAGATGGAGCTCGCCCATACCAGCGATGATTGTCTGACCAGTCTCTTTGTTTGTATAAGCACGGAAGGTCGGATCCTCCTCTGCCAGTTTTGCAAGAGCCTCGCCCATCTTGTCCTGACCAGCTTTGGTCTTCGGCTCGATAGCGATGTCGATAACCGGCTCCGGGAACTCCATGGACTCCAGGATTACCGGATGCTGCTCATCACAGATAGTATCACCTGTGGTGGAGAACTTGAATCCGATCGCTGCTGCGATATCACCGGAGTAAACCTTTTCCAGCTCGTGACGCTTGTTGGCATGCATCTGAAGGATACGTCCAACACGCTCTTTTTTGTCCTTTGTTGCATTCAGTACATATGAACCGGAGTTCATAACACCTGAGTACACACGGAAGTAAGCCAGCTTACCTACGAACGGGTCGGTCATGATCTTGAATACAAGAGCGGAGAACGGCTCTTCGTCGGAAGAATGTCTTACAGTCTCGTTGCCATCCAGGTCAACACCCTTGATCGGCGGGATGTCAAGCGGAGACGGCATGAACTCGATGATTGCATCCAGGAGCTTCTGAACACCCTTATTTCTGTATGCAGTACCACAGCATACCGGGATTGCCTGACACTCGCAGGTTGCTTTTCTTAATACTTTCTTTAACTCATCTACAGACGGCTCTTCACCCTCAAGGTAAGCCATCATCAGATCGTCGTCCAGCTCGCAGATCTTCTCTACCAGCTCGGTGTGGTAAAGCTCAGCGTCATCCTTCATATCCTCCGGGATATCAAGGATGCTAATGTCCTCACCCTTATCATCATTGTAGATGTATGCTTTCATCTCGAACAGGTCGATAATTCCCTTGAAATCATCTTCCTTGCCGATCGGAAGCTGTAAACAGATAGCATTCTTACCAAGTCTGGTCTTGATCTGCTCTACACAGCCATAGAAGTTTGCACCCAGGATATCCATCTTGTTGATGAATGCCATACGCGGTACATTGTAGGTATCAGCCTGACGCCATACGTTCTCAGACTGCGGCTCTACACCACCCTTAGCACAGAATACACCTACAGCACCGTCCAGTACACGCAGGGAACGCTCAACCTCAACCGTGAAGTCAACGTGTCCTGGAGTATCGATGATGTTGATACGATGCTCCAGAGCGCCTGGTTTCGGTTTGCAGTTTTCCTGCAGAGTCCAGTGACAGGTTGTCGCTGCAGAAGTGATGGTAATACCTCTCTCCTGCTCCTGAGCCATCCAGTCCATGGTAGCAGTACCTTCATGAGTATCACCGATCTTATAGTTAACACCAGTATAATACAGAATACGCTCAGTAGTGGTAGTCTTACCAGCATCGATATGAGCCATAATACCAATATTTCTGGTTCTCTCTAACGGATATTCTCTTCCAGCCAAAGCTTTTTCCTCCTATTAGAATCTGTAATGAGCAAATGCCTTGTTAGCCTCTGCCATCTTATGCATATCTTCTTTCTTCTTCACAGATGCACCAGTGTTGTTAGCTGCATCCAGAATCTCTTTTGCCAGTCTCTCTTCCTGAGTCTTCTCGCCTCTCTTACGGGAGTACAGAGTGATCCAGCGAAGTGCAAGAGCCTGTCTTCTTTCCGGCTTAACCTCGATCGGTACCTGATAGGTAGCACCACCGATACGTTTTGCCTTAACTTCCAGAACCGGCATGATGTTGTTCATTGCCTCTTCGAAAACCTCTACAGCTTCCTTACCGGATTCTGCAGCGACACGATCAAACGCGCCGTATACGATCTTCTGAGCAACGCCCTTTTTGCCGTCCAGCATGATGTTGTTGATTAATTTAGTAACAACCTTGTTGTTGTACAGCGGATCCGCTAATACGTCTCTTTTCTGAGTATGTCCTTTACGTGGCACGTTACTTCCCTCCTTAATATCTGCTCCGGCGGGGAGCCGCGGGAGCCATTCATTAGATCTTAGGTACTCGCATTGAACACTTAGCGAGGTTCCTCACGAGCTTAGTGTGAAAGCGCACCTGCGAAACGAGCGCGTCTTTCAGCGCGACATTGAGCATGGTGCTTCCTCTCTTCCTACTCGGCAGGTTCTCTCTAAGTTCAACCTGCGTCTCGTGCGCGGTTCTATGATTCCCTGCAACCTACAGGATCAATATCAAAGTCCGGCACATTCATTCTAAATCTAATAGAACTTCTACCTAATTAAAATTATTTCTTGTCTTTCGGTCTCTTAGCGCCGTATTTGGAACGCGCCTGTTTTCTGTTGGCTACGCCTGCAGTATCAAGAGTACCTCTGATGATGTGGTATCTGGTACCTGGTAAGTCTTTTACACGACCACCACGAATCAGAACAACGCTGTGCTCCTGTAAGTTGTGTCCCTCACCCGGGATGTAGCTTGTTACTTCGATACCGTTGGAAAGACGAACTCTGGCGATTTTTCTAAGAGCAGAGTTAGGCTTTTTAGGTGTTGCAGTCTTAACGGCTGTACACACGCCTCTCTTCTGCGGTGCAGAAACGTTGATAGCTTTCTTCTGTAAAGAGTTGTATCCCTTCTGCAGAGCCGGAGCTGTTGATTTCTTTTCAGATGTCTGTCTTCCCTTTCTTACTAACTGGTTAAATGTAGGCATCCTTTTCACCTCCTGTGATATTGTCTGTGGTTGCTTTTTTAAGCTTGTATTTCCGCGCAGAAATTCCTTGAATTTTGCACGCTTACTTATTATAGCTAGTTTGAGTTGCACTGTCAAGGTATAAAATGCAAATTTTTCCCGTAAAATAAAGGGTTTGTTACTGTTCACGCATACGTGCCCAGTAACGGAATTTGCCGTGGCTTCGCATTTAAATACGGCAAATTCCTGCTGCCACCACGTTTTCTTACGGCATTTTCGGTTCCAAAAGTGCCTACCTGTGAGCAGTAACAAGGGTTTTGTGCTGTAGCCAGGTACAGTGCAAAACCCTCTATTGTCTCATCTGACTCTTTTTTTCTGGAAAATATCTTAAATATCCCGGAACTTCATTTCCGCTACTCCTGCGGTCCCATGTACTCCGAATCACCAAAACCAAGAATCAGCATAAAAAGCGGATTCAGGAAAAATAAACCAATCGTAAATCCTATCCCGTGACCATAGGCACACGCCAGCTTATAGAGTGCCACCACATTCATGAGTGCTGTTCCCAGAAGCGCAAGCGAACCGATAACTCCCACGATTCCGCCGAAGGAATTTAAAATACCTCCGCCGACCGCCAGTCCCAGTGCCACCCAGAAATACTGCACATCCCATGTCAGCCGGTACTGTACATAGCCATTGTAAATTGGAATGATGGATTTCCATCCTTCTTCCCCGGCTTTTGTAAAAATCTTCCAGTATGCAATTACCTGCAGAATATAAAAGATAAACGCAAATAATGCATATGCCATAATAAACGCCACCAATCCCATATGCTTTCCTCCTTTCAGTTTTTACTGTCCGAAGAACGTATTCACGCCAGCCAGCAGTCCGTTCGCCAGCGTCTCAAGCGTCGCACCCGAATGATCGGACGCCTTATCTCCCAGCTCAATATCCACACTCGGAATCGTTGAATAGGAAGTCTGGGTCAAATCCATCTCCATGCTGCCTTTGGAATAAATCTTCACACCCGCGCTCTTTAAGCCGCTGATCAGCGACTCGCCCAGTTGGTTGTGCTGCTTCCAATGAGAGGCAACCGGCTCCATCGCACGGTAGGTTGCATTGCTTGGAACGCTCATGAAAAAGGCACCCTTGTTGCTGCTGGTTGAATCCCAGTGCAAGGCTATATGACAGTCCGCGTTGTTATTCGCAATGACCGTACGGGCTATATTATCCAGCTGTACATCATCTGATTCACGGATCATCAGTACATCATAGCCTGCATTCAGAAGTTTTGTCTTAAGCACCTTTGCCATAGCAAGTGTTACCTTGCTCTCTGCTGTTCCATCTGCAAAGGTCATACCGCTGGAAACTGCCACTGCTGAGGTAGCACCGGCTCCGGTTGTGCCGCCGGTTACTTTCGCACTTCCATCCGGATGACACTGGGTCTTGACGCTTCCGCCACCGTTTGTTCCATGTCCGGCATTGACGCAGACCACTTTATTTTTCTTGTTGGAAGCAGTCGAGCGGTACAGGGTCGCAGTTCCGCTGTTGATCTTTGAATAATTTGCGTATTTATAATTAGAAGAAAGTGCGATCTCCGTGCCGCCGGATGTCTGCGCTCCCGCTGCTGTCTGGCTGGTTGTCTGGACAGCACCTGCGGATGCCGGTTTTTTGCTTGTCACATAGGCGGATGAAACGTAATACTTCTTTCCATTCAAAAGAATCATCGTCCACTGCCCGCTGGTTCCCACGCGCTCCAGCTTCTGACCGTAGGACAGATTGCCCGCGATATTATTGTCCTTGATCTGCGCCGATGTCCGGTAGCGCAGGGAAGACGTATTGACATACACCGAGTCACCTGCCAGCGCGATCTGCGACATACCGGCTGTCACCAGCAGAGCCGCCGCCAGTCCCAGTGTATGTTTTTTGAGCCGATTGTGTCTCTTCATCTATATAATCTCCTTCCAATGTCTCTATTTTTTAAATAATTGTTTCTGTTTTGAAAGTCTAAAATCGTTAAATTTGTTTTTTAAATTCATACAATTCAATCACATTACTTTGGATTTTAAACATTTCCTTTATAAGTATAACGGATTTTCCCCTTCGATTCAACCAATCCCGCGCTTCTATTTCTTACGGTTTTCTGTCTATGATATGGCAGGAATGAATGTGCCTTGGCACATTCGGGCGTCTCGCTCGGTCGCTTGCGACAACCTACAGCTTCGCGCGAGTGCGCATCATTGGCACAAAAAAAGACCGCCGCATCTCTGCGGCGATCTCCAAAAAACGATTCCGTTTTTCATTTTTAATTATTCTTCACTCAGCTCATCCTCGTTGAGTACAATCTTGTCTGCCTCGTCCAGTTCAGCCGGCTCGTTGAAGTCGTCCTCTGCCAGATCGATATCATCCTCTTCCTCAACATCTGTGTTCAGCTTGATGGAGCGGTAACGCTTCATACCGGTACCAGCCGGAATCAGCTTACCAATCAGAACGTTCTCCTTCAGACCAATCAGCTTATCTACCTTTCCGTTGATGGCAGCCTCGGTCAGAACCTTGGTTGTCTCCTGGAAGGATGCAGCGGATAAGAAGGAGTCGGTTGCCAGAGATGCCTTGGTGATACCCAGCATAACCTGACGTCCGATCGCCGGCTCTTTGCCCTCGGCTTCCAGCGCCTCGTTCATCTCGTTGAAATCGAGTACATCCATGGATACGCCCGGCAGTACGTCGGAATCTCCACTTTCCTCAATCTTAATCTTCTTTAACATCTGGTGTACAATCATCTCGATATGCTTATCATTGATTTCTACACCCTGTAAGCGGTATACACGCTGTACTTCCTGGATCATGTAATCCTGTACGGCGCGGACGCCCTTGATCTTCAGAATATCGTGCGGGTTCACGCTACCTTCGGTCAGCTCGTCACCAGCCTCCAGAACCGCGCCGTCCTGAATCTTGATACGGGAGCCGTAAGGAATCAGGTATGTCTTGGAATTGCCCGTCTCATTATCCGTGATAATGATCTCACGTTTCTTCTTGGTATCTTTGATGGTTGCCACACCGCCGAACTCAGCGATGATAGCAAGTCCCTTCGGCTTACGTGCCTCGAAAAGCTCCTCGACACGCGGAAGACCCTGTGTGATATCGCCACCGGCAACGCCGCCCGAGTGGAACGTACGCATGGTCAGCTGTGTACCAGGCTCACCGATGGACTGTGCCGCGATGATGCCGACTGCCTCACCGACCTGGACCGGCTGACCGGTTGCCATGTTGGCACCGTAGCACTTCGCACACACACCGATATGGGATTTACAGGTCAGGACGGTACGGATCTTGATGGAATCTCTGCCCTGTTTCTTCAATGCTGCCATAACAGCCGCTGCACGCTTCGGCGTACACATATGGTTCTTCTCGATCACCACTTCACCTGTATCCGGGTCTGTGATTGTCTCAGCGATGAAACGTCCTGTGATACGCTCCTGCAATGTCTCGATGGTCTCCTGACCATCCATGAATGCCTTGATCTCCATATACGGAATCTCCGGCTTATCCCAGCAGCAGTCCTCCTCGCGGACGATCAGATCCTGGGATACATCTACCAGACGTCTGGTCAAGTAACCAGAGTCGGCAGTACGCAGAGCCGTATCGGACATACCTTTTCGTGCTCCGTGTGCGGAGATGAAGTACTCCAGTACGTCCAGACCCTCACGGAAGTTGGACTTGATAGGAAGTTCAATCGTATGACCGGTCGTATCTGCCATCAGTCCTCGCATACCAGCAAGCTGTTTAATCTGCTTATCCGATCCTCGCGCACCGGAGTCAGCCATCATGAAGATGTTGTTATATTTGTCAAGTCCTGTCAGCAGGTCGTGAGTCAGCTGATCATCGGTTGCCTTCCAGGTCTCGATAACTTCTTTGTAACGCTCTTCCTCTGTGATAAGACCACGGCGGAAGTTCTTTGCGATATGGTCAACCGTTGCCTGCGCGTCAGCAATCAGCTTCGGCTTGCTTGCCGGTACGGTCATATCGGAAATCGATACGGTCATGGCTGCACGTGTAGAGAACTTGTAGCCAATCGCCTTGATATCATCCAGGGTGATCGCTGTCTGGGTTGCACCATGGACATTGATAACCTTCTCCAGAATCTGCTTTAACTGCTTCTTGCCTACGTGGAAGTCAACTTCCAGTTTCAGCTCGTTCTCTTTCTGGGAACGGTCTACGAAGCCCAGATCCTGCGGGATGATCTCGTTGAAGATGAAACGTCCAACGGTAGACTCGATGATACCAGTCTTCGTTGTGCCATCCGGCATCGTGCGGGTTACTCTTACTTTGACACGGGAATGCAGGGTAACAACCTTGTTCTCGTATGCAAGAATCGCCTCGTTGATGCTCTTGAATGCCATGCCCTCGCCCTTGGCGCCCGGACGTTCCTGGGTCAGATAGTAGATACCGAGTACCATATCCTGGGAAGGAACGGCTACCGGACCACCATCGGACGGTTTTAACAGGTTGTTCGGGGAAAGCAGCAGGAAACGGCACTCTGCCTGTGCCTCCACGGAAAGCGGAAGATGTACCGCCATCTGGTCGCCATCGAAATCGGCGTTGAACGCGGTACAAACAAGCGGATGCAGCTTGATTGCCTTACCTTCTACCAGAATCGGCTCGAATGCCTGGATACCCAGACGATGCAGTGTAGGAGCACGGTTTAACATAACCGGATGCTCTTTGATTACATCCTCGAGAACGTCCCAAACCTCCGGCTGAAGGCGCTCTACCATCTTCTTTGCATTTTTAATGTTATGAGCGGTTCCGTTGGAAACCAGCTCTTTCATAACGAACGGTTTAAACAGCTCGATCGCCATCTCTTTCGGCAGACCGCACTGGTAAATCTTTAACTCCGGTCCTACGACGATAACGGAACGTCCGGAATAGTCAACTCGCTTACCCAGAAGGTTCTGACGGAAACGTCCCTGTTTACCCTTTAACATATCAGAAAGGGACTTGAGGGCACGGTTGCCAGGACCGGTAACTGGACGGCCACGGCGGCCATTATCAATTAATGCGTCAACTGCCTCCTGAAGCATACGTTTCTCGTTGCGCACGATGATATCCGGTGCGCCGAGCTCCAGAAGTCTTGCAAGACGGTTGTTACGGTTGATAATACGACGATACAGATCGTTTAAGTCGGAAGTTGCGAAACGTCCGCCATCCAGCTGTACCATCGGACGGATATCCGGCGGGATAACCGGGACAACGGTCATGATCATCCACTCCGGTTTGTTGCCGGAATTTCTGAATGCCTCTACGACTTCCAGACGCTTGATGATACGGGCACGCTTCTGTCCGGTTGCATCCTGTAACTGGTTTCTCAGATCCTCAGAATCCTTCTCCAGGTCGATCGCCTTTAAAAGCTCCTGAATCGCCTCGGCACCCATGCCGACACGGAAAGAACCGTAACCGTATTTCTCGATCTCGTCACGGTACTCCTTCTCAGACAGAACCTGCTTCATCTGCAGTCCGGTCTGTCCCGGATCCAGCACGATATAGGAAGCGAAGTACAGAACCTTCTCCAGAGTTCTCGGAGAAATGTCCAGAATCAGACCCATGCGGCTCGGAATTCCCTTGAAATACCAGATGTGGGAAACCGGAGCTGCAAGCTCGATATGACCCATGCGCTCACGGCGGACGCTGGCTTTTGTAACCTCAACGCCGCAGCGGTCACAGATAACACCTTTATATCTGATTTTTTTATATTTACCACAGTGGCACTCCCAGTCCTTGCTCGGTCCAAAGATTCTCTCACAGAACAGGCCGTCTTTCTCCGGCTTTAATGTTCTGTAGTTGATGGTCTCCGGCTTTTTAACCTCGCCGTGAGACCACTCCAGAATCTTTTCAGGGGATGCCAAACCGATCTTGATTGCGTCAAATGTCAATGGTTGATATGTTTCATTTGTCTCTGGCATGAGCGGTACTCCCTCCTATCGATTATTCTTCGTCGTCAGATCCATTATCATCGGAAACGTCTGCATAGTCATCGTCTGTATAGCCGTCTGCCTCTGCTGTATACTCATCATGCTCTACATCGGTCAGCTCACCATCTTTAAATTCCTGCTCTTGGTAACCGTAGTTGCCGAAGGACTCATTCTGAGAGTAACGCTTGCTGTCACCCTCGATGACGGAACGAAGATCGGTATCGCCTTCGTCGATGTTCTCCTTGAGCTCGATCTCGGAACCGTCTTCTGCCAGAACTCTGACATCCAGACCCAGGGACTGAAGCTCTTTTAAGAGTACCTTGAAGGACTCCGGAATACCCGGCTCCGGAATATTCTCGCCCTTGATGATTGCCTCGTATGTCTTCACACGACCTACCACATCATCGGACTTCACGGTCAGGATCTCCTGCAGCGTATAGGATGCGCCATACGCCTCCAGTGCCCAAACCTCCATCTCTCCGAAACGCTGGCCACCGAACTGAGCTTTACCACCCAGCGGCTGCTGTGTAACGAGGGAGTAAGGACCTGTGGAGCGTGCATGAATCTTATCATCAACCAGATGATGCAGTTTCAGGTAATGCATGTGTCCGATTGTAACCGGGCTGTCGAAGTATTCGCCGGTACGTCCATCTCTCAGGCGGACTTTACCATCACGTCCGATCGGAACGCCCTTCCAGAGTTTTCTGTGCTCCAGATGGGTACCCAGATACTCCATAACTTCCGGATCTACAATATCTTTATATTTTGCTTCGAACTCTTCCCAGGAGGTGTTGACATAGTCATTTGCCATCTCCAGAGTGTTCTGAATATCTTTCTCGTCTGCACCGTCGAAAATCGGGGTGGATACATCAAAACCAAGTGCTTTGGCAGCAAGGCTTAAATGAATCTCCAGAACCTGTCCGATATTCATACGGGACGGTACGCCCAGTGGGTTCAGTACGATGTCGAGCGGACGGCCATTCGGAAGGAACGGCATATCCTCAACCGGAAGTACACGGGAAACGACACCCTTGTTACCATGACGGCCAGCCATCTTATCGCCGACGGAAATCTTTCTCTTCTGTGCAATGTAGATACGAACGGTCTTATTTACACCCGGAGCCAGCTCGTCGCCGTTCTCTCTTGTAAATACCTTCGCATCAATGATGATACCGTATGCACCATGCGGTACTTTCAGGGAGGTATCACGAACCTCTCTTGCCTTCTCACCAAAGATCGCACGTAACAGGCGCTCTTCTGCGGTCAGCTCGGTCTCTCCCTTCGGAGTAACCTTACCTACCAGGATATCACCGGCACGAACCTCTGCACCGATGCGGATGATACCGCGCTCGTCCAGATCTTTCAGTGCATCCTCGCCGACACCCGGAACATCTCTTGTGATCTCTTCCGGTCCCAGCTTGGTATCACGTGCTTCTGCCTCGTATTCCTCGATATGGACGGAGGTATATACATCCTCCTGAACCAGACGCTCAGACAGAAGAACGGCATCCTCGTAGTTGTAGCCTTCCCAAGTCATGAAGCCGATCAGCGGGTTTTTGCCCAGACCGATCTCACCGTTGCAGGTGGACGGACCATCTGCGATAACCTCGCCAGCTTCGACATGGTCATTCTTGTATACAATCGGTTTCTGATTGTAGCAGTTGGACTGGTTACTTCTCTTGAATTTTGTCAGATGGTATACATCGCGGTTTCCATCGGAATCTCTCTTGATGATGATCTCGTTGGAAGCGGAGCGCTCAACCACACCGGCATTCTTTGCAACGACACACACACCGGAGTCAACAGCTGCCTTCGCGGAAATACCGGTATCGACAACGGCTCTCTCGGTGGTCAGAAGCGGTACCGCCTGACGCTGCATGTTCGATCCCATCAGAGCACGGTTCGCATCGTCGTTCTGCAGGAACGGAATCATGGAAGTAGCTACGGAGAATACCATCTTCGGGGATACGTCCATCAGGTCGATTTTCTTCTTCTGGAACTCGGAGGTCTCCTCACGGAAACGACCAGATACGTTATTGTGGACGAAGTGTCCTTCTTCGTCTAACTGCTCGTTTGCCTGTGCAACAACGAAGTTATCTTCCTCGTCTGCTGTCAGGTATACAACCTTATCCGTAACAACCGGGTTGGACGGATCGGTTTTATCTACTACACGGTATGGAGCTTCGATGAAACCGTACTCATTGACACGTGCGTAAGATGCCAGGGAGTTGATCAGACCGATGTTCGGTCCCTCAGGTGTCTCGATCGGGCACATACGGCCATAGTGTGTGTAGTGTACATCTCGTACCTCGAATCCGGCACGGTCTCTTGACAGACCGCCAGGACCCAGGGCGGAAAGACGTCTCTTATGGGTCAGCTCGGACAGCGGGTTGTTCTGATCCATGAACTGGGACAGCTGGGAACTTCCGAAGAACTCCTTGACTGCTGCTGTAACCGGCTTAATATTGATCAGGGACTGGGCAGAAACACCTTCCATGTCCTGTGTTGTCATACGCTCACGTACCACACGCTCCATACGGGACAGACCGATACGGTACTGGTTCTGAAGCAGCTCGCCGACCGCACGGATACGACGGTTGCCCAGATGGTCGATATCATCTGGATTGCCGATGCCGCCTTCCAGATGCATGTTGTAGTTGATGGAAGCGATGATATCTTCCTTCGTAATGTGCTTCGGAATCAGGTCATGGATATCTCTGCGGATAATCTCTTTTAACTCCTCATCAGAAGCGCCGGCATTTTCTTCCAGAATACCCTGGAGAACCGGATAGAATACTAACTCTGTGACGCCTACTTCTTCCGGATCGAAATTCACATAAGCGCCCAGATCTACCATCATGTTAGAAAGAACCTTGTGATTCTTCTTCTCACCCTGAATCCATACAAACGGAACGCCTGCGTTCTGGATGTCAGTAGCAAGTTCCTTGGTGACCTTTGTTCCCTGCTCCGCCAGAATCTCTCCGGTAGTTGTATCAACCACATCCTCAGCCAGAACGTGACCTACGATACGGTTCTTAAAGTGAAGCTTTTTATTGAATTTATAACGACCTACCTTTGCCAGATCGTAGCGGCGCGGATCGAAGAACATGCTGTTTAACAGGCTCTCTGCGCTGTCTACGGAAAGCGGCTCACCCGGACGAATCTTCTTATATAATTCCAGAAGACCATCCTGGTAGTTGTTGGACGGATCCTTCTCGAAGCTCTTCTCCAGTTTCAGCTCATCGCCGAACAGGTCAATGATCTCGGCGTTAGTACCGTAACCAAGAGCACGGATCAGAACAGTAACAGGAACTTTTCTGGTCCGGTCTACACGCACGTAGAAAATGTCGTTGGAATCTGTCTCATACTCCAGCCAGGCACCCCGGTTCGGGATAACGGTGCAGCTGTATAACTCTGTACCGATCTTATCGTGCGCGATTCCATAATAAATACCAGGGGAACGAACAAGCTGGCTGACGATAACTCGCTCCGCTCCGTTGATAACGAAGGAGCCGGTGTCGGTCATAAGTGGAAGATCACCCATGAAAATCTCATGTTCATTGATCTCATCTTTATCTTTATTGCAAAGTCTTACCTTTACCTTCAGAGGAGCTGCATAGGTCGCATCGCGCTCTTTGCACTCTTCGATCGTATATTTGATATCGTTTTTACACAGTGTAAAATCCACAAATTCCAGACTCAAGTGACCTGCGAAATCCGTGATCGGGGAGATATCAGCAAACACTTCTTTCAGTCCCTCATCCAGGAACCACTGATACGAGTTTTTCTGAATCTCAATCAAATTCGGCATTTCCAGAACTTCTTTTTGTCTTGAGAAGGTCATCCTTACACCTTTACCGGTTTTTACCGGACGCATCCTGCTTTTCTCCATTCGATGTTTCACCCCTGTTTTCTTTCTATCTCTATGGTTTGCATTTTTCCATCTCCGAACCAGCCTTGTTTCATGCTGACGGAGCTGCACTGTCATTTGGGCATACGAATACCCGGAAAACACAGTTTTCCACAATAGTGCATTCTCCATCTTAGCATGGGATTTGATGGGTGTCAAGTGGTTTTTTTGATAGATTTGGAATAAATTTGGAATGATTATGAAAAAGTTTTCTCAAGAAACGCCAGAATCCGGACAGACAACAGACGCCGCTCCCCAGATGATAGCGGCGTCCGATTTTTTATAGAAATTTTATGCAAATAAATTCGGTAAAAATGTAACGGTCTGTGGAATATAGGTAATCACCAAAAGGACAATCAGAAGGACTGCTAACATAGGGAGCAAATCCCGCATCTGGTCTTTCAGGCTTACCTTGGCAATCGATCCCGATACAAACAGGCACACGCCCAGCGGAGGCGTACACATACCAATTGTCAGGTTGACTGCCATGACCAGGCCAAAATGGATCAGGTCAATTCCCATTGCCTTAACAAGCGGCAGGAAGAGTGGGGTAAAGATAACCAGCGCGCTTGTCGTATCGATGAAGGTGCCTGCAATTAACAGAATCACATTGATGATCATCAACAATACATATTTGTTGCTGACCGTGCTGGACAGCAGGGCGCTGACGGTCTGCGGAACCTGTGCAACCGTGATAACCCAGGTAAACAGGCTCGCACAGGACACAACGATTAAAACCTGTCCCGTTGATTTTGCACAGTCCACAAAGAGGTCAAACATCTTGGACGGCTTTAACTCCCGGTAAACAAAACCGCCGATGATAATCGCATATGCACACGCGATAGCGCCGGACTCGGTTGCCGTAAAAATACCAGATAAGATACCTCCAATGATGATAATCGGCATAATCAGGGCAAGAAGGGCATCTTTTCCGGTACGGATTCTCTCCTCACGGCTCGCCTTTTTCTCACGTCCTACATAATGTCTCTTTTTTCCTACATAATAACTGTAAATCATCAGTCCGAGTCCCATGATAATGCCCGGGATAAATCCACCGATAAACAATTTACCAACGCTCACACCTGCCATCGTTCCGTATAGCAGAAGTGGAATACTCGGAGGAATGATCGGTCCAATCGAACCGCCGCAGGCGATTAACGGAGCCGAAAACGTATCTTCATAGTTTTTCTCACGCATGATCGGAATCATAATGCCACCGATCGCTGCGGTTGCCGCGATCGCAGAACCTGTGATCGCCGCAAAGAACATACACGCCAGAATACTTACCAGTGCCAGACCACTTGGAAAATGTCCGATCAGCGCATCGGCAAAATCGACGATTCTTCTGGAAATACCGCCCTGAACCATCAGACCTCCGGCAAGGATAAACAGCGGAATCGCAATCAGCGCCGTGCTGTCAGCACCGGTGAACATTCTCTGGATAACAACAATTAACGGGGTTCCTCCCTGGATAATTCCAGCCACCGATACCATTCCGAGTGAAAAGCAGATCGGAATTCCTATTAAAAACAAGACAAATAATAAGACAATATAAATCATACCTTTCCCTCCTAATCATTCTTTTTCAGCTGCTCTGCCATATTTTTAATCATATAGAACAGCATAATCGCTCCGGCACTTGGAATACTTGCATAGTAAACACTCATTGGAATCGGCAGATAGGAAGTCGTCTGCGTCCATCCAAACGCACAGAATTTAATTCCAAATACAATCATAAAAATGAAAAAGAGAGACAATACCAGGTCAATTCCCAGTTCCACCACCTTGCGGATTTTAACTGGAAACGACATCAGCAGAACATCCACGTTCAGGTGTTCCTTTTCCCGCACACACCACGCAGCGCCCCAGAATACCAGATAGGTAAATGCCAAACGCAGGATATCCGTACTCCACGGAAGCGGAGATTTTAAAACAAAGCGGCATAAAACCTGTAAAAAGGTAATGACAAATACCACAATCGCGCTGATTCCCATGACAGCTTTTGTAATCTTATCGACCAGACCAGACATTTCCCATCCCCCTATTCTTTCCCATGCGTATTTCTATACTCTTCAACCGCCTGTTTTACCTTTTCCGTCAATTCCGGCGGAACCAGTGCCGTTACAGCCGGTTCCTGATACAGGCTGGCCGTTGCATCCTGGAAGGACTGTAAATCTGGATCCTTGCATACCTTTACGCCGTTCGCTTCAATCGACGCAAGCATCTCTTCTTCCATGTCCGTTACTTCCTGACGCTGTGTATCTTTTGCGTATTCAGCCGCCTCATCGATCCAAGCGCGCTCTTCATCGGTCAGTTTATTATAAAAGTCAAGGTTCATGATCATGCTTTCCGGCGCATATGTGTGACCATCCAGAACCATATATTTCTGCACTTCATCAAACGCAGAACTGGAAATAGACGCGATCGGGTTTTCCTGACCATCTACGGTTCCCTGCTGAAGAGCAGTATAAAGCTCGTTAAATGCGATCGGCGTCGCAATAAATCCAAGGTGATCTGCCAATGAGAACCAGATCGGAGACTCCTGTACACGGATCGATAATCCCTTCATGTCGGATGCCTTGGTCACTTCTTTTTTATTATTCGTAAAATGACGGAAGCCTAACTCACAGAAACCCAGGTGTTTAAAGCCCTGTGCCTCAAACTTCGGTTCCAGTTCTTTCTGCAGCGTATTATCCAGGACATAGTATGCTTCCTGCTTATCCGCAAAGAGATACGGGATTGCCAGAACCTGCGTCTCCGGCACGAAGCTTGGAAGCGCGCCATCCGTTGTTACAATCGCAAGCTCTATCGAACCAATCTTGACGCCTTCCGCCATTTCGCGCTCACCGCCCAGCTGCGCGCTCGGGTAAATCGTCACTTCGAACCGATCACCTGCCAGTTCCTCCAGCTTTTCCTGAAATGCCGCTGCCGCCATCGTTGACTGGTGCTTCTCATTTCCAACTGTCGCTATTTTCAACTTGATATGTCCGCTGTCTGATGTACTGCCGCAGCCGGTCAACACCGTTGCTCCCAAGACAAGTGCCGCGAACGTCCCTGCCCAACCTTTTTTCATTACCGTTCCTCCTCGCTGATGACATCCACTTCATACTCCGACGATAACTTCCGGTTCAGCTTTTTATCTTCCATCTCATAGCGGAATTTACTGCCGAAACGGAATCCATCCTTGACCGGCACCGTTCCGGAAAAGATCACACAATTATCAATTCCGCCAACCCGCTCGTCCAGTTCTTTTAAGATGGTTTCCACCGGGAGAATATCTGACAACGTTCCCTCCTGATATAAAACTTCCGTTCCATCCAATGTCTGCCAGGAATGAAGCTCTATCTCATCCCAGTGATCCTTGACATCCTCGTACTCCCAAACGGTATCGCAAATCGGCTTCGCACAAATCTGTTTCGCTTTTGGAACACTGGCTGCCTCAAGCTCCCGGTCTGTGTGGTCGCTTCCCAATCCGATGTAAATCGTCTTATCTTTAATGACAATCACATACTCGACTTCTCCACAGGTCTTTTCGCCCACAAACTCCAGTTTCTTTTCCTGTGTTAAAACGTAATTGCCACACTGGAAAATGGTCGGTATTTTCTTCGGTGCCGGAACGCCTAATTCCCGTTCCAGTTCTTTGATATGCTCCATCGTCTTTTCAATGTTTCTGCCTGCATATCCAATGGCAAACACCCTCTCATAATTCAGCTCCAGCGGCTTTTCTCCGTTCTTTCCCTGAACCGTAAAACACATTGTATCCATCCTGTTTCCTCCTTATTCCATTCCCTCTTTTATATCTTATATACTTCCGGCAGCCGATCCCGATAAACATTGATCGAATCTCTGACCCCATCGACTGCTCCAATCTCCATATCTGCCATCAGTATCTGTTCCGCTTCTCCGCCCAGCACCAAGCACTCTCCCATCGGTCCATAGACGGCAGAATGTCCGCCGCACTTTGTATTTCCAGCCGTTCCGACCGAATTAGTACAGCATAAAAAGCTCTGACTTTCAATTGCCCTCGCCCTGTTCAAGGTATCCCAGTGAAGAAGTCTCGTATCCGGCCACTGTGCTACCACAAACTGGACTTTTGAACCCGCAAGCATCTCGGAACGAATCAGTTCCGGGAACCGGATATCATAACAAATTACCAGACTGCACGGGATTCCATCCAATTCAAAATTGCAGATGTTTTTTCCATGTTCAAAATACTCATGTTCGCCGGACGGGCTGAACAGATGCACCTTGTCATATTCCATCACCACTTCGCCGTCCCGGTTAAAGACAGCGGCTGTATTATAAATCTTCTCATCCCGGCAATTTGCCACGGAACCGGCAATTATATTGACACGGTATTCTTTCGCCAATCTGGAAAACAGCTTTTTGGTCTGTTCCAAATTCACATCCGACACCTCTTTCAGATTTTCTCTCGGAAAAAAACCGGTGTTCCATGTCTCCGGAAGTGTGATCACATCCGGTTTCAGCTCTGCAGCCATCCGGACCAGCTTTTCTGCTTTTTCAAAATTTGCCTCCGGCTTCCCCAACTGCATATCCATCTGAATCATCGCAACTCTCATACCTGACCTCCATTTTACGGTATTTGGTATTCGGTATTTGGTATACCAACAATTAGAATAATAACACTCTCTTTTTTTATCGTCAATCTACTCTTTTCACAAAAACCGAAATCTCTTTTTGGATGATCTTCCAATTTTATCTGACATTTTGCTTCATTGCATGGTTCTGGTTGATATTTTTTTCTGTTTCCTCCATATGGATCTTCATCGCCCGAACTGCCGCTTCCACATTTTTCTGTTTCAAAGCGTCTAAAATTCCCTGGTGTTCATCGATCGTTGTCTGACGCCGTTTATCCGTTCCCCTCACTGCCTGCATTCCCATAAAGCGGAACATATCATAATAATTGCTCAGCAGTTTTAAAAGCTCACGGTTCTGGCTCATCTGGTAGATATAGGTATGAAATTCCCGATCCAGCTGAATAAATCTCGTAATATCATAATGTTCCAGGACTTCCTTCTGTTTCTCCTGAATCTCTTCCAGACATTTCAGATCTTTCTCTGTGACATTTTTCACAGCATCCTCGATCGCAGATAACTCCAGCGCGCTTCTGACACGAGTCAGCTCCCACATATAATGCGGGTCAAATTCACGCACCACCGTTCCCTTGTATGTTTCCATCTGCAGCCAGCCATCTCTGGCAAGCATCTGCATCCCCTCACGGATCGGCGTGCGGCTGATTCCGAGTTCTTCTGACAATTTTCTCTCATTCATCACGAACCCCGGGGGATAAACGCCCGTCATGATCCCCTTTTTTATTTCGTTATATACCTGGTATTTATACCCCAGCTGTTTTTCTACCATACTTCCCTCACATCCATCAACTTCAATGCTAATATATGTTATCATCCCTCATATATCAACTATCATATGCATATCACACAGTCACTCTAATTGTCAAGCTATTTGCAGGTTTTCTGACCCTGCCAGCACTTACAGCCCTGCCTTTTCTGATTAGTGCAAACAAATCTTTTCAATAAATTATGCCCACCTTAATGCACTTATCTTTCTATCAGGATTCCATCATCCACATTATCATTACGATGAAATGGCGGGATAACATGATTTTGGTTTTTTCTATTTTTTTAAGTCCCCATCGCCATAGTTACCCGTCTATTTTTCTTGCCATTTCCCCACTCCAATGCTATAATACATAGTAATTGCGCGGTTATTTTCGTGTTCCATGCGAAATGGGATTGGATTTTCGTCCCGCCGCTATCTACAACGGAGGTATATATATGTCATTTTGGAATGTACTGCTAGTTATTATCGTCATTCTGGCTATCCTTCTTGTCGTACTGTATATTCTGGGTTCCCGGATGCAGAAACGTCAGGCAGAGCAGCAGACTATGATCGACGCTTCGAAACAGACTGTTTCGATTCTGGCGATTGACAAAAAGAAACTGAAAATCGGAGATTCCGGTCTCCCGAAGATGGTTATCGACCAGACTCCATGGTATATGAAGTGGGCGAAGCTCCCGATCGTAAAGGCTAAGATCGGACCGAAGGTTGTGACCATGATCGCGGATGAGAAGGTATTCCTTCAGTTACCGCTCCGCACCGAGGCAAAGGTTGTCATCAGCGGTCTTTATATCACAGAGATCAAGAGCGTGCGCGGAGGCATCCCGCCGCTGCCGAAGAAGAAAAAATTCTTTGACCGTTTCAAGAAAAATACAGAAGAGGCAGCAAAGAAAGAAGCTTCCAAGTCCAAGAAAAATAAATAATGGATCTTAAAATCCCGGAAATGTAACTGATTACACGTTTCCGGGATTTTTGATTCATCGATTTTATTTCTTTGTTTCTATATTCTTTTATATTTACTGCTCTTTCAGGTTCAATTTCGCCGTCGCCTTCGATTTCACATCAATTTCAATATGGCTCTGGCTGGTCTGCTCATAGTTGAGTTCCAGCGTATAATCAATCTGGATTTTCAGATGATCCGGACCTTCATTGATCTTGATGCGGTCGGTCGTGACGCCCACGATCATCTGACCGTATGGAGTCACATAACAGCTGACATTCGGACGGTTCTCCTGAAAAATCATATGCGCCCGCGCATCGCCTCCCTTGATCATATCGACGCTGTCCGCATTGGCTTTGATGGTATTGCGGATGCTTCCTTCCTCGCCCTCCAGTATCTCATCATAGATGATATAATGCTTGCCATTTTTGAAATAATAGCTGCCTGCCGTGATAACCTCCAGGTTATTCGTCTCCCCGTCCGCAATATGGGCACCGCGCACGGATACAAGCACATCTTTCGTCATATTTTAATACTCCTCAATGTTAATCTGTTTCGTGTCTTTTACCTCTTTTGGCAGAATCGCCTTGGCAAAACGCGTAAAATTCTCCGCCCGGTCGCTGACAAAGAACTGATACTGGTCAAGAATCGGCTCCCCGGCAGCAGCGCGGCGGCTGTTTTCCTCCGAAAAACGTTCCAGATCCTCCGAACTGCGTGTCAGATCCATGTCCCGCAGTAGAGTTTTAAGTTCAACCGCCGTCTCATATGCCGGATTTACCAAAGTCACCTCGTCACCCATCAGCCGATGCAGCGTCGAACGCAGCAGCGGATAATGCGTACATCCCATAACCAGCGTATCAATGTATTTTTCTTTCAGCGAAGAAAGATACCGGGAGGCAATCTCATCTGTTACCGAATCATGGAAGAGTCCTTCCTCCACCAGCGGCACAAAGAGCGGACACGGTTTTCCAATGACCTCAATATCCGGGCGCAGCTTCTGCATTTCTCTGGTATAAATACCGCTCCGGATGGTCGCCTCGGTTCCAATCACGCCAATCTTTCCATTATGGGTTGCCTCGGCAGCCGTGCGCGCGCCCGCGTAGATAACCCCGATGATCGGGATATCCAATTCCTGTCTGACCGTCTCCAGTGCACACGCCGAGGCCGTGTTGCAGGCAATCACGATCGCCTTGACTCCCTGTGTTTTCAGAAAACGGATGATCTGGCGGGAATAGCGCAGCACCGTCTCCTGCGATTTACTTCCATATGGAACGCGCGCCGTATCTCCAAAGTATACGATGCGCTCCTGCGGCATCTGACGCATGATCTCACGGGCTACCGTCAGACCGCCGATGCCTGAATCAAAAACTCCGATCGGGGCATTTCTATCCATGTTTACCTTCCTTTCGGCAAAATTCTTATGGTCATGTTTCCATTCTTTCCCGAACATCTGTGTATATCGAATCATATAACGTCCAAAAGTAGATTCTCTCACACTGTTTCAGGATTCTGAAACATTTTTATTTATTTCTAGGCTTCGTAGCGTTTCAGTCCGTGTTCAATCAGCTTTGTCACCATCTCCGGCTTCGGGATTCCGGCCGCCTCAAAGAGCATCGGGTACATACTGATCGCGGTAAAGCCCGGCATGGTATTGATCTCATTGAAGATAACCTCGCCGTCCTTCGTCACAAAGAAATCGACACGCGACAGACCATAGCCATCTACCGCCTTGAAAATACGTCTCGCCGCCTGACGCACACGCTCGGTCGCATCGCCCGGAAGCTCTGGATTTACAACGGTTCTGGACTCTGCGTTGTAATATTTCGCATCAAAATCATAGAAATCGGCTGCTGCCAGAATCTCGCCAACACCGGAAGCGATGACCGGTTCTGTGCCATTTCCAAAGACCGCACATTCGATCTCACGACCGACGATCGTCTCCTCAACCAGAATCTTGCGGTCATGGTGCGCCGCCTCCTTTAAGCCTGCAATCAGCTCTTCGCGATCCGACGCCTTGCTGACACCTCTGGAAGAACCTGCATTGGACGGCTTGATAAATACCGGATATGCGAACCGGTTCTCGATGCGTGCCACAACCTCATCCATCTTTTCAAGTTCTTTGCGGATGACCAGCTCATATGCCGCCTGGCGCACGCCTGTGTGGTCAACGATCTGTTTTGTATACACTTTATCCATCGAAACGCTGGACGCCAGCACACCGCATCCGACATACGGGATTTTTGCCAGCTCAAAGATGCCCTGAATGGTGCCGTCCTCTCCCCAGAGTCCATGCAGAACCGGGAATACCACATCAATGCGGATCATTTCCGCCTTACCATCTTTCAGGACGATCACGGATTTCTCCGTTGCATCCGGGGAAAGGATCGCGGTCGTCGTGTTCTTTCTCCAACTCTCATCCTCGATCTGCTCGACCGAGTCAACCAGCAGCCATTTTCCCTCTTCGGTAATGCCGATCAGGGTTACATCATAGCGCTCTGTATCTATATTTTTAATGACATTGATTGCCGACATACATGAAACAATATGTTCCGAAGACTGTCCGCCAAATACCACAAGTACACTCTTTTTCATAATATCCGCCTTTCTGCCGGGTGTGGGAAGCTTCACCACACGCCGGAATGCTATTCCAAAATATAGTTTAGATTATACCATAACTGTCAATACTTGCGACAAGAAGATTCGATTTCTTTCAGTAAAAGGAGAGCCATTATGTTAAATCAAGTGATTTCGTTCCAGTCTGAAAATTCTCTGTCATCCGCATCCAGGATTCATCCACCTGTTACCAATAAATGCCGCCATTTTTCCACCGGTTCGTGCAAGTTTTCCCATATCTACGATGGAATACTCCCGCTTCTCGCATTATGTTCCATGCTCTTATTTCTGTTTTTCTGCCTGCCTCTTCTGACTTTTACCAGAAACCAGATTCAGCAGAAAGTCCTGGCGTACGCGATCGCCCCGCCGATCCTGCAGACTCATGTGATCGACAACTGGTGGGGTGTTCTCTATCCGCCGCCCGCCCTGTCCGGAGGTGTCATGCCAGAAGAAAACTCAAAAAATCAGAGCGCCGATTCCGTCTCTGACGCTCTGATTTTTGATAACGATATGAACTGGCTGTCGCAAAAGAAACATATCATTTTTGATGTAAACAAGAAATCTACTTCTCTGATTTCCTCTAAAGCTGACCCGATGACTTGCTCCAATCACTCGAAACGTTCTGGAACAGCTTCAGCTTCCAAAACAACCACCGAACCGACAGAATCTTCTTCGAACTCAAAAATAGCAGCCACGCACGCCGTTTCCGCTGACAGCAGTCTGCCGGATAAAGCTCATGCTTCCTCCGACAATTCGATTACTCTTCGGGTAACGTGTCGTTTTTTATCTTTCCTTCCCGGAGGCTCGGAGTGATGAAATTCTCATAGGAATAGTTCCACAGCGTCTCCGAGCCCTTGGCGGTATTCTTATTTCTTCCAAGAATCTGGCTCAGGTGCACGCCGCGCGTCGCCCACGCCTTTCCCTTGGAAGCATCATTGAGCATCGTCGGCTGGATGTTGTCCATCGTATGTGCAAACCGTGCTTCCGGCGTCTCCCCGGCTTCAAATTCATCCCAGAGAGCGCGAAGTTTTTCGCCCTGATCCGGCGGCAGCATTCCGAAAATGCGCTCTGCACCCTTTAATTCTCTCTCCCGCTGGGTTTTCTTCGCCTCCTCATCATAGGCATATGTGTCGCCGGCGTCGATCTCGACCAGATCGTGAATCAGAAGCATGGTAACCGTTTTCAGCACATCGATCGGCTCATTGGAATACTCCGCCAGAAGCACTGTCATGATCGCCATATGCCATGCGTGCTCCGCGTCATTTTCCTTCCGCTCGCCGTCTGTCAGATACGTCTGGCGACCGATAAATTTCTCCTTATCTATCTCCCGGATAAATGCAAACTGCTGCTCCAGACGTTCTTTCTGTTTCTGATTTATATCCATTGTTTCCGCCTCCCTGGTCTATTTCACCACATTTCTAGTTACTGTTCACGCATACGTGCCCAGTAACGGAAAAATGCCTCTTGCATTTATCCTCTCTTTACAGTTTCTTCCCTGCAAGAACCTCTTTATAATCCTTATAATTCTCCTCCAAAAGCTTCGGCGTATCCAGACCATACGGGCACATCGACTTGCAGTGTCCGCAGTGCAGGCAGTCCTCTATCTTCTTCATCTTCGCCTGTCCCTCCGGGGAGAGGTATCTCGCTGACGGAGAACGGCGCAGAAGCAGGGACATACGCGCACAGTTGTTGATCTCGATTCCTGCCGGACACGGCATACAGTAGCCGCAGCCCCGGCAGAATTCACCTGCCAGCTCTTTCTGGTCTTTTTCGATAACAGCTTTCAGCTCGTCCGTCAGTTCCGGTGGATTGCCGATGTAGCTTAAAAATTCGTCCAGCTCGCTTTCCTTCTGTACACCCCAGATCGGCAGTACATTCTCAAACTGTGCCATATAGGCATAGATCGCAGCCGAATTGGTCAGCAGACCGCCCGACAGACCCTTCATTGCGATAAATCCCATTTCGTGCTCCGCACAGGCCTTCGCCAACGCGATCTCCCGCTCGGTGGAAAGATAATTAAATGGGAACTGCAGGGTATCGTAAAGCCCCGACTCGATCGCCTCCTCCGCAATGCTCATGCGGTGGTTCGTGATGCCGATGAAACGGATTTTCCCCTGCTCTTTTGCCTCGAGCATCGCCTCATAAAGACCGCTTCCGTCTCCCGGCTTCGGACAGACTGCCGGATTGTGGAACTGGTAAATGTCCACGTAGTCTGTTTTTAAATTATGTAAACTCGTCTCCAGATCCTTCCAGAAGCCTTCCGCCGTCGTTGCCGCTGTCTTGGTCGCAATATAGATATGCTCGCGCACGTCGCTCAGCGCATAGCCGATCTTCTCCTCACTGTCCGTATAAAAGCGCGCCGTATCAAAGAAACGGACACCCGCATCATACGCCTTGCGAAGCAGTACCTTCGCATCATCAAAAGAAATACGCTGGATTGGCAGCGCGCCAAATCCATTTTTATTGACGATAATATCCGTCTTTCCAAGGGTAACCGGCGTACCGGCTACCCTTTCTCTTGCGTCCAGCATCTCTTTCAGCGCCTCGTCGCTGTCATCGATCCAGACATCCTCCTCATCGGCGTTGAGACCGAGATATTTTGCCAGTGTCCGCTCATCATCCGACCGGTTCCAACGGGAAATATAGCGATCGATTTCCTCAAATGGAATCTGTCCGGACAGGTACAATTCTTTAAATGTCATACTTCCTTCCGCTCCTTTAAATTCTTAAGTACCGTGATTTCCTGGTTATCTATGTGCCCCCTGGCTACCGCCTTTGCCTCCGCCATATGGCGCAGACGCAGTGCCGCCAATATTTTTTCATGCTCTAACTGCAGAATCTGCCGTTTATCCTCGTCCTTGATGTATTCCAGACGGAACCGGTACATCTGCTCACGCAGGTTGTTCAAAATCTGCACCAGACGCTTGTTGCGGGTCGAATGGTAGATCACGTCATGGTATGCCTCATCCGTCTCCGCGATCTTCATCGCATCGCCCTGATCAATCGCCGCTTTAAATGCTTTCTGTGCTTCTTCCAATGCCTGCATATCTTCTTCCGTCATGCGCTGGCACGCCAGCTCAATCGCCAGTTCCTCCAGCGAACGGCGCACTTCCAGCACATCTTTCAGGCTTTTTTCCGAAATTCGCGCCACCTCCGCGCCGCGCCGCGGAATCATCAGAACGAGTCCTTCCAGCTCCAGCTTGCGGATCGCCTCACGGATCGGGGTGCGGCTGACGCCCAGCTTCTGTGCCAGCTGAATCTCCATCAGGCGCTCGCCCGGTGCCAGCTCTCCCTTTAAGATTGCCTGCCGGAGTGTGTTGAATACCACATCCCTGAGTGGGAGATATTCATTCATTTTAACCTCAAAATTGTTCCCCATCTGCGTGCCCCTTCCTGTTGTAAAAACTAGTCAGGTATACCTGTTTCGCCAGATCCTGGCTGCTGCCATAGCGGAGTTCCTCATACGCCGCCTGCGCCGCCGTCTGGTTCGTAAACAAGCCAAATACGGTTGGACCGCTTCCGCTCATCAAAGAGCCGTCCGCGCCCATCTCCATCATCTTATCTTTGAGTGTCTGAATCACCGGATTTTCCGGGATCGTCACCGTTTCCAGCACGTTTCCAAGCTGTGAAACGACGCCGGAGAGGTCTTTTTTCTCGATCGCCGCCCGCATCGCATCAATATCCGGATGCGCCTCTGCACCCAGAGACGGCAGGTTTAAGCTCTCGTACACATGCTTCGTTGAAACGCTGACCGCCGGTTTGGCAATCAGCACGCGGCACTGCGGCATCGGCGGAAGCGGTGTCAGGATCTCCCCGATTCCCTCCGAAAGAGCCGTTCCCCGCATGATACAGTACGGCACATCCGCCCCCAGACGGACGCCGCGCTCCATCAGCTCCTGTTTCGAAAGCCCCAGTCCGAACATCTTGTTGACACCAAACAGGACTGCGGCCGCATCGCTGCTGCCGCCTGCCATCCCGGCTGCCACCGGGATAAATTTCTTCATCTTGATCTCCACACCGTCGCGGATTCCAAACTCATCCATCAGAAGTTTCGCCGCGCGGTAACCTAAGTTATTTTCATTGTCCGGCAGATAATAAAGGTTCGTTGAAAGACGGATTCCCTCTTCCTCCGTCCGGTTCAGTTCGATCGCGTCGTACACGCGCACCGTCTGCATGATCATCCGCACTTCGTGGTAGCCGTCTTCCCTCCGGCGGACTACATCCAGACCGAGATTGATCTTTCCATATGCTTTCAGCTCCAGATGCCTGATCATCGGTCATTCCTCCCATCGTTCCCTTAGTGTAATCACACTAGATTGTATTTTTTCATTATTTTGTATACAAGTTATTATATCCTCTTTGCATACAAAATACAATAGAATCCTTGCAGGATGAAGGTACCTGAACGAATTCCATTTTTTCCGCCAATATCCGTGAAGCCGTGTTGGAACGCTTCGTGCAAATCCGGATCTTATCCAGCTCCAGCGTTTCAAACCCATATTTCACAATCGCCCGGCAGGCTTCCAGCGCATATCCCTGACGGCGGAACGGTTCATAAATATGATATCCCAGCTCTCCGTCCGTCAGCCCCGCCTTTCCAACCAGCACACCGTCCGCGCGGCGTTCCAGCGCCCACAAACCGCACTCGGCAAAGCGGTACTGGTGTTTCCGGTATTCCTCGCGCTTGTTCCAATCAGAAAAAGTTCCGTCGGCATCCTCAGCGGATGCCGGTTCCAACGGATCGTCCTGGGAAAATTCACGGATGATGAGGCGGTCAGTTTCAGCAATGAGCCACGGGAGAGCCAGGTGGCGGCGGACGACGCGTTCCAGGAATGTTTCATCGGCGTCTTCAGGGTCTGTAATAAGGTAAAGGCAAGATGAATAGTCGGCCGGCTGTTTTTCCTCGTTTTCCCTCCATAAGCCAACAATAGCTCTCCCGGCTGCTTTCGCAGCCTGAAGAGCTTCGTTTTCATCGGAGAGAATCACCGGGTATGTCTGTCCCGCAATGGTTACTTCTCGTTCGATTGTCATAGATTATCTTTCTTTTCCTTTTTCCGGCTCCGGGTACTCCTCGCCGAAGGTGTCAACGGTCATCTTTTTGATCTTCTGCTCTTTCAGCGGACGATCGCCCCAGTCGGTGCGGACGCCGGCAATCTTGTCCACGATATCCAGACCTTCAACTATCTTCCCGAAGGATGCATACTGACCATCCAGATGCGGGGAAGTCTCATGCATGATGAAGAACTGGGAACCTGCGGAGTTCGGGTCCATCGCACGCGCCATAGAGAGAACGCCCTTGGTGTGCTTGAAATTGTTCGTAAAACCATTCTGGCTGAACTCACCCTTGATGGTATACCCTGGACCGCCCATACCATTTCCATTCGGGCATCCGCCCTGAATCATAAAGCCCTTGATGACACGGTGGAAGATCAGACCATCATAAAAGCCCTTCTTGATCAGGCTGATAAAGTTGTTGACTGTGTTCGGCGCAATCTCTGGGTAGAGCTCTGCCTTCATGATATCACCATTTTCCATCTCAATGGTAACAACTGGATTTTTCATGTATGTTTCCTCCTGAATTTTAAAAAATACCTCATTAAGTGGTCACATTATACCATAAGAACGTTCGAAAATCGACTGTTTTTCGTTCCATATTTGTCCATTTTCTTTACATTTCGTAAGTTTCTCCTCACAATTCATTCACATTTATGGCTTAAGATGTATAGCACAATGTCGAAATGGACATTCTATGCGAAAAGATGAATGTTGCGCTCAGGAATCATCATCTGTCCTGCATCATACATCTGTGAGCAAACTAAGTCAAAAGAAAGGTTGGTAATGTACTATGAAAAAAACATATTTTGCTATCCTGGGCGCGGCTGCGATCCTCTCGCTCGCAACCGCCTGCTCTTCCCAAAACGTGAATGAATCGACTGCTAATGAATCGTCCCAGTCCGCCTCCTCCGAGTCCAGCTCGAATGGCATGGACGAAAGCAGCCCGATGGATGATTTAAAAGAAGACGCCAAAGACACCGTTCTTCCATCCGAGGGAACTGCCGATGCAAAACAGTCCACAATAACTGGTACGATCAGCGACATCAAAGACTTTATGTTTACGATCACCGCCGACGGAACCGATTATGAATTCAGCTTCGAGCAGGATCAGAAACCGGACGGGCTTTCTGATGTAAAAGATGGGGATAAAGTTACCGTAACGTATACGGGAACCGTCAGTGAGGTGGATGCATTCAGCGGAACCGTTTTATCCGTCAAAAAAGCGGAATAAAGATTGTTGACACACTTTATACCCGTATTTTTTATGGCAGTCTTGACAGACGAAGCACGCAAAATATCTGCGCTTCCTGCCCAGGCTGCCATTTTCGATCCTCCGAACATAAGATATATTTATCGTAATCATGGAATCCATGTTCCGCGTTCATATTTCGTTCACACTTCATTAAAAAACCTTTTACACAATTAACATGGTTTCTTCACGATTTTTCCCTATACTATAACCATAGCAACAAGCAATGCTTACAAATTTTTTTCATAATACCGAGCTGAGTTTATATCAGCTCTCCTCCCTTTTTCAATACCAAAAGACCTCTCACTGCTGGAGAGGTCTTTTGTTGTATCTGAATTCCTCAACTCTCTCACCGTTCCGGTCTTCGTACCTTCCTGCCAAGCAGCACCAGCGCTGCAAGGTTTGGCACCGCCATCAGCCCATTGAAAATATCAGATACCGCCCAGACGGCTTCCATCCGGCTGACGCAGCCGAGAAAGACTGAGGCAAGATAACCTCCGTGATACAAAATACATATTTTGTCGGCACGCTTCTGTGGGACATCCCGCATCAGCCATCCAAGTGCCTGATCGCCGATGTAAAACCAGGCAAGGATCGTGGCAAAGGCAAACAGCACCATGCACGCCGCCGTCACTATGCCGCCTGCATTTCCAAAACGGGCTGCCAGAGCCGCCGCCACCGCGCCGCTGCCGCCCAGGGAATCGATCTTCTCGGTCAGATTGTGCGGAAATACACAGAGCAGTAAAAAAGCGGTCAGGCTGCACCCTATGATCGTATCGAAAAACACCTCGAAAATCGCCCACATTCCCTGTTTCTGCGCTTCCTGCCTCTGTCTTAGCCTCCCCTTTCCCTCACTCATCCCATGCAGCACCGCCAGACTCCCCAGGCCCGCCTCATTGGAAAACACACCGCGCGATATCCCGCTCCGGATCGCCGCTGCCATTCCGTACCCGGTCATCCCGCCCGAAATTCCTGAAAAATTCAAAATACTGCTTCCATCCGTCTGTCCTGCATTATCTGCCAGTCCAAATGCCCCGCCCACAATTTTCATCAATACTTCCGGTATCTGATCATAAAAACTGAACACGGCGATTCCACCTGCCAGCAGATACAGCCCCGCCGATACCGGTACCAGCACCGAAGCCGTCCATCCGATGCGTTTTGCCCCACCAAAGAGCACCACGGCAGTCAAAACTGCCAGTATGATACCGGTTCCAAGCGGCGGCAGGGATGTTGCATAGCGCAGACTATCCGCCAGAGCCCCCGCCTGTACCATACATCCCATTCCAAGCGACGCCAGCACGCAAAACAGGGCATAGCATTTTCCAGCGAAACAACTTCCAACCCCATTTTCCAGATAGACATAAGGTCCGCCCCCATACAAAATTCCCAGATAAACCTCCGTATATGCCAGCGCCATCCCCAGAAATGCCGCCGCCCACATCCAGAACACAGCACCCGGACCACCGATCGCCAACGCGGCTGCCACGCCCGTGATATTTCCCGTTCCGACCGTCGCCGCCAGCGCGGTGCAGGTCGTCAAAAGCTGTCCTTTCCCGCCGCTCCCAACCGTCTCTCCCCACCAGACTCTGATATGACGGATCGGAAATCCCCGCAGACGCACCATGCAGAGGACTCCAACCGCCAGAAACAGTCCCAGAAGCCACGGTCCCCACACCATTTTCTGTACGATTCTGAGCGCTTCCATCCGAGCACCTTTCTATATCTATTTTCACTCTATCAAACCAATCTTATGATTTACTATGATATTTTATTCTCCAAGCCGTGATATTGCCTTCCGAGAACTCTCTTTCCATCCACCTTTTCTTACACTTTCTGTAAACATCCGCAAACCCCATGACAAACCAGACCGGCAGTGCTACAATAAGCATATCGGACAGGCGGACAAATTTCCAAATCTCTGTCCTTCTGGAAAGGATGAAAACAATATGCCAGGTTTTACCACGCACTATATATTCGGCATGAAAGCATACAACGATATGCCGTTCACACCCTTAAAACACACGATCGCCAAATACCGCTGGCTCTACCAGCTCGGTCTGCAGGGACCGGATATGTTTTTCTATAATATCCCGATCCTGCGCCACCGCGATTACCGCAACGTCGGTTCCTATATGCACGAACACAAGGTAAACGCCTTTTTTGAGTGCTGTCTGCGCCGTATTGGAACCATCCGCTCGCGCCAGCAGCAGGAGGAAGCCATCTCCTATCTGGCCGGATTTATAAACCATTACATTGCCGATTCGATCTGTCATCCTTACGTGTACGGGCGCATCGGCTATCCAGTGGATGCCCCGACCTCCATGCATCACGGGATGCACGCACATCTGGAAAACGAGCTCGACGCGATCCTGCTCTGGAAATATAAAAAAAAGAAGCCGTCCGAATTTAACCAGACCGCCACGATCTGTCTAAATGGACAGGAAATCCAATTTATTTCCCATTTCCTGGCTTCCTGCATCAACGAAACCTATTATCCGATCACCTACCGCAACAACTTCCAGGTTACTCCGGCGATGGTGCACCGCTCCATCTGGGCGCTGCGCTTCGGCTGCCGGACACTCTCGGACAAGAACGGCAAGAAAAAATTCGGCATTGCACAGGTCGAATCCATCTTCGTCAACCACCCAGTTGCTTCCGCGAAAATGGTAACGGACTCCGTAACCGACTACCGGAGCAGCTGTAACCTAAACCACGAAGCATGGGGCAACCCGTGGGATCCGACCCGCGTCTCAACCGCCTCGTTTGTTGATCTCTTCCATGAAACATTGGACAAATGCAGCCGTGTCTATGCGCTTTTAAACAGCGCCGTCACAGACAACATGCCGTTAGATAAACAGGATTTATCGCCGCTTCTGGCTGAACTGGGGAATGAGTCTTATCACAGCGGACTACCTGTTGAGTGAAAACACGTACTTCGGTTCCTGGTAAATAAAAGCTGTCATATGAAGAACACTCATCTGTTTCTCATATGACAGCTTTTTTGATCACTTTTCTCTTAATTATACACAGAAAATATCCCGTGTCTGTGCAGACAACCTCTTATTCTGCGTTCTCTGTCTCTTCCTCCGCCTCAGTCGTATCGTACTCGCCTGCTGCTTCTTTCTCTTTCACCTTGGAAATCAGCTCTTTGGTATCCGGAAGTTTGAAATCTGCGCCAGCCTCATAGGAACCACTGATAAACCATGCGTCCTCGTTATCCTGGTCGCTCTCCGGAACGATGCTGTAGGACAGTGCATACTGTTTCCACAGTCCGCCGTAGGAATCTTCACCGGACATCTCAATCGAGAAGTCCTGGGTGTGGACAATGTCGTTGAATCCCTTGATTAAATCTTCCGCATAGGTTCCTATCTGATCATCCGGCAGATCATCTGCCACTACCCAGATCAGCATGATCTGTTTCTTGTTCGGCTCCATATAGAAATGGAAATCGCGGCCGTACTCGTAGGTACTTGTATCCTTGAACATGTCTTCCGCGTCCGTGCTGACCTGTGTCCAGTCGATCTCAACATTTTCCTGGGTCTCAAAATTCGGATCTCCGACTACCGTCTCAGAAGTCGGTTTTACAATCGTACTCTCCGTGCATCCGCTGAGCAGCGCCATACACGCAACCATCATTATCAGAAGTTTTTTCATTGTGTTCTTCTATCCCTTCATTCACTCATTCACAGCCGGAACCAGCCCGAACCGCATGGCTATTATATAATATCGCCTTTTGTTTTTGTAGTCATTTTAGAAAAATTCAAAAAATCTTCATACTTTCCAAAATTTCCCGTAAACAATCCATCTGGACCATTTTACCGCCATTTAGCGCATCCAGGTTGTCAATCCAAATCCTCAACCGTAAGCTCTGTGTCATCCTCCTGCACACCCTGCTGTGTTTTAGCATCCTCTGCCTCTTTCTGTGCAGGTTTTTCTTTCAGCGGCTTCTTTTCCGTGGAACCAGTTCTTACTTTTCCACTCTCTGCCAGCCGGGACGCGGCTGCATCTGCCGCCGGAACCTGTCCTGAACCAGATCGCACATCCATGTCAGACTCCGCCTGCTCTGTGCTCTCATCTGCCTCCGCTGTGCCAGGCGCCCTGTAGGACGCGCCCATCCGCTTTTCAAGCAGTTTTTCAAACTCTTCCCGCGAACAGCCGATCTCCTGCAGACGCTGTCTTCTCCGTTTTCTCCGCTCCTCCTGGCGTCTCTTTTCTTCCTGATGACACTGGTAGAACAACCATACAAGCGCCGCACACGCCGCTGCCAGAAGCACACTGACGACCACAATCAGCACCGTTCTCACCGATACTTTCGGAAGTTTCGGCAGGGTCAGGTGGAACGAAGATTTCGCCTGCTTCGGTTTTCCGGACGCGCCTGTATTGGATGCTGCCGGATCCGATGCCGTATTTCCGTCATCCGGAGCCGTCTCCCCGTTTGCTGCCGCTTCTGCCGCCGATGCGCTGATCAGATACACCTGTCCGATCTTGCGGTCGTTGTATTTGTAAGAAAGCAGTGCCACCGCGCCCAGCGGTGCATCCTCCGGCAGATCCGTTACCACCGTCTTCTCCGCATCCGCAAACGAAGCATCCTTCGGGATCGTGATGACTGCCGACGTATCCATCGATAAATCGGACGGCTGATAGCTATTGTCTCCGATCTGCACCGGCTGATCGCCGCTTGTGTATGCCGTCTCATTTTCCGAAATATTTACATTTTCAAACCGTAGAAAGCCGAAATCCAGCAATGCAATCGTATCCTGATAATGGGTCGCCTGCGTACTCTTCATCGTGACCGCAATCTGGCGTCTGTCATCCTTGATCGCATAGGTAACAAGCGTCTGCCCCGCAACGGATGTGTAACCGGTCTTTCCGGCCACCGCATATGGATAATAGTTCGGACTCTCTGTGTCAGTCGTGATAAGAAGCTTGTGCTCCGGCTGGATGGTCACACCGTCCGGATTGTTCTTCGTCGCCGGTAATCGGTAGCTCTTATCCTTACTGATCGTTAAAAGCGTGTCATTTTTATACGCCGCCGATGCGATCAGCGCCATATCATACACCGAAGTGAGCTGTGTGTCGTCATTCAGACCGGACGGATTCGCAAAATGGCTGTTCTCACAGCCAAGCTCCGCCGTCTTCTCGTTCATCATCTTCACAAAACCGTCGCGGCTTCCGCCCACATGCTCCGCCAGCGCATTCGCCGCCTGGTTGGAAGAACGCATCAGCAGCAGGTAGAGACAATCGCGCACCGAAAGCGTGTCGCCCTCCTCGATGGCGTTCTTGTTTCCGCTGCCATCTTCCACGTTGTAAACGGCATCGTGGGAAAATGTGACCGTATCATCCAGACTGCTGTTCTCAATGACTACGAGCGCCGTCAATATTTTCGTGATACTTGCCGGCGCCTTCTGCACATGGATGTTCTGCCCAAATAAAACCGCCCCGGAGTCCGCATCCATGACAATGCCTGCCTCCGACTCGATCCCCGTATCCGAGGGCCAGTCCGGCTTTGCAAATGCCGTCATCGGCATTCCGGCAGCCATCAGTGCCGTGATCATCAAACTTATCAGTAAACGTCTTAATCTCTTCATACGATTCCTTCCTGTCAGCTTTCCTTTTCCGGAAATCCTTTTGTATCATGAACGATATAAATTGGACGATCCTTCAATTCTGTAAACAGGATCGCGATATACTCCCCGATAATTCCCACAATCACGAACAGCATCGCGAACATAAAGCATAAAAGCACTACGATCGTCGCGTAACCATTGGGCGTTCCTTTGACCGCCCACTCATAAATCGTTTCCAGCATCACGAGCAGCCCCAGAAAGCCCACGATAATTCCCGAGTAAATGCCGAGCTTTAGCGGCAGATCCGAAAAGCAGAGAATCGTATTGATCGAAAATTTAAATAATTTACGAATACTGTACTTGCTCTCGCCCGCCACCCTGGCTCTCGCCTCATACTCGATGGTCGTCCGGTTAAATCCGATATTCTGCACATAGCCGCGCAGGAAACGCACTTTTTCCCGGTAATTGGTCTTTAACACCTGCGCCGCATTGGCAGTCAGCGCAAAGAAATCGGATGCGTTATTTTCCAGCTTCACATCTGAAATCTTGTTCAAAAATTTATAAAAAGCAGAAGACGTCAGGTTTTTGATGAATCCAGCCGATTTATTTTTCGTCCGGACCATGTTGATAACCTCATAGCCCTCTTCGAATCTTTCGATTATCTGCGCCACACATTCCGGCGGATGCTGCAGATCGGCATCCATACACACGATGCCCTCCCCGATGCTGTGATCCAGCCCCGCAAGCATCGCCGCCTCATGGCCAAAGTTGCGGGAAAAGTTGATCACACGTACCCGCGGATCCGCTGCCGCCAGTTCTGCCAGAATCTGCCCCGAGGCGTCCGCACTTCCGTCGTTGACAAAAATCAGTTCGTAATTCCACGGCAGCGCCTCAAAAACCGGAGTTGCCTCCCGATAGAACTCATGCAGCGCCTTTTCCTCGTTGTAAACAGAAATCACGATCGAGATCGTCTTTGGTTTCTGTCCGTTCATATTTTCCATCCTGTTCTGCATGGTCGACTGTCTGGTTTCATTTTTCTTCTTATCTTCCATGCTGTCTGTCCGTTTTTTCTTATCTTTCTTACTCATATTTCATCTTTCAATTAAGCATCCGGGTCATCCAAAATTTCGATCGCTATCGAAGAATGTGCCGGAACCCGTTTTTCCACCGGCGGCAGCGTCATATAGTCGCCGTAAATCCACTCCAGCACATGCTCATAGCCCACCGGCACCATCAGCTTTGTGTCCTCAAACGGCAGATCCACCGCGTGCTCGCACCATGCGCCCTCCAGCGTTACATAGAGATAATCCGGCTGGTAATTGCTGTAATACCAGTGTTTCGTTTTCTTTTTGCGATCCTTCGCCGCTGCAAGTCTCTGCAGCTTAAATAAAACCGGCATCGGGACAAGGTGTCCCACACCTGCCAGCACACCAACCCGCAGCTTATCCATCAGGCTGTATTTGCTGAAATCAATCTGATCACGGTGTGCGATCGCCATTCCATAAATAACCTTCTGAAGAAATTTTGCGCTCCACGCGCCCACCTTACTATCCGGCAGGCGGTCAAGGACGAACAGATCCACCCAGAGATGGTTTAATTTTCCCTCATAAAACTGCATCTGCTCATTGTCCTCATGGACGCGGCTGTTGTCATAGATGACGCGCGTTGTAAAATCATAAAACACCTTGCCGCCCCGGATCTCCTCCGGGCGCAGCAGGGACATTCCCTCCGGCAGCTCCCGCGGCGCTACCTTCAAAAACATCTCATAATTGGCACGTGTAAATGCCAGATCGACATCATCATCCCACGGGATAAATCCCTCATGACGCACTGCGCCCAAAAGTGTCCCGGAATCCAGCATATAGGAAATCTTGTATTTCCGGCAGATCCGGTCTATCTCCTTCAAAAGGCGCAGATTCGCCCGGTGAACCTTCTCAAGCCCCGGATACGGCGGCAGTTTGACCGCCCTGCGGCTCTCTGATTTTTCCTCATTCATGATGGTTGTCCCCTCATTTTCTCCTGCAACTGCTCATTCTCTGTCACAGCTGCTCATTTTCACAGGCATTTTCTTACAGGCAGAGTATCTCCCCGCCTGTGAATTGCCGCGGTCCCCGTCCCTACTGACGGCATGCCTCACGAAGTGTCTTTGCCATATAATCAATCATTTCATCTGTCATGCCCGGATAAACGCCGACCCAGAAGGTATCGCGCATGATACGGTCGGTATTTTCCAGAGTTCCGGCTACGCGGTAGCCGCAGTTTTCTTTCCGCATCTCATCAAAGCACGGATGCTTGATCAGGTTTCCGGCAAAGAGCATACGCGTCTGCACGCCCTTTTCCTCGACATATTTGACTACCTTGTTCCGATCCACGCCCTCTTGGCAGGTCAGAAGGAAACCAAACCAGCTCGGATCGGAATGCTCACAGGCAACCGGCAGGATATATGCGTCCTCGGTTCCGGCAAGTCCCGCTTTCAGACGGGCGAAATTGTGTTTTCTGCGCTCCACGAAGGATGGAAACTTTTCAAGCTGCGCGCAGCCGATCGACGCCTGCAGGTCGGTCGCCTTTAAATTATATCCAAAATGGGAGTATACATATTTATGGTCGTATCCAAGCGGCAGCTCACCATACTGGCGGTCAAATCGGTGACCGCAGAGGTTATCGCAGCCGGACGGGCAGACACAGTCGCGTCCCCAGTCGCGGAAGGAACGGATAATCTTGTTTAAAAGCGGATTGTCCGTGTACACGGCGCCGCCCTCGCCCATCGTCATGTGGTGCGGCGGATAAAAGCTGGACGTTCCGATATCTCCGATCGTACCGGTAAAATGCCACTCGCCGTTCAGCTCATAGCGGCTTCCGAGGGCATCACAGTTGTCCTCCACCAGCCACAGGTTATGACGGTCACAGAATTCTTTTACCTTCTGTAAATCAAACGGATTTCCCAGTGTGTGGGCGATCATAACCGCTTTCGTCTTCTCTGAAAGCGCCGCCTCCAGCTTATCGGCGTCGATGTTGTATTGTGGAATCGTCACATCCACAAACACTGGAACTGCGCCATACTGGATCGCCGGGGTTACCGTCGTCGGGAAACCTGCCGCAACCGTGATAATCTCATCGCCGCGGCACACCCGGCGCTCTCCCAGCAATGGGGAAGTCAGCGCCATAAATGCGATCAGGTTCGCGGAGGAACCGGAGTTTACAAGGGAACAGTATTTGACGCCCAGGTAGTTCGCAAGCCCCGCCTCAAACTGATCGGTGTAACGTCCGGAGGTCAACCAGAACTCCAGCGCACTGTCTACCAGATTGACCATCTCATGGTTATCGTAAACGCGGGACGCATACGGAATCCGCCGTCCCTCAGTAAATTCTTTTTTCTGATTATGATATTTATCACAATACTCTGCCACCAGATCGAGAATCTGCTGACGCGCAGCCTCTTTTCCGTCCGACAGGGTTACTTTTTCTTCTGACATGTTTCTCCTCCTGCTTTTGCTACCGTTCTCTGCCGCAGCCGTATCAGCTCTGCCTGCTGCCAGACACACCTTTCGTGCAGCCGCCTGCATCTATCTGTTTTTCTTCAAACCGAGCCGCATACGCCCGGATCTGCTCATCCGTCACCTCGCGCATATCCGCTCCGGCAAGCCACTTCTTCGACCATTCCACCGTCGCAGCCATCGCCTCTTCTACATGGAAGTGCGGCTTCCAGCCAAATACCTTTTTCACTTTGGAACAATCCAGTTTCAGAAAATTCGCCTCATGCGGACCTCCGTCATAGCGGTTGATCCAATGCATCCCGCCGCCCCATGTTTCACAGAACAGATCCGCCAGACGTCCTGTATTGACGCAGTCACAGTCATCCGGTCCGACGTTGTAGCAGCCCGCCAGCTCCGCATTTTCCCACTGCGCCTTTGCCACCGTCAGATACAAAAACAGCGGCTCTAACACATGCTGGAACGGGCGCGTCGAATGCGGATTCCGCACGATGATCGGCTCTTTCTTTTCCGCTGCGCGCACGCAGTCCGGCACGATCCGGTCCGCCGCAAAATCACCGCCGCCGATCACATTGCCAGCACGACAGGTTGAGACGGCGCAGCGGCCGTCCGTGAAGAACGACTGCTTATAGCTGTGTGTCACCAGCTCCGAACAGGATTTGCTATTGGAATACGGATCGTAGCCGTCCAGCGGGTCATTTTCGCGGTAACCGTACTCCCATTCCTTATTTTCATAAACCTTGTCCGTCGTCACATTGACGAGAGAGCGGACGGATTCACACTGTCTGGCGCATTCCAGCACATGAACCGTACCCATGACATTCGCCGCATACGTGCCGACCGGATCCCGGTACGACTCGCGCACGATCGGCTGCGCTGCCAGATGGAGTACAATCTCTGGCTTCGTCTCATCAAACACCTGTTTTAAATGGGCAAAATCGCGCACATCCCCATCCACATGGTGAATCGTCTCCCCCAGATGCAGGATCTCAAACATCGACGGCTCGGTCGGCGCTTTCAGCGCATAGCCGGTTACCTCCGCCCCCGCCAGATGGAGGATGCGGACCAGCCAGCTTCCCTTAAAGCCTGTGTCACCGGTCACAAGGACCCGTTTTCCTTTATAAAAATCAAGAAGTTCCATGGTTTTCCTCTTTTTAATTATTTCGTGTTCGTTCGTTAATGGCGCAAGAAAAGAATATGTCTGCTTCGCAGCCGCATTCTTTTCTTCTGCGCTCATTATATCATACTTTCTTACAGGATTTGTGTCTATTCCTTGAATTTTCCCTTACAGTATATTATTGTTACTGTTCACGGGTAGGCACTTTTGGAACCGAAAGTGCCGTAAGAAAACGTGGTGGCAGCAGGAATTTGCCGTATTTAAATGCGAAGCCACGGCAAATTCCGTTACTGGGCACGTATGCGTGTACAGTAACATATTATTTCCACAGCTTCCAGGGCGCATTGCCTTCCTGCCACATCTGTTCCAGCTGCATCTTGTCACGCTGGGTATCCATACATTTCCAGAAACCGTCGTGGCGGTATACCATCAGCTGTCCGTCCTTGGCAAGCTGCTCCAACGGCGCTTTCTCAAAGACGGTATCATCGCCCTCGATATAGTCAAAGACGCCCGGTTCGAGTACCATGAAGCCGCCGTTGACGATCTTGCCGTCATCATCGTTCTTCTCACGGAACTCGCGGATGTGTCCGTCGCTGTCAACATCCATGACACCGAAACGCTGTCCAATGTTGACGCCGGTCAGGGTCGCGATCTTGCCGTGCTGCTTGTGGAATGCCACCAGCGCGTCCAGATCCACGTTGGAAACGCCGTCGCCGTAGGTCAGCATGAACGTCTCATCCCCAATGTAATCGCGGATACGTTTGATACGACCGCCCGTCATCGTGTGCAGTCCGGTATCGACCAGCGTCACGCGCCACGGCTCGGAATAGTTGTTATGCACCTGCATCTCGTTCTTCGCCAGATCGAAGGTCACATCCGACGTATGCAGGAAATAATCGGCAAAATACTCTTTTACTACATACTGTTTGTAGCCCAGACAGATCACAAAATCATTGAATCCATACTGGGAATAGTGCTTCATGATATGCCAGAGAATCGGCTGTTCTCCGATCTCGATCATTGGCTTTGGTTTTAAATGGCTTTCCTCGCTGATTCGTGTGCCGAATCCACCCGCTAATATTACAACTTTCATTGCACTTCTCCTTCCGTCCATCGTTTTTATCGAAATATGTTCAAATGGTTTTCTTCCAAAATTCTCATCGCATCCCGCACTGCATCCGGGTCGTTATGCAGGTAGGTTTCCAGATCCTCATCGCTCGCCGTCCGGTAATTCAGTCCCAGCTCCCTTGATACCTGTAAATATGCTTTCCGGTACGGCGCTGTCCGGATTTCTGCCCGGGTTGTCCATGCATTTCCAAAGACCGTCAGCACGGTAAATGCCAGCATACAGACCTTTAAAGGTGTGCGTACTGCCCGTTTCTCCGGCGCGCGTGTTTTCGCCTTATCTGCCTCTGTTTCCTGCGCCTTTTCCCGGCACATACTCCAGACGAGTGCAAACGTAAGCAGAATTCCTACAATTCCCATCTGGTACTGTATCTCGTACCGCGAGGACATCCCGTACTCGTCCTTCAGGAAAATCCACCGCGCCGCCAGCACCAGCAGATGGTTACAGCCGCCGCTGAGAACCAGCAGAAGCGGAAAAATAGTCTTTTTATAAAGCTGAAACCGCACATTCAGATACAGTGCCAGCAGATACGAAACAAACACTGCCAGCCCCAGCAGATACACCAGATGCAGCCGGACAAACCAGGGGCTTCCTGCCTCCAGCTCCTGAATCTGCGCCACGCCGATCACCGACGATGCCACCGCTTTCAGCAGAAACCGCAGGAAAAAGAGTGGCTGGGCGGCAAATTCCTGAGCGATTGAAACATCAGTCACTGCTCCACGGTGTACGTAAACTGCCTGTGAACTGCTCCAAAGATATAATACCATCGCAAGAACCGTTGTCAATGCCCCGATGCACCAGGTTCTCCGGCACTTTCGGCTCCAGGAGCGGCTGCTTGTTTCAGCACCCCCGCGCCGATCCGCCAGCCACAGTGCGCCGTATGCCAGCACCAGAATCACCGCATAGCCGCCGCTGTACGGTCCTGCCACCAGCACGACCAGCAGGATCGGCAGAATTGCCAGAAGCACCCGGTCAGACATATTCCGGCACCGGGTCGCCGCTGCATGGTCGAGGACTGCAAAATGGAATAAAAATCCGGAGATCGACAGAGTGCAGACCCAGCCGGTCCCGTTCGTCATCATTTCCCATTTATTCAGGCTGAAATATACAAACTGAATCAACAGGAAGGAAAGATAGCCGACCGAGCGGTTCCGCTCTGCGTAGAGCGCCAGCACCGCCGCGCCCGCACCCAGGCTCAAAACACCCAGAATCATGTCAAAATACGCATTATAGCCAAATAGTTTCACATTGATGATGCGCCCCAGATACGTGATCGGAACGCGCGTCAGGATATCCGGTACAAAGAATTTCGCCGGATTTGTCACATCCGGCAGATATGAATTGATCAGCCGGATATAATCCGAATACGCCACATTGTCTGAGGCATGAAATATATACCAGATATAAAATAAAATCCCCAAAATAACCGGAAGCCCTAAAAATACACGGCGTTTCATCCGTCTCTCCTCTTTAAAATGCTCAGCTGGTTCAAGTAAAGTTCAAATAACTGACGGTGTTTCTTCGTGATAACCTCCAGAATCACACCGCTGATCCACAGCAGGAACGAAATCACATAAAGCCCGGAACACGCGATCAGGGTCGGGAACTTCGGCACCATGCCGGTTGCCAGATAGCCGCTGAGCACCGGCGCGAAAAATGCCGTTGCAATCGCAAAACAAATGAGTCCCAGCCATCCAAAGAACGCAAATGGCTTGTAATCCCGGAAGAGTCTCGCGATCGTGCGGAGCACCTTAAATCCATCCGAAAACGTATTTAACTTTGACACACTTCCCTCCGGGCGGTCACGGTATCCAACCGGGATCTCCACCAGCTTAAAGTTCTTGTCCAGCGCATGGATGCTCATCTCCGTCTCAATCTCAAATCCGGTCGAAAGAATCGGGAAGCTCTTGACAAATTCATAGTTAAATGCGCGCGCGCCTGTCATGATATCCTTGATATTGCTCTTGAAAATCAGGTTGATAAGCCCACGCACCAGACGATTTCCCGTATTGTGGAACGGACGCTTATTTTCGGTAAAATACGTCGAAGAAAGGCGGTCGCCGATGACCATATCCGCTTTTCCCTGTAAAATCTGGTCTGCCAGCTTTCTCGCGTCCTCCGCCGGGTAGGTGTCATCGCCGTCCGTCATGACATAGCACTCCGCGTCAATGTCGCGGAACATGCTGCGGATGACATTTCCCTTGCCCTGCTGGTATTCATAGCGCACAACCGCGCCTGCCTCTCTGGCAATCTCATCCGTGTGATCCGATGAATTATTGTCATATACATAGATCGTTGCCTCCGGCAATGCCTCGCGGTAGTCCTTGACCACCTTGGCGATCGTCTGGCTTTCATTATAACACGGAATTAATACCGCTATCTTGTCCATTTTTCTCCTCCCGTTTTCACTCTTCCACCGTTCCGGCGAACCATTCCGGATTGATCACGACAGCCCGTTTGGTCTCAGCTGTACTTACCAGTTCCAATTTTATCTCTCCCTGAAGCCCTGTCAGATCAAGCTGTACTTCCATCGGTTCATATTCCTTCTGCCCCGCCTGGATCACAGCAGCCGTCCGGCTGTTTGTCCCATCCGAGACGATGATCTCCACTTCAAATGGCTGCTTCATCATCCAGTAGTCCGGATCGCACAGAACCGCCCGGATAGTCGGATGATCGTCCCCGCTGGTATTCTCCCAGCGCCATTCTGGTACTTCTTTTTCCGTTTCCTGTGCATCCATGAAAGTCTCCTGGGTGCGGTACCAGCAATTTTCGCGTCCATGCGCCATCTCAAGCCCTGCCAGCGTAAAGGACTGGACACCCTGCAGGATTGTTTCCTGATATTCCATATCATGCACGTACCATCCCGCCTCATTCATCCATTCCAGATAGCTTTCCAACGTCTCAAGCCCCTGCGGTATCATGTCATAGATGCCCTCGCCTGCCTCCATCGCCGCCTCGATTTCATCGCTATAGGCGTCTTTCTGCCCCGACAGCTCATTGACGATCGAATACCGGTTCCAGACCGGCACATCTTCGCCCGCAAGCCGCGCATAACTTCCCACATCCGACCAGGTCAGGAAAATGCGGTCAATCTTGGAACGTTCTTCCGGTGTAAACAGCTGATGATCGTGAAATACATAAGGCAGATTGCTGCGGATACTCTCACGGCTCACCGCCCGCATCGCCCATTCCCCGCCGTTCCAGACACAGGTGTAAGCATTGTAAGCGCGCCCGGCGTAAACAGCTAAAAACATAATTGCAAATACAACACCGCCTGTCAGACCGAAAGAAGTGGAAGCCATTCCCCGCAACACCAGGCACCCGCAAAGCATTCCGGCGAATAAGAGTCCGCCCATAAAATAACGGCTGTGCCCCGTCGTTGCCGCCCAGAGGACAAAGGATGCGGCATACAGCAGAAATAAGGTTCCCGTCCTGCTTCTGACCCGCTTCCAAATCCAGCAGAGACCGGCCCCCGCCGCTCCCAGATACATCAGCGCCAGATCCAGGTTGTATTTCGCCGGAATCTCACTCAGGCGGTAATCTGGATGCCGGATCATCGAATATGCCCACAAAAGGAACTCTTTTATGTTGCTGGGTCCCCATCTCGGGTCCTTAAAGTCCATTTCCCCAAAATATGGCGAATGAAACAGGCTGTTATAATAAGGATAAACCGGATTTTTCATCGCTATCCCATTGTAAATCAGGTACACACTGACGGGAATCACCCCCGTCACCAGGCATCCCAGAAACAGCTTCGGCGTCAGATACTTCCGGATTTTCCACAGATACAGAAGCACCAGCGGCACCAGATACACGATATTCGTCATCTTGAGGCAGAACAGGATTCCACCAAACAGGCAGAATAAAACCGCCTCGTGCTCCCGCTTCGCCTCATCCAGCCCGCGCAGAAGCAGAAATACCATTTCCAGCAGAAATGGCAGCGCCAGAAGCTCGACCATGTAGCTGCCGCTCTCCTGAATCAACTCCAGGCGGCTGACAATCAGAAATGCCAGTACCGGCGCAAGATGCTTCGACCAGCTGCATTTTTTTTCCAGCCGGTCTGCCTCCATGCTCAGGAACACCGTTACCTGCCGATAAATCACAAGCATCGCCAGTGCGTTTAACATTGTCCCCATCCGAAGCCCAAAAAGCGCCCTGAATGGATAAAACATCCGGTCGCCCAGCCGGAAACCGAACATCTGGAACCGTCCCGGTATCACATGATAATGAAGGTTGTCCACAAATCCGGGTATCTGCGACAGCAGGTGATAGTTCTGCGTATCATAGCTCTGATCCGGGGCAAATCCCTTGACCGAAAAGAACGCCAGGATGAACAAGCTTCCCACTATAAAAAGCGGACTCACTCCCGCATGGTCCCATTCAAATCTTCCGATTGCCGCCATGACAGCGCCACATAAAACGAGCGCTGCCGCCCGCGACAAAACCGTTCCCTGTGGTATGTGTAAAAGCCATGCCAGAAGATCCAGCACTTCCAACCACCAGATAAAAAGCGTATAGGCAAGCAGCACTGCAAAGCTGCGGGTACTGACTCTCCATTTCGCCGTTTTGTCTGCCGGCCTGTTTCCAAATAACATACTTTTCCCTTGTAATCATCCAGTTTTCTTCATGAACCTGCTGAATCATTACTTCCTTTCCATGAAACAAAATATATCTTAAAAGAAATATTCTTCCAGCATCAGGCACAGTGCATGGTACACCGGAAGATGCAGCTCCTGAATCTTAAATGTCTCCTGCTCCGGCACGACAATCGCAGTGTCGCTGTACCCACGGATCCGCCCGCCGTCGCGTCCCAGAAGCCCGATAACCTTAAGCCCCTTTGCCTTTGCCGTCACGGCTGCATACAGGACATTTTTTGAATTGCCCGAGGTTGAGATTCCGAGGAACACATCCCCCTCTTTTCCATATCCAAGCACCTGTTCCGCATAAGTCATGCTGCCGTCCACATCATTCATAAATGCGGTGGTCAGTCCTGCATGACCAGTCAGCGCGATCGCCGGAAGTCCCTGCTGCAGCTTTTCGGAAAGTTCCGCTCCCATCTGCGGGTCTACCGTTTTAAGCGCCGCCTCTATCTCCGCCGAAACCAGGCGTTTCTTCACAAACCCCTTCATCAGCTCGCCCACGATGTGCTCCGAATCCGCACAGCTTCCGCCATTTCCGGCAATCAGAAGTTTTCCGCCGCGCTCATAGCACTCTTTCAGCGTCTCATACGCAGTGCGAATATCCGCTTTCACCGGTGCAAGAACCGGATAGCGGCTGATCAGCTCGTCTAGGTACTCGTATTCCTTCATGATTTCTATTTCCTCCTGTCAGTTTTTTCGATGTCTATTAAGCTTCTGCATCATAAAATAAATACTCCCGCTCAAACAGTTCCAGATTGTTCTGCGCTTCTTCCTCCGGCACCGCTGTGTCGGATACCCGCGCAAGCATATTTCCATTTTCAAAAAACAGATCGGTCAGGCTGCCTCTGCGGATCAGCTCCCGCAGAAGATCCAGACTCCACTCCCAGCTTCCCGGTCCCAGATAGCCTGCTTCCGCGTAGACATAATCTGTCTTCGCATACGCCATATAGGTTTCAAACGCCTCCGGCGAGTTGACGAGTTCGACGTTGCCCCACGGCGATGTAATATCCTTATACGACTCCACATTGCACGGGAACTGCAAACAGTACGGATGCGTTCCAAATGCGATCACCCGGTTTTCCGGATCCTGCGACACTTCCTGCCAGATCAGCGTGTTTCCCTTTTCCTCTATCCGCGCCTGTTCCTGCGCCCGGTGATTGACACGCCCTTTATTCAGAAGATGAATCTCCGAAAATCCAGCCGTCCACGCCCAGCTGCTGATCGCCGTGACAATCAGATTTAATACCAGCAACGGCGCCAGGCACTTCGACGCGAGCGGATAAAAGCCGATTTTCTTAAAATACACCATCGCCCGGCATGCCCCCAGAATCAGCATAGAATACAGAAGCATGAAATAATTTCCGTCGATCTGGTAAAGCATCGACAGGCTGATCAGGCTGACGATCACAAATGGGAAGAAAATCACCAATGCCGCGTTCCAGATATGGGACTGCTCATCTCCCTTTTTGGAGAAAATCCCATAAAGCACCAGCATCACAATCAGCACCGCCATCAGCGAGGTTCCCCACGCCAGAATTACATGCCCCATATCTTCACCCTGCGGCTGCATCAGCATCTGCCATATGCGCCGCGCCAGCACATGAAGCGTTGATTCCTCCTGATAATTCTGCGGCAGCTCCGAGGTGGCAAATGGGTATTTCATTTTAAAACCAAACCATGCAAAAATCGAAGTAAACACCGAAGTGACCGGCATTCCCGTGATCTTCATCGTCCGCGCCCAGATACCAACCAATGCCCCAAACGGCAGGCATAAGGAGCCAATCAGGCGGACCATATGGTGAAACAGGTCAGCCGCCGCCCCGCGCTCATGAAACCAGAACCACAGAAGGTACAGCCCCATCATGCCAAATACGGCAGTGGAAAAGACCAGGGAGGTCGGCTTCATCGTGAGGGACAGGAAATAGGAACCGGCTGCCCCGGAGAGGAATATCCAATGATTTTCATACACATGAATATACTGAAAGAAACATCCCAGCATAATAAGCTGCAGCAGCCACGTAATCAAATCCGCCTTGGCTGTGAGCGCCATATTCATGATGCCCGGCACCGAAACCGTCAAAACAGCTGCCATAATTCCCGGCAAGACGCTGTGATACGTTAGTTTCTTTTCTGTCTCCTGCTTTCGATTGCCCGTCAGCAGCACCGCATTCCAGACCATCGCCCCAATTCCCAGAACTGCCAGCCAGAGGTTAAAGAACGTCAGGTAGCTGTGACTCGCCAGATCGCAGAGCGGCAGAGTCAGCACCTCAAAGCCCTTCGAATACACATAGACCATGCCGACCAGCCCCGGATTCTCATACAGCCCGGTTCCGCCTGCCACAATGTACTGGGAACGCACACCATACCAGAGTGTATCAAAGTCGAGTGCGATATTCAGGCGTCCCACCTGAATCAGGAACATCAGGGCACACCAGCCAGCCGCCAGCGTCCATGCCCGGCGCACCCGGCGCGGTATTTCCCTCGATCTCCCGCTGCCAGCCGGTTTGTTACTGTTCACGCATACGTGCCCAGTAACGGAATTTGCCGTGGCTTCGCATTTAAATACGGCAAATTCCTGCTGCCACCACGTTTTCTTACGGCACTTTCGGTTCCAAAAGTGCCTACCTGTGAACAGTAACGCCTGTTTCCCTGTCTCAATCACATGAACCGACACCTTATCCCTGCCATCCAGCATCCGGGAAAGCGTCTGCCATCCCTTGATGCACTGGTGGAAAATCGAGGAAAAATCAAATCCCAGCGCCGCCGCTCCCAGAGCATAGACGATAAGGCGCATCCAGGCAATTTTTCCAACGCCAAGGGCAGAAAGGATGCAATACACAACGATTGCAAAGGAGACACCAAAAAGAAAATCCATATAAAAAGAAAAATAAGGCCGCTCCCAAATCGTTTCCCTGAAAAACACCTGTTTTCTCAGAAACCGCCCGATCGCCAACAGGCTAAGCATATATGCCGCCGATACCACCATTGGCAGAAATACCACGTGAATCCAGGAAAACACCAGCACCACCGCCAGAAGCCAGTACATCCGGCTGCGTCCGCGCTTCAAAAGCGCCAGCCCCCCAAAGATCAAGACTGCCAGAATCGCGATCTCCACATACATTCTCTTCGATTCCGTGAAATGAATGTAATCTGCAAAAAAACCATTTCCCGTAAACAGTGTTTTCGCCGGAATCAGAACCGCCGCCACACAGAACAGCACCAGAAAAAGACCAGCCATGCGCACGGCTGCGTTTGGTCGTCCGTTTTGTCTCTGATTCTGCATGTCGATAGTTCCTCTCTTTCTAGCTTATGTACTCCCGGAATCTTTTTGTGAGCAACATTCTATATACGCCCGCCTAAAATCCCGCGCACCGCATCCAGCAGCGTATCTGCATACACGTCATAACCGCCCGCCGGGCAGCTTCCGTCCTCTTTTATAAGTCCAGCCGCCATATCTTCCGCGTGTTCTTTTGCCCCATAGCCGGTTCCGACAAGAACTCCGGTCACGCCAAAGTTTTTTCCTGCCTGCGCGTCGATGCGCTTGTCCCCGATCATATAGGAATGCATCTTATCAATGCCCTCCGTCAGATCCCGCTCTGCCATCTCAAACATTCCCGTCTCCGGCTTACGGCAATGGCATTTTTTCTTATAAATCCCGATCCCATGCTCCGGGTGGTGCGGGCAATAGTAGAACGCATCTACGTGTGCTCCGTCACGCCCCAGCACCTCATTCATATAATCATGAAGGATTTTTACATCCGCCTCGGTATAATAGCCTCTCGCCACGCCCGCCTGGTTGGTGATGACGATCACCTTATATCCAGCCTTGTTCAGAAGACGGATCGCCTCTGCGGTGCCGTCAATCAGCTTCAAATCCTCTTTTCGGTGAAGATAATTGACCTCCACGTTCATCGTACCGTCACGGTCGAGGAATACTACTTTACAGCTATTTTTACACATGGAATGTATACTCCTTATCCGGCATCTGCACCTGAATATCGCGGTAGTCCCAGCGGTCCTCATCGCAGATCCAGCTCTGAGCGCCGCGCAGTTCGAAATTCCAATCCATCAGCTGTCCGCCTGCCGCTTCCAGACGGCGCGCCACCTGATGTTTAACGTTGTATGGGCAGTACACAAGAAGGAATCCGCCGCCGCCAGCACCTAAAAGCTTTCCGCCGAGAGCGCCCGCTTTTTTCGCCTCGTCATAGAGCATATCAATCTGCGGATTTGTGATCTTGCTGCTCATCCGCTTCTTGCTCTCCCAGCCGTAATCCAGGAGGCGGCCGAAATTGTGGAGATTTCCCTTTAAAAGCTCGTCCTTCATCGCATAGGAAAGCGCCTTTACCTCGCACATCGCCTGAAATGCATCCGGTTTCTTATAGTTGCTTACCTGATCCTTGATAATATTCGCGGATACATGGATATTGCCCGTGTAGCATAACAACAGGTTATACTGCAGCTCATTGATAATATCGCGGCGGATGCGGAGCGGGTTTACCACGACGTTGTTGCGTCCGTGAAATTCGATAAAGTTAAAGCCGCCGAAGGTCGCCGCATACTGATCCTGATAACCACCGGAAATCCCCAGATCGATCCGCTCCACGCCGTAAGCCAGATCCGCCATCGCATAATTATCCAGCGTAATTCCTTTCCAGCGCGCCATCGCGGTCAGAAGACTTACCATGACGGTCGAAGAGGTTCCAAGTCCCGAACCAGCCGGAGCATCACACTGTAAATAAACCTCGCATCCCTGCTTGATATCCATCGCCCGCAGCGCTGCCGTGACAAGATCCAGCCGTCCATCGCAGACGTAATTTTCCTTCGCATTGTACTTGACTGTCATATCAAAATCCAGGGAATGAACCGTGATCTGGTCATCATCCCTCGGAATGATCGAACAATATGCATATTTATTGATAGTACTTCCGATAATGGCACCGCCCTGTTCTACACAGAATGGTTCTACATCCGTACCGCCGCCGCCAAAGCTCACGCGCAGCGGCGCTCTTCCTCTGATTACCATGTAATGTCTCCTTTTCTTACGTCCTCCTGGAACCGGAAATAATCCTCCGGCACACCAATATCAATAAAATAGCCGTCATTTACGATGCCGCCGAGACGTCTTCCCTCCTGCATCCACCTGGGAATGCACTCATTTTCCAGCGAAACTTTTCCCTCCGGAATCTCATCCAGCAGCGCCCGCTTCATCAGGTACACACCGCCGTTGATCGTGCCCGCCCCGGTATTACCGTTTTTCTCATTAAAAGCGGTCAGCAGCCCGTCGGTCAGGCGCGCCGCCCCATAACGGGAAATATCCGACACACCGCGCAGAACCAGCGCCATCTCCAGATTTTTTTCCTGCTGGATCCGGCTCAAATCACCGAAATCCATCTGATAAAATGTATCGCCATTCAGGACAAAAAACTGCTCGTCCGTCACATATTTCCCGGCATTCTTGATCGCGCCCGCCGTGCCGAGCAGCTCTTCCTCATACGCATACCGCGCCCGGATGCCAAACCGCGATCCGTCTCCAAAATATTCTTCCACCATGCCGCCCTTATAACCGACGGCAAAAATAATATCATCAATTCCGCTTTTTTTCAGCCCCTGAAGCACATACTCCAGAAACGGCTTACCTTCAACCAGCGCCATCGGTTTCGGACGATCGCTTACCACACTGCGAAGCCGCGTCCCCAGTCCGCCAGCCAGAATGATTGCCTGCATACTGTACTTCCTTTCTGTCTGTTGTTTCTAACTCAATTTTTACTGTTTTTATACTGAAAGATACAATTTTTACTTTTGTCAATCTGTCAACCGCTATTAAGTCCAGTTTAACTTATATATCTTACCACATTTCCCTAGTGATTTCCACTAGATAGGGCGGTTTTATGCTGTTACCACTTTCCCATCGGATTTGCAGCGCTTCCTTGCGGAAATTGCAACAATTTGTTGATTTTTTTGCATGATTCGACAGATTTTTTTATTTGGCAGACACTCTGTTCCGTGTTACAATCTTAGTTATAAATTGGGATTTGGAGGAAATGCGTATGGCTCGTGATATGACAAAAGGAAATATAACGGGGCACCTGATTGCCTACGCGGTTCCGCTGGTGTTCGGCAACCTCTTCCAGCAGCTCTACCACACGGTCGATTCGGTAGTCGTCGGACAGTTTTACGGAAAAGAGGCGCTGGCGGCGGTCGGCGCGGCGGGTCCGATCATGAATATCCTGACTTTTCTGATTGTGGGACTGTCACTTGGCGCATCGATTTTGATGGCAAGCTACTTTGGAGCAAAAGATTACCAGAATTTGAAAGATGAATTTGCGACCTCTGTACTCTCCGGACTGCTTTTGACCATCGTGCTCTCCGGAATCTCACTGGCCGGAAGCCGCCTGTTTATCCGCCTGACGCAGACGCCGGAAGAGATATCGGCGCAGGCATCCTTGTATTTGCAGATTATCTCGCTGGGTCTTATTTTTACCTTTTTTTACAATATTTTCTCCGCCGCTCTGCGCGCGATCGGAGATTCCAGAGCGCCGCTCTATGTCCTGATCCTGACGACCGTTGTCAATGTATTCCTGGATGTATTCCTGGTTGGCATCTGCCGCCTCGGTGTTTCCGGTGCGGCAATCGCTACGATCATCTCGCAAGCGGTCTCTGCGCTCGCCCTCTTCGTCTATATCTGGGCGAAAGTGCCCCTCTTACGCCTCGGCATCCGGGATCTGAAACTGAAAACCTCGATGCTCAAAAAAACGCTCGATTTCAGCTCCATTTCCGCCGTCCAGCAGACGATTCTCTACGTCGGCCGCCTGCTCGTCCAGTCCGGCGTCAATGCGCTCGGTGTCGATGCAGTTGCCGCTTTTAATGCCGTCTCCATCATCGACAGCTACGTGCTCGCCCCGGGCGACAGCCTCGCGGCATCTATCACGACGTTCTCCGCACAGAACCTCGGCGCGAAAGAGTATGACCGGATTCCGAAAGGGCTTCGGAAAATGCTGGTGATTGCAGAAATTTATATTATTTTGACAGCGGTGGTCGTGCTGTTCTGCCGTCACCCGCTGCTCGGCATTTTCTTAAAACCAAACGAAACGGAGGCGCTGCGTCAGGGCATGTCCTATCTGGTGCCGATGGCTGGTTTTTACTTCATCAGTGGTATCACCAATACCTTTCAGGGATATTACCGGGGAATCGGGCACCTGATGATCACCCTGTTCGCGACTCTGGTGCAGATTCCGATCCGCGTTGTGATCAGTTATGCGCTGTTTGGACGGCTGGGAATTCAGGCTGTAGCGATTGGTACGACGATTGGATGGGCTTGTATGGTGGTATTTGAGCTTTTGATGTATCGGAGGTATGGACGGGTGGAAGCGCTGCGGAAGAACGATCGGTAATATAGAGTGCTCTACCCGGTAGTACAGGAAAGAGCCTGCAGCATGCCGGCGTAGCTGGCTCTTTCCTTCCTTGGATAACTTTAAATTATCCTTACGCAAGAAAACGATCAGAAGCACATTCCCCCTGATCGTTTTCTTTTATATATAATTTTCTATCTTTTACTATTTTTTATTCAAAATCTTCCTTAATCACATCCCAAGCCGCATCAATACTGAAATGCTCGCGGATATAAACCTGCGTTTTCTCTGCCAAGTCTTCCAGGCGTTTTTCGTCTTTGTAGAGCTCTACGACTGTCTCGGCAAATTCGTCCGGCTGATCCTTGACGAGGAGAACTTTTTCTACATCCGGGATTCCCTCGCTGCCGACGGAGGTGGTGACGATGGGGGCACCGTTATAGATAGCTTCTACCACCTTGCCCTTAACACCTGCGCCGTAGCGGAGCGGTACCACTACAATCCGGCAGTTCCGGTACAGGTCTGCCAGTTCTTCTTCACTTACAAAACCTTTGACGATAATGCCGTTTCCAGGCTGTTCCAGTGCTTTGATCTCGTCGGTTACTTTGGAACCTACGATGTAAAAGTTGACCTTGATCTGTTCCCGGATCTTCGGGAATACTTCTTTCGCGAACCAGAGCACCGCGTCTGCGTTCGGCGGATGCGCAAAGCCGCCGACAAACAGGAGTCCTTCCCGTTTGGCGAAGTCTTTGTTCAGATTCTGTAAAAACTCCTCATAGACATATGCCGTGATCGCCTTGACCGGAATCGTCTCATCAACGGCGTGGATCGCCTCTTCTTCGACGTAGGACGGATAATAAGACACCGCCACTTTGTGGAAGAGTGAAAACTCGATCGATTTCCAATATTCGGATTCCTGACGCTTTTTCACATCGCCGGTCAGCTCATACTCGCGGAACTCACGCATAAAATGAAGGTCGTGACCGTAATAAATCATCTTGATATCCGTGTGTTCTTTGATAAAATCCACATATTTCGTCGCGATATGCGGACGGTTCAGATATGCCACGTGGATATCTTTTCCATTTTTCACCAGCCAGTCCCAGATACCGGTCAGGTATTCCTGTCCGTAGAGGACCTCAATTCCCATCTGCTGCAGCGTAGACGTATACGGTTCCTCATGGAGGTAATTATCTCCGATAAACTTAACAACATACCCCTTTTTCAGGAACATTTTCAGGTACTGGAACGTTGTCTTGGAACCAGCGTCTTTGTCAAAGGTCGGCACATAGTGATCGATCACGACAATGATCTTTTTGCCCATGCTGCGCTCGCGTGCGCGGAATGGATTCGGATTGCCGTTGTTGACGCACTGGTTCTTGAACTCTTCTTTCCATTTTTCTTTGAGCTTCTCGCTGTTTTCCACCTGATACCGTTTCAGACCGGTTCCGTTGACATCCGTTCCGTTGGAAATGCCTTCGAAATGGATGACCTTGGATTTTGGCTGGTAAACGACGCGGTAGCCCGCTTTCCGTACCTCAAATGCCAGATCCGAATCTTCGCAGTACGCCGGGGCAAACCGCTCGTCGAAACCGCCGATCTGCTTCCAGAGTGCGGTGGATAAAAGGATCGCTGCGCCGGAAATATAGTCTACATCCTTGACGTAGTTATATTCTGCCTTATCCGGATCGTCGAGGCGGCCGTAATTCCAGCCGGAACCATCGCTCCAGATGATGCCGCCTGCCTCCTGTAAACGTCCATCCGGATATACCAGCTTAGACCCTACCATACCGATGGTGGAGTCAGATTCAATGAGATTTACCAGGGAGCTTAGCCAGCCTTCTGTTACCTGGGTATCGTTGTTTAAAAACATCACGTATTTGCCGCGCGCCGCCTTCGCCGCCTGGTTGCAGTTGCGCAAGAATCCCTGATTGGTCTGATTGCGGCAGATCACCAGGTTATCGGCAAACTCCGCCAGATGCTCGGTGGCATCGGTTGAAACGTCATCTGCGATGATAACCTCATAACTCACATCCTTCGTATGCTCCAGAATCGACTGCAGGCATAGATAAGTATAGTGAATCTGGTTGTATACCGGAATTACGATGGAAACCGTCGGATTTTCTTCCTTCGGAAGGTGGATTTTTCCGTAAGTCAGATACTCCTCACCTATCTCAAAATCACCTTTGATAAGGTTCTTTCCTTCCTCGGTGGTGTACATCTTCATCATTTTGCCCGGATGAAGAATTGTGCGTTTCCAGTAGCCGAGCTTCTTGCGGCGTACCGTGCCCTTTGGATAGCACCGGTTAAATGCCTGTCCGAGCTTGCGGCGCACCTTGAAAATGACCGCCTCATGACCATTTAAGTAGGTCAGCGTCTTGCCAAGCTCTGCATTTTCATGGCGCAGATCAGAAATGATAACGTCCAGATTCGCTACGTGGTTATTCGTCAGGCGCTGTACCTCCTGCACTTTGCGGAGTGCCGTATCTTTTTCCGAATTTTCTGCCCGGAGCGCATCCAGACGTTCGTTTGCCCTTGCAAGTTCTCCGTCCACATGGGAAAGATCGGCTAATGTCTTCGTCTTTACCATGTAATCTTCCTGGTAGGTGCGCTGGTTTTCCCCGTGCACGTACTCCTGGAAGCCGCGTTCCATCGCCTCGTAAAGCGAAAGCAGCTTCTCATCCGCCTTCACATACTCCGGGAACTGTCCGATAAATTCCCGCTCGGCCTGACCGCCCAACAGACTCTTATAACGGCGGTAGAAATAAACCAGTGTCCTGTATTTCACAAAGCCAGCCGGAACCGGGAATAAGAAGACCCACTCATAGTCGATCGCGTAGGTTCCGTCCGCCGTCACCAGCATATTTTCAAAAAGGGCGTCAATGTTGGAGGCGCTGTAGCTCTCGTCCGCAAGAACTGCCCCTAAAGAAGCCCATCCGCCGCCATTTTCTGTCTCTTTATCCCGATAGGAATCCAGCTCGCCCAGCGCATTAAATACCTTGATAAATTCCGGTGTCACCGCAAATGGTTTGCGTTCCTCCGGGCGGATGCTGTAGATCTCATCCATCGCAGCCCGGATCGCGGAAACCTCCGCATCCGCGCCCTGGGCAGTCAGAATTTCTCCCAGAAGTTCCGCCCGCGTTTTTCCCTCTAAATACGGAAAGACCGCTGTCATTCCCTCGTCCTGAAGCTCCGGTTTTGCCAGTTTCAGGGACGGATTCTGACGGTCAAGCACCTGATATTTTTCTTCGAAGGACTGGATGTGCGCCTTTCCCTCCGGATAGAGCGCCGTCTTCCAGACCTCGCGGGTTCCATTCTTTTCACGGATCTCTGTCCGGATCTGGAAGCAGTCTTCACGGGTGCGGTTGTATTTCACATAGATAACGTCCTGTGAAGCATTCTCTGCTTCCGGCGCAGCCTGTCTCTGCCAAAAGACCAGAAATGCATTCGCAAATTCCGGGAACCGTCCGTCCTCGCAGGCTGCATCGAGCGCCGCCCCCATATCCATCAGCATATACTGCGGACAGTCATAGACCGGTAACACACCAGTCAGATCGCCTTTTTTCGGCAGATAGGCATCTGAAAAAATCTCTCCCGCCGTCCGGTAATCCGGCATCGGATAGTAAAATTCCCCGCCCGGAAGCAGCTGCTTCATTTCGTTCCAGGAAAGTGCGCCCGTCTCCCGCTCTGCGCCTGCCATGTATTTCACGCCAAACCAGTTGGAAGCCGCCGCAATCAAGGTTCCATGAGCAGAAAGAAGCTGTTTTGCGGCTGTCATCTGCGCCGCGCGTCCAGCCCTATCTGCCGCCGTCAAATTCCCGATCAGCACTACATATCCATATGTCCCGCCGCGCTTTTCCGCTTCCCTCGCATACGTCTCCACATCCGCACAGACATAGCGGATCTTCGCCGCCAGCTCCGGCTCTGTCTTGAAACGACGGCGTACTACCTCCAGATTTTCTTCGGAAACATCCAGCACCGTTACCGATGATAGACGTCTGGCAAGCAGCCCTGTCAGCGCGCCCGCGTCCGCCCCGATCTGCAGCGCCTGCTGTTCCGGGTCAAATTGACACCAGTCCAGCAGGTTTTCCCGCAGATCTGCCAGTGCGTACAGATAGGAAAGCTTCTTATTTTCCCGCAGCGCCCGGCGCCGGTCACTGCCGTATTTATCAAACAGAGCGATCAGCTCCTGATTGATTTTTTTCATCTTAATCTCCTTTTATCATGCCTGCAGATCTTCCTGTGCCACCTCGTCCGCACTGAGCGACTCCGCCTGCTTCGCCGCCTCTCCGGCTGGCGATAACCTGACTGCTACATCCGGCTCCATGTCGTAGACACCGACCGTATTCTTATTGGAAATAACGGTAATATTGGCCACATCGTAGAGACGGTGGTACACCACGTGCTCGCCGCCCTCAAATCCGGTACAGCTCATGGACAGCAGGTATTCGCCGCCCTGCAGGGTCATCTTCTGCGTAAACGCGACATCGTAAATATCGCCCTCCTTGACCGGATGGACATCCGTTCCCTCAAACAGGGTGTTCGTGCCGGTCAGGTCGGTTCCCTTCTTATCCTTGATCGTATAAGTAAAGATCGGTGCCTGAATCGGTGCATTGAAACGGATGCGCTCGCGGATGGTAAACTCTTCACCTTTTAAGAGCAGGTTAGTAATATTGCCGCGCGCGTCCACCAGTCCCAAATCGAAGATCTGCGCCCTGCCATCGCCGTACTCCTCGCGGTTTGCGTTGATCGTCAGCTTGTCGCGCATCAAGCCCGGCTTTTTCACCGTTTCTCCGTTCAAACCAGCCGGATTTCCGGTGCCGTCCGATGCTGAACCAACTCCATTTTCTGCGGTGCCATCCACTGCCCCGGAGCCGTTTTCATCTCCGGCATCGTTATTTCCAGCCTCATTTCCAGATGCACCATTCTCCGCACTTCCGTCTCCTGATTTCTCCGCTTTTACTACCTTGTCCCCGGAAAAATCGTTCATCACTTCCAGCTCGGCGCGCAGCGCGTCCATCTGTCCTGCCAGAATCTTTTTGTAGAGATCGACCATCTTGCCCGCCGAACCCTGTGCGATAAATTCGCCCTTATTGAGCAGCACTACCTTATCGCAGTATTTGATGATACTTCCCATATCGTGGGTTACCATGATGATCGTCGTACCGTTTTTGCGGATCTCCTCCATGCGGCGGTAGCACTTGGACTGGAAAAAAACATCCCCGACCGAGAGCGCCTCATCGACGATCAGAATCTCCGGCTCGACGTTGATCGCAAGCGCAAATGCCAGACGCACGAACATACCGCTCGAGTACGTCTTCACCGGCTGATAGACGAAATCGCCAATCTCGGCAAAATCGAGAATCTCCGGCAGCTTTGCATCCATCTCTTTTTTGGTATATCCCATCATCGTACCGTTCATATAGATATTTTCGATACCGGTGTAGTCCTGGTTAAATCCGGCTCCCAGCTCCAGCAGCGCCGAAATTTTGCCGCGCACCGTCACCTCGCCGGTCGTCGGTGTGAGAACGCCGGTAATGATTTTAAGGATCGTCGATTTACCCGAACCATTCGTACCGATGATGCCGACCGTCTGACCTTTTTCAACCGTAAAGGAAAGATCGCTCAACGCGTAGAAATCCTTGTGGTATTCTTTATGGCTGACGCTCAGCGATTCTTTCAGCCGATCGATCGGTTTATCATACAGCCTGTATATCTTGGTCACATTTTTCACTTCGACCGCGTACTTCTCTGCGTTCTCCGCCTCTTGTGCCCCTGTGTTTGTTGTATTTTCAGCAGACATATATCTTTTTCGTTCCTCCTGTTCCACTATTCTCGTAGTATAGCATGTTTTCTATGTTTCTTGCAATTCCTGTACGCAGAAAAACACACCTCTTTCTATGTACTCACGAAAAACATTCGTATTTTTTTGTGAAATGTTTTTTATTTTCTTGACAATATCCAGATGCTATGCAAAAATCATGGCAAAGGAGGATGATTCTATGGATTTTTTAACAATGACAATTCGAAAACAAAAAAATATTGCACTCATCGCACACGACAATAAAAAACGTGAACTCATCGACTGGTGTGAGGCGAACAAAGAGATCCTCAAAAAACATTTCTTATGCGGAACCGGCACAACCGCCCGCATGATTACGGAATATACCGGGCTTCCGGTCAAGGGCTATAACAGCGGTCCTCTGGGCGGCGACCAGCAGATCGGTGCAAAAGTCGTCGAGGGACAGGTTGATTTTATCATCTTCTTCTCCGATCCCCTGACCGCCCAGCCGCACGATCCGGATGTCAAGGCGCTTCTTCGAATCGCCCAGGTTTACGATATCCCGATCGCCAACAATAAAGCGACTGCCGATTTTATGATTACCTCGCCGCTGATGGATGAGGAGTATGAGCATGACATCATCAACTTCCACCAGAATATTAAAGAGCGGGCCAAGAAGCTGTAAAAAACCTATTCTCCCTTGTATTTATTCTCATTCTTCGGTACAATGGTCGTTACCGTTTATGAGAATACATACAAGGGAGATTTTTTATGTTACAGAAATTTTTTAAATACATTTTCCAAAGCATGGCAGGCATGCTGGGAATTTCCGTCTACATCCTCGCAGACACCTATTTTATCTCGGTCTACTCCGGTGCAGATGGTCTGGCGGTCTTAAATCTGATTTTACCGGTTTACGGGCTGATCTATGCGATTGGCGCCATGATCGGGATCGGATCGGCGACCCGTTATGCGATCGACCGTGCGCAGGGCAAAAGCGCCAGCTTCTATTTTCTCTCCGCCGTAACCTGGGATATTCTCATCAGCATTCCGTTGGTGCTGGCAGGCATTTTCATCCCGGATAAAATCTTGCAGCTTCTCGGTGCAGACGCGGGGCTGACCGCGCTCGGAAAGCAGTATCTCCGCATTATTCTGGCTGCCTCGCCGTTTTTTATGTCCAACTACGCATTCACGGCGTTTGCGCGCAATGACAGCGCTCCGGCGATCGCGATGCTCGGCTCCATCGCCGGAAGTATGTTCAACATCGTGTTTGACTACGTCTTCATGTTTCCGGCAGGTCTGGGACTGACCGGCGCGGCGCTGGCAACGGCATTCTGCCCGCTAGTGACGATGATCATCTGCAGCACGCACTACCTGGGAAAACACAATCAGGTCGGATTCCATTTCCGCGCTCCATCCCTGCTCCACCTGATCGCCTGCTGCCAGCTCGGCGTATCCGCCTTTGTCGGCGAAATATCCTCCGCCGTGATCGCGATCGTCTTTAATTTCCTGCTTCTGGGGCTCGCCGGAAATGTCGGTGTCGCCGCTTACGGCGTCACTGCCAATCTCTCCGTCGTTGCCATGTGCCTGTTCAACGGACTCGCGCAGGGCACGCAGCCACTCATCAGCGAGAGCTACGGAAAAGGCGATCACACGCAGAGCCGCCAATTCCTGACCTGGGGCGTCATCGCCTGCCTGATAGTGGAAGCACTCATTCTGGTGCTGACCTGGAGCATGACCGATCCACTGATCCAGATCTTCAACCAGGAGCAGAACGCCGAACTTCTGCATTACGCCCACAGCGGGCTCCGGCTGTATTTCCTGGGCTTTCTCTTTGCTGGCATCAACATCCTGCTGGTTGCCTATTTTTCCGCCGTTGCGCAGCCAAAACCAGCCATCGCCGGTTCTCTGCTGCGCGGGGCCGTCGCTATCATCCCCTGCGCTGTCACACTGGCGCGCCTGTTTGGGCTGAACGGCGTCTGGCTGTCTTTCCTGGCATCGGAAATGATCACTTTCTTTGCTATTTTGCTGCTGGCAAGGCTGGGACATACTTCCAAAGAATCACATAATTTTAAAAAAATTTAATTTTTTCTCAAAAAATATTTGACACTTTACATCATCGTAGTATATTGATGAAAAATCGAACACACCAAAACCGTTGGAGCGGAGATCAAAGCAGCATATGCGCGCACAGAGAGTCCGGGAGGCTGAGAACCGGTCGAAATGCAGGCTGCCCAATGGACCGCTGAGGGCGCAGCCAAAAACTGGATATATTTTCAGCCTAGTACTCTGCGACGTAGGGCTTATGTTAGTTGCCGAAGATATGCAGGTATCTCGCAAAGCGCATGGAATCACTCCATGAATCAAGGTGGCACCGGCGTCCGGAGTGAGATCACGACCGATATCGGCGCGATGGTAAATCTGGTAAAAGAAGAAAGCGATATCCCATGTGCCGTATGTGGCAGAATACGTGAAATCCATGAAAGACGCGATTCGGTAAAAAAAGAAAACCGTCTGTAAAAGAATCTTTCATTCTTTCTCAGACGGTTTTCTTTTTCTGGCTTCAGAAGCCTTGTTCTGTCGTAAATGCTTTAGGTTGGTGGTAACTCATCCAATTCTGCCGGATGGTTATAAGCTTGCGAGCAGATTATCCATTACATTTCGCACAGAAACTCTTTTTCTACTTCTGCCTCAGACTCGGTATAACCTAACTGTGCAGCTAAACGATGTACCAGTACCGGCATTGCTTCCTGCTCTAAGGACTCGGAAACTACATGCTTTTCTGCTGGTGTGTTGTAATATGCCTGATATAAATTCTCCTGATATAAACCGTTATTGAATGTTCTTGTTGCTTTCATCATGATAATTACCTCCATCAAATAAAATTATATTTTTTCATATGATAGGCGGAAATCCATTGCAATATTCTTATGATACTATTACGATATCCGTCTGTGAAAATCTCTTATTTCTTTCGATGGCAATAATATAACACTGTCAAACAAAAAGTACCATCCCCGGAAGTGGTATAAACTTATAAGTCATTTGCAATTATATAAACATAAATTAATATATGTAATAAGTACCAATTTTGACACCCTGACTATGTACAAAAGTTACAAAAACAGCCATACTTGAAATATAAACAAAAACGTCCGGCGGCGATTTGCGGATTTGTGCATCCCGCCTAAAAAAGAATGTACCTTGGCTCATTCGGGCGTCTCGCGCGGTCGCCTGCGAACGGTTCTGGCAGGGCTACGCGGATGGGTGCTGCCTACACAATGCGTGAACGGTGGCTTAACGGGATTCGCGGATTACCTCCTCAATATTTTTGTACGGAACCCGCGTAAAAAGCCCCCGCAGCTCTTCCGCCAAATCCAGTGCCATCGCGATTTTTGTGAGTGACAAAAGGGAAATCTGCCCCGTCGCCTCAAATCGCTTAATTGAGCCATAACTCACCCCACTCATGTCCGCCAGTCTCTGCTGTGAAATAGCGCGGCGTTTCCGGATGTTACGCAGCCGTGATGCCAGTTTCTGATCCAGTTCATCTGCAGTTTCCCAGATAAGTGCTTCCATATTGCTCTCCTGCCTCTCTAAAGATAATGACCTAACATGTCCTGCACACATGTACGAATCTGTTTTATCATTTCCATGCATCTCGTTTTTTTCATTCCGGCTGCAAGCCCAACTGCAAGCAGCTCCTTCTCACCCGGATTTCGTCCATTGCCATCTACGCTGGTCGTATGTTCCCCATAATATGTGTTGCTGTACGTCAGATCATACGCTGGTCCCAGGCGCCATTGCTCTTCCTCCTCCCGATATATATAAGTAAAATTCTTTGAATGATCATCCCGGTTGTGGGCAAACACATTAAAACACATACGGCGGAACATGTTTTCTATATCTTCTGCCTTCCCGTTCGTCAATATTTTCGTTAATTTCATCAATTGATGGTAATCCAGACTTGGCTGTTCAAAATCCAGTTCTAATAACGCCGCTGCCGTCAGCATATGAACCCGCTTTACCATCCCATTTTCTATTTCCCGATCAAATCGTCTGGTTCCAAAATATCCTTTGCATCGCCTTGAGGGAAACAATCTCGATTCACTCATGACAATTCCGCACTGTTTTGCACAGCACGCATAGTCATACTCCATCTTCCCTGCATCTTTTCCATCTATATGTGCCGGAAATTTAATCAGCCAGTCCTCTCCCTGAATCTGCGTCATAATTTTCGGGCGCGCACCTCCGCCTGTACCGCCCAGCCGGTACAGTTCATCCAGTTTGTCCGAGTATTCGGTATTTAATATTTTCTGGCAGGCCTCCGCAAGTTCGTCCAGATTATCATTTTTCTCCTCAACCGAAAGTTCCCGCTGCGGACGATAGGTCAACGCCCCCATCCCAGATCTTCCCACAACCGCCAGCCGGTCTAACACTGTCCAATCGTCTGGCTGCTGCTTATGCGCCAGCAAAAGACGCCGCAAAAGCAGGCGCCCCCACGCATCTGGCAGGCTATCCGCAAACACCCCAAACAAACCTTCAAAATAATCCTTATTTGGAATAAACACCTGCTTTTTCAAAGGCAGTGAAAACGGACTGATCGAAAATCCCTCTTCCAGCCATGCATCATCATACTCAAATGCCACCTTGTGATTCGCTGTTAATGCAAGAGTTCCTACCAGTCTGTCTTCATACATAACCTGAAGTTTCTTTCCTGTCTCCATCCGCCCTATCCTTTCTCCTTTATTATCCCATAAACACAAACTTTGGGGAAATTCTATTTTAATTTTTTCCATTTAAATCATGGATAACATATTATCTATTAATGCTATATTTTATTTGTTTTGTATAATATATTATCCATTTATTTTAATCTATCCACCCCTGATTTTCAAGCCTTCTACCTTCGCTTTTCAAAATTTCCCTCTTTACATCCTCTTCCATTTTTTTATAATAACCCTCGCGCAACAAAATATGGAATCAAGAGGCATAAAAAAAGAATCACCCGAACTAGCACTTTACGAGTGATTCTTTTTATTTAGTTTTAAAAAAACTTTGCATCCCCCTTCCGCCTGGACATCCGGCACCTTACCCGTCCTTCTCCGGCACCTCATCCCGCCAGACAACCGTCTCCACATCCTCAAACAGCTCCTGGTTGCGCTCGACCGTCAGATAGACAAAATCATCCGGCTGGTATTCATCCAGAAGCGCCTCCGTGTATGTGTCAAAGGTCGCAAACACCGTTTTCCGGTATAGCTTCGGCATAAAATATTTAAGGTTCTGGCTAAAGGAATCGCCTACCACCAGAAGTGTTTTATCATTCGGCGAATCCGACTCAAATACTGCAAAGCTGTTGTCCTCGTTCATATCCACCGTCGTAGCCGTCACCTCCGGCAGATAATTCTGAATCACATATTCGGTATCGTCGCTGTACTCTGCTGCCATGTTAAGCATCCGCGCCAGGTCTCCGGACGCCGGTCCTGCCGCCTCAATCGAGACTGCACTGAGCGGTGTAGAGGTTCCAAGCAAAGTCTGTGCAATCTGCTGGCTTCCGATAAAAGAGCCGATCTGGTTCCAGTGCGTATCATATTTGTAATAAAGCTGATACGTGTCCGCCTCTTTCAGAAGCTCCGGCTTCATGTCATACACCGGAAGTCCCTGCGCCGCAAGCTCCGGGAGCGCCGCATCCAGACGCGACTCACTTCCGTATACCCGGACCGAATCCGGCATATATTCCGCATAGACACTTTCCTTGTTGGGTGCCTCAAACATCACAAACCGGATGCCGCGCTCTTTCATTTTCTCGTTTACCGAGGTAATCGCGTCCGCCAGCGCTGTTTTCTCATCCGCCGTATAGAGATTTGTCCGCTGATAATCCGCCAGCGCATCCTCGCCGTCCTCCGAAACGGTGTAAAACAGCCAGTTTTCTTTTCCGACCGTCACATCCGAAATCGAGCTTTCATTTAAAAGCTCCAGATCCAGCTTTGTCTTCGCCTTGACAAACAGATTTTTAAACGGAACATGGTCGTTGTAATACGCTTCAAATTCCGTCGGAATATTGTCAAAATTGGCAGCCGACAGTTCCGGAAAGGATGCCAATTCCCTGTTTTCATAATTCTGCTGGTCCAGATGGCTCCTAACCGCCGGATAGACAAGCGTCGGCAGCACAAGGCTCGCCGCAAAGGAACCAATCAGAAGTATTTTTGTCCCTGTCTCTCGATTCATATCTCTCGTTTTCTTCTCCCTGCATGAATCCATCTTTCTGTACTTTCACGCCCTGCCGCCCATGCTTTCATTTTTATGTTCTCATTGCACAGGCAAGCATGCTTTCTACACCGCTTTTAAAAACGGAAATAAATAAATGGATTGTATGTATTGTTGACAAGCAGCAAAATGGAAAACCACAGGATCGCCATGTAGCCGATCCAGCTTGTGACCGTCACCGAGCCATCCTGCGCCAGCACGCGCCCTTTCCATTTCATCCAGAACCACTGCACCGGACCGCATGCCAGCAGCGCCGCCGCCAGAAACATCCAGAGTTTCCGGTTCATGTAGCGCTCCATCAAAACGACTGCGCTGTGCGGCACAAACATATACCGAATAAAGGAAAATGCCTGCCCGATCGTGTCCGCGCGGAAGAAAATCCAGCCGATCAGCACAACAAACACCGCATAGATATGCGCCAACGGCCGGAATTTCTCCTGCTTCAGCCATTTTCCCAGAAAACAGCGCTCCAGCACGTTGAAAAAGCCATGGTAAATGCCCCAGAAAATGAACGTCCAGCCCGCACCGTGCCAGATGCCGGTCAGCAGAAAGACCGTCCAAAGGTTGACATACGTCCGCGCCGTGCCCCTCCTGTTTCCGCCGAGCGGAATGTACACGTACTCTTTAAACCAGCTGGAGAGGGAAATATGCCATTTCCGCCAGAAATCCTGGATCGAAGTCGCTGTATACGGCAGCCGGAAGTTTTCAATAAATGTAAAGCCAAACATTTTTCCAAGCCCAATCGCCATGTCCGAATAGCCGGAAAAATCGAAATAAATCTGCAGCATATAGAGAAGCGCCGTCAGCCAGAGCATCGCCTGGCTCACATCCGCCGCCTGATACGCGTAGACCGCGTCCACCACCTCGGCAAAGGTATTTGCCAGGATGACCTTCTTTCCCAGACCGAAAATAAAGCGTTTCACGCCGTAAGAAAAGCCCTCCAGCGTGACGGTCCGGTTTTCGATCTGCTCCTCGATGTCATGATATTTCACGATCGGTCCCGCTATGAGCTGCGGGAAGAAGGAAATATAAAGCATCATGTTGAGCGGATTTTTCTGCGCCTGATTTTCGCCCCGGTACACATCCACCACGTAGGAAAGCGCCTGGAAGGTATAGAAGGAAATTCCGATCGGCAGCGTCACCTGAATCGCCGGAAGCGCTATATCAAACCCGCGAAGCAGCGGATTCAGCACCTCGGCGAGGAAATTATAATATTTAAAATAGCCGAGGATCAGAAGATTGAGCGTCACGCAGAGCGCCAAAAGCCATCTCTTTTTCCCGAATTTCTCCACCAGACGCCCGAAACCGTAGTTGAGCAGAACCGAAAAAATCATGAGCACCACATACCGCGGTTCGCCCCAGGCATAGAAAAAGAGGCTGAATACGGTCAGGATGCCGTTTTTGAACGGTTTGGGGCTCACGTAGTAGAGGAGCAGGATGCAGGGGAGAAGAACCCATAGGAAGATGATTGAACTGAAAACCATTTTATGTAAACTCCTATTGATAAGTTGTCGCAGAAGGGAGCTGCCGGAGGCGGCACTGGCAGCTTCTCAGATTATCGTTGTTCGCATCTCGATAATCCAATAGCCGTCAACACCATCTACAGCAGCTCCCTTCCCATCTACAGTACGTCTGAGAAATGGGGACGAAGTTTTTTGAATACCTTCAGTCCTATTATCATCAAAATAAATGTTACCACCCAGAAATAAATCGTCATCGTCGGCCGCTCGAAGAACCAGCTTCCCGTAAGCATGCTGTCGCGGTAGCCTGCGGCGATGTAGTAGAATGGGTTAAGCTTGAATACCCACTCCAGCCAGGATGCGCGGCTGGTGAAGATTGCCTCGTCGTACATGATCGGGGTCAGCCACATGCCGAACTGGAGACAGATGCCGACGATCTGCGCCATATCTTTAAAGAACACCTGCACGGCGCTGGTAAAATAGGTAAGCGCCAGTCCAAGCATCGACGCCGCAAAGGAATAGTATAACACCTGAATCCAGGTTGCAGACGGCATACGCCCGTCAATCAGGTACAGCCCCGCCATAATGATCAGGAAGCAGGCATGTACCAGGAAACAGGAGATAAGCTTGATAACCGGAAGCATCTCCACCTGGAATACTACCTTTTTAACCAGATAATGGTACTCCTGCAGGCAGTTTGTGCCCGTATTTAAAATCTCGCTGAAATAAAACCACGGGATGATACCCGGCGTCAGCCAGATGACATAGGTCGCCCCCGGAACCGGCGGCGCATTTTTCATGCCATGTTCACCGAAGATGAACGCATAGATCGCGATCGTAACCATCGGCTGAATAAACATCCAGACAATTCCAAAGTACGAGCCGACAAAGCGCTTGCGGAAATCCGCCTTGGCAAGCTCGGTGACCAATTTTCTTTTTCCTATCAGTTCCCGAAACAGGGAAATCAGTTCCCGCATTCTATCCTAACTCCATTCTTAAAATTTGAATGCATCCCGGAAGCCGCCCCATTTCTGGTCTTTCTCCGAAATAATCAACTCCATGCCTTCCTCGATCGGCCACTCAACGCCAATCTCCGGATCGTTCCATGCCATACCGCCCTCATCGCCAGGATGATAAAAATCGGTACATTTGTATGCAAATTCTGCCTCATCGGACAGTACCAGGAAGCCGTGTGCAAATCCTTCCGGAATGTAGAACTGCTTCTTGTTCTCCGCGGAAAGAACCACGCCAAACCATTTTCCGTAGGTCTCAGAACCGGTACGAAGGTCTACCGCCACATCAAATACGGTACCGCGCACTGCACGCACCAGCTTGCCCTGCGGATACTGTTTCTGGTAATGAAGTCCGCGCAGAACGCCCTTGACAGACATGGACTGGTTGTCCTGTACAAATACCATGTCGAGTCCCGCCTCATGGAAATCGTTCTGATTGTATGTCTCCATAAAATAACCGCGCTCGTCCTTGAAAACAGTCGGTTCAATTACATAAAGTCCCTTGATGTCACATGGTGTTACTTTAATCTTTCCCATTTTTCTATCTCCTTCTTATGCAGGTATTTCAATTCATTTTTCAATACGTAACTGGCATCATCCTTTTCGGCTGTGCCATCTTTAACTATATCATTCGTTTTTCTGGCTGACAACCTTTTTTACAGATGTTTGTGCCTCTTTCCCCCGCTCATTTTCATCCAGCGCAATCTTCTGCGCCAGATCCTTGATCTTCGTCTCCAGCTGCGACTGTTTGATCGACATATGGAACATTTTCACAATCAGGAGGAAAATAACCGCCAGATAGATAAAATTGGCAGTCGTGTACGTTCCCGCCAGCTCCGCCAAAAGATCCGGCAGCCCCGGAAAGATACTGAACACAATGAGAATGGACGAGAATCCCAGCCAGAAAATCGAATCCTCGATCTGGAGTTTTGACTGCCGGATCTTCCGCATAATCATAAAGGTTGTCAGGATCGACACGACGATCAGGACAACTCTGAGTGTTGGCGTCATGGCGCTACCTCCTCTTTCTGAAATTCTGGATTAACAGAATCGAAATCAGCATTTTAAGCATATACCGCATCGCATTGACCGGCGTCAGGTAACTGACGCCCAGAATCCGCTCATCCATGATAACCGGCACCTCTGCCACCCGCGCGCCCTGGCGGATCAGGTAGGAAACGGTGTCCGGCTCCGGACCGTAGTTAAGACCTGATGCAAATTCGCGGATCATGCGCTTGCTGAACATCCGCATTCCCGAGGTCGGATCCTTGATATTGACACCCGTTGTGAAGCGGATCGCCATCTCGATCAGATTGCTTCCAAGCATCCGCATCGTAAATGGCTTTTTCTCCCCGACAAACCGGGAACCGATGACGATATCGTAACCTTCTTCCATTTTTTTCATCATGGCTTCCAGATACTCCGGACGGTGCTGTCCGTCTCCATCGAGCTGGACCGCATATTGATATCCGTACTTGTCGGCATATTTAAGTCCCGCCTGAAATGCCCCCGCCAGTCCCAGATTGACCGGAAGGTTCAACAGATTATATCCATTTCTCTGGCAGATCGCCGCCGTCTCATCGCGCGATCCGTCATTGACGACCACATAATCATACTGCGGAAAATTGGCAGTCAGATGGTTCACAACCCGCTCTATATTTTCGGCTTCGTTGTACGCCGGTATGACTATCAAAAGTTCGGCTTTTTCCGCCCCAGAAGCTTCTTCTGTGGACAATAACGCCTTATCTTCCATCGCCCGCTTCTCCTTCCCAGTATGCCGGATTCATCGTCAGGCTTCGAATCAGCCCCTCCGGCAGCTTTTTATAATGCTTTCCCAGCCAGTACCCGGCATATTTGCTTCCGCTCGCCATCACAAGCTGCGGCAGAAGAAGCACATGACCATTTTCCACCAGCCATTTCGCTGTTTTCTTCACCAGACGGATTCCCTCGCCCTCCGAATGAAGTCGCCCAAACACCTCGGGGTGATCCGCCTGCGATACGCCGAGGTCGAAATTCCGGTGCAGCTGCTGCATCGCCGTATAATTGTGGGAATGGATGACCTGCGCGTCCGCCGCGTAGGCAATCTGATACCCGGCTTCCACCGCTTGTCCGGCAAAAATCATATCCTCGTTGAAAATGGTTTTCTTCGTAAATCCGCCAAGCTTCAGGTAAATATCCCGCCGGTATGCCGCGCAGACATTGGAACAAAAATACGTCTTGATTCCCAGCTCGTCCTCGTCCTCTTTCCCTTTCAGACGGCTCACCGCCGGATAATTAAAGTCCCTCGTATACCGTTCAATCACACCGCAGTCCGCCGCCGGAAGCTGTCTCGCATATGCTGCCGCCACACGTTCCGAAGCATCCAGCGCCTCCAGAAGCTCTTTCACCAGATTCCGGTCATACGGCACGCAGTCGTGCGTCATGCAGATACAGACATCCGCATCTGATTTCAAAATTCCCTCATGGCGCGTCCTTCCATGGTCAAATTCCGACTGGCGGATATGGCACACGGTCAGCTTTGTATCTTTCCCCTCAAATAAGGACTCAAACCGCTCAGCATCCCAGTACTTTTCTTCCGTATTCATGATGATCACACGGCCCACCGGCACACTCTGTTCCAACAGCCGCCGCAGAAGTTTTTCCAGCTTATCCCCCGGTTTGAACGTAGGTATAATCACATCGGCTTTTCTCATTTTTCGTACTCCTTATAGGCTTTTCTGTAAAAATGCATCAGAATCTTTACCATCCAGTCCGGCCACATTTTCCGGAACATCGCCATCTCATCCGCCGGGCGCCGGTTGTCCTCGATGCAGGCTTTCGTCGTCGCCGCCGCATGAACGCGGTAGGCAATCAGCGGTTTTTCCGAACAGATAAAACGCCCTTTTTTGCCCGCCAGCTCGTAAAGGTTGTCCCAGTCCAGCGCAAAATCATACTCCGAATGGAACATATCGTCCCCAATCTGTTCTTTATTGTACGTGCAAGACGGACAGCAGATTGAATTGCCAAACCAGACACTGCTCCGCTTGATCCATGTGCGGTTTGCCAGGAAACGAAGCCGCAGCGGCAGGCGCAGTATCTTTTTTACCAGCCAGACCATGTTAAATGGCTCCGGAATGGCTTTCATTTTTCCCTCTTTCTCCGTCATGCGGATCGTGAGATAATCGCTCGCGAACAGCAGCAGATCCGGATATTTCTTCCAGGCTTTTAAAAGCTTTTCGGCATAATCGCTGCGGTATCGATCGTCCTGATGCGCGATCGTGACGAAACGCCCCTGCGCTTTTCCATAGGCAAACATCCAGTCCTCACGGATATTGCTCGCCCCGTCCCGCACATAGAGCGGCACCTGATACCGCGCTGTCAGCTCCCGGATATAGCTGCTCGGCGTCGAGGTACAGCAGATCACCTCCGATTTGACCGTCTGGCTCGTCACCGAACGCAGACATTCTTCCAGATACGGCGAATCCTTATATGCACAGACCGCAAATGTATGAATGATTTCCTGCTGCATCTCGTTTCCCTTTCTCTCTCGCTCTTTCATGCCACACTTCTGCCTTCTCGTTTTTCAAGAGCGGTACCTGCTTGAATTTATTTTTACCAGATTTATGATCGATTTTAACGTTTCAAACATCTTTGCCTGTTACTGTTCACGCATACGTGCTCAGTAACGGAATTTGCCGTGGCTTCGCATTTAAATACGGCAAATTCCTGCTACCACCACGTTTTCTTACGGCACTTTCGGTTCCAAAAGTGCCTACCCGTATACAGTAACCTTTGCCTTCTTCTAGCTTGCTTATGCTTACCGGCAGAACTTCATCCAGATATCCAGATAAACCGTTGCCGCCAGAATCAGCGCCGCCGCCCCTAACACCAGCGCATGATAGTTTTTATTCTCCATCCGCACCATCACCCGCTCCGGGTTTAAAACCAGCCAGACAAGCGGCAGAAATGGCAGGTAATAGCGCCCCTGTACGCCGTCGATATAGGTATTACCCGGTCTGGTAAATGCGATGTACATCGAAGTCCAGACCAGCACCGCCGTTCCCACGCAGAGTATAAATATCCACAGCTTCTGTTTTTTTGACAGACGTTTTCCACAGGATGACTGCCCGGCTGTGAGGATAACGGCCGCCGAACCAGCATACAGCGCCCACGGAAATGACATCGTTCCCGTGTGTCCCAGAAGCCCCAGGGAATTTTCGCCCAGCACATAGGACGGAAGCGTCCGGAACAGGTTGCACATCAGCACCCATGCATAGGCAAGCGGCTGTCCCAGAATGTATGCCATCTGCCCTTTCTCGCTGGTGCTGTCGCCTCTCGTATCCCCGATATCGCGCGGCGCGATCAGAACCGGCAGGATGAAGGATAGCATCATCAGACCGCAGATCACGATAAATCCGCCCTTCATCAGGTACATTTCCCGTTTAGAACGGAACTTTTCTGCCGGAATCATCAGTCCCAGCAGAATGAGCGGCGCATATACCGCCTTGACGCGGCAGCCCCAGACAAAGGTAAGCACGATGAGCGCATACGCTTTCCAGTCCATTTTCCGCCCGCCAAGCGCTGCTTCCAGAATGCCCGCAAAAGACAGCCACAAAAACGCTGTGACGGTCGGATCATAGGAATATGCCCCCGCCAGCATCATCGGCTCAGGCATCAGCGCCAGAAATGCCAGGATTGCCTTGCCGACCGGTGTTTTTTTGATGGCAAAATACAAAACTGCCACATAGACATAGAGATTTCCCAGCCGCCCCAGCTTATACAGGATTCCAAATGGGATATGAAGCAGCCCGCCCGCTTTCAGCACCAGCGCCGAGCCCACATATCCGGTCATCGTCGTTTTGTTGAGATCCGTACTCCAGAGATGTTCACCGTGCCGGTAACCCGCATTCTGATTCAGATACGAAGTGAGCGCCGCCTGCTCGTCCTGGTTTTCCGGCTGGTTGTACGGCCAGGTATCTACGCCCGCCGTAAACTCCTGTAAAAGCGCCGGATCCGCCTGCACCGGCGTCCGGTAATTTGCCATCCAGAACGCCTGCGCGAAATGCACTTCCTCATCCCAGCTCACCTTATTTGCCGGGAGCGACAGTGAAAATATTGTTCCAAACGTCAGGGAGATCAGCAGAAATCCAACCTCGATGCGCTTTGTCACGAAATCCCGGAAACAGAGAAGTGCGATCAAAACCGCCGCCGCACACCAGAAAAGTCCCAGCCGGTACCAGTTGATACCTGCCCGTGCCACCGTCGCAAGCCCGGTCAGTGCAAGCGGCATCCCGCCAAAATTCATGTAGGAAAGCCCTTCTTCGTCTAGATCCTCCCGCGTGATCAGAAGATCCACGTAGTCCAGCTTCCCATTCACCGGAACCGAAGAAAATTTCAGCACCCGGCAGTTGCGGTCCATGACCATCTTTGCGTCGTGCTCCCGCTGCTCGCCGTAGATGTTGCGGTAACCGAGGCGGACGGTGGCATTTAACAGACCATCGTAATCATAGTGGTAGAGAAACTGGCTGACATAGCTGCCGTCCAGTGGAATGTGAAGATAACCGCTTGCATCCGAAAGCTGCAGCACCTCTGTTTTTTCTGTCTCTAACCGCTCAAATCCGCTCACCTGCACCTCGTCCAGAGCGATCGTCCGCGTCGCCTGCCGCGTCCATCCATTTGCCCGGAGCGCCGGGAAATTGCAGACAAACTCGCCCAGAACACCGATCACAAAGACTGCCACAAGCGCCAGAAGCAGCCGCAGCACATCTTTTTTCTCTATTCGATTGATAAAATGCCTGTTAAACTGCATCTGTACTTCTCCCTTATTTCTCTTCCTTCTTTGAATCGGCAAAATCCACTGCAATTCCGTCATTATACAGCACTTTCAGTTTCAAAAATCTGTCCGTAAGCAACAAGCAAATCCATCATAATCCATCACGTTCGAAACAATTCAATTCACTTCATCCGTTCCAAGCGCCACAAAGTCTCGCTTGTTCCACGCTTCAAATCAAATCTAGCGCACTATCTTCTCCACACCTCTATGTTCCAGGATGCGCTCATAATCCTCAATATAATCAACCTCCGCCCAGAAATGCCCGCTGACGTCCTCGACATAGACCGGCTGCTGCCCAGTCATGCTGTAAACAACATTTTCCCACCAGACGCCGTGCTCCTGGCGGTCGATCATCTCCTCCATCCGGCAGATAAATTCCGGCATAAATGCCGCTGAAAACCGTCCGATTCCGATGTACTCGCCCGTCACATCATCCCCGGTCAGCTCTTTTCCATATTTTTTCAAAATTCCATCTTCATAGAAGAACTTATAATCCGCTGTCTCCCGGCGGCTCTCGTCCGCAAACATCACCGGGCTCCTGCCCTGCGCGAGGATCCGGTCAAGCAATTTTTCCTCCAGGTATACGTCGCCGTTCATGATCAGCAGATCGTCCCCCATCAAGAACTCCTTCGCAAACCATGCAGACGCAATGCTGTTTGTCACATCGTAAAACGGGTTGTAAAAAAAGGATACTCCCTTATCTGCCAAAACCTCGCGGATCACCTGCGCCTCATAGCCCAGCACGATACCGATGTCCTGGATACCGCGGGAATGAAGCAGGTCGATCGTGTACTCGATCAGGCACTGTCCGCCGCCGATATCCACCGTACATTTTGGTTTTCCCGACAGATAACGTGAGATCCGGGTTCCCCGTCCCGCTGCCAGAATCAATACTTTCACAGAAGCCCCCTCCTTTGCATATCTTTCCACGCCGCAATCAGGCTGTCATTGTCTTCCGGCGTCAATGCGCCGATATGACCGACGCGGAACACCGTGTCGGCAAGCGCGCCGCCGTTCGGACAGATCCAGATGCCGTATTCATCCTTCAAAATCTCAAAAATCCGATGCGCCGAGACCGGTTTTCCATCTTTATCCACACCCGTCGGGTGAAGCGGCGTCAATGCAGCCGAGAGAGAATTGGAAACAATCTCAAACGGCAGATCTTTAATTTTGCTTCGGAAATCTTCCGCCTGACAGCGGATCCGCGCCTGTTCTGTCGCAAGCCCTTTTTCCTCGATCATTGTCAGCCGTTTATGAAGCTGTAAAAGCACTCCGACCGCTGGTGTAAACGGTGTCTGCCCCCGCTCGCCATTTTTCAGATAGTCGCGCAGATCAAAATACATCGAACGGACCGCCGTCTCCTGCACTCTCGCGATCGCACGCGCCCCCAGCACCAGAATCGAGAGTCCCGGCGGAAGTGCCAGTGCTTTCTGCGAGCCGGTCAGCACCAGATCAACTCCCCATCTTTCCATCCTAAATGGATCGGCAAGAAACGAGCTGACCGCGTCAACCGCCAGAATCAGCTGGTTTCGTCTGCAAAAGTCAGAAATCAGCTCCATATCATAGAGAACGCCCGTGGAAGTCTCATGGACATTGACTAAAAATCCGGTAAATTCTTTTCCCTCATACGGCGCCAGGTCTTCTGCCCGAAGCGCCCGTCCGCTCTCCAGCCGGATCTCCTCGTGAGGAACTTCATGGATATCACAAATTTTCGCAAACCGCGCGCCAAAACTGCCGCCGTTTACGACCAGCACGCGGTCGCGCTCTGTAAAAAGGTTCATGACTGCCGCTTCCATCGCCGCCGTGCCCGAACCTGTCAGGAAAACCGCCCGTGCATCCTCAGGCGCCCCCGTGAACTGCTTCATCAGGCGCTCATTTTCCTTCATGATTGCAGAAAATTCCGTCGTGCGGAAATACGGTACTTCTTCCGCCCCGATCGCCCGGATTTCCTCGTCCATCTGAACCGGTCCTACCGCAAAATTAATCATACATTTCCTCCAAATCTATCTAATGTACTCTCGAAATCTTTCTGTGCTCGATTTTGTGAGATGATTTTTTGTCAGTTGTGCCCAAATTTCTGAGGCGTACGCGGTGCGTACGTTGATGAAATTCGGGTGCGGCTGGCGGAAAATCAGCCACAAAAGCAAGTGCAGAAAGACTCCGAGAGTACATTCTAAACAAGTTCTATATCCCGCGTACCCGTCTCCGGTACATCACAAGCGACGTCAGTCCAAAGCAGGCAGTCAGTGCCGCCATCAAAAGCAGATACGAAAGCGATCCTCCCAGCAGTCCCGCCGCCCGTACACAGGGCGAAGAAATAAGGAGCGCCGCTACCGTCACACCGACATAACCCAGAAAAATTCGTTTCTGCTCCTGCATAATGATGAGTGCATAATAAAACAGATTCACATACGCATTAAACGCGCCGCCCAGAATGATAAACGCCAGCGCCAGGCGGCATTCCCGCAGCATATACGCAATCTTCGGATATAACATTGAGAGAACCGGGATTCCGAGAATCCAGGCACCCCCGACTGCCAGCGCCGTAAGCGCCGCGATGATTGCCGCCAGCCGGCCTACCGTCCCGGCAAATTCCGGGAGCGCATTCCGCTCCCACTGATCCGAGAGTTTCGTGATATACGGGCGGATGACGAAGCCTGCCACCAGATTGATGACGCTGGTCGGCATAAAGATCGCACCGAATACCGCCTGATACTTGTCCGCCATATTGCCCTCGATCGCATATTTCGCGGCAGAAAAAACATAAAAATCCAGAATAACCGATAAAAACAGGACTACATTTTCTTTAAACAACAGCCCGACACGCCCGGAGCGGACCTCCCAGTCCACCTGCGGCAGATGACCGATTACCGAAAAATCAAACAGGCACACGCCCGCCAGCTGCGCCAGTACCGCCGCCAGGCAGGAGCCGACCAGGTTGTGGGTCGCATTCAAACAGCCCAAAAAGACACCGACTGATAAAACCGTCCGGAATGCGTTTGATTTGCCCGTCAGATACAGGCGTCCGTCACGCTGAAATTCTGCCTCGTAAGCGTCCGCGAAACCATCGATCACCTTGTACGCTACCATCAAAAATACCGTCGCCGCCTTGACAAAGGCATAGTCCCGGTTGATCACCGTCACATAAAAAAAACCGGCCACCAGTGCCGCACCACAGGTCATCAGGCGCAGCCGCAGATATTCGCCAAACGTAAACCGCCGCCTCGTATCCGTGATCTGGAACGGGCGGATGCCAAAATAGGCCACCATAAACATATGCTGACCAAATGTAGAATACGCAAAGGAGAAGATACCGCCCTCATCCTCGCCGACAATCTGGATGACCGCAATCGTCAGCACCATGGACGCCAGTGCATAGAGAAAGCTCCCTATCATATTCCAGCTCATATTTCGTTTTTCAATCTGCCCGTCTCCACCGATCAGGGCGTTCGCTAAATATTTTACCACTACAGTATCTCTTCCTTTGAAAATTCCAGCCGGCTCGGCGTGTGTGTTTTGCGTTTTTCAACCGGCGGAAGCTGCATGAAATCGCCATACATTTTTGTCAGCATTTCCTCGATATTTCCCGGGAAATTCATGCGTCTGCCCTCAAATTCCAGCTTCCGGAGCGGATAACAGCGCGTCCGATCCACGACATTCCAGTATGGGCTTGTGTCCGGCAGAAATGCCATCCGGCGTGTCCGGTATTTATTGTATTTACGGCAGACCCGCTCACAGCGAATCCGCAGCCACTGAGGCGAGATATGGAGCAGCTTCATCGCCTTGTAGACCATCCCGCAGACCGCCCAGATAAGCTTCGCCTTGATGCCCCGCTGCTGCAGCGTCGGGCGCGGAATCGCCCGCAGAATCATCAGCTTACTCCAGAACCATGCCGTCCACGACTGAATCTGATATAGAACCGGGTTGTCCGCCACATTGTCAAGCACATACAGATCCAGAAAGATACCGAACGGACAGTCCACATCCTTCATAACCTCCTCGACAAACACCGTCCCCTTCTTCACCAGACGGGTTGTCATCAGCGGATAATTGGGATATCGCTCCGCATTGAGAACCAGATACCGGTCGCTCATCTTCTTTTCCACGATCCGGAGCAGGTGCTCAAAATCTCGCCGCGGCATCGCAATATCGATATCATCGTCCCAGGGAATAAATCCCTTGTGCCGCAGCGCACCGATTCCCGTTCCGGCTATCCCGAAATATTCCAGATGATAGTCTTCACAGATCCGGATAAAATCATCCAGAATCGACAAAATCTCTCCCTGCAGCTGTTTCAGAACTTCTGGCTCATAAAATTTACTGTCCATATCGATGTCTGTCCCCTCCACCAAGCCCGCAGAATACCCCACTCCTGCCGCAGCTGATCATATTTTCCTTAATAGTACGAGGGTATTCTACTATATTTTAAAGGAAAAGTAAACCGCGGCTACTTTTTACCTTCTTTCCCAGGTTCCCACACCTCTATCTCCCGCTTCCATCCAAACAGATGTCCCGGAAGCGAATATGCCGCTCCGATCCCCAGCCCGATTGCGATCGCCATCTTGATTGTATCCATGCCATACTGGAGCGCCAGCGCTTCCTGCCCCATGAAGAAGTTGTAGGCGGTATAGTAGATCGCCGCTCCAGGCACAAGCGGGAAGATGCCGCATACCAGAAAGAGGATCGTCGGCGCTTTCCGCTGTATCGCCAGACAGCGCGACAGCATCGTCAAAACCGCGCTCGCCGCGAAGATCCCGATGATCGGCGTCTGATAAGCTACCATGACCACCAGATACACGCCCCAGCCGACTGCCCCGCAGATACCACAGTCCAGCCAATACTTCTTCGGGACTCCAAACAGCGCCGAAAAGGCGGCAGTTCCGACACAGGCCGCCAGAAGCTGCCCCAGAATTTCCCCTGCCATTTCCATCAGAGCATACCTCCCATCGCAAACATCCAGAACCGCAGTGCCACACCAACTCCGATCGCAATACAGCCCGCCGTCAAAAAGGCGTCTACAAAACGGATCAGACCGGATAAATAATCATTTTCCAAAAAATTCCGGATCGAATTGGTCAGCGGCACACCCGGCGCCAGCGTGAACACAGCTCCGATCATGACATGATCCAGGCTTTCTCCCAGCCCGATCCAGCACAGCAAACAACAGCACAATGCAAGCACGCTGCTCGTCATGATCGTCTGCATCATCCGGGACGAAGAAAAGCGCGGAGCTGCGTATAAAAGGAACAAATACAGCAGCACTCCCGCCACAAATGCCGCCGCCGTATCGCGCAGGCTGCCCTGGAACAGGTAACAAAATCCAGCGCTTCCAATTCCTGCCGCCAGAACCTTTCCCCGATTTTCGAGCACTTTCATGTGTTCAATCTGCTCAAGGCGCATCCGCATCTCATAAGGACCGCATTTACCCGCCGCAATCTTTCTCGACAGATCATTTAAGGCATCCACCCGGCATAGAATCGTAGGTGCCAGCGGCACATAACAGATGCGGCTGGAATAAAACCGCCCGTCAATCACCACATTTGAAAAAATTCCATTCGCAATCACATACGCATTAAATGCTTCAAGACGCAGCGCCCGCGCCGCATACTCCATCGCCTGCTCCGCCCGGAATACCTCCCCGCCGTTGGAAAGAATCGCATTTCCCAGACGGGTCACCAAACGGAAGCGCTCGATCTGGGAACAATCCTCGATCGAAGCGCGTACTATTTCCTTCATTCTGTTTCTCCCCCTGTTTTTATTTTATGTACTCTCGGAGTCTTTCTGTGCTTGATTTTGTGAGATGATTTTTTGTCAGTTGTGCCCAAATTTCTGAGGCGTACGCGGTGCGTACGTTGATGAAATTCGGGTGCGGCTGGCGGAAAATCAGCCACAAAAGCAAGTGCAGAAAGATTCCGAGAGTACATTTTTCTGTCCACCCGTTTTCTCTATCCCATTTTCTCCCCCTTCTATCCGCTCACTGGTTCACTTCTCCAAAGCCACCGCCCATTTCATCCTTTTCAAAAAAAACGTTCCATTTCGAATTAAATTTACCCGTCAAAACTACCCCTTTGGTTGACGTTCCAACAAAAATCCTGTATAGTGAATATATTATATTAAAGAATGATGCCGCAAGGGGGATATATCTATGGATCATAATGTTACCATCGGTGCCAAGGTGAAAGCCTTCCGTACCGCAAAAAAATACACACTGAAACAGCTCAGCGAAGAGTCCGGTCTGTCCATCGGCTTTCTTTCCCAGTTGGAGCGCGGTCTCTCTTCGATCGCAATCGACTCTCTGGCAAAGCTTGCCGCGATTCTCGGAGTCAGTCTGTCTTCGTTCTTTGACTCCTCCGCCGATCAGGAGAAATCCCCGGTCAGCCGGAGTTTTGCCATGCACTGTTCCCAGATCAACCCCCAGATCGTACAGTACCTGGTCAATGGAAATGCACAGGGATTCGCCTGTCTTCCGCGTATCTTCCACCTGATGCCGTCCGCCACCACAAGCTCTGAAAACCAGCTTGAGATGAATCAGCACGACGGTGAAGAATTTATCTACGTTCTGGAGGGTATCCTGACCGTATATCTGGACGGCAACGAATACTGCCTGAATCCGGGCGACAGTATCCAGATCCACTCCCAGACCCCGCATGACTGGGTCAACAACACAAACCGTGTCGTTAAGATTCTGACCGTACACACGCCGAATCCGTTTGTTCATGGGAATGAAGTCGTATTTTAATTACAGTCTGCGCGGTATAGAAACATAATAAAAGCTGTCTCTTTTAGAATTTCAAGATGTTTTTATTTTCTTTTTGGTTTTCCCATCTCAGGAAACAAAAACTCCTGCACTTCTGAAAAAGACAGCTTTTTCATATCTTTTACACCGTATACACCATTTTTCCTGCCAGATACACTTCCAGCACATCATCCAGCGCACGAATATTCTTTGAGACATCTCCCTTTACAACCAGCAGATCCCCCGCCAGGCCCTCTTTCAGGCTACCCGTCTCCTTCCCGATTCCAAGCACGCTCGCCGCATTGTAGGTTGCGGTTCTCACTGCCTCCACCGGCGTAATTCCATAGTCTACCATATAGCCGAGTTCCTGATGAATCGGAAGCGGCGGTGCCTTGTAAAGTACCATATCGCTGCCTGCCAGCACCGTAACCCCTGTGTCATAGAGCTTTTTAAAATTATCCCGGTATGCCTCAAACGCCGGTTTGAAAAATGCCTGATCGTGAACGGCTCTGGCTGCGATCGGGTTGTCCATATCCACACCCGCCTCGATCATCTGCTTTGTCTGCTCATACAAATATGTGTACGCCGTGATCGTCGGCGTCCACGCGATTCCTTTTTCCGCCATCTGGCGCGCCTGCGCCTCTGTTAAAAAGGTTCCGTGCTCGATCGTGTCAAATCCCGCGTCAATACACATCTGAATCGACGGCTGCGTACCCGAATGAACCGCGATCTTCACCCCCTGGCGGTGCGCCTCATCCACCGCTGCATCCAGCTCTTCCTGGGTAAATTCCGGAATATCGCCGCGGTTGCTCGTCAGGATCTTGACCCAGTCAGCTCCCGCGCGCAGCTGTCTTCGGATAGCGGCGCGCACGCCCCACGGGCTGTCCGCCTCCTCGACCCCATCCTGATGTCCGTGTCCGCCGGTCATGCAGATACCTGCGTCCGCATGGATGATACGCGGAACCGTCACATACCCCTTCTGCCCTGCCAGACGCAGCTGCTTCATCAGATTGGGCGGACAGGACAGATCACGCACCGTCGTGATGCCGAGCCGCAGCGACTGTTTCGCCTGTTCCAGCGCATAGTATGCCACCATATAATCGTCATAATTATTCAGATCCGGCTGGCTGTAGTAGTAGCCAAAATGCACATGCATATCAAACAGTCCCGGCAGGATCGTCGCCTCGCCGTAATCCTTTACCATCTCTTCCGGGTAGCGCCCCGCCGCTTCCGCTGCGTCTCCTATCCAGCCGATTTTTCCCTCTTTATCCAGATACACCGCCTGATCCTGCAAGCAGGTTCTGCCATCTCCGGTAATTAAATACTTCGCCCTTAGAATCATTTTCACGGACTTCCTTTCTCTTTTTCATAAGTATGAAATTTTCAGTCGAATATCGTCATTTCACGCAGTTTTTCAGTTTTCTATATCGTAACACCGGGATTTTGTTCTTGTCAATATTGGAATGCGGAGTATCCGGTGAAACCTGTTTTAAAAAAGATGGGCAGGCAGAAAAAGAGCGGCACACATTTCTGCATACCGCCCAAACCAGCGACTGTCCACACACAAGCAGTCACTCTGAATTGATTCATTTTATTTTTTAGTAGAACAATCTGTTTACCGCACTGAAGATACCGCGGATAGATGCTCTCGTAATGTTAGAGCTGATGCCGACACCGTAGGTTGCCCGGCCGCTCTTTACATCCATCAGATGGATGTAGGACGCTGCCTGTGCGCCGGAACCGGAACGAAGTGCATGCTCGTTGTAGTCCAGAACACGGATCTCGATGCCAAGTGCCTCCTCGATCGCTCTCTGTACCGCATCGATCGGTCCGTTACCTACACCCTCAACGGTGCGCTCGGTGTCATGAGCGGTAAAGGTAAGAGTTGCAACGGTTGCGAATGCGCCGCCCTCGTACTCCTTGTCTGTGATCTGGCATTTTTTGAAGTGCATCGGCTCTTTTCTGTCCAGATAGTTTGCACGGAACTCGTCCATGATCTGCTCCGGAGCTACCTCGCCCTGCTTTTCTGCAATCTTCTGGATAATGTCAGCAAACTCTTTGTGCATTCCCTTCGGAAGACGGAATCCGTAGAAGGAATCCATAACGAAGGCTACGCCGCCCTTGCCGGACTGGCTGTTGATGCGGACAACCGGCTCGTACTCGCGTCCGATATCGCTCGGATCAATCGGCAGGTACGGAACCTCCCAGATGCCATCGGTTTTCTTCTGAAGCGCCTGCATCCCCTTGCTGATCGCATCCTGATGGGAACCGGAAAATGCGGTAAATACCAGCTTGCCTGCATACGGATGTCTCGGATCAACGGTCATCTTTGTGCAGCGCTCGCAAACCTCGGTGATCTCCTTTACATTTTCCAGATTCAACTCCGGGTTGATACCCTGCGAGAACATATTGTAAGCGATATTTAATATGTCGATATTACCAGTACGCTCGCCGTTTCCAAGCAGTGTACCCTCGACACGGTCTGCACCTGCCAAGAGAGCCAGCTCGGTCGCTGCAATGCCGGTACCACGGTCATTGTGCGGATGGATACTTAAAATAATGCTGTCACGGTTCTTAAAATGCTTGTTCATCCACTCGATCTGGTCTGCGTATACGTTCGGAGTCGTCATCTCAACCGTTGCCGGAAGGTTGATGATGATCTTATTGTCCGGGGTTGCGCCCCACTCTTCCTGTACAGCGGTGCAAATATCCAGTGCAAAATCAAGCTCGGTTCCGGTAAAGCTCTCCGGAGAGTACTCAAGGATTACTTTTCCGTCGTAATCTTTCATATATTTCTTTACCATGCGGGTACCATCGATCGCGATCTGCTTTACTTCCTCGCGGTCTGCATGGAATACAACCTCACGCTGTAAGGTAGAAGTTGAATTGTAAATATGTACGATCGCCTTCGGAATACCCTGGATGGCATCAAAGGTTCTCTTGATCAGGTGCTCGCGGCACTGGGTCAGAACCTGTACAACTACGTCGTCCGGGATAAGCTTGCGTTCTACTAACTGGCGCAGGAAATCGTACTCGATCTGGGAAGCTGCCGGGAAGCCAATCTCGATCTCTTTAAATCCAAGTTTTACCAGGAGGTTGAACATCTCGATCTTCTCCTCTACGACCATCGGCTCAACCAGTGCCTGGTTGCCGTCGCGCAAATCAACGCTGCACCAGATCGGCGCTTTCTCAATCTCTTTATTCGGCCACTCACGCTCCGGGTAATCTACCACCGGAACTCTCTTATATTTCTTGTAATTTAACATGTCTTTCTCCTCCATCACTCTATAATGTACTCTCGGAGTCTTTTCTGCACCTGCTTTTGTGGCTGATTTTCCGCCAGCCGCACCCGAATTTCAGAGGCGGACGCAACGCCAACGCCTCAGAAATTTGGGCACAACTGACAAAAAAATCATCTCACAAAATCAAGCACAGAAAGATTCCGAGAGCACATTACCCCTGGTCTCTTTCCAGGTACCTCATCATCAAAAAACGCAGTTCCTATCATCCTAAGCTTTGGAGTCGATAGATCACGCCGTACCTTTTAACAATGAATAAAATTACTGATTCTGGTCTAACCCCATCATAATCATCCCTTTTCTATCATAAAAGAAATTATTTCGATTATAGATTATACCATCGGAAATAAAGGATATCAAGAGAAAAACGGGGCAATTACAGGTGTTCTGGCATTACTGTACACGCATACGTGCCCAGTAACTTCTGGCATCTCTTACATAAAATTATCTATTTTTTCTGTCCTCTGGTTTTTTCATTTTCTGTCTCCAGGACCGTATCAGATGCGCCGCCAGACGGTTTCCAAAATACCCCGCCGCGCATCCCACAATCATGCCGCCCAAAACATCGGTCGGGTAATGCACATATAAATACATTCTTGAAAACGCCATCAGGATCGCCAGAGGCAGCGTGATTTTCCACCATTTTTTCGCCCCGGCAAAGTACAGAGCCGCGACCGCAGCAAACGAAGCCGCCGTATGTCCCGACGGGAAGGAATAGTCCGCCGGGCGGGCAATGAGCAGCTGAACTGTCTGGTTCACATCGCACGGACGGATCCGGCAAACCATAGGCTTTAGTAAGATATTACAGATGATCGCATCCAGACAGAGCGCTGCCGCCAGCGCAGCTCCCCATCTTCTCGTCCGCGGAATCATAAGCAGCAGGCATGTAAACAGAATCCAAATCATTCCTGCATTTCCAAGCCGCGAAATAAACACCATCCAGACATCGCCCACCGGCGTCCGCATCTGCTGAATCCAATCCAGTATTTGTAACTCCATTTTCATTTTGCTCCCTCTGTTTTTTACACAACTTTATGCGCGAGCCATCTCCGGCCCATAAAGCGGAATGTGAATACGATGCCCCGGATCGTCCAGTCTGTAAACATGCCGATCCACACCGCGATCGGTCCGAAGCCGTGGACGCGGCAGAGATAAATGCACAGCGTCACCCGGAACACCCACATACTGATGCAGGAGAGAATCATCGAAAACCTCACATCCCCGGCAGCCCGCATTCCATATGCCGGAATAAATGCGAGCGTCCAGACAATCGGCTTTACCACCGTGATCCATCCGACCATGTAGAGACACATCTTCGCACTCTCCGGCTCCATGCCGCCCAGAATCGTGACCGGTTTCGTCGCCAGAAATACGAGCGCACAGCTTGCGATGATGACGATCTCCGCCACTGCCGTCAATTTTTTGATATAATAGATCGCCTCATCCTTGCGCCCCGCGCCGAGACACTGTCCGACCACCGTCATCATGCCGATTCCGATACCGATCGCTGCGATGCCGTTTAAGTTTTCCAGAATATTCGTCATCGCCTGGGCTGCGATCGCGATCGTCCCGAGGGTCGAAACGGTTGACTGAATCGCAAGCTTTCCAAACTGGAACATCGCATTTTCGATACCGTTTGGGATTCCCAATGAGAGAATCCGCATAATCCGGCGTCCGTCCGGACGGATATGCAGATAGTCACGTACCGCAATTTCCTGGCTGGAATTGTGCAAAAAAGCGAACACCACCACTGCCGAGATAACGCGGGAACCGAGCGTGGCAATCGCCGCACCGGCAACTCCAAGATGGAAGCCCCAGATAAGCACCGCATTTCCGGCGATATTTAACCCGTTAGAGACGACCGCGATCGTCATCGGAAGCCTTGTATTTCCCTGCGCCCGGTAGATCGAGGAACCGGCATCATAGAGGGCGATAAATGGGAACGAAAGCGCCGTGTAGAAGAAATAGATCTGCGCTGCCTCCATGACATCCGCCTCGACGCTGCCGAAAATCAGCCGCAGCAGCGGTCCGCGTGTCAGAAGGCAGACTGCCATGACCGCCGACGAGATGCACGCCACCACAAAAGATAACTGTCTCGCGGATTCCTCCGCATTTTTCTTATCTTTCTGTCCGATATACTGGGAGCAGACGATTGTGCCGCCTGCCGCCAGCGCATAGAATGCCTGTATCACTAAAATATTGATGGAGTCAACCAAAGAAACTGCCGAGATCGCCGCCGATCCCACGTTGCTGACCATAATGCTGTCCGCTGTACCCATCAGGGAGTTTAAAATCTGCTCTACGATCAGCGGAACCAGAAGAATCCGCAGATCGCGATTGCTGAAAAGATGATTTGTCTGCTCTTGTCTGCCCATATGCTGTCCTGTAACTTTCTATATTTTATTCTCTGTCCAAATGGTCTGTTTTTCTAACGGTCAGGCATCACATGCACGGACGCCGCCGCATCTGAGACGAAATTACCCCCTTAGCATGATAACGGATACATATAATAATTCCGCACCATTTCCCTATCCTTCGTTCACCAGCGTCAGAATCCAGTACAGCCATGCCCGCACTGAACTTGACCTCCGCACGATCAGATTCTCCCCGCAGACCTGGTATTCCCGCATTTTCTTTGCGACATACTCCTTGTCCGGAACATCTCCGATCTGAAGGGCAGCTTCAAATAAATCGTGGAAAATCGGGTGTTCCAGAATCAGGCGGACGTATTCGAGCTGGCGCGCCCTATACGGCAGTTTCAAAAGCCGTCTTCCTATCGCCGTGATATGCACTTTCACGCCGTCCTCATCCGTCTGCTTCTCCGCCAGCCCCAGATAGCGGCACGCGTTGAAATAATAGTCCGACTGTCGCTCCTTAAATCCAAAAAGCTGCGCGATCTCCCCGCCCGTCATCGGATTCTCGTTCAGCCGTTCCACCAGTGAAATAACCTTGTAAAAGCTGTCCGCCTGGATAAAGGTAACCGCCGGTTCCGGCTTGACCTTTGTCCGTGCCCAGACATCGTATAAATCATCCAGCGTGATCTCGATTTCCTCTAAGCTGTAATTTCGCTCCTGCACCAGCCGCAGCGAATTGTAGTAGCGCAGGTCCGTAAATTCATATTCCAGCAGGCGGAAAATATTATTCGAATACACCATAAACACCGGACGGATCGGCTTGTGTATCTTCTCCGCCCAGAGTCTCGCCGGATAATAGAGCTGCCGGATCAGAAAATTGCTGTGGACGACGTTTTTTCCCTCGATCAGCGTAAATACATTCTCATTTTCAAATCCACCGTCGATCTCGACTTGCGAATTCTGTACCTGGATAAGCGGCTTTTTCTCAATCGGCTCTGATTTTTGATAGTCGCTGACATAAAACTCAAAATTTCCAGACCCCATCCGCCCCGAAACCGTCTGCACCATGCGATCCTCGCCCAGAAAATCATCCAGAATCCCCGTGATGCTCATAACGTTGATCGCGCTGGCTTCCGAGCGGATGTCATGAAGGTCGATCGACTCAAAGTAATCGGGTATCTTCGCGCTCGTCACCCGTTTGATATCGGACGGAATCTCCGGAAAATCCTGATACAAGTCAAACTCGCCCAGCACATAGCCGCCGCGCGACACCGGAAGAATCGAAATCTTCTTTCCAAACACCCGCGGCAGGGATTCCCGCGTGTCAAATTTCGTCATCAGACGCGGTTCCTTGACTTCGCGGATCTGGTCAGCGGTGATGTAAAACCGCCCATGTTTCTCAATTTCCCGCTCAATCCGGTATTTATCAAATAAAATTCTCCATTTATCATCAATCAAGCTCATAATTGCGTACCAGAACTTCCTGAATCTCTCCGCGCTTCTCCGGTTTCACGTTGATCGCGCGCTTGGCATCCACGTGGTCGATGATGTAATCTTTATATAAATCCTCGATAAATTCGCAGGACGAATTGGAAAGCAGGAACTTGATGCCCTTTGCATTCAACATGTCACACTGCTCTTTTAATGCGATCTGCTCTTCCTCCCCGAAGCCGCCCGCGGTGTAGCCCGTGAACGACGCCGACGAGCTGATCGGCATATAAGGCGGGTCAAAATAGACGAACGCGCCCTTCCGGATGCCCTTTAACGCCTCGCGGTAATCGCCGCATTTGATCGTGATGTTTGCTTTATTTAAATACGCATTCAGCGCATGGATGGTCGCCTCGTTCGTGATATTCGGGTTCTTATATCTGCCCCACGGAGAATTGAACTCGCCGGAGCTGTTGACGCGGAACAGGCCGTTGTAGCAGGTCTTGTTTAGGTAAATGATCCGCGCTGCCCGCTCGACGTTGGTCCGCGTCTGATACGTCTCCTTGTCACGATCCCACGCCCGCACCGTATAATAATACTCCTCGCAATTCTGTTCCTTATGTGCGCTCAGCGCCGCAATCAGCTCTTCCGGCTCTTCCTTGATCGTACGGTATACATTGATCAGCTCTTCGTTGGAGTCATTGATCACCGCCTTGTTCGGCTGTCTCCCAAAGAGCACCGCACCGCCCCCGATAAACGGCTCATAATAGGTCGAACATTCCGGGATCAGCGGATTGATGCTGTCCAGCAGCTGCCGTTTGCCGCCTACCCATTTGAGGATGGGCATGACGAACGGATTTTTTCTTGACATCGGATAGGGTACCTCCTTCTGTTTGTCTTTCTATTCACCTACAGAACCTGCCGCCGGCAGCTTCTTCCGGATACATTGTAACACAAAAACGGGAAATCAGATGTCCGCTTGTGCTCTGATTACCCGTTTATTATAATCGTACAACTGTTCTAGTTTATTATACTTGACTTTGGGGTGGATGTCCAGCATTAGAACCGGAAATTCCTTATGTATTCTCAAGCTATATCATTGTTACGGTTTCGTATGCTCCGCTCCTAAGCCTAAGTAACATTTTGCATGATCTTTATTACACTCATATACAATTGAATATCCTTTATGATCCTCAGTATCCTCAAAATTAACTAGACAGGTTCCAGCCTTCATCTCAGCCTTATGTCCATCTAAAAAAGTCACCGAGTGCCAGTCATCAGCGTTATCTGTCTCCCAATAAAGTTTAACCTTCGGATTTCTCTGCTGGGTAGACATATAATCTGCCTGTATTTCCGCATAATATGCCCTGAGATTCGCCCAGTCTGCCGCCACCTTCGCCTTGTGCATCTGTGCCGTAAAAATCGGAATTGAAATTGATACCAGTATTCCAATAATAACCACCACTATCAATAGCTCAACCAGTGTAAAACCTTCCCGTCTCTTCATCACAAATTTCTCCTTCTGTCAGTTTATGTTATTATACCCGTTTTTTCTCTAATGCAAATACATATTTTTAACAAAATCGATATTCATAAATCAAACAAGACAAACGTATGTATTTCGTTTCCGTACATCCAAATTTATCGAGATGGCTCCACTTTCTCAGCCGGCCAGGATTTTCTCAGTGCCGTATAGGAAACCAGGAAATTGGCAAGCCATCCTGCCGGCACGGCAAGCCAAACAAAATTAATGCCAAAACGCGGTGCACCAATCAACGCCACGGACAGGCGGATCGCAAGATTTACCATGTTGGCAACGAGGAATGGCCGCATGATTCCGAGTCCGCGAAGGACTCCATCGGTCGCCATTTTAATTCCCATAAAGATAAAGAAGTAACCAAGCCATCTCATATAATCCCCAGACACCTGATAAGCCAGGGCGGTTCCGTCTTTTCCAAGGAACAGTGAGGAAATCTGCGTGTGCAGCGTTTCAATGACAAGGAAAGCAAGCGCCGCAAAACACACATCCAGCACCAATGCTGCATGGTAGCCTTTTTTGATCCGCTGGGTTTTGTTTGCGCCGAGATTCTGGGAAACAAACGGAGAAACCGCATTGCCGATGGACACAAAAATCAGGGAAAAAACATTCTCCACCCGCATCGTTGCCGCGTATCCGGCGAGTGCCTGTGTGCCGAAAGGATTTACCACCGCCTGCACTATCATCATACCGATGGATACGGTAGACTGCTGAAGAATCGACGGAACAGCAATCCGAAGCATCGAGCGCAGCTCCTGTCCGTCAAACCAGGCAAAGACACTCTTATACCGCCGCATCCGGTAAAAGAAAATCAAAAGTGAAAACACCGCCGAAATGCCCTGTGCAATCAAAGTTGCAAGCGCCGCACCGAACACGCCAAGCCCCAGACCGGCTACCATCCAAAGATCCATTACAATATTCAGGATGGATGAAAAAATCAGCAGTCCCAACGGAATTTTTGATTCACCAATGGAAGTGAACATAGTAGAGAGAATATTGTACATGAACAAAAACGGAAAGCCCACAAAATAGACCCGCAGGTACAGCACTGCTTCCTCCAGAATATCGGCAGGAGTCTGTAATCTGCTCATCATCCCATGGGAAAAACAAAAGCCAAAGACACCAAGGATGATGCTCAGCAGCAAAAAGCTGATCAGTGATGTAGACACAATCGTTTTCATTTTTCCATACTCTTTGGCACCGAAATAGCGGCTCACAAGCACACCTGCACCAGCACCGGCCCCCAGTGCCACACAAATGAAAACATTCGTCAGCGCTGCACAGGCGCCAACCGCCGCCAGTGCGGAGGAACCCACAAACTGGCCGACGATAATGGAGTCCGCCATATTGTATACCTGCTGAAAAAAACTGCCGAGAATCATCGGCATTGCAAAAACCGTCAACGCTTTCAGCGGCGCATCGGTAATCAAATACTCATCTTTTGACATGATCCTATTCCTCCACAACTTCCTGCTTTTTACCCGAAAGCACAAGCTTAGCAAGTACGATCCGTAATTCGTGTACAAAAATTCCGGCAAAACCAAAACAGGGTCCAGAAATAATTGGCATAACATTGTTAATTCGTTTCATAATTTCACTCATTCACTTTCTGCGCCACAGTTGCAGCTATGGTTATCCGGTGCCTCCATTGCCTTTTACTGTGTTCAGCAGCTGCTGGGAATGTATGTGTACCCAGCATAATATTTATATAAACCGCCAGTTTTTCTGTCTATTTATATTATAATCGATCTTCCATTTAAGATACAATCATTATACACAAAAAGCTCCGCCTATATTTTAGTATAGACGAAGCTTCCTAATTCTAACTCCTAATCCTCCATATTTTCTCTTCTCAATAGCTCAAACAATGTCAGCAGTCCCTCACACAAAACAGGATCCAGAACCGGAATTCCTACTGTCTTTTCGATGGAGGGAGCAATACGGATACTGGACATTCCTGTACAGCTAAGGGCAATCACATCGGCACCCATCTCTTTCTGCGCAGCCGCTGCTTTCATGGTGGCTTCATATCCTCTGTCTGTCATCAAATCCAGGACATTTTCTACCCCAGCTCCCTTTGCATTGTCTACAATCCGATCACCGAATATCCGCTTATATCCTGACGGTACATCTTCGGTAATCCCCAACACAGCCGGATGACTGCCAAAAAACAGACTCAACGCTGCAGTACTGGATCCCGCTCCTATAACCGGAATCGGTACGGCCTGTCTTGCCTCCGGAACTCCCGGGTCACCGGCACAGCTGATAATAATAGCCTGACAGCCTTCCTTCCACAGTTCCACTGCAAGATTCACCACCTTAGGTACACCTACAGCGAATGTTTCATCGTCATGAATTCCCTCCGGTTGTTCCGGAATACATCGTGACACCACCTGGAACATAGGGAAATACGATTCTATCAGCTTTCCATGCAGCTGCAGCAATTCCTCGTCCTCTGTGGTCAGCACCCGAATCAGACCAACTTTATATGTTTTCATATTATACGTCCTTTCTCTCTTGTTTCGTGAAAATATTTTCATGAAGAAAGTACTCCAGCAGCAATTGGGAGTTCTCCTTAAATCTGGAAAACTCCATCTAACATAACTAGCTTGTCATCCAAATACAATGTGGGATTCTTAATAATTCCGTCCATATGGCAGTCTGCCTGATTATTTCCTCCAAATCCTACGTTAGTACCAAAGGCAATATGGACCGTTTGATAAGCTTTCTCATCCTCCAGAATAACGCCGATCAGTCTGGCCGCATAGTTGGTTCCAATGCCCAGTTCACACAGAGTGGCATTGTTCTTATTTCTCAAGAGAATCTCCAGTTTCTCTGCTTCTTTTCCTTGGATGCTTTGAAGAACCCCGTCCTTCACTTTCACTTCCAAAGGCTGTTCTAATAAACCGATTCCAACCATAGATCCATCAATTACCATCGTACCATTTGCTCCTGTCTCTATCGGAGCTATGTAGGACTCTCCGGAAGGAAGATTTCCCGCCTGCCCCTTTTCCCGATAGACACCAGGGCTAGATACTCCACGCCGTCCCCGAAGATCCAGCGTTAAAACATGTCCATCTTTCTCTATGCGTGCTGTATTGGCATTCGTCAATAAATCAGTCACCTGCTCTGTAAGTGCCATAACACGACTGTAATCTGCAGTCATAGCACCCATGGCAAACATTTCCTCCGTGATTCCCGGCATTGTAGCAATCCTTGCTCCAGCTTCCGCTGCCTCAATTTTGGCTCGTGTATGCGTAATAGATGTTTTCATGGGGCAAATTACCACATCCGCCGCTTTCATGGCAGCTGCCACTACAGCGGGTGGTTCCTGACCAGACACCTCTCTAGCAGTCATAGTCATTAACATAGCTTCTGCTTTCAAAAGTTTAGCCGCCTGATACAAGGCCTGACCAATGGCATACTTCTCATCATCGGTCACTATCAGTACATTCTCCCCTGGTTTGACATTCATGCAGTTTGTTAAAATATTTTTTCCAATTTCCGCCAGTTCCATCGCATTTCCCCCCCTCTTATGACAGCAGTTCCATCATAACCCGGACTGCAAGTGTCCGGGACAAAATCACCCGTTTTCCAGATAATTTTTGAAATTGTTCTTTCATTCCGATATTATAGCCAATGCAGTCCATTACCACCAGATCCACATCCATTTTCGCTGCAGCTCTAGCCGCCGCATCCAAATCATCCTGGCTACCGTAGGGAGAAGCCGGAATAATAATACTCTCCTTTACATACTGATTCCACTTTTTCTCTGTCTGATCCACGTGCTGCGGTGTTGGAACCACTACAGCGATCTTTCCTCGATTAGACAAGGCTGGCACAAGCCCATTAAGCACCTTGCACGGAAAAATCAATGGCACTTTAGAATGAAACACAGCCGGAAAATCCCCCGTGCACAAAAACAGAATCAAATTTACGCCCTGCTCTTCCAACCGTTCGATACACTGCTGCAGCTGGGGCAGAATATGTCGTTCGGCAATCATAACCGAACTTCCGTCTCGAAGCCGTGAGATTAAAGTATAATCCTCTGGTCCTGGTGCAAATGCCTGGATATCCTCCCGAGTGAGCCCATCTAATGCACCTGCCTGAATTAGTTCCACTTGCTCACCCATCAGCGGGAACAGTTCTTGTACCACATCCGTCCTGGGTGACTGCCCAATGGTTATTGCTCCAACTTTCATCTTCACCATCTTAATCTCCTCCATCTTATGCTTGCCCTATCGTAACTGTTCAGTACCTTCACAGTCACGCGCAAAAATCCATTAAAAATTGCCTACGGCAATGGGATTTTTGCCTGCTGACCCATGTTTTCGTACGGTCAGTGCAGTAAATGCACAGACCTACTGAACCGTTACGTCCTATCTACAAAGGCCCCGCTGCCAGTATTTTGGCGGCGGGGTCTTTCGCATAGATTTCCTTATCTCCTTATCAGAATGACACACAATCCACAATAGGACGGTTGATGATCTTCTCTACGCCCGCCAATAAGTCCTTGTCAAACATGGGAGCCGCCAACTTCAGATGCTGATAACCCACATGAATGAGATAAACTTCTTGGCCCTGTTTCAAGTCAGATGTAGGCGTTGGCCGTCCAGTCTGGCTGTCAAATGTCATAATCAGATCAGGGAATGTGCCTTTGCGCTGTCCATCTGGTCCATCCACCGTCATGTACTCATTCCAGAAAGACATCTCATATCCACCAATCTTAACGATACCTACATCAAAGCCGCCTTCACTGCGCAGCTGATACTCCTCTACCGGACCGTGAGCCAATATCTCACCGCCTAAAAATTCACAAACCTCCTGCACACCATTTTCTACCGACTTTTCTAATCCCTGTGAATAACGGCGTCCCGTCTCAATAGCCAGTGACAAGCCCCCCACAGCGCTGTTTTTTTGCAGGAACGAAGCCTTCACCGGGTTCCGGATTACAGCCACAAGGCCTCCAGCCTCCACAGCAGCCGCCCGCACCAGTTTAGAACAATGATCAATAGAACCTGTAACTGTACATTCCACGTGTCGACCCAATTCCTTTCGTCCGCCCACACAGGTCATGGTAGTAATATAATTGGGATCACGATGAAGATTCAGGCTTCCCATCACTCCCGTAGGATGAGCACGGCCGTTGCAGGGAGCGTCTATCAGAGGGATTCCCAGCATGGATGCCTCTAGCCATCCATTGAACGTAGAACCGCCTCCATTCTCATTAGTAACGATACCTCCTGGACGAATACCCGTGCTTTGAGTAAAGAGCTCCACGCAGCGCATCATATCTGCCGGGGAGACAAACTTCTCCTGTGCGGCAGGAGCTCCTACCATAGAGGCTGTGACAACCACGGTTTCCGGATCAATCTGATCCAACGGGGTTAATTCCAGCTGGCTGAACCGCACAGCCAGATCTCCGAACTCAGCTCCGGTCTTTGCCGAACCGCCTCCACCGCCGCCAAGAATAGAGCCACCAAGAGCCGCCCAACGGACATGTTCTTCTGTCAATTTCATTCCAATATGTTCCATAACTTTCTTCCTTTCTATATTCTGCATCAAGATGCTTCCACCTTAATTCTTCTTATTTGCCATCAGATTAAATACCACATGCAGCACAACCGTAGCTACCATACCATTAATAGCCTGAATGCCCGGAGAGAAAATAGCAACTGCTACACCACATCCCCAAGCCAGAACGGAAGGCCACTTGATAAGTGGAAGGTTTTCGTACGAAATGTCATTATAATTATAATTATGTTTTACTCCAAACAAAGGCAGTACCAAATAATCAGCCACCATAACTGCAGCCATTGGCGGGATTACAATACCAAGCCATGTCATATACGGCACAAAGTAGTCCACCACACCACAGAAACCTAAAGCAATTCCGATCGCGCCCAGAACAATGGTAACAGTGCTCTTTTTCTTCACTTCAATAATGTTGCATGTCGCATTGGATGCAGAGTACAGGTTCTGCTGGTTAGTTGTCCATGCAGCTAAAGTAATAAGCAGAGCACCAATGATTCCTGAACCAGTTGCCAGTACGCCAATGTAATCAGATACTACTCCGAAATCCCATGTTTCCAGATGCAGAGCAGCTGCAATACCAGCAATTGGAAGCAGGAAATGACCAAAGAAAAGACCAGCGATCCAAACGATAGAGATCTTTACGATATCTGTCTTTGCAAATCGACCGCAGTCGGGAACGGTAGCCATTCCGGCTGCCCAGCTGCCAATAACTGTGGTCACGCCAGTAGCCATGGTGCCAATCTGACTTCCCGCAGGGCTATAAGAGAACAAAGAATCTACACCAATCAATCTTACACAGTTAACCAATGCCAAAACAATAAACAGAAGCAACGGAATCGCTGCAAATGTGCTTAACTTCTCCATTCCCTTAAATCCCTTAATCGCTGTAGATGCCATCATAATTCCGCCCAGCACTGCCAGGATCGGTACGCTTATCGGAATATACTGAGACCAAATCTGCCCAAAGAAGCCCAACTGGGTGGCAAACCAACCCACTGAGGTCACACAGATAATCGCCGAGAAAATATAAGTTCCTACCCGACCTACGGTAAACCGAATCAATGACATTGCTGCCAATCCGGTTTTTGAACCGATATACACAGTCATAATCATGACCGCCACTAATATAATATCGCCGATTGACAGGGCAATAAGAGCATCCCGAAACTTCATGCTGGATCCTAACGCCGTACCTGTAGCCAGGTCTCCTACTACTACATTCCAACATAACCAGACGAAAAACATCTTAATCCATCCGTACCGCTTATTTTGAGGAACCGGAGTATAAATATAATCCTGATCTTCCACGTTAGGCTCAGTTGTCACAGCATTCACATCATGTTTTTTATCGCTCATATGGCTCTCCCTTCTTTTAAAGCACACAATCCGTTTCTTCTATCAACTTGTCATACCATGTAGTATGTCTGGTTCCAAGCATTGGCTTTTCTCGAACCAGGTTTATCGCTGGACATCCACTTTCATCTGACAATATAAATCGAGTATCCATTGTCATATCTGCAAATCCGCTCTCGTTGAGCACCACTTCATTCCGCGGTACTAGGAACATATCTGGACCAAATATGCCGCTCACTCCTTTTTGAGCCGCAAAGACTGCGTATGTACTATTTTCATTAGCTCTTACCCTAGCAAGATGATAATGTTCCACCTCCTGTTGAACCTCTGGAATACCAGGAGGGCACGACGGATTTTCCACCGCTGGAACAGCTAAAATATCGCATCCGCTATTGGCCAGCAATCGAGGTACTTCCGTAATAAAAATTTCGTTGCCTAACAGTACACCGATTCTGCCATAAGGGCGATCAAGGACCAGTCCGGCACGGTCTCCTGCTTCCGCCCACTGTGCTTCCCTCTCAGTCAGATGACTCTTCCGATAGTAATGTCGAGAACCATCCTCGCACAAGCATGCTGCTGCATTCCATAGCTTCCCGTTTTCTTCTAATACAAAGCCCAGAATCACATCCACATGATTCTCCATGACTAGAGAAGATAGTTCTTTCCACACCGGATCATCCTCTCGAATGGCCACGCACTGTGCTTGCTGCAAGTCATCAGGTACACCTCCAAGCACCAGTTCTGGCAGAACCAGCAAGCGCTCTCCTTGCTTCCCAGCTTGACTGATAGCCTGCTTTACAGCCATAAACCCTTCTTCCCGATTCTCCGGTTTCATGCTGCATACCGCCGTTGAAAATTGCTTTCCCTCAAGCAATGGCTCCGTAGCATATGCTTGGTAATACTGGCTCTGATACCATGGATAACGCTGTAACTGAAGTTCACGGTAGAGCTTCGGGCGGCGTAAAGGAATATCGCTTCGATCCGGCTTCATCTCTAAATCAATCTCAGCCATAGCAATTCCATCTCCATAAGGATGACACGCCACTACTCTGCCCTCTGGATCAATAATCCCGCTTCCGCCGCAGAAATCGAATCCTTTTTCATTTCCGTGTCGATTAGAAGCAATCACATACATACCGTTTTCCTTAGCACGTGTCAGCCAGATAGATGAAGGGATAGATGGCTCGTTCCAGTTCATAGGCGAACACAAAACCTGTGCTCCCATAAGCCTGCTTAACCTAGGTCCTTCCGGATAACTTAGATCCATACAAATCTGTATGCCTATATTTCCAATAGGAGTATTAAACACCTTTACCGGTTCATCTCCCGTTTTAGCCCATGTACTATCAGGAACATAATGGTGCATTTTCCGATGTCGGCCAATCAGCCCCTCCGGTCCTATAAGAACCGCTGAATTGTACAACCTCTCTCCATCCGACTCAGGAAGTCCTGCAACCAAATAGCAATCTAACTCCTTTGCTAAATTCTCCAATAATCGTACCGTTTGCCCATTTGCTATGGGCTCTGCCATCTCGGCCGCCTGTTCCATGCTATCAAAATAGTATCCAGTCGCACACATTTCTGGCAGAACAATGAGCTTCGCCCCTTGAGCTGCTGCCTGACGCACCAAGTTCGTCAGAGCAGCCAAGTTTTTCTCTTTATCCATAAAATGGCAGTCATATTGGATTGCAGCACCTTTATACTTCATGATTCTCACTCTCCTTTCTATCGTTCATTTGTCCGAGATTCCTATTATAGGAATACGGTTACTTACATAGGAATTATGTTGTTATATTAGCATTTTATCAGAGTTTTGTCAATATACTACATCAAATTCTCATAAATTAGTTTTATATCCATACTTTTTTGCGACAAAAAGAGAATCAGGACAAAAGACCATTTCTTTTGTCCTGATTCCTTATATTATTACCTATATTTGCATCTGCAACAAATCAATCAGATATTCTACTGTAATAGTTTGAGCCCATTTGATTATTGATCTCAACAGCCAGTTGACGCCCCTGCTGGATATATTTCTCCACAACGTCTGGTCGTTCCGAATCATCTACTCCCCCTACACTCAGACCAGCCACTAGCTGGTTAGCTGAGTTATAGATAGGAAATCCGACGGCAAACAGTCCCTCTGTCAGCCTGTTATGAGTAATATCATATCCACGAGCTCGAGCGTCTTTCAAATCCTCCTTCAGCTGAGCTTTCTCCTCTTCTGCCAACTCTAAGCTATTGAGATAGTTGCTTTGAAATTGGGACGAAGCAAATGCCAGTAATACTCGATTGCTTGCCCCACGAAACAACGGATATACTCCCCCCACAAACACTGAACTCAAACGCCCAGTACTATCTGAAACCACACGATCCACACACAAACTCTGATTCCCACACGGAATCGTAAGATATGTGCTGATCTTGGTGCGCTCATGGAACTTCCAAAGAAAATCGTGAGCAATTCGTTTAACATCCAGCCTATGCACCGCACAAAATCCCAATACCAGCGCCTGCTCTCCCAAAGAGTACTGTTTCGTAAAAGGATCCTGTGTTAAGAATCCCTCTTCGGTCAAAGTATGTACCAATCGATAGGCGATGGTTTTTCCCACCCCCAGCTCCTTGGCAATCGACGGCAGAGACAGTGTATTCTGCTGTCTGAACATTTCTAAAATAGTTAGGGCACGGCCAACCGTCTGCAGGTAGCTCGCATCATCCTTTTTATTTGGATTCATCTCTCCTCCTTAAGTTTGTGATTTTGTAACTGTTCAGTACCTTCACAGTTACGTGATTTTTACTCTCCCGCTGCTTCCCGGTAAGCTTTACTGCCCACCTCGCTCCAGATTAGAAGTCATACCGCACCACCTGGCAGTTTTTTACACCAAAGGATGCAAATTCTTCATTGGTCATATCCGTAAAATACGACTGAATCATCCTTGAAATTCCATTGTGTGCCACCAGAATGTATGTCTTATGGTCAGACTCCTGTTTTATCTCATCCAGCAGATTATAGATACGCTGTGCAAGCTGCAGCATGGATTCTCCCCCTTCATATCGGCAGGCAAATGACGCTTTCGCCATCTTAAACTCTTTGCCGTCTCTCGGCGTAGACTCCCATTTTCCAAAATTCTGCTCTATGAGTCTCGGTTCTTCCCTGCAGGGAATCCCGCTCATTTCAGAAATAATTTTTGCTGTATCTGCCGCACGGCTAAGGGGTGAATAGAGAATCTCATCTGCCTTGATTCCGCTTTCTACAATATTTTTCCCGGTTTCAGCCGCCTGCTGCCGTCCATGCTCCGTCAACGGACTGTCTGTTGCTCCGCAAATTTTATTCTCCACATTCCACACAGTCTGTCCGTGTCTTACAAAATAAAAATGTCCCATGATGTCATCCCTTCTCATTAGCTTCGCAAGCTTTTTTATACCCAGGAAATTCCCTGCTGCCTATCATCGTCATACATCATTTCCGTCATTGATAATCCTGGGAAAGCAGCTGTCATAATTGTATTATAACTATACTCAGGTTAAGATACAACTCTATCCTTTACTGGGCACGTATGCGCAAACAGTTCCAGTGCTGTTCTCAAAATCCGTTTCTTTGTACCTTCTGCCATAATTATTTTCTTCATTAAAGTAACCATTCGATAACTACGCTATGATTACCGAATGGTTACTTATCAAGAACTAATGAATAATTCAAGTCGATCGTCTTCCATTTGACTTGCCTCCCTCGAAAACCCTTCGTTTTTCCTCGAACGGCAGCCCTAGATCAATGCCGGCTGCTTCCGACGCCCCCAACTTATCAGCAGATACTTTCAGAACCACACCATACCATTTATTATTGTCGTTGCGCCTCAGCACAGCTTTCCAGTCATTCCAGGGATATTCCGGCTCTGCGCCGTAATGGTCATCCATCTCATCGTAAATAATATGCTCGATAATTGCCGTGGTCTTTGTTGAATAGACCACAACTTAAAGGGTGCTTGCTTTCTTCATGAACTCCAAATAAAGGCTGAACAGCACAGCGCAGACGGGAACGCTGAACAGCATCCCTAAGATGCCGAATGCTTCGCCGCCAATCGTAACAGCCATCAGCACAAGCAGTCCAGGAAGTCCGACGGACTTGCCGACCACCTTGGGATAAATCAGATTGCCCTCCACCTGCTGCAAAACGATCAGAAAGAGAATGAACCACAGAGCCTTGCCAGGTTCTGCCAGCAGAATCAAAAACGCACCAAAGCCGCCGCCAATCCATGCGCCAAAAATCGGCATCAGCGCAGTGACGGCCACAAACGCGGAGACAGCACCGGCATACGGAATCCCAAGAATCAGCATTCCAAAGAAGCACAGAACACCGATGATAACCGCTTCGGTAAGCTGCCCGCTGACAAAATTTGTGAAGGTCTGATTGGTCAGCGCGGCAATACTAAGAAGCCGCTGTGCCGTCTTTTGCGGAAGGACTGTCACAATGAGTTTTTTCAAATGTGCCGCGACGACTTCCTTCTTTGCAAGCAGATAAAGTGCAAAGACAAGTCCCAAGAGAACATCCACAAAAACCGACAGGACAGAGGTTGCCGCGCCCCATGTCACAGTGAGGATCCCGCTTTTCTCGTCACTGATCAAGGCGGTGACCTTCTCAATCAACAGGTCAGAGTCTATGACATATTCGGGCAGGACAATGTTATATTTTGCAGCAAACTGGACAACGCCAGCCCACCACCGCCCGATTTCCTCCACATAGACCGGAATGTTTTGGATAAACTCATCGCCGGATTCCCGCAAGCTGGGGAGCATCATAAACACCACAGCAAATAGAATTCCAAGGATAAGCACGGTGCTTGCTGTCAGGCACACGGGGCGGGTCAGCTTTGCAGGAGCTTTGTGGCACACCTTGTTCCAGCAGCATTCCATCGGCCGAAGAACTACGTTGATCAAAAAAGCAATCGCGCCGCCGATCAGAAACGGAGTGAACAGTGCAAGCACCTTGCCGAGAAAACACAAAACAGCGTCAAGGTTTACCAGCGCCCATGCGAATACAATAAGCAGCAAAAAAGCACGGATGATATAACGAATGATCGTCTCGTCCGGCCATTTGCCTCCCTGCGGTGCGGGTGTTTCATTTTTGTTAGAGGTTGGATTTTGTGATTTTTTCTCCATGTTTTTCCTTTCTGCATGTCTGATATAAAAAATTGCGGTTTGCAATCCAGAAGTAAATGAATATGATCTGGCATAACCTCCATAACCGGAATTTATTTATTCCATATCATTACAAATTCTTTTTCTCCTGTGTTGTCATCTACACTTTCGGATTAAATGCAAAAGTTCTCCCGTAGATAAAATTTAATTGCTTTCTCATTTCTCTGGTAGACCCTTAATTTTAATGTGGATTTAACTTTCTTTGCATGATTTAGCAGTTGTTTTCCAATTCCTTTTGACTGCATTGTTTCTTTTACAAAAATCCCCTCAATATAATCATCATTCAATCCAATAAATCCATCTATCTGCCTTGCACAGTCCTCTTCATGCACGTATATTTCTGCATGAGGAAGCATTTCTCTTACCATGTCGAAGTTAATCCGCCAGTAGCCAGACGATATGAAATTATGTGCACGAATATTCGTATCAAGCCATATCTGCATTACTGCGTCTATATCATCTTCATTGTATTGTCTTATCAAATCCTCCTGTGTACATTCCGCAAACACCCGGTTCCACATCTCTATTTCCTGCTTATATGCCTTCTTCAAGTCTAGTCATCTCCTGTCAATTAGAGCTTTTATACTCTCTTGTAAATAATTGGATCATTATATCCAAATGTACGCGTTCCATTCACTTCTATACTTTCAGATACTTCCAGGCAGCTATCAGAATTCTGTTCAATAATTGATTTATAGTAGTTACCAAAGTCAGCAAGTGAATTA
>NZ_QUEG01000009.1:0-5250 GCF_003477925.1 Clostridium sp. AF32-7AC
CCGATATTTCCGGAATTACTTATATCTGCATTCAGGTAAAAGAAAATTCTCTGGAACATTTTACAGCAGAAGATGCCGTAATCGGCTAATTAAAAGTATTTATTTACAGAAATGCACAGTTCCCGATATGCTAAGAACTGTGCATTCCTTTTTTCTTCAATTTTACGATTTCTCAATTTTTCGAACTTGAAATTGTCGGGTTCAAACTGTAACCTCAATTTGATTCCCTTCAATTGCAACAATACAGCTTTCGTAATAGCCATCTCCTGTTGTCCGGGGACCGCTGATTACTTCATAACCAGCAGTTTTCAACTCTACGGTCAAGGCATCAACCTTTTCTTTACTTCCTACACTAAATGCGATATGTGCATATCCCGTGCGAGCAAGTTCTTTAGGTAAATCAGGCATTTTGCAAGATGGTAATTTTTTAGTGTATAAAGGTGGTTTTTAAGCCAATTACCTATCTTGTACGAAAGGTGTACAAAGGTGGTTTTTAACTGTACAAAGGTGGTTTTTCTGGATTCCTTTATCTTTTATCTAAGAAACTGTACAAAGGTGGTCTTTTAATAATAAAAGTTATTTTTGGTGATTATTCACATTTCATAGAACTGTATAAAGGTGGTTTTTTGAGCTTTTTCCCAATTTTACAAGAATGTATAAAGGTGGTTTTTAAGAAGTTATCCACATTTTAAAAAAGTGTACAAAGGTGGTTTTTTCATTATCCACTCTCCAATTCCTCAGGCGCAAACATACATTCGAAAAGCTTGAAGTTATATATGTCTTTGCAAATATACCATATCTATTAGTTGTACACCGCCCTCATAAATTGGGTGGTCATAATTGTCAGTAAAGAAATTGGGAATCTTGTGAGAACGAACAAACCCACATTTTTCATAAAATGGTATCGTCAATGGACTGTCACCTGTTCCAACTTGCAAAACAGAATATTCATCTGCATATTTACTGGCAAGAAAATCAATTAGTGCTTTGCCATAGCCCTTTCCCTGATTTTCCGGATCGACTGCGATATTCTTGATTTCAAGTATTTCGTTACCTTCATCGGTGACAACACATTCAGCTTTTACATCATTGTCTTCAAGCACATACATAGTTCCTTTTTCAAGATAGCGATCAACCATGCTCTCCTGTTCATCAGCTAATAACAATAATGATATAAACTGCTTTTTATTCTCATTCACTTCTCGGATTTTCATATATATTACTCCGTCAAATTGGAATTTGCCAGTCAATTACTTATCTTTTTCCAAAGAAGTAAGAATAGCAATCCTCATTACAACAATCGCTTTATTCATACAATTACACTTCTTTGTAAAATTCTAATTCTTTTCTTTATTTTATTTCCATTAGTCAGATTGAAAGTTAGAGATTTTTCATTTTTGTTATGAACTCTTCATAACTACATTTTCCCATTGTCAAATCCATCATGGCTAAATATTTCATTTCATTCTGAGTATATGGAATATTAATACATGACTCTAATAATTTTTCTTCGTTTTTCAAAGGTGTTATCACATTCTTTTTGTTTTTGTAGGCATAGTAATAACGAACCCCAAATTTTCTTTGAGAGACAGCATTTAAATGTATGCCATCTGGATTTGCTGACAACCCCTGGGCAGTTACAAAATATACATGATTATGATCATTGGCATATCGTAATAATTCTTTATTCACCAAGTCATACTCTGTACAATTAAAACCAAAGCCTATCTTTCCTAAATAGTCACCAAGTCCTCCAATAATAAACGGTACATCGTCTAAATTAAGTTCATTTTTTAAAGCCTCAAAAATTGTATGTAATTTTTCATAATACGTTTTGTAGTTACCATTATAGCTATCATTTTCTCCTTGATGCCACAGAATAGCAATCAAATTACTATTTTGCATTGCAAATTTTGCCTGAATAATTGCATTTTTAAATAATATTTTCTCTATAGACCAGTCATCAATGGAACTGCCACCTTCCGCACATGGAATCAAGCCGATTTGTTCTTCTTTGTTTTCCATGCACCACATTGCAGCAAATGAACCCGCAAGACTTACTCCTGATATAGGACGATCGTAGTTAATTGGTTCTGTCATCATTTGCCATTTTCCATTTCTTAACATCTGGATTCTCTCATTACAAATCATCGGTACTTCATTTATGAATCCACGTCCAGCCATGTTGGACTGTCCAATCATTAATACACTTTTCATTCAACACCTCCACAACTTCCGATTTTTCCACGTAAAAAAGGATGTGCCTTTTTGTGTAATAGGGAATTCCAGGAAATTTCCTATTACACGAGAAATTGCTCTCTCATCACAGTTCACACATTATGCAAACTGCAATCCCATCTCGCACAATCTAATTATATCGCAGCTTTATTATCTCCGTTTATCCATTTATAGTCAAATATTATCATCAAATCGCCAAAATGGACAGCGCTTGCCAATACACTGATTGTTCTGAGCATAATGCGTACAATGGACTTCTGTGCATTCCATTTCGATTCCAAAATGCGTTTTTACAAAATCAACCGCCGCCAGAATCGCCAGATAAGAATCTCTTTTACAACACCTCGGACCGCCGGTGTGCGAAATCGCTTCCAGTGCTTTTGATGTCATCTGATTCGAAAGTCCCCAGGATTCCTCCGTCAGTGGCGTCGCCCCAGACAAGATAGATACAAACATACCTGCGCTGATTCCCGCTCCGCAGGCACCCCAGAATCCGCAGGTTCCTCCTGGAACGGCTTTTCCACGGTTCAGCATTTCCATCACAGATTCCCGCAGATTAATAGCACCTCCCGCATTTTTATATGCAGTAAGCAGCGCCGCTCCCACCATGCCATGATGCTCCGGTCCATGCATATGGCAAAACGGTGCATCCATCATCTTCCGGACAATCTCGATCGGATTTCTGGATGTTTCGTCTATACACAGGGAAAGAATGGTGTCCAGTCCCTTCGTATGACAATCATTACAAACATAATGCCCGTTCTGGCATCTGGTCTTGCTCAATTCTTTTTTATGACATAATTCGCACTCCATCCATTCATCCTGTTCCAGATAAATAAGAGGTGCTTTACAGACAATACATTCTTCTTGCATGGGATTTCCATCTCCTTCACATTCATTTCCCGGCCAGCGCGTTGAGTTTCTGCACTATATCCATACTTCCCGACCGGAAACCTTCCAGATCGAGTGTAATGTACAGAAAACCCATTTCTTTTAATGTCCTGCAGATCGTCTCCCGCTCGGCAATCGCTTTTTCAAATTTATCCGCATCCACCTCGATCCGGACAATATCGCCATGCAGGCGCAGGCGCACATTTCCGCCAAACACGCTTCGAAGATAATCTTCGCCTTTCTCAATCCGCTTCAAAACTTCCATGTCAAAGGAAGTTCCATATGGAAGGCGGGTCGCCATACATGGCATGGACGGACGGGATGCAACGGAAATTCCTAAGTCAGCTGCAAATGCCTTGACATCCTTTTTCTCCAGTCCGCACTGTGCAAGTGGACTGACGACACCCAGCTCACGGAGTGCCTGGATACCTGGGCGGTACACATGCAGGTCGCTCTCATTGGTTCCGTCCATCACGCACGGAATCCCCTCTTCTTTTGCAAAATCCAGAAGTGTCGCGAACAGGTGGTGTTTGCAGATATAACAGCGGTTGACCGGATTCGTCCGGATGGCTTCCAGCTCCATCTCATTGACCTGGATAATTTTATGGATCGCGCCCAGCTCCTTTGCCACCCGCTCCGCGATCTCCAGATCACAGGCTGGGTGCAGCATGGTGTGAAATGTCACGGCATAAACCGGCATTCCCGTCTTCTTCGCCGTATCACACGCCAGCTTGAGAATCAGGCTGCTGTCCACACCGCCCGAAAAGGCGACACAGACCGGTGCTTTCGCTTTTTCTGCCATGAACTGTTTTAAAGCTTCTCTTTTTTCTGTCTCTGATATCATTGGTTTATTTTCCATGGTTCTTGATTCTCCTCTTAATTATCTAACGAGAATGCACTGTGCCGTTTTTCAATCTCAAAAGTGCCTACTGTAAACTAATACTTCCGTCTTCCATTACTCCGTGGAATACTTCCATGAAGCGCTTCCCTGTCTCCCGGCAGATCGCGCGCACGCTCTCATACTCCGGATAGCACGTATCCACGCCGCCGCGCTTGCAGATTTTTACCTTTGCTGCCCCGTAACGGGTCTGGATCTCCTTTACTTCCCGTGGCAGTATCGTCCTCTCTACTGGATAACGGCGCACACCAATCGTGGTCGTACAGGAGAATACAAGCTGTTCTAATTCTTCTCGTTTTTCTGCCGTTGTCAGTACATGAAGCACATACGCCGGACGGTTTTTCTTCATATATGCCGGTGTGTACCACACATCTCTGGCGCCCGCTTCCAGAAGCACCTCCATCGCATATCCCAGCGCCTCGCCGGTGCAGTCGTCCAGGTTTGCCTCCATGACCCACATGGAGCTCTCGTCGTGACCGTCTTTTCCGGTTTCTACTTCCACCGTTTTATCCGTCAGAAGCATCGCCCGCAGGATATTCGCGTGCGCGAAATCCTTATTTCCGGCGCCGATACCGATCTTTTCGATCTGGTACTTCTTCGGAAGCGCCGCTTCTGTCCGGAATGCCGCCGCGATCGCCGCGCCGGTCGGCGTTACCATCTCTCCTTCGACATCCCGAAGCGTCAGTTCCAAGCTCTGTGCTGCTGCGATATTTGCCGTCGCCGGAACCGGAACCGGCATTAAACCGTGCTGGCAGCGTGCGAATCCATGACCTTCGGAAAGCGGCGATATCACCACGCGGTGGATTCCCAGATCCTCCAGGCAGAATGCCGCACTGATAACATCCACAATCGAGTCAATTGCACCAACTTCATGGAAATGAACCTCGCTGACCGGGATTCCGTGTGCTTTCGACTCTGCCCCCGCTACAATCTCGAACATCCGGCGCGCCAGGTTTTTAACGCGGTCAGATGCATCCAGACGATCGATGATCTCGAAAATGTCATGGATGTTGCGGTGGATGTGAGGATGCATATGATCGTGGGTGTGAGCGTGATCATGGCTGTGCTCATGGTCGTGAGTGTGTTCATGATCGTGATGATGCTCATGGTCGTGCTCATCATGGCTATGTTCGTGCTCATGACCATGTTCGTGGTCGTGATGATGCTCGTGGTCGTGATGATGCTCGTGGTCGTGATGATGCTCGTGGTCGTGATGATGCTCT
>NZ_QUEG01000009.1:5260-118725 GCF_003477925.1 Clostridium sp. AF32-7AC
TTCTTCCTCTAAATGTACATCGAAATCATACGCATCGATTCCACATTTCTTCGTCCGCCCAAAATGCAGATGATACCCGGATACGCCCAGACTGTCCAGTGCCTGTACCAGTTTTTCCCGGCTTGCTCCAAGATCCAACAGTGCGCCAACCGTCATATCTCCACTGATTCCAGACGCACAATCCAGATATAAGATTTTCTCATCCATTTTTTACTTCTCCTTCCAGTCTTCTCTCTTTTGATACATTCCCGCTTTTCCGCTCTCATGCATCTATTGTCCTGTTTATTTCCACAATAACACAAACTTTCTATCACTCTGCCGTCTTCTTCGGCTCCCGCACCGCCAGGCGGTTGATCTGCGCCGCCAGATATGCTGCGCCGTAGCCGTTATCTATATTTACAACCGAAATGCCGTTCGCACAGGAATTAATCATCGTGATCAATGCCGACAGTCCATGAAAACTTGCACCATAGCCGACCGAGGTCGGAACCGCAATGACCGGATTTTCCACCAGCCCGGCGACAACTGTGCCAAGCGCGCCTTCCATTCCCGCCACCGCAATCACGCAGTTTGCCCGCGCAATCGCCTCGCGTTTGGATAAAAGGCGATGGATGCCCGCCACCCCTATATCATAGTAGCGCTCCACGCGGCAGCCGAAAAATTCTACCGTTTTGGCAGCTTCCTCCGCAACCGGGATATCCGCGGTTCCGCCTGTGCAGACTGCCACCAGCCCTTCCAGCTTCCACGGTGTCTCCGATGATTTTCTCGCCTGCAAAATTTTTGAAACCGGATCGTATTCTATCTCCGGGATGCGCGCCCGCACTAGATTCCACTGCTCTGGCGTCGCCCGCGTTCCGAGTACTTCCCCATTTTCCCGGTACAGCGTCTCGAAAATATCCGCCAGATAGGCATCCGGCTTTCCTTGGCAGAACACCGTCTCTGGGAATCCCGAACGCAATTTCCGGTGCAGATCCAGCTTCGCATACCCTAAATCTTCGTAAGGAAGATTCTTGAACGCATTCTCCGCTTCCTCAATACTCGTATCCCCCCGTTTTACCTCTTCCAACAGCTTCCGAACATCCATTTTTCCTCCTCCTTACCAAATCCCGAATTATTAATCTCTTACTATCGCCCATCTTCTTGTCCTTTGGACAAGAAGCATCCCTCGCTCTTATGAGCTCGGTCAATCCCGATTTTCTCTGTCAATATGTGCACTGGCTAAACTGCTGCCATCTTTTCCTGCAATGCCTTTAAATCAATCCGCCGCGTGCAAATCCGCTTCAAAAGAGATTCCGAATGGCTCACAATCACCATTCCCAGCTCCCGCTCCTTTGCCTCCTGCAAAAGCGCCTGCCAGATCTGGCTCTGGGTCACTGCGTCAAACATCGCGGTAATCTCATCCGCCAGCAAATACCTCGGATTTGCCGCCAGCGCTCTGGCAATACAAAACCGCTGCAGTTCGCCTCCGGAAAGCTCCGATGGGAACCGATCCAGCCATTCTTCCCGGATGCCAAGCCGTCCCCGGCTCTCCTCATCCACCTGACCGCCTTCACTGAGAACCTGGCGCATCCGCCAGCGCGGGTTGACCGCCTGCTCCGGGTGCTGCCAGATTAACTGCACCGGCATACAGCCCCGGATATTCTCAATCGGTATGCCGTCAATCTCTACCATTCCCGCCTCCGGTCTCTCATATCCCGCCAGCAGGCGACACAGCGTCGTTTTTCCATATCCGCTCGGCGCCACCAGCCCCACGCGCTCTCCCGGCTCAATTTTCAGGGAAATACGCGTCAGCACGTGGCGCCCGCCATTTTCATATGAAAAAGATAGGTTTTCTGCCTTTAGTGACATCTCATTCTCCTCCAAAAAATTCATGTTCCGGCAGCGCCCGGTAGAGCGCCTGCGTGTATGGCTCTTTCAGATTCCGTCCCTCCCGGAAGTTCTCCGGCTTTACTTCCTCCAGAATCGTCCCGTCATAAAACACCAGAATCCGGTCCGCCATCTCAATCGCCAGTTCCAGATCATGAGTAATCAAAAGCACCGCTGCCCCGTCCTGTGCCATCTCTTTTAAATGACGGATCACATGGCGCGCGGTCATCGCCTCCAGCCCCGGTGTCGGTTCATCCGCCACAATCAGCCTCGGCTCCTGCATCAGTGTCGCTGCCATCAGGACGCGCCGCGCCATGCCGCCCGACAGCTCAAATGGATAACATTTTTCCACTGATTCATCCAGCCCGTACCGCTTCAAAAGCTGGCGGCATTTTGCCCGCGTCGCTTCATCTTTTCTGCCGCCGCAGATCTGATCCCCGACCCGCATCAACGGATCGAGGTAGGAAACCCCCTGCGGAATCAGGGAAATCCCATTGCCCCGCAGCCCGGCAAGCCGCGTCTCATCCAGAACCTCTCCCTGATAGGAAATTTTTCCTTCCATCCGGCAGTTGTACGGCAAGATCCCCAGAATCGCGTGCGCCAGCAGGCTTTTTCCCGAACCACTCGCCCCGACCACCGCCGTCAGCTCCCCACTGAAAAGTTTGCAGGAAAGGTCGCGGAGCGGATGGAGTTCGCGCCGTCTAAGCCCACGCGCGTACTGCGTAAAATATAAGTTTAGATTTTGAATTTTCAATATCGGCTTTTCCATGGAATCACGATTTTCACGCAATCTCCGTTCTTTGAGAACGTCTGTCTGTTCCAAATCTGATAGCCGCATCGTTTTTGATTGTTTCTGTCTTAATCGCATCATTTTATCAAAATATATGTTTTTCTGCCTCATTCCCAGCATCCTCTACTCATGCACGCTCCCCGGATCCATCAGCCGCCCCAGGCTCTGCCCGATCGCCTGAAATCCCAGCGTTACCAGCACCAGTGCCGCGCCCGGAAAGAGCGCCAGCCACCATTTTCCGGTAATCAGGTACGACATACTCTCGGATAAAATAACACCGATCGCCGGTTGCTCGGAGGAAAGGCCGAAGCCCAGAAAGGTCACGCCCGCCTCATGAAGAATCGCATGGGGAAAGAGAAGAATTAACCCGGTTACAAATTGCCGCGATACCTGCGGTACTATGTGGTTCCAGGCAATCCACCAGGGCTTTTTCCCCAGTTTTTCGGAGATCCGCATATACGGACTGTCCCGGATCTGTAAGATTTCCGCCCGCAAAAGCCTCGCCAGGGACGCCCAGTGCGTCAGGGCAATCCCGGCTGCTACACCCCGGAATCCCTTTCCCAGACTGTAGGAAATCAGGATCAGGAGAAGCATGTGCGGGATTCCCATTACCAGATTAATCAGCCCGCATACCAATGAATCCATCAGGCCCCCGCCAAGCGACGCCAGCAATGCAAGCGCCAATGCCACCGCGGCGCTGATCGCCGCGGTCAGAAGCCCCAGCCGGATGCTTAAAGAAAGCCCCGCAACCGTCCGTTTCAGCATATCCCGCCCCATCCAGTCGGTTCCAAACAGCCCGCCGGTTCCCGGAGGCAGGTTTTTTCTCGCAAAATCGACCTGCTGTGCGGCATCCTCCCAGACGATTCCAAGCACTGTCACCAGAATCAAGAAAAGGAGGGAAATTCCCAGCAGCCAGAGTGTTTTCTTTCTCATGCCCTACCTCCTTTCCTAAGTCTCGGATCGACCAGCCGGTACAGCCCATCCGCCGCTGCATTTCCTGCAAATACAAGCACGGCACTGATGAGTGTAATTCCCAGCAGAAGCGGGATATCGCTTCCCAGCCCCGCCGTGACCGCCGCCCGTCCGAGTCCCGGATAGGAAAAGACCTGTTCCACCAGCACCGAACCGCCGAAAATCTCGCTGATCGAGCCAAATTGCAGCGTAATTACCGGGAGAAGCAGGTTGCGGAGTCCATGCCGGAAAATCAGCCGCCAGCCGCTCTCGCCCCGCGCCCGCGCATAGAGTACGTAATCACTTTCCAGAATCTCAATCACTTTTTCGCGCGTGTGCATCGCAATCGAAGAAATCCCTGTCAGTCCCAGCGTACACGCCGGCAGAAATGCGTGATACAGGCGATCCGCCAGGCTGACCTCGTCCGCCGCCATTCCCACCGGGACACTGAACCCGATTGGGAAGATGGGAAGCTGCACTGTAAAGAGAAGCAGCAGCACCAGCGCCAGCCAGAAGGACGGCGTTCCCGCGATCACGATGCAATAGCCCGTAATCAGGCGATCCACCCACTTGCCCCGTTTTGCCGCCGCTGCAATTCCTAAAAATATCCCCACGATTCCCGAAAACAGCCACGCAGACAGAAGGAGCCACACTGACGCAGACGCCTTTTCCGCGATCACCTCCAGCACCGGTCTGCGGTACAGAAGGGAAATGCCAAAATCACCATGACAGATGCCCGAAATCCAGCTAAAGAAGCGCTTCCAGACCGGCACACCAACGCCCCAGTACGCCTGCAGCTTCTCGATCTGCTCCGGCGCCATCGAGCCGAGCGCCGTCTGCCCGACATTCGTCTGCAGCGGATCGACCGGAGACATCGACACCAGCAGAAACGATACCAGACTGACTGCCAAAAGCAGCAGAATCAGGTGCAGCAGACTGCGCCCAAACCATTTCATCCTACTCATAGTACCACCGATCGACATTGTTGACGATGGACCAGCCGTGACCGTGCGGATGCACCTTCTGCTCTGCGACATGAAGCCCGTCTCTCACCCAGTACAGATGATCGACATTTACCAGCCAGATCCACGGAAGATCACCCTCGGCTGAAACGCCCGTCTCGCCGTCCCACTGCGCCGTTTTCCACAATTCATACGAACTTTCCAGATCCGGTGCTTCCAGGGCCTCATCCATATAAGCGTCCACGGTCTCATTCGCATACGGCGAATATTCTGCCAGCCCCGTATCTGCCTTTGTATGGTAAATATTATAAAATTCCATCGGCGTGTGCGCGCCCCAGCCCCAGAGAAGCGGCTGCGACTGTGCCTCGTCATACGCAGTATCCCAGCCGGTGCCGCGGATCGATGCGTCAATTCCAATCTCTTTTAACTGCTGTGCCGTATCGGCTGCCAGCGCCTGACGCACCGAATCCCCGGTCGGATAGAGAAATTCCAGAATGGCTTTCACTCCATCCTTTTCGCGGATGCCGTCAGCATTTTTCTTCCATCCCGCCGCATCCAGCATCTCTTCCGCCTTCTCCACATCATAGGAAATTTTCTCCATTTCATCGTTGTACCACGGCATCTTGTCACAGACACTATATGCCGGGCTGCCGTAACCATTTAACACATGATCGATCATTTCCTGCCGGTCAATCGCCAGGTTGATCGCCCGGCGCACCTGCACATCCGCGGTAAAATCATTGCCGATTTTTACGCCATCCCCCCGTACCGTCTCCGGCACTGCCGGGAGGTTAAATCCACGGTTGTCCACCGTCTCACAATCCAAAAGACTGAATTCTGGAACCGACTGGTCTGCATAGGACGCCGCCGTGTACGCCACATCCACCTGCCCGGCGCGCACCGCCACAAATGCCGCATCCTCTTCCATAAAGAGAATCGTGACCTGCCGCATCTTCGGCGCATCCCCATAATAATCCGGGTTGGCTTCCAGAATCACCTGCTGCCCCTTGTCCCACTGTTTCAGGATATATCGCCCGGAACCGATCGGATGTGTGCCGTAATCCGTTCCATATGCATGCTCCGGCACAATTCCCGTCACCGCCATCGTGTATGACCAGATAGCAAACGGGCGTTCCATCTCAAACACAACCGTCACATCATCGATCGCCTCCGCCTGTTTCAGCATTGAAAAATCGTTGACGGAACTCGTCTTTTTCAATGTGTTATAAGTGAATGCCACATCCTCCGCGGTCAGCGCCTCGCCATCCGTGAATTTCGCATCGTCGCGGATCGTCACCGTCCATGTCATTCCATCCTCGGAGGTCTCCACATCCGTCGCCAGATCATACCCGATACTCAAATCTGCTTCTGTCACCGTCAGGGTGCTCTGGATCAGCGGTTCATGCATATGCTCGCCCGCGCCCCAGCCATATGCCGGATCAAAGCCCGCCTCCGGCTCTGAAGTCGGCGGCATCGCGATAATAACGCTTGTTTGGGTATTTTCCGTCTGTTCTGCGCCGGAACCGCCTTTCTGTGCCTGATTTCCAGCGTTTCCGCATCCGGAAAGCATGACTGCCGCCGCTAAGGCAGTAACGCCAAGTTCCCTGGCTTCTCCGAACACCTTTCCAATGATTTTGCCTGTATTTTCTCGTTTTTTCATATTTTCTGTTGTACCCCTATATTTTTCTTTATGAAACAAAAGGATATCAGAAAAGTGCGATCCCTACTGAACCGCTGTACCTTCCTGGTATCCTTCTCCATTTTTCTTATTTATTTTATGTGCGGCTATTTAACTCGCTTCTCTGCCAACAGCATAGACACCTGATTCCTATTTTTTCGTTCCCCCGCTTCTGCAAGGCAGCATCTGCTTGTGCAGCGCTGTTTTCTTTTTCTTATATACATTTAGACTCATTTTAGATGTCTGTTATCTTATTATTATTCCGTCGGCGTCGTCTTTCTCACATTCGTCTCCAGGAAACGGTTATATCCGAGCCAGCCCGGATTCTCCCCGCCGCTCTTTAAGACTTCCAGCATCGTCTCCATCTTCGCATCGGTATTGTCCGCGAAATTCAATGCCAGCGCCTCCAGAAGCGCCGGTTTCTTCGGGGAACCGTACTCTAATTCGCCGTGGTGCGCAAGGATGCAGTGCTTTAACTCCGCCGCTGTCTTTGCCGGGAATCCCGGAATCTCCTTAATACGGTCTGCAACCATCATCGTGCCGATCACGATATGACCTAAGAGCTGACCGTCGTCCGTATAATCATTTTCCGGAAACGCGGATAATTCCTGCACTTTTCCGATGTCGTGGAACAGCGCCGCCGTCAGAAGCAGATCGCGATTCAGCGCCGGATATGACTTCGTGTAGAAATCACAGAGTTTCATAACACTTAACGTATGTTCCAAAAGTCCGCCCACAAAACCATGATGCACACTCTTCGCCGCCGAATGGAAGCAGAATTTCTTCACAAACGCCTTATCTTCCAGGAAACAGCTGGATGCCAGCTTTTTCAGGTACGGATTCTGGAAAGACTGCACCAGAGCCGTCAGATCCTGATACATTATCTTGATATCCTTTGAGCTGACCGGAAGGTAATCACTTTCCTGATACTCGCCCTCGTCTGCCTTGCGTATGCGCTTGATATTTAACTGGTTGGAACCCTGGAAAACCGTCACATCGCCGTCCACATAGACGTACTGCAGCGGCTCAAAATCATTGATGCCCGGAGAACTTAAATCCCAGATTTTGCAGTCTACCGTGCCTGTTTTATCCTGAAGCAGCACGGAAGCGTACTCTTTTCCGTTTTTCGTCACCGCGTGCTGTTTCGTCTTACATAAATATACGTCCGAGACTCTCATTCCTTCCCGGAACTGTTCAATATATCTCATTCTGCCTATATCCTCCTGAATTTCTATCTGGCGCGCAGAGATACCAAAAATGGAATTTCCGTGTATCCGTCGCGCCCTTTCCGCATCACATTTACCGATACAGACACGCCGCTCGCGGAATTTTCAATCTGCGCCTGGAGATCTTTGAAACTTCCGATCTCCTTTGTGCCAAATTTCACAATAATATCGCCGGGCTGGATGCCAGCGTCATATGCCGGGCTGCCGGAGACTGCCTCCGTCACGTAAACGCCCGCCGGAATGCCGCTCCCCTGCATCGCACGGCTCACATCCTGTCCCAGGATGCCCAGATATGCCGCCGAAGCGCCATTCGTCAGCCGCTCCAGAATCGGCTTGTAGCTGGAAATGGTGTACGCCGCCGTCCGATCCGTACAGCTCTCGCTGCGGCAGGACTCCGATGTCCAGCCGACCATCTCTCCGGCTGTATTGATCAAAAAGGTACCCGTCTGCGAATTGCTGCTGATATCCGCATACAGGATCCGCGTCAGTCCATCTGTAATCTGCACATTGCGCGCCACGTAGGATACCGTTCCGAACGAAAGCGAATGCACCTGTCCGGACGGACCGCCGATACCTACGAGGACATCGCCTGCCTTGACCGTATATGAATTGGCAAGTGAAAGCACCTGCACCTTTTTCCGCTCTTCTTCCGGCAGATTGCCGGACGGCACCGCCACAACTGCCATTCCGAGCACTTCGTCAATCTGGCGCACTGTACCAGCGATCTTCGTTCCATCCGAAAATCTCACATTGATCGAATCTGCTGCCCGCACCGCATCGGCGTAAGTAAAGATCAGAAATTCTCCATCACTCTCCGCGATGACTGCACCTGCATAATCACCCGTATTTTCCACCGGGTTTCCAAATATATCCGTATCCTGTTTGCCGGAGCTGACCGTCACGATCGACTTATCACCCTGTTCCCCGATTCCACGCAGCACCGACGTCATCGAATTGAAATTGTCTGCGGAAAACTGATAGCTGGAAAGCGCCTCGCTGACCGCCTCATCAATCTCCTGCTCCATTTGTTCCGGCTGCGCTGTCATATCCGCATCTGCACCGTCCGACGGCGAAACAGAGTCCGGATCGTCCTTGGAAAACTCGACTGAGGATGTCTCCTGCATCCCATTTTCCTGAAAACACCGATCCGCAAACGGCTTTACCGCCGCAAACGAAACCGCCGCGACTCCTCCAAATGCGGCTGACGCGCATACAAAGAGAGCCACCCGCTTCGCAATCTGTTTTCTGGTCAGCGGCGGCTTCACTATCGTTTCTCTCATGAATTCCCGTTTTTCCTTTTTTTCAAGTTCTTCTGAATCCGGCATTTCACTTTCCCCTTTGCATAACATATCCTAATTATACTTTCCTTCTTAAGGTTATGCAAGAAAAAAGTGCGAATGCTTGGCTAGACGGCGGGGAATGTGATATAATGTGAACACTTGACGAGGTCTTTTCGAGTCTAGTGAGAACTTATACCTGACCACTTAATGAGGTCTTTCACGAATTTAGTGGTCACGGTATCATGTGAACACCATTTAAATTAAGAGGATTACCACAACATGAATGAAAAAGCATTAAAAACTCTCGAATATACAAAGATCATCGACCAGCTCACGGAGTACGCCTCCACGGAGATGGGAAAACAGATGTGCCGGGAACTGCAGCCGTCCTGTGATCTGGGGACGATCCGGCAGAGCCAGACGGAGACGACCGATGCCCTGACGCGCGTCCGCATGAAGGGAAGTCTCTCCTTCGGCGGCGTGAAGGATGTGCGTGGTTCCATGAAACGTCTGGAAATCGGAAGTTCCCTGGGGATCCCGGAGCTTCTCGCTGTCAGCTCCCTGCTGACAGTCGCTGCCCGCGCGCAGAGCTACGGACGCCATGAGAAATCCGAAGAATTTCCAGATGATTCCCTCGATGAGCGCTTCCGCGCCCTGGATCCGCTGACGCCGGTCAACAATGAGATCAAGCGCTGCCTGCCATCCGAGGATGAGGTCAGCGATGACGCAAGTCCGGGACTTGCCAAAGTGCGCCGCTCCATGAAGATCGTGGGCGGACGCGTCCATACCCAGTTAAATTCTATTTTAAATTCCAGCCGGACCTATTTACAGGATGCCGTCATCACAATGCGCGACGGGCGCTACTGCCTGCCGGTCAAGGCTGAGTATAAATCCCAGGTTCCAGGCATGGTGCACGACCAGTCCTCGACCGGTTCGACTGTATTTATCGAGCCGCTCGCGATCGTCAAGCTGAACAACGAACTGCGCGAGCTGGAAATCCAGGAAAAACGGGAAATTGAGTTCGTTCTGGCAGCTCTTTCCAGCCAGCTTATGCCTTACACCGACGCGATCCTCTCGGATCTTTCGATTCTGGCAGAGCTCGATTTTATTTTCGCAAAGGCAGCTCTTTCCCGCCACTATAACTGCGTGGAACCGAAATTTAACAACAAACGGTATATCAATATCAAGGACGGACGCCATCCTCTCTTAAATCCGAAACAGGTCGTTCCGATCAACATCTGGGTTGGCGATTCGTTTGACCTTCTGATTGTGACGGGTCCAAACACGGGTGGTAAAACCGTTTCTTTAAAAACCGTCGGACTCTTTACCCTGATGGGGCAGTCAGGACTCCATATCCCGGCATTTGAGGGATCCGAGCTGGCTGTTTTTGACAATGTATTTGCCGACATTGGCGATGAGCAGAGCATCGAGCAGAATCTGAGTACATTCTCCGCCCATATGACGAATATCGTTTCGATTTTAAATGAGGCGGACGCCAATTCGCTCTGTCTCTTCGATGAGCTCTGTTCCGGTACCGACCCGACCGAGGGCGCGGCGCTGGCGATTGCGGTTTTAAATTTCCTGCACAACATGACCTGCCGGACGATCGCAACCACGCATTACAGCGAATTAAAAGTCTTTGCGCTGACCGCGCCAGGCGTTGAAAATGCCTGCTGCGAGTTCAACGTCGAGACTCTCCGCCCGACCTACCGCCTGCTCATCGGTATTCCAGGAAAAAGTAATGCATTTGCCATTTCCCGCAAGCTGGGGCTGCCGGATTATATCATCGACGAGGCGAAAAACCAGATGGAGCAGAAGGACGAATCCTTCGAGGATCTGCTTGCCAATCTGGAAAACAGCCGCGTGACCATTGAAAAAGAGCGCGAAGAGATCGCCTCCTATAAACAGGAAATTGAAACGCTGAAGAACCGCCTCCAGCAGAAGGAAGAACGTTTCTCCGAGCAGAAGGAAAAAATGCTTTCCAAAGCCCGCGAGGAAGCTCAGAAGATCCTTCAGGATGCGAAGGACACCGCCGATCAGACGATCCGCAACATCAACAAGCTTGCCAAGTCTTCCGGCGTCAATAAAGAACTGGAAGCTGAGCGGACCAAGCTACGCGGCAAGATCCAGGATGTAGACAAGAAACTGGCAGTTAAGAAAACCGCCGCACCGAAAAAAGCCGTTTCCGCGAAAAAGCTGCGTCTCGGCGATACCGTGCGCGTTCTCTCGATGAATTTAAAGGGAACCGTCAGCTCCCTGCCGAACGCCAAGGGCGATCTGTATGTACAGATGGGAATTCTGCGCTCCCTCGTCAATATCCGCGATCTGGAAATGGTCGAGGAAGCATCCATCACCGGACCGGGACTTTCCGGCACGCATACGGGTGGTTCCCGCGGATCCGGAAGCGGAAGCAGCAAGATCAAGATGTCCAAGTCCTTCAGCGTATCGCCGGAGGTCAACCTGATTGGCATGACCGTCGATGAGGCGATCCCGGTACTCGACAAATACCTGGATGATGCCTACCTGGCGCATCTTCCGCAGGTCCGCGTCGTACATGGTCGTGGAACCGGCGCTTTGAAAGCGGGCGTACACCGCCACTTGAAGAAATTAAGCTATGTCAAGGAATACCGGCTTGGCGAGTTTGGCGAAGGCGATACAGGCGTTACAATCGTGACATTTAAATAAGAAATATCCATAACTGTGAAGGTACTGAACAGTTACAAATATCCAAAAAAACAGGAGGAATCAACATGGCTGAAAAGCAGCGCATTCTCATCGTAGATGACGACTACAACATTGCTGAACTAATCTCACTTTACCTGACGAAAGAATGTTTTGAAACGAAAATTGTCGGAGACGGGGAAGAAGCTCTCCGGGTATTTCCCGAATTTCAGCCCAACCTGATTCTCCTTGATCTGATGCTTCCGGGCATCGACGGCTATCAGGTCTGCCGGGAACTGCGAAGTACCTCCCAGGTGCCAATCATCATGCTCTCCGCCAAGGGCGAAATCTTTGATAAGGTGCTGGGGCTGGAGCTGGGCGCCGATGACTACATGATCAAACCATTCGATTCGAAAGAGTTGGTTGCCAGAGTCAAAGCCGTTCTGCGGCGCTACCAGCTGCCGGTGCAGATGCCTGCATCGTCCGTGACCGAACAGCATGGCAATTTTGTCGAATATCCGGATCTCATCGTCAACCTGACGAACTACTCCGTCATTTACAACGGACACTCGATCGAGCTGCCGCCGAAGGAACTGGAACTGCTCTATTTCCTCGCGTCCTCACCAAACCAGGTATTCACAAGGGAGCAACTTCTCGACCATATCTGGGGATATGAATACATCGGCGACACGCGGACGGTAGATGTCCATATCAAGCGGCTCCGTGAAAAAATCAAGGGCAACGACAAGTGGGCGCTGACGACCGTCTGGGGGATTGGATATAAATTTGAGGTAAAACGGTAACTGTTAGTAAAGGAACTGAACTGTTACGTGAAGAGGTAACCGGAGGTTTACCATGAAATCAAACCACTACACACATTCTCTTTATTATAAACTGCTGATCGGCTATCTCATCTTCGGTCTGCTTGGATTCATCACGATCGCGACCATCTCATCTGAGATGACCTACCACCATCTGGTGGAACGCGAATCGGAGGTTCTGTATGACGAGGCGACCATGATTGCCGATCGGTGCAGCAAAGCCTACGAGGGCAAAACCATCAATCTCGACTCGGCATACCCACAGCTCGAGGCGGTTTCCGCCTATCTGCAATCGGATATCTGGATCCTGAACCATGAGGGCACCATCGTTGCGGACAGCAGCGACAGTCGTACCGGCATCGCAATCGACGATTTCGACCCGACCGCACAGGGCAACCGGCTCTATTCCATCGGACAGTATTACAACCTGTTTGACAGCAAAGTACTCTCCGTTTCCGCCCCGATCACAGGCAATATGAAGACCTACGGCTACATCGTGATTCATATGCCAATCCAGAACATTGAGGCGGAACAGAACGGATTTCTAAATATTATTTACATAACATCGATCATCCTGTTCTTCCTATCCCTGGTGGTGCTTCTTGTTTTTACAAAAGTGGTCTATTTCCCGCTCAAAAAGATTACGGTCGCAGCCAATGAATATGCAGCCGGAAACCTGGCACACAATATCCCGATTACCACCCACGACGAGATCGGCTATCTCGCCAGCACATTAAACTATATGTCCAGCGAGTTAAATGAAATGGAACAGTACCAGCACAATTTCATCGCGAACGTATCGCACGATTTCCGCTCGCCGCTGACCTCCATCAAGGGCTATCTCGAGGCGATTCTCGACGGCACAATCCCGCAGGAACTCTATCATAAATACCTGCACATCGTCATTTCCGAAACCGAACGCCTCAACAAGCTGACCCAAGGCATGCTGACACTCAACTCCTTGGACAGCAAAGGCTACTTAACCCGGACAAATTTCGATATCAACCGGACGATCAAGGATACCGCCGCAACCTTCGAGGGCACGTGCAGCGCGAAAGGCATCACGTTTGACCTGACCTTTGCGGATAGCATCCAGATGGTCTACGCCGATCTCGGAAAAATCCAACAGGTTCTCTACAACCTGATCGACAACGCGATCAAATTCAGCCACGAGGATTCGATCATTTACATCCAGACCTCCATCCGGTATGAAAAAATCTTCATTTCCGTCAAAGACACCGGCATCGGCATCCCGAAGGACAGCCAGAAGAAAATCTTTGAACGTTTCTACAAGACCGACTTATCGCGCGGAAAAGATAAAAAGGGCACCGGGCTGGGGCTTGCGATTGTCAAAGAGATTATTCAGGCACATGGGGAAAATATCGACGTTGTCAGCACCGAGGGCGTGGGGACGGAATTTATTTTTAGTCTGCCGAAGGCGACGGCGCTATAGCAAATTGAAACTGTCAAATCCCTTCGCAATTACAGCAAATCTTCCATCTGGCATCCCAGTGACCGTGCAAGCGCACGCACGGTTTCTGCGGATGCTTTTTGAATCTTCTTTTTTCCCTGTTCATACTGCTGAATACTCCGCAGCGTAACCCCCGATTGCTCTGAAAGATCCTTTTGGGTATATCCCGCCATCTTCCGGATCCGCCGCAACGCGTTTTTTCCCTGCTCTTTTCTTCGAATGATTCTGTCTGCCGCCTCAACAAATTTATCCTCCGGAGCTTCATGAAGTGCCGGATACATTTCCACAACCTCCCGGACCGGAAGCCCTGCTTCAATTTCCTTAAATTTCTTCTCACTGTACCACTGATAATACGCCAGTATCCAGCCACTCCAATACTCTCTGGAACAGGTAAATTCTACCTGCGGTTCCGGCAGTTCGTCCTTTTTTCCCGCTTTTCGAAGCACTTCCTCCGCAAGCTCCGTTCCAGAAAAGCCGCTCACTACTCTTGGTACACCTTCCCCAAATTTTTCTGCATACCCAGTTGTAAGAAACAATTTCCAAAAATCTTCCAGATCCATCCCACAGGCATTGACCGCATAATCTGTCATTTCCCCCAGATTTCTCATCGCATCATCCAGATATTCAATCCCATAAGCGCTCATCCTCAGCCGACACCTCCCCTCGAATCAAATCCCGCATATAAATACCGTCGATATCATCCTCTTCCACCTTTTTCCGGTATGCATTTCTAGCTTGCTCATCCCTGGCTCTTCGTTTTACATAATATTCCACTGAATCTACTCCTTCATAAGAAAGAAAGTGTATCGCCTGAAATGCCTTCTGACTCTTTAATACATACTGCTCTCCCAATTTTCCCAACCGCATCGCATACGAAAGCTGCTCTAACGATATTTCATTATTTACAAACGCCCTTGCAAATGAAAAATACGAATCATCCGCCCGGTACCCAATCACCACATCATATCCGTCCACATCCGGGAGGAAATGTTCCAGCAGCCACTCTCTTCCCCGTTTCATGACCGCCGAAGAAAGGCGGATTTTCCGGTATTTCATCAAAATCGCCAGCCAATGAAGAACGCTGTAGTGCTTCTCCATCAAATTTAAAATCAAAAGACCGGTTTCATCCATTTCATACTGATTCACATAGCCGTCCTCTCGCTCGGCGCACGACCACTCCTTCGCCAGCTCCAGACTCTCCGTACAATAAAAGCCCTGTCCGTAGTCATTATAGACCTTTCCCTGACCATACATAGGAGTAGAAATAATTTCCAAGGAACCGTGATATAAAATTTTTCTCATTCTGAGGAACCTCCTTATCTATTATGGGAGCAAGTAGAAACATGTGGTATATAAAAAATAGATTCGTTTTAATAAAAATAACTCTATAGAGATATTTTTATTAATATTATATCTCTATAGAGTTATTTAATCAATTTTTATTTCAGATCTTAAAAAGATATGCCACCTTACAGTACGCACCTTACACAAACTGTAACTGTCCTTTCACGATGTTTCGAATTACACCTACCGCGCCTCTTCCCCCGGAAAATGCGCGTCGGACCGCTTCAGAATCTCCCGGGCAGTCTTTGTCTTTCCAAGACCACCAAAGGTACAACGCAGTTCCAGCGGCAGTGACAGACCGATCTCATAGATTGCGCCTATTGTCTCATCCAGCGGGATCACCTTGTCATAACCTGCCAGAATCATATTGGCGCTGGCGAGCGCATTGCTTCCTCCCATGATATTTTTGCCGAGACATGGCCATTCAACACGGTTTCCGACCGGATCGCAGGCAAGCCCTGTGATATTCTGAAGCCCTACGGACGCCGCATCCAGCTCCATATTCAAAAGTCCGCTGGCAAATCCCATATCCGTTCCGTGTCCCGTGTGCGATGCCGCCAGCGCACCATTGACATCAAAATCAACAATCGCTTTTTTCACCGGTGCATCCAGAGATTGCCGGATCATGGAGGCGATCCGCGCCGCCCCCGCCACATGGGAACTGGAAGGTCCGCGCATCACCGGACCGAGTACATCATTGAAGATACTGCAGGGTAGTTTTTCCATGGTTTGTCCTCCTTTTTGTATCAATCATTCCATGTTTTTTATTCATCATTTTTGATTCGTGTTTTTGTAAAGGAAAAGGGAACGTCCAACTTCAACGTCCCCTCTCGTTTCTATCGTCCCATTAAAATAAATGGAATTCTGGATACTACCGGAACATTCGTAATAATCGCTAATGCTGCCAGCATCGCTACCAGGAATGGTATTGCATTTCGAACCGTATCTCCAAATTTACATCTTGCAATATTGGTTGCCGTGTATAAGCAGACACCTACCGGCGGAGTTGCCAGACCGATGGTCAGGTTCAGGCAGACAATCATACCAGTCTGAATCGGGTCAACGCCCAGGCTTGCCATCGCCGGTGCCAGAATCGGCGCTACCAGCATGATTGCCGGAGCACTATCCATAAACATACCAACAACCAGAAGAACCAGATTGACCAGTAACAGTTTCACTGCTAAAGAAGTATGAAGACCAACCAGCATATTCGTTACAGAAACTGCCCATCTCTCATTGGAGATAACCCATCCAAACAGATAGCAGCCGCCGACAATCAGCATAACCGTACCACTGTCGATCGCGCTGTCGATAATCGATTTCCAGAGCTCTTTCCAGCCAACGGTCCGGTATACAAATGCCGACAAAATCAGGGAATAAAGAACCGCTGCCGCCGCTGCCTCGGTCGGAGTAAAGAAACCACCCATGATACCGCCAACAACGATGATCGGAAGTCCGATACATGGAAGTGCCTGTCTGGTTGCTTCCCATTTTTCCTTCCAGCTTGTCTTAGGACCTGCTGAAAAATCACGTTTCACTGCAAATACATAAACAACCAGCATCATGATAATACCCATCAGGATACCCGGTACTACTCCGGCGATAAACATATCGCCAACGGATACCTTCGCTGCCGCACCGTAAATAACGAATGCCAGACTCGGTGGGATAATCGGGCAGCAGCAGGATGCACACGCGGTCAGACCTGCTGTAAACGCCGGATCATACTTTTCATCCTTCATTGCCGGAATCATCAGGCATCCAACTGCCGCCGTACCAGCTACCGCCGAGCCTGAAACTGTACCAAACATCATACATACCAGGATGTCTACCATCGCCAGACCACCCTTGATATGTCCAACGAATGCCTGTGCGAAACGAACCAGACGCATGGTAATACCGCCGTGATTCATAATATTTCCTGCCAGAGCGAAGAATGGAAGACAAAGCATGGTAAAACTATTAATACCATAGATAATTCGCTGCGGAACCAACGCCAGGTTGGCATCACCGGTACTTAAAAGCGCATAGGAGACCGTCGCTACGATCAATACAAAAGCAATCGGAACGCCTAATGCAAGAAACAAGAAAAAGCTTCCAAATAAAATTATACTGCTGAACATATTGACCTCCTACTCTTCATCCCCCGGAAGAGGAATCTTTTTCGCTTCCCCGTAACATATATTTTCAAGAAGCTGCACAAATGTATAATAAATCATAATGAGACCGCTGACCGGAAGGGCTGCATAAAAGAGCGCCAGCGAAACCTTGATCGTCGTTCCCAGATGTGGAATCTGTGCAACTGTATAGTTCCAACCTGAAATTGTAAATAAAACAAGTGCAAATAATAAAATCACATCCGCCAGAACCAGCATAAACTGACGTGTTTTTCCATGGCACAAGTTAATTACCATGTCAACACCGATATGAAGCAGATGACGGCTTGCTACGGCACTGCCAAGCATCGTGGTCCAAACGAAGATATAACAGGAGAACTCCGTTGCCCATGGCATCGTAGCTCCAAACCATCGCAAAATAAACTGGCCGATTACCGCGATACATAAAGCAATTGACGTAACCCCTAATGCAACTCTGGCAACCGTATTGATCACGTCGCCAATCTTGTGAAGTTTTTCAATCAATCCTGCCATTTTTCTCCCCTCTTTGTAAATGTACTCCCGAAAACAGGCTCCGGGAGTACATGATAGTTCAAAAATTATTGTACTTTATTTCGCTGCGCGAACCATCTCAACCAGACCTTCCCAGGTCGGATGTGCCGCGTACATTTTATCATATACCGGAGCAACTTTTTCTTTCCATGCATCAATATCAGTCGGACGTGTTACGGTATAACCTTTTTCTTCATACTCAGCAATCTTTGCCTCGTCATTTTCCAGGAACCAAGCTCTCTGCTCTTCGCCTGCTTTTATAGCTGACTCTTTCACGAGTTTCTGGTCTTCTTCGCTTAAACCCTCATACCATTTTGAAGAAGCAACAATGATACCGCTGGAATAGTAATGATGAATATCGCAGATATTATTAACAACCTCAATATAACCATCTGCTACTGCATATAATGCACTATTGTCTGTTCCATCTACAACGCCATTCTGAAGTCCTGTGAACTGCTCGCCAGATGCCAATGCAACCGGTGTAGCACCAAGTGCTTCGTAGGTTGCCACGCAAACTTCATTCTGCATGGTTCTCATACGAACGCCCTTCATATCATCTACGGTATTAATTGTCTTATCTTTAGTCAGGATATTTCTCCAGCCATCCTCATGGAAACCAAGTCCTGTAATTCCATCAACCGCGCTTAACTGTTCCAGAAGGGAATTGCCAAATTCTCCCTCCAGCGCTTTATTGACATTATCCTCATCCTCAAACAGGAATGGAAGCTCAAAAATGCCTAAATCTGGTACAAATCCGCCCAGTGCACCAGTTCCTACCCAGCCGATTTCCAGGTTATTATTCTGAACCATCTCAACACACTCAACCTCGTCGGTTGTCATATCGCCTGCATAAACCTCTACTTTAATCCGTCCGTTGCTGCCCTCCTCGACCAGCTTTTTAAAAGCATTCGCACCGTAATCATACGGAGAACCGGTTCCACATACATGTGCTACACGGATCGTCATCTCCGCTCCGGAAGTATCTACGCTGGAACCACTATCTGCTGCTTCGGTTCCGGCTGCAGATGCGGATGAAGAAGAATTTCCGCCTGAACACCCCGCCATTGCCATCGCTCCGATTACCAATGCCATCGTACCGCAAAGCCATCTCTTTTTCATAAAGTATCCTCCTTTATACTGTTTTTATGTGAACTCCCGAGGTACTTCTTTCCCTCAGAAGTACCTCCCTGTACCTTTAAACTCTTATTTTGTTTCTATCGATTTAGCCTAATAAGAAACCTTCCGGGAATGGATCGTCCGGATCGAATAACCATGTACTCTCTCCCATTACAAACGCCCGTCCGCTGATCTCCGGTACTACTGCCGGAATTCCTGCCACCTCTGTCTCTTCAACGATATGGCAGTGGAATAAACTTCCAATCAGGCTCTCATGCACAAACGACTGTCCGACTGCCAGCTTTCCTTCCGCATGAAGAAGTGCCATCTTCGCTGATGTACCGGTTCCGCAAGGGCTTCGGTCAATCGCTGCCGGGGGAATGACAACTGAATTTTTTACGTCCGAAACCCCTTCTGTACCCGGTTCGAAAAATTCCACATGCGTTACCTGGTTCATGATTTCCAGATACGGATGCTTGACTGTTACCTGCTCATTGATAAACTTTTTAAGATAATTTCCTTTTTCGACAATCTCTTTTGCATTTTCTTTATCCAGCTTTAAGCCCATTGCCGATGCCGGTACTAACGCAAATACATTTCCACCGTATGCGATGTCTAACGGAATCTCACCATATCCAGGAACCTGTACCTTTACATCCCGATTCATCACAAATGCCGGGGCATTTTTAAAGGATACCCGCACCGCCTTGCCATCTTTCACCTCAATTTTCACTTTTACCAGTCCAGATGGTGTATCTAAGGTCGCATATGTATACGGTTCCTCCGCTTTTAAGAGTCCGCTTTCAATCAGTGCCGTTGAAACTCCGATCGTATCATGTCCGCACATCGGCATCCAGTTTCCAACCTCGTAATATAAAACACCAAAATCTGCCTCCGGATTGCACGGCTTGGTAACAATCGTTCCGGACATTACGTCATTTCCTCGCGGTTCAAAACAAATTGCTTTTCTCATCCAGTCCTGTTCCTGCATCATATAGAGCATCTTTTCTTCCATCGTGTTCCCCGGAATTTCCGGAAATCCCGATAAAATGGTTCGGGTTGGCTCTCCCTCTGTATGTGTCTCGATGCAGGTTACTGCCTTTCTCCCCTTAATCTCCTGCAAACAAAATTCATTCTTTTTTTCCATAGGCTCCTCCGTATTAAAAATTTTGTCCGTTCTCTTTCAGTTTTCTGAAATCTCGTTGTTAAAATCATATCATGACAAAAACTTTCAAAAAACATCATTTTTAATACAAAGTTTTTTGTGTTTTGGTTATTATGATGCATGACGTCAGTTAATGGTAGATACTTTCGGTTCTATCATAGTATACTTTTGGATACTTTTTCTATTTTCAAAGTTTTTCCACTTGCAATAATCATAACAACATTTTATTATGCTTTATATATTATCAGTCTATTAAAAATAGTTTAAAACAATAGTTGGACTATAGTCTAGTATTGATTCCATTTTGTTTTCACTAATTGAATACTCACGGGAAAGGAGGCATCTTCATGAGTGCTGAAAATCTTTTTACAACATCACGAATTGAAAACGTCAATCAGATCATTGCTGAACTTTACGACGATTCAATTCTTCTTGAAAAACGGATGGAGAGTTTTTTCCTGAACCTGAACAATATTGTTTTTTTTGAAAAAGCAAATTTTTTGTTTTACCAAAAGCAGGGACAGAATTACAAAACCCATTCCATCTACACCATCAACTGGAATGATGAACAGAAACGGCGATATCAGGAAGAATACTGCCATATGGACGATGTTCTGTCGATTCTGGACTCCGACAGTAATGTAACTTTCCTGACCAACCAGCTGTTCAATCAGGAGGTTCGAAAAAATTCTCTTTATTTTCAGGAATTTCTACTTCCCATGGGGCTGCATGATTCCATTGAAACGAATTTTTCGATTCGGAACCGGGATCTGCGGGGTGTGTTTTCCATCCACCGATCCAACGATAAAAAAAATTTCCTGCCAGATGAATTGAGCCTTGTCCGGTTATTCCAGCCGCATTTCTGCAACGTATTTAAAAATTACGGGCGGGAGCTCAACATCGGACGGGCATTTCATGTACTGGAAAATTACAACTGCATCGGAATCGGCTGTTTTGACGATAAACTGAATTTTATCGGGTGCAACACAACCTACCGTACATACATGGAGAATCATGGATTTGCAGATTTATCCAACAACCCCATTTCCAACTGTTTTCGCTCTCTTTGCCGTCAGCTGCTCCGTTCTGGAAGCATTACCGGACAAAATATCGAATACAAGATGGAAAACAGCCCTTTGTTTCTGGAGGTAAGCCGCTCCCATCTTAAGGAGGGACCAGACAACGACTGCTTTGTATGTCTGTTCTTCGATTTATCCTATGTGATGGATCGTACTCTTTCCCAGATCAGCCGGGATTTTTCCCTGACGAACCGAGAAGTAAATGTTTTAAGCCTTTTACTGCGCGGCTATTCCAACGATCAGATATCTTCCACCCTCTTCGTCAGCATCCCTACTGTCAAAAAGCATCTGGCTTCCATTTATTCCAAAATGGAAATCAAGAGCCAGAAGCAAATTCTGGAACGCATTCATTTCTACGACAAATAATTTTCGCATTAATCTTGTTTAACCACGAAAAAAGGGAGTCCGCTCATCCTGGGCTTCTCTTTTTTCGTTCTTGAGCTCCCAATGAATCAAAAATTAAACTACCGTCATCTTTTTCTCTCACTTCATTGTCTGATACTCATTTTTATCTCAGTCGAGAAGATTCCCACCTCTTCAGGTGGTGTGTAATAGCAAATTTATCTCAGTGGGAGTTGGGTCTCCGACTGAGATAAACGCTCCGCGAGGATGCGCAGTGATTCTGATAGGAATATGTCAGCTTCGCTGACCAGAATCACGCGCCAAGTCTCACGGACGTTCGACTTGAATCTATTTTCATCTTGACACTGAAACGTGAAACTGCTACAATCCAACTATGCAAATCACATTTGATTTGTGATAAATCCATTTTAATATGTATATTTTATTTCATTCATAAATATTCAGGAGGTTTTGATATGTTATTTCTCAGCGAACAAGAAATGTGGCAGTCCGTCACCTTAGAGGATGTCATGGACGCAATCGAAGATGCGTATGCGATTCACAAAAGCGGCAATTATAAGATGCCGGATCGTTTTATCGCACAGCGTGATAAAAATATGATGCTCTATATGCCGTGTTTTCTGGATTCCGTCATCGGTACAAAGATGTTATCCGAATTTCCGGACAATCCCTCTCTGGGAATTCCGTATCTGAACGGACTTATGATTTTAAATAACGCAAAGACCGGTCTGCCGAAGGCGATTATGAACGGAAGTGTCCTGACCGCAATGCGGACCGGTGCGGTCGGCGGTGTCGCACTGCGCTATCTGGCTCCAGAGGATGCTGCCTCAGTTGGTCTGGTTGGCTGCGGTATGCAGGGACTACACCAGCTTCTCTATGCCTGCGAGGTGCGCCCGATCACAGATATTTATCTGTATGACGCATACGCTAAGGATCTTTCCGGCTTTATCGAGCGCTTATCGGCGCGTCTGGCATCGTTTGGAAAAAACGACATCCAGATTCATACCTGCGCGGATACCCGTGAACTGGCTGAGCACAGCCGCGTCCTGATCTCCGCCACCCAGGCGGTCGATCCGGTCTACCCGGATGATGAAGAGCTGCTTCGCGGCAAATGCTTTGTTGCCATCGGCTCCTGGCGTCCGGAACGGCGCGAACTGCCGGATGCGGTGTGGAAACTCGTCAAGAACGCGTACACCGAGCTTCCGTATGCCTGCGAGGAGAGCGGCGATCTGAAAATTCCGCTGGAAAAGGGCGTTCTGACACAGAAGCGCGTCCACTTTATCGAGGATCTGATCGAAGATACCAAGCAGGGACATCCGCATGAGCAGAACGAGACCCGCTGCTTTAAATCCGTCGGCATGGGACTCTTTGATGTGCGGACGGCACAGCTTATCTATGAAAAAGCATTGGAAAAAGGAATTGGACAAAAACTTAATTTCTAGGAAAAATGGTTGGAATAGAAAAGGCTGTATCACCTACCGCGCGCTTCCATGCGGCAGGCAATACAGCCTTTTTCTTATTGTTATATGTGCATTCATTTTCCAGCATTTTTCTGAATCTATAGACTGGCAAATTTTTCGCTCCATATTCTTCTCTACTTATTTATATAACGGATACTTCTCACACAGCTTCGTCACTTCCGCACGGATGTAATCTGCCTTGTTCTCGAAGTCGGTAGCTGCCAGCCAAATGCACTCTGCGATGACTTCCATGTCTTCTTCTTTGAGTCCACGGGTGGTAACAGCCGGAGTACCGATGCGGACACCAGAAGTAACAAACGGGCTTCTCGGGTCGTTCGGAACGGTATTTTTGTTCAGGGTAATGTATACTTCATCGCAGCGGTTCTGCAGCTCTTTACCGGAAATATCCATGCCGCGCAGATCAACTAACATCAGGTGGTTATCGGTTCCGCCGGTCAGAATCTTGAATCCCTGCTTCTGAAGTGCGGCTGCCAGCGCTGCTGCATTCTTCTTTACCTGAAGCTGATACTCTTTAAATTCTGGTTTCAGCGCCTCGCCGAAGCAGACTGCCTTGCCAGCGATGATGTGCTCTAACGGACCGCCCTGGGTTCCCGGGAAAATCGCCTTGTTGAAGTTGAACTTCTCAGCTGCTTCCTTATTTGCCAGAATCAGACCGCCTCTCGGTCCGCGCAGTGTCTTATGAGTGGTTGTCGTAACAACATCTGCATACGGAATCGGGCTCTGGTGAAGACCGGCTGCTACCAGACCAGCGATATGAGCCATATCGACCATCAGGTATGCGCCTACTTTGTCTGCAATTTCACGGAAACGTTTGAAATCAATCTCTCTTGCATAGGCACTTGCACCTGCAATGATCAGCTTCGGTTTTGCTTCCAGTGCAATGCGCTCTACCTCTTCGTAATCAATCACGCCATTGTCATCGACACCATACGGCACAATGTTGAAATATAAACCGGAGAAATTGACAGGGCTTCCGTGTGTCAGATGTCCACCGTGATCCAGGTTCATGCCCATAACAGTATCACCCGGTTTCAGCATTGCGATAAATACCGCCATGTTTGCCTGCGCGCCGGAATGCGGCTGTACGTTTGCATAATCACAGCCAAACAGTTTTTTCGCTCTCTCGATCGCGATGGACTCTACAACATCGACACACTGGCATCCGCCGTAGTAACGTTTTCCCGGATATCCCTCCGCATATTTGTTGGTTAATACCGATCCCATCGCCATCATAACCGGCTCCGATACAATATTCTCCGACGCGATCAGCTCCAGGTTTCTTCTCTGACGGGCTGCCTCTGCTTCAATGGCTTCTCCCACTTCCGGGTCTGCCTCTGTAATGAACTTCATTACCTCATCTACCATGTCTGTTTCTCCTATTCTTTTTCTGTCATCCATACAAAATCATCAAGTGGATTTTTCATATATAAATATAAAAACCACACTTTTGTCTCTCCGGATTTTTTATTTAAAAAAGCCTTTTTCAGGTCTCATTAAATACTGTCACCAGACGCTTCTTATGCCAGCAGCGCTTCCGCCATCTGCTCCAGCGACGGAATATCGCTCTCCTTGAGCGCCCCGCGAACCGTAACGACCGGTTCAACCACCGTGATCTCCTTCATCGCATCCAGCATTCCCTTCATCGTGCGCGCTGCACTCGGCGCCCAGGAACCGTTTTCAATCAGGGCAACGGTGCGTTTCTGGTAATTCTTGCTCTGTAAGTGGTGCAGGAAATCTGCCATAACCGGCATCACACCCGCGTCATAGGACGGTGCTGCCAATACAATTTTTCCATACCGGAATGCATCTTCCAGCGCCTCCGCCATATCACCGCGCGCCAGATCCGCGATTGCCACCTTCGGGCATCCTTTTTTCTCAAGAATTTCCTTGCATTTCTTCGCCGCATCCTCGGTGTTGCCATGCAGGGACGCATATGCGATAAATACACCCTCAGACTCAACGCCGTAGCTGCTCCAAATCTGGTATTTTTCAAGCACATGACCGATCGTCTCTTTCAGAACCGGTCCATGCAACGGGCAGATAATCTGGATCTCAAGACCGGCTGCTTTCTTAAGAAGTGCCTGCACCTGCATTCCATATTTTCCTACAATATTGAAATAATACCGTCTCGCCTCGCAGTCCCAGTCCTCATCCACATCAAGCGCACCGAACTTGCCGAAACCGTCGGCGCTGAACAGCACCTTGTCGCAAGAATCATAGCTTACCATAACTTCCGGCCAGTGTACCATCGGTGCCATGATGAATGTCAGCTCATGGCGTCCCAGTTTCAGGGTATCGCCCTCCTTGACCGTCAGCACACGGCTGGTATCAAGATCAAAGTACAGTTTCAGCATCGGAAATGTCTTCGCATTGCCTACCAGTGTGATTTCCGGGTACCGTTCTACGACTGCCTGGATACTTGATGCATGATCCGGCTCCATGTGGCTGATTACCAGATAATCCGGGGTTCTTCCAGCCAGTGCGGTTTCCAGATTTCCCAGAAATTCCGTCTGTTTGCGCTTGTCTACCGTATCCATGATCGCGATCTTTTCATCCATAATCACGTATGAGTTATATGAAATACCATTTGGCACCTGATGCTGCCCCTCAAACAAGTCAATGTCATGGTCGTTTACACCGATGTAGCGAATATCTTCTGTGATCATTTCCTGCTTCCTCCTGTTCTTTTCGCAGCTGCTCCATCTCTTTACAGCTGCCTCTTTTTGTTCTCACAGGCATCCCGCATCCTGCTGTCAGCCTGCCTTATGATTTCATCCGTTACCTCTGACTCTGAATCAGTCTTTCTCCTCAATCGCCATAATCATATCCACGCGTCTCTGATGGCGTCCGCCCTCAAATTCTGCGTTGATCCACTCGTCAACGATCATCTTCGCAAGCTCACTTCCTACCACGCGGGCGCCGAAGCAGAGTACATTGGCATCGTTGTGGCGGCGGGACATCACCGCTGTGTACGGCTCGCTGCATACGCAGGCGCGCACGCCTTTTACCTTGTTAGCTGCCAGTGAAATACCAAGACCGGTACCGCAGATTGCGATACCCAGATCGGCTTCGCCGGAAACAACTGCACGGCCTACCTTCTCTCCGTAAACTGGATAATCACAGCTCTCGCTGCTGTCTGTACCCAGATTTAACACTTCGATTCCTTTTTCTTTCAGGAAATCCACAATAATGTTCTTCAGTTCTACCGCCGAATGGTCATTTCCAATCGCAATTTTCATCTCATCTTCTCCTCATCTGACTGACTTCCGGAACAAATGATATAGTCCGGTCATTATGGAATCATTTTAGTAAAGTTGCCGGGCAATGTCAAGACTGTGAAAATCTCAGAAATACATAAAAAGAGCGCAGAGGAAGCTCTTTCGCACTTCTCCGCGCCCTATTGTTTCTTCTATATAATAGTTATAAATCCGCCGTAAGACGTTTTCCGCTTACGCGCTATGGACAGCCGAAGCCGTCAGCTTGCCATCCGAAAGCCCGATCTCTATCGTATCGCCCGCACGGACGCCGTCCGCCAGAATCAGCTTCGCTGCCAGTGTCTCAACGTTCTTCTGCAGGTACCGTTTCAGCGGTCTTGCACCGTAAACCGGATCGTAGCCATTTTCAATGATGAAATCCTTTGCCTCGTCCGTCAGGGCAATCTTTAATTCCTTATCCGCCAGACGTTTGTTGACATCTGCAATCAGAAGCTCAATGATGCCTCCGATGTTGCCTTTCGTCAGCGGCTTAAAGAGAATAATCTCATCCAGACGGTTCAGGAACTCAGGACGGAAGTGAGCTCTCAAGTCATGCATAACGGAGCTTTCCGCCTCCGGCTTGATCTGTCCCTTTTCATCGATGCCGTCCAGCAGATACTGGGAACCGATGTTGGAGGTCATAATCAGGATCGTATTCTTGAAATCGACAGTTTTGCCGGTCGAATCCGTGATACGTCCATCATCCAGAACCTGCAGCAGGACGTTAAATACATCCGGGTGCGCTTTCTCAACCTCATCGAAGAGGACAACGGAATACGGTTTGCGCCGTACTGCCTCGGTCAGCTGACCGCCCTCGTCATATCCGACATATCCTGGCGGCGCTCCGATCAGACGGGAAACGGAATGTTTCTCCATGTATTCACTCATATCGATACGAACCATGTTGTTCTCATCATCAAACAATGCCTCCGCCAGCGCTTTTGCAAGCTCTGTCTTGCCGACACCGGTCGGACCTAGGAACAGGAACGAACCGATTGGTTTCGTCGGATCCTTGATGCCCGCTTTGGAACGGATAATCGCCTCCGTTACCTTGGTAACGCCCTCATCCTGTCCGATGACACGTTTATGCAGCAGTTCGTCCATATGCAGGGTCTTGCTGCGCTCGCTCTCGGTCAGTTTGGCAACCGGAATACCGGTCCACTTCGAAATAATCCGGGCAATCTCATCCTCGGTGACACTCTCATGTACCAGACTGAGATCCTGATTTTTCACTTTCTCTTCCTCTTCCGCCAACTGTTTCTGCAGTTCCGGCAGCTTGCCGTACTGGAGTTCAGCCGCTTTGTTTAGGTCATATGCCTGCTGCGCTGCCTGAATCTCGCCATTTACATGCTCAATCTCTTCACGCAGTTTGGACAGCTTATCAACGGAAGATTTTTCATTCTCCCACTGGGCTTTCTGGGTCGAAAAGCTGCTCTTGAGCTCTGCCAGTTCTTTCTGCAGTTCTGCCAGGCGATCCTGACTTAAGCGGTCAGTCTCTTTCTTAAGCGCAGCCTCTTCAATCTGCAGCTGCATGATACGTCTCGACAGTTCATCCAGCTCTGCCGGCATTGAATCCATCTCTGTCTTGATCATCGCGCACGCTTCATCAACCAGGTCGATCGCCTTATCCGGAAGGAAACGATCCGTAATATAACGATCCGAGAGGATTGCCGCCGATACAAGCGCAGAGTCGGTAATCTTGACCCCGTGGTAAACCTCATATCTCTCTTTCAGACCACGCAGAATGGAAATCGTATCTTCCACGGTCGGCTCATCAACGTGAACCGGCTGGAAACGACGTTCCAGAGCTGCGTCTTTTTCGATGTATTTACGGTACTCATCCAGGGTCGTCGCACCGATACAGTGCAGTTCACCTCTCGCCAGCATCGGCTTCAGCATATTCCCGGCGTCCATCGCGCCCTCGGATTTGCCCGCGCCGACGATCGTATGCAGCTCATCGATAAACAGAATAATCTGTCCCTCGCTCTTCTTGACCTCGTCAAGCACCGCTTTCAGTCTCTCTTCGAACTCGCCGCGGTACTTCGCGCCCGCCATCAGAGCGCCCATATCCAGGGCAAACAATTTCTTGTCCTTCAAGCCCTCCGGGACATCGCCGCGCACGATACGCTGTGCCAGTCCTTCGACAACGGCTGTCTTACCGACGCCAGGTTCACCAATCAGAACCGGGTTGTTTTTCGTCTTTCTGGAGAGAATCATAACCACGTTACGGATCTCACCGTCACGGCCGATGACCGGATCGAGCTTCTGATCTCTCGCACGTTCCACCAGATCGTAACCGTATTTATTTAAAGTGTCATACGTTGCCTCCGGATTATCGCTGACAACACGCTGGTTGCCGCGCACTGTCGAAAGCGCCTGCAAAAAGCTCTCTTTCGTAATGCCGTAGAGACGGAACAGTTCCTTGACCGCCTTATTCGGCTGTTTTAACATCGCCAGAAATAAGTGCTCGACGGAAACATACTCGTCACCCATCGCCTTGGCTTCGTCCTCCGCGTTCACCAGCACCTTGTTGGCATCGTTGGAGAAATACACCTGACCGCCGGATACCTTCGGCAGCTTTCCAATCGCCTGCTGCACCTCATCACGGAACTGGTCGCCCGAGATTCCCATCTTTGTTATTAATTTAAAAATCAAGCTGTCTTCCACAGTCAAAAGACTGTACAGCAAATGTTCCTGATCAATCTGCTGGTTTCCATATTCATACGCCAGCTTTTCCGTATTCTGAACGGCTTCCAGAGACTTCTGGGTAAATTTACTGATATTCATAAATCATGCCTCCCTTCGAACCATAACTATCTATAATTTATTGAACTGATTTTCTTTTTTGTTCTAGCAGTAATATAACACTTGTTATTAGCACTGTCAAGAGGAGAGTGCTAATTATTTTGTGAAGAATTTGTGAAAACATTTTTTTGAAAAGCGGCACACCGCATTCTCATCACTAAGTAGCGAGAATGCGGTGTGCCGTTCTTCAAATCCTATTTTGTAAAATATTTCTCTTTAATGATCTCCACCGGCATCTGCTGTCCTGTCCAGAGTTCAAAGGATGCAGCTCCCTGATAGAGAAGCATGTACATACCGTTGCTGGTCTTGCAGCCTGCCGCTCTTGCTTCGCGCAGTAAACGGGTCTCCTGAGGATTGTAGATGACATCGAATACGAACAGGTCTTTGTGGAACATCGTTGTATCAGTAATGATCGTATTGTCCGTCTTCGGAGCCATGCCGACGGAAGTACCATTTACCAGAATCGCGCTGTCTGCGATGGACTGGCGCAGGATCTCCGGATCGGAGTAATCATGCAGGGTTACCTTGCATCCTGTGCGCTCGTTCAGTTTCTTTACAATCTCCTCGGCTCTCGGATAGAACGCGTCCTTGACGTTAAATACGTTAATTTCTGCCACGCCGTCTAAAGCTGCCTGTACAAGAATCGCGGTTGCGGCGCCGCCAGCGCCTAAAAGCGTCATTTTCTTGCCAATGATGTCTACACCATTTTCTGCAACTGCACGCATAAATCCGACGCCATCGGTCGTATAAGCAGTCAGAACACCGTCGTCGTTGACAACCGTATTGCAGGCGCCGGAAATCTCGGAAGCCGGTGAAACCTTGTCTGCCAGCTTGCACATGATATTTTTGCCCGGCATCGTGATATTCCAGCCGCGCGCGCCCATCGTCCGCAGTCCCTCAACCGCCTGCGGCATCTTCTCTTCCGGCACATCAAACGCCAGATATGTATAATCCAGACCCAACTGGCTGCACGCCTCGTTGTGCATCTCCGGCGAAACACTGTGTGCGACCGGGCTTCCCAGTAAACAAAGTAAACCTGTGTGTCCTGTGATATGATTCGACATCTTTTTCCCCTTTCGTTTTCTCTGTCAGAACTTTCTGAGCAGTCACATTATTTAAACTTCTTCACCTGTGCAATGATCTCCTCGCAGATCTCATTCGCTGATTTTCCATCGGTCGCGATCACAATATCCGCTGCCGCTTCATACGCCGGTCTGCGCTTCTCCATCAGCTCGGAAACATATTCCACTGTCTTATTATTTTCCAGAAGCGGACGGTCATGGTTCTCTTTGACACGCTCCAGAATCGTCTCCGGCTTCGCGGTCAGAAGTATAATCTTGCCGCTCTTTCGCATCTCCTGTACATTGATCTCGCGCATCGCTACGCCGCCGCCGCAGGATACAATCTTGTTCTTCTCGTTTCCTACCTCCTTGAGCAGGTTTGTCTCCTCGTTGCGGAAATATGCCTCGCCGTGCAGATCGAAGATCTCGGAAATGCTCATGTTGTTCTTTTTCGCGATCATTTCATCCATTTCCAATACATCCATCGCAAAGGTATTCTGCAGTGCATTCGAAACGGTGCTCTTTCCGACTCCCATAAATCCGATCAGGAAAATATTGAACCCAAACAGCTCATGGGACTGAATCCGTTTGCTCCGGTAGAGGACGCTGTCGTAAACTGCCATGATTGATTTTTTGTATTCATAATCATCCAGCTTCGCAAGCATCTTGCTCTTCTTGCGCTCTTCTTCCTCTGCCTGGTAAATCGGAAGTCCGTTTTTCTGTTTATAATTTGTAATCTCCTGGATAATCTGGCAGCGCATCCGCAGGGCGTCGATCAGAATCTCGTCGCACATGTCCAGATCATTTCGCAGCTTCTTTAATTCATCCATCTGTCTCATCCTTCTCCACTTGTATTCATTCAGATCACTTTTGCACTTTACATTGAAAGTGTGTTTTATTATTATACCCGAATCAGGATATGAACGCAAGTGCTAATGCGGAATAGCAGGTATAACTGTGGGGGATAGGTGTTGCTGTTCGAGCTATATTTTTATTAGATTCCCAGCTTCTCCTTCATGTAATCCACCGGTGTTGATTTTCCTGTATACAGTTCAATCGCGATCAGCGCCTGGAACAGCATCATGCTCATGCCGTTGTATACGCGGGTGCAGCCAGCTTCTTTGGCCTGCTTCATCATCACGGTCTCACGCGGTGCATATACCGTATCAGTTACGATCAGATCCTTGCGGAAATAGGACGGATCCGGGATATTGGACAGATCCTCCAGCGGGTGCATACCAACGCCGGTTGCATCACAGAAAATGTCTGCTTCGTGCATTTTCTCTTTTAAGAGTGCCAGATCACCCAGGTCATGCATCTCGGCCTTGCAGTTAGAGTTCTTGTTGATGATATCAACGATCTCCTCGCCGCGTGCATAGAATTTATCTTTGATATTGAAGATATGCAGCTCTGCAATGCCGTCCAGTGCGCCGCGTACTGCGATAGCGGTTGCTGCACCGCCAGTACCGATGAGAACCATCTTCATTCCCTTGAAATCAATGCCTTCTTCCTTGATTCCCTGCCAGTAGCCCATACCGTCAGTGTTGTAACCCTTCAGGTATCCGGTTACATTGCCGTCTTTGTCACGGGTGTTGACTACAGTGTTGATCGCGCCGCACAGCTTTGCAGCCTCGTCTACCTCATCCAGATATTTGTGAACGACGGTCTTGTTCGGCATGGAGATGTTGGAACCCAGCATCTTCAGCGCACGGATACTCTCAACCGCTGCTTCCAGGGTATCGTTGTCTACCTCGAACGCAAGCTGGATAACATCGTCGCCATTCTTGTCATAGGCAAGGTTGTGGGTGGTCGGAGACTGTGTATGACGGATCGGGTAAGCCATTAATCCTACTAATTCGGTATGTCCTGTAATGTTTGGCATGATAATTTCCTCTTTTCTTTTCTATTTTTTATAATCAAATAAAACGATATTATTCGTTCAGCGAACAGTCAGAATCTTTCAAATACGATATTCAATTTCTTACTCCAACGGTGCCAGCTCTAAAAATCCTCTCGCTTCCAGCACGTTCAGAATCGCACGTCCTTCCATCGTTCCCTCCATGATACGGCGGGCGCGAACAGAGTCTCCGATCGGGTAAATGAAGGTATCTGTGTTGTCAAATGCCTCTTCAAGCTGTGCCAGAATCGGATTGTTGGCGCGCATTCCCAGACAGTTGAAGCCGAGGTCAAAGTTCAGATCCTCGATCGTGCCATCCGGCAGCTTCACGGTAAATGCGTTTTCTTTGACTTCCTGCAGTGCAGTATTCACATACTCTTTCACACCATATTTGTCGTGTGTCTCACGCATGGAACATTTCGTGATCGGATCTGCCAGCATCCCAATCTGCGGGAGCATATCCACGATGGTACACTCCGCGCCGCGCGGTGCGAAATACTCCACAACATCCAGACCAACGGAGCCGCCGCCGACTACAACCACTTTTTTGCCCTTGCAGAAATCTTCCGGGTATTCTCCGGCTTTTACTTTCTGAATCATCTCGAAAATGGTATCGACATGACCGGCTGCGATGTTTTCCTTGAGTCCCTTGATCGGCGGAACGACTGGAACGGAACCGGTTGCGTTGACAATGATATCCGGCTTGAACTGTTTGATCTTGTCCACGGTTGCCTCGCAGTTCAGGAAAACATACAGGTTTTTCAGTCTCTTCGCACGTGCTTCCAGATATTTCGGGAAGTCTTTCATACGGTTCTTGCTTGGCAGGTCGGAGATGAAGGTAGAAAGTCCGCCTAATTTACCACTCTTTTCTAATAAGAATACGTTGCATCCAACCTCGGCTGCCGTGCAGGCTGCTTCCAGACCGGCTGTACCGCCGCCGACTACAACTACGTTGCAGTTTTTATTGACTTTCAGCTTCTTGTAGATATCGCCCTCCGGAACAGCCGGGTTGACGGTACAGCGGATCGGGCGGTTGACGCCGATTCGGTTGCCCGCACAGCCGACGTTACAGGAGATGCATTTACGAAGAATCTCTTCCTCACCGTTCTGCACCTTGCTGACCCAGTTCGGTTCTGCAATGAGTCCGCGTCCCATGCCGACAATATCGACATCGCCGCTCTCCAATACTTTCTCAACGACCTCCGGATCGCGGTAGTTGCCCGCATTGATAACCGGTTTACCAAATTTATCCTTCACGGCTCTTGCCATGTAGGAACGCCAGCCATCCGGCAGGAAGTTCGAGTCAATCTGATACTGTAAGGACGGGTTCAGACCGCAGGATACATCGTACATATCTACGTACTCATCCAGATATTCGAGGTATTCCAGTGTGTCTTCCAGCGTGTTGCCGCCCGGCACGCGCTCTTCCGCAGAGATACGGACGATGATCGGGAACCACGGACCTACATTTTTCCGCACCTCTTCCAGAACCATCTTCGGGAAACGGAGACGATTCTCGACAGAGCCGCCGAATTCATCGGTTCTTTTGTTGTAATACGGGGAAATAAACTGACTCATCAGATAAGAATGACCGCAGTGGATCTCAATCGCATCAAATCCGATCGCCTGTACACGTTTCGCCGCCTCGCCGTATTTTTTTACGGTCGTCAGGATCTCTTCCTTTGTCATCGGACGCGGAATCTCGCCGCCTGCCTTGGTCGGGATATTGGAGGAAGACACCGTCTCCATACCGGTTCTGGCAGAGGATGCAGAAGCACCCGCATGGTTGACCTGAATCGCTACCATCGCGCCATTCTTGTGAAGATTCTCGACTAACTGATAATAACGCGGCATAAAGCTGTCGTGATCGATGCGGATCTGGCTTGTGCCATTGGAACCAACCGGATATTCAATATTGGCATTCTCCAGAATAATCAGACCAGTTCCTCCCTTGGCACGCAGGGAATAATAATTCATATGGCGGTTGCTCATCTCACCGCTCGTCTCGCCATAGTTAGTACCCATCGGCGTCATGGCAACACGGTTTTTGATTGTCATGCGCTTAATGGTAATCGGTTCAAAAATTTTCGGGTATTTGCTCTTCATGATGAAATTCTCCTTCTCCATTGCATGAGAGGCATCCCTGTGTTTGTGACACTTTTATCTTAACCGTTTTGCTTAAAAATTAACAATATCTTTCAAGTAAATTTTCAATACGTTTTTGCTATCGGTTTCCCGTTCCGCCTGCAGACCGTCCTGACGCGCCTGCTGTTTCATATATTCAATAAAGCGTTCCACCGCCGGAAGCCGGTAGCGTTCTTTCATCCAGAACATAAAAATCTGGTGATAAATGTCCAGATTTTCAATCGGGTGAATGCAGACTCCCTGAGAAAGCTCCAGAATGTCCGTGCGCGGCATCAGTGCGATGCCAAAACTCTCCCGCACCAGCGCGACGATCGAATATTCGTCCGGGCACTCCACAATGATATCCGGCTGGATGTTGTATTTCGCATAGAGCGCGCGGGTGCGCGTCCCCATCCAGGAGTCCTTATCATATCCAATTACCGGATACCGGTTCAGCTCCGCAAATGGAATACTCTCCCGCTCTGCCAGCGGATGATCCTTCGGCGTGATGATGACAAGCTTCTGGTTCGCCACCGGGAAAAATTCCATGTCATCCTTTTCCAGACAGCCGCCAAAGCCTACATCTAATTCACCCGTTTTTACCTTTTTGGCAATCGCCGGTGTGTGATTCTGCCAGAAATTAAACACAACCTTTTGATTTTCCGGCTGTTCTAAAAAGAGCTTGACCCGGTGCGGGATATAGTGGCCGGCCAGCGGAAACACGTAACCGATGTCGATCTTTCCCCCATTCATCGAAATTTCCCGCATTTTCCCGACCGCTATGTGGCAGTCTGTGAGAATCCGGTCCGCGTACTCCAAAAACATCTTCCCCGCCTTCGTCAGGGTCACCCCGCGTCCTTCTTTTTCAAAGAGCGTCACGCCCAGCTCATTTTCCAGTGACGCCATCGACCGGCTCAGGGATGGCTGTGATATATATAATTCTTCCGCCGCCTGATGATAATTTTCCAGATTCGCTATCTTCTGAAAATATAAAATCTGATTCAATGTCATTCCTAACGTCCCCCGTCTTTATGTATCTTCGTATTAACTCTTCGCAATATCAGCCGTAAATGCATCACACCAAACTTCCATAATCGTTACTGTTCACGCATACGTGCCCAGTAACGGAATTTGCCGTGGCTTCGCATTTAAATACGGCAAATTCCTGCTGCCACCACGTTTTCTTACGGCACTTTCGGTTCCAAAAGTGCCTACCCGTGAACAGTAACCCATAATCATATTTATAACACATTAATGCTTAAAATGCATTGGTTTTTTGCTATAAAAGTATTAGACTTCGGCTATAATAATTATTAGAATAAAGGCATCAAACGTGTTATTTTTCTAACACTAAAACAGAACTTTTTATATCGGCATCTCCTTTGTGTTTGTGACAGAACATCAGCCATCATCCGCCCGGTTTCCGAAACGGCAGCCCGACAGGCGGATCTTGAATTAAGGAGAAAATCATGAACAAGAAATATCTGCCAAGTGCACTTATCATGTACTTAAACTACTTTATCCATGGCGTCGGCTGTTCGATTCTCGGACAGGCAGTCATCAAGGAAGCGCTTGCCGCAGCCTGGGGCGTTGAGGCAATGGCGATCACCGCGATTTCCGCTGCTTTAGGACTCGGACGTCTGATTGCACTTCCATTTGCCGGACCACTTTCCGACAAACTGGGACGCCGCATCTCAACCGCGATCGGCAGCGCCTCCTATGCGGTTTACCTGATTGGACTTGCTTTCGCTTTCAGCGCCGGACAAAACGGCGGCTATCAAATTGCTTATGTATGTGCAATCATCGGAGGTATCTCCAACTCGTTCCTTGATACCGGTATCTATCCGGCGGTTGCCGAGATTATCAGCAGCGCTCCGGGTGTCGCTACCATGGGAATCAAATTTTTCATTGCGATCGCGCAGATGCTTCTGCCGTTCGTACTCGGTGTTGCTGTGACAACCACCGCCACCGGCATGGTATCTTACAATCCGTTATTTATCGGATGCGGTATTATTTACGCTGTTTTATTTGTACTTATTTTCCTGTTCCCGCTGCCAGATTCTGAGCAGAAGGCAGAGGGCAAATCCGAGGGACTCATCGCCAGCTTAAAACACACAAATTTTTCGTTTGAGTCCATCGCCATGATCGTGATTGGTTTCACCTGCACCGGTACCTTCCAGTTATGGTTAAACTGCGCGCAGAACTTCGCAAAAGAAAATGCAGGCTGGGCGAACCCGTCCATCATGCAGACCTACTATTCCGCAGGTACCCTGATGGCGCTCGTTGTCACCTCCCTGCTGACCCGTAAAATCAAGGATGTACGTTTCATCCTCGTTTACCCGGTTATCTGCCTCGTTACTTTGGTTGCCGTACTCATCGGTCACAGCCAGACCCTTATGATTGCAGGCGCTTTCATCATCGGCTGGGCAGGCGCGGGCGGTCTGTTACAGATTGTAACCTCCGTCTGCAACATGCTGTTCCCGAAGATCAAGGGGACCGTAACCGCACTGGTTATGATTGCTTCTTCCTTATGTAATTACACAATTTTGACTGCCGCTTCCAAAATGGCACCATCCCATGTTATGATAATGAATATCGTACTGACTGCCATCGGCGTTCTCTTAGGACTCTTTGTCAATGCCCGCTACGCGAAAATGGTGTCTCTGGCAGAAAGCGACAAATAAATATTTATTGATAAAATGAAAGGATTCTCTGATTATGAATACTATCAAAGTTAGAAATATCGAAATTGGCTCCGGCACACCGAAGATCATCGTTCCGATCGTAGGCGTTACCAAACAGGAAATCATCGACGAGGCAAAAACGTTTGATTCTATTCCGGTTGATGTGGTAGAATGGCGTGCAGACTGGTTCGAGGGTGTCTTTGATTTTGAGAAGGTAGAAGACGTCTTAAAGGAACTGCGTGCCGTTCTCGGCGAGACTCCGATTCTGATGACTTTCCGTACCTCCAAAGAGGGCGGCGAGAAATCCATCGAGCCGGAAGATTACGCAAAGCTGAACATCAAGGCAGCTCAGACCGGCTATGTCGATTTCATTGACGTAGAGATCTTTACCGGCGACGCGATTGTAACCAAGATCATAGACGGTGCACATGCTGCTGGCGTGAAAGTCATCGCTTCCAACCATGACTTCCACAAGACGCCGGAGAAATCCGACATCATCTACCGCCTGCGTAAGATGCAGGATATGAATGCAGATATCCCGAAGATCGCAGTTATGCCGCAGAACAAGAAAGATGTTTTAACGCTTCTCTCTGCCACCGAGGAAATGACTTCCCTCTATGCGGACCGTCCAATCATTACCATGTCGATGGCTGGCACCGGCGTTATCAGCCGTCTCTGCGGCGAGGTATTTGGTTCTTCCATGACCTTCGGCGCTGCCAAGAAGGCATCCGCACCGGGTCAGATGGGCGTAAAGGATCTGGAGACTGTACTGGGACTGCTTCACAGTGCGATGTAATATCTGGCTTATCCAGTTATTCGGTTACTGTTCACGCTAACGTGCCCAGTAACTGAATTTGCCGTGGCTTCGCATTTAAATACGGCAAATTCCAGCTGCCACCACGCTATCTTACGGCACTTTCGGTTCCAAAAGTGCCTATATTATACTTTTAGCCACCTATTTTTTTACTCCCGGAAATCCCTGTGCCTGCGGGTACGTGGGAATTCTCCGCGAGGCACTCAAGACCTGCTACCTCCATCGCAGGTCTATTATTGTTATCAAGCGGCACATCCGTTTTCAAACGTGCCTGCATAAACAGCAACCTATTATCCGTATTTACAAGGGGATTATTCATGAAAAAAACACTTCACTGGCTGGATGAAAACCTGGAAGAATTTCTGCTGGTTGTCATGCTGGCTGCGATGACACTCATTATGGGAATCCAGATATTTTCCCGCTACGCGCTTGGGCAGTCTCTGTCCTGGTCCGAGGAGGTTACCCGTTTTCTCTTTATCTGGAGCGGTTTTTTAAGCGTCAGCTATTGCAGCAAAAAGTGCCTGTCTATCAAGATCGAACAGTTCGTCGCTGCCTTTCCACGCAGAGGTAAGGCTCTTTTTAAGGTTGTCAACCACACCTTTGAGCTGATTTTTTTCCTTTATATGATCCCATTTGCATACTCTTACATGATGTCCGCCATTCACAGCGGACAGTTATCCCCCGCCTGCGGGATTCCGATGTACTATATTCAGGCAGCGCCGTTTGTTTCCTTTCTTCTGGTAACATTCCGCATTCTGCAGCGCTGGATCATCGAATTTAAGGTTGCCCGCGGCGAAGATGTCTACGATCCGGCCCACCCGGAGCGCAATACACCGGAATCCTTTATCCATGCAAATGCAGATATGCCGGAAAAGGAATCCAATGAAATCGAATCTCTCATCGAGGCAAATACACCATCTGGAAAGGAGGAACACTGATGCCTGCTGCTCTCTTATTTGTTATCTTTGTCGTGCTGCTTGTCATCGCAATCCCGGTATCGATCACGCTCGGTATCGCCTCGGTTCTCCCTTCCGTTTTTGACCCGTCCTTCACGGTCGGCGCTAAGTATCTGATCCGCGCCATGTTCGGCGGACTGGATTCTTTTCCCCTGCTCGCCGTGCCGATGTTCGTCTTATCCGGCATCATCATGGCAAAAGGCGGTATTTCCAAGAAGCTGTTTGACGTATTCGCCTTCTTTCTTGGCAATTTTACCGCCGGTATGCCATGCGCGGTCATCGTGACCTGCCTCTTCTACGGCGCTATCTCCGGCTCTGCCCCGGCAACCGTTGCAGCCGTCGGAAGCATGACGATCCCGATTTTAAGCGCCCTCGGCTATGACCGGACTTTCTCTACCGCGATCGTGGCAGTCGCAGGCGGTCTGGGCGTTATCATTCCGCCGAGTATCCCGTTTATCATGTACGGCATGGCGTCCGGTGCCTCTGTCAGCAGTCTGTTCTTAGCCGGCGTCATTCCGGGTCTGATGATTGGTCTGCTCCTGATGCTGTATGCCATCTATCACTGCCGGCGTTACGGCGAAGATAGAGAAAAAATCCACGCTGAAATCCATCTGCTGCGCGAAAAAGGGCTGTTCCGGGTGCTGCGCGAAAGCTTTTTCGCTCTCTTAAGCCCGGTCATCATCCTTGGCTGTATCTACAGCGGCATCGCCTCCCCCACGGAAGCAGCAGTTATCTCCGTTTTCTATGCCCTGTTTGTCAGCCTGTTCCTCTACCGGACCATGAAATTCCGGGATATCCCGCCGATTTTTGTGGAAGCGATCCGCACATTCACACCGATCCTCTTTATTCTGGCAGCTTCCACGGCATTTTCCAGAGTCCTGACCCTGATGCAGGTGCCGCAGGCGGTCAGCAGCTTTATCCTGGAACATTTCAACAGCCCTGTCATGATCCTGCTTGTCATCAACCTGTTCCTGCTTATCGTGGGAATGGTCATGGATACAACCCCGGCGATCCTGATTCTGACCCCGATCCTGCTCCCGATCGTGACAGCGATCAACATGGATCCGGTCCAGTTCGGTGTGATCATGGTTGTCAATCTGGCAATCGGCTTCGTAACCCCGCCGATCGGCGTCAACCTCTTTGTCGCCAGCTCCCTGACCGACGTCCCGATCATGGCGATCGCCAAAAAAGCGATGCCGATGATTGGCTTGTTTCTGGTGGCGCTGCTGCTGATTACGTTTATACCGGCTTTGTCGCTGGGATTGTTATAATGCTGAATGGACGCTTGGAAATGTTGAAGCTCTGAAAGATTTCATATAACGACCTGCTTCACGCTTTCAGGCTGTGAATGGAATATTTCACATATGAAATGGATATTTTTAAATTTGAAAGGATCTCCCATTATGATTTATATTTCAAACCTAGTGTCCCGCCGATGCCGGACTTCTTTCCGATTCGCTGCGGCGCTCATTTCTTCGTCGGTTCTTTTATTCGGCGCCTCGCTCGCGCTGAGCGGCTGCGCCTCCAGCCAGAAAGAACAGCGCTATTCCTGGCCACTGGCGACCGCCAGCCCGGAGGACACGGTAACGCAGCTGTTTGCCGAAAAATTTGCGGAGGAAGTACATGACTTAAGCAACGGCGCAATGCGGATTCAGGTTTACGCCAACTCCACACTCGGCGGTGACCGCGACCTGCTCGAAACGTGCGCGGACGGCGATATCCCATTTGTCGTGCAGAACACCGCCCCTCAGGTTTCTTTCATGAAGGATCTCGCCGTTTTTGACCTTCCATGCGTCTTTGATTCGCTGGATGACTGCCGCAAAAAGCTGGATGATCCGGATTTTTACAATCTCATCAGCCAGGTGTACACCGACGGCGGTTACCACCTGCTCGGCATGGCAGATCAAGGATTCCGCATCATGAGCACAAATAAACCGGTTTACTCTCTGGCGGATTTCAAAGGGCAGAAAATCCGTACCATGGAAAACAGCTATCATCTCGCATTCTGGAAAGCAATCGGCGCCAATCCGACGCCAATGACCTTCAGCGAGGTGTATATCGGTCTCCAGCAGCACACGATCGACGCGCAGGAGAACCCGTATGAGGTCATCGTCTCCAACCGTCTTTACGAACAGCAGGATTATGTGGTCGATACGAACCACCTGCCACATCTGATCTCCCTGATTGTCAATGACGATTTCTTCCAGAACCTGACTCCGGAAGAACAGGAAATCATGACGCAGGCAGCCAAAACCGCGACCGAGTATGCCAGAGAACAGTCCGACGCGCGCATCTTTGACCGTATCGCTACGATCGAAGCGAGCGGCACCGCGATTTTAACTCTCTCGGATGAAACGCGCGATGCCATCCGGGAGGCGGCTGGAAGCGTATATGAGAGTATCCGTGAGAATATTGATCCGGAAATTTATGACGCATATATGAAGCCATAACCTCATCTTCTTTTACCATCTGCAAAAAAAGTTCATACAAAATTCAAAAGCGGATATACCGGCCATCTGGTCAGTACATCCGCCTTTTCTCATGTTTCAATCATTCCACGAAACTTTTTATCTGCCTTGCGGACAGCATCCCGTTTCACTTCATCCTGGCACTGCGCTTCAATTATTTAGCTTCTTCTGCGTCAGCCTCTTCATCGGTCTCCGGTACATTGTTGTGAACCGCTGTGACGGTAGCAACTACTGCCTCCAGATCGGTCAGAATATCAACGTCTTTATCTTTTGCGATCGAAAGGTCTTTGACACGAATTGTATCACCAATCTCCATCTCACCAACATCAACTTTGACTTTCTCAACCAGTGCAGCCGGTAATGCGCGGTACGATACTTCTTTCAGTACCTCCTGCAGAACGCCAGTTTCTACCTTGTCGTGGTTCTCGAAGATAATCTCAGCAACGGAATGAACCTTCTCATTGCTTACCAGCGCCTGGAAATCTATTTCTACAACCTGATTTGCCATTGCATCATAGTCAACTTCCTTGATCAGGACATCGTAGACTTCGCCTTCTACATCCAGCATAATCTGTCCGCCCTTGGTCTCGTTCTTCAGCAGACGATCCACGTCTTTCTTTTCCATCTTAACAGGAATGGAGCCCTGAATCTTCTTGCCAAATACGTTGCCTGTTACATAACCTTCTCTTCTGAGTCTCTTTGCCTTAACATCCATGCTTCTTTTTTCAGCTTTTAAAGTAGTCATTTGTCTTTTCCTCCAAAAATCTGATCTGCGCCTTCCGCACGCCCTGTGTGGAAAACACATTGTGCTTAGCAGCCCTCAGCCATGGGGTTTTGTTAAGTATCTATCTCCTTGTTACGGCTCATATTATAGCAGGGTTCTCTGAAAACGATTCACTAAAAATAAAAATATTTCGGCTTTATTTTCAGCATTTTTAAGGTTGAAATTTAGAATTTGTATATTTTTCTTTCTGTCTTTTTTATACAAGAAGTATCTCCCTAAATCCGCCACCCGGTTTCAGGGCACACACACTTTTAAATCCACACGCCACCGCCAGCTCCTGCGCCTGCTTAAACCCATATCCGATCGTGTCGGTACTGTGGCTGTCGGAGTTGATGAGGATACGTCCGCCGCAGGCACACAGCTCTTTTAACAGAGCTGCGGACGGGTACGGCGCACTCCGATAGCCGCGGGACATGGCGCCTGTGTTGATCTCAAACGGAATCCCCAGAGCCGCCAGTTTGTGCATCGCCGTGATCGCCGGTTCCAGATAGGCGTCTTTCGTCTCGTCAAAATGTTTATATCCCTCGTTAAATTTTGTCAACAGGTCAAAATGTCCGATGAAATCGCATTTTGTCCGGTCATAAATCTGCGCCTCTGCCTCGAAATACTCCCGTGCAAACGCGTACCAGTCACCATGCCACAGCGTCTCGACTGCTTTTACCAGTTTCTCTTCCGTATCATCCACACAAACATACTCGCCATCCTTGATGAGCGCATGGGTCGAGCCGATCGCGTACTCTGCTTTCTGCACCGGTCCCAGTCCATCCAGCTCGATCCCGATATAGAGATTCATCTTTCCCCGGTATTCCTCCCGGAGTTCTTGAAGTTCTTCGGTATACTGGCGAAGCTTCTCGTCGTCCATCCCGAATCCCGGCTCAAACATCGAAAAATCAGCATGTCCTGAAACACCAAAATCGGTCATTCCCATCCGGTATGCCGCCTCCACCATCTCCCGCGGTGTACTCTTTCCGTCGCAGAACGTGGTGTGGGTGTGAAAATCTGTATGAAGCATCGGTAATCTCCTTTCTTATTTCACTCTGTCAAAACGTTTCTGCCTCTTCACAGCTGCGGGCAAACATCCTTGCGGATTTGTCTTCAACAAAGGATTTATCGCAAACTCCGCTCCGCCATCTGCATCCGCTTTTCAAACTGCTCGTAAAAGTCCTTCTCTCCATCATACGGAAGCAGATAGAACAGTTTCATAATCAACAGATTGCGCCGTTTTTCGCGCTCGGCTGCCGCAGTGGCACGGTTTTTCTTCTGTATCTCCTGTTCCTCCGGCGTTCCGATGCATGGTTCTGCCAAAAGGTTCTGCGCCGCCTCCGTTTCCGCCCTTCTTATATCTTTTAAGAAATAATGCCACCGGCTGATATACGCCTCATACCGCTTTAAATCTGGCGTATCGATCCATTTTTTCACTTTGACTTTCGTCCGGTTTTCCTTTTTACACTCATGAATCTGGAGAAAATACTGGAAACTTCCATTTTCATAAAAGCGCCCCAGTGGAAACAGGCGGCAGATACCCGGCCGGTATGCATGGATCCGGCAGCGCCCTGCTTCATCGAGAAACCCACAGGCTTCATCCGCCCCGCTCCGGAGAGCCAGATTCGGCAGAATCTGTCCGTCCACGACGTTCCACTCCACCTTTTTCTCCTCCAGCAGATGTTCCAGCGTGTCCCCGCGCAAGGTGGTCAGACGGTACACATCATATGGATCCAGCACGATCGAATTACCCATTCCGTGGCAGCACGCCGAACAGCCCCGGCAATCATCGCATCCGGCTTTTACCATATCGTCCCGGCTGTACAGCTTTCCATCTGAAATCTCCGCCATCGTTACATTACGTTCCATCTCTACTTCTCTCTTTCTGCCTCAATCCGATCTAAAATCTCCCACAAATGTTCCAGATCCGCCTCTCTGGTCGCCCAGCTCGTCGCAAAACGGACAACGGTGTGATCCTCGTCATACCGCTCCCAGAAGCTCACGGAAACCTCTTTTTCAATCTGCTCCATCCGGTCATTTTCCAAGATCACAAACTGCTGGTTGGTCGGGGACTCACGGAAAAACGTATAACCGCGCTGTTTTAACCCTTTCTTTAAAGCTGCCGCCATCTCTACCGCATGGCGTCCCAGGCGCTCGTACAGCCCGTCTGTAAACAGCACATCAAACTGGATTCCCAGCAGGCGTCCCTTTGCCAGCAGCGCGCCCTGCTGCTTGATCCGGGTAATAAAATGCGCCGGAACATTCTTCTTCTCACCAAATACAACTGCCTCTCCGCAGAATGCGCCCATCTTCGTGCCGCCGATATAAAATACATCACACAGATGCGCGATCTCCGAAAGACTCAGGTCATTTTCCTCCCCCGCCAGACCATATCCAAGACGCGCCCCGTCCAGATAGAGCGGGATTTCATACGAACGGCAGATCTCCGAGATCGCCTGCAGCTCCTTCCGGCTGTATAAGGTTCCGTATTCCGTCGGATGGGAAAGATACACCATTCCCGGAAATACCATATGATCATGGTTTGCGTCCGCCTCGAAATTTTGCAGATATTCCTGCAGATCCGCCGGATCAATCTTCCCATCTTTTTCCGGAAGCTGCAACACCTTATGCCCGGTGTACTCGATCGCCCCGGCTTCATGAATACTCACGTGCCCTGTCTGCGCTGCTACTACGCCCTCATACGGTGCAAGCATGCTACTGATCACGGCCGCATTCGTCTGGGTACCGCCCACCAGAAAATAAACCTCCGCCTCCGGGCATCCGGTCGCCTCCTGTATTTTTCTGGCGGCACTCTGGCAGTACCGGTCCATGCCATATCCCGGCAGACTCTCCCGGTTCGTCTCCGCCAGCTTCTGAAGTATCTCCTCGCAGGCGCCCTCTGTATAATCGCTTGCAAATGAAAGCATCGTAGTATCTCCTCCTGTTCTTTCTTCGAGCAAACACAATCCTGCGTTCTCGAAATTGTTTGTATTTTTTGTCCTCACCAGTGCCAGAGAAGCACCCGCATCAGCATCGCCGTCAAATTTGCTGCACTGTGAAATAACACAGGTTCCCACAGACGGTTCTTTTTTTCATACAGCCACGCCAGTATAAGTCCCATGAGCGCCGCATAAATCCCCTGCGCCCAGTTTCCATGCACCAACCCGAAAAATGCCGCCGATCCAAGTGCCGCCCAGAAAAATGGGAGCGCCATACGCAGGCGCTCAAATAAAATGCCGCGAAACAGCAGCTCTTCGGAAAGTGGGGCGGCAATGCCCATGAGAAAGAACTGCTGCCACAGGGCGCCAGAAAATAAAGCGGCGGCGCCCTCCGACGCACCTTTTCCCAGAGTTGCCGCAAGCATATCCCCCCGAGGCATTTTCAAACACAGAGACACCGCTTCAGCTGCCTGCCCAGTCATCCGAACCTTTTGCACTGCAATATGCAGCACTCCCAGGAAAATCTCCTTTTTTTCTAATGCCCAGAAAATCATGTTAAACACAGCGCTGAACGCAGCTGCCACCAGCAGGATTTTCCACACATCCGGCACTTTCTCCCAGAAATATCCACTTTTCTCTCCCTTTGTCGTCTTTATCTGTGGAGAGACCTGCTCTTTCATCCCGTCTGCCTCTGCTATGCGCCTGTTTTCTTTCTTTTTCTGGATCCTCCGCCAGTAAAATGGATAAATCACAGCAAATGTAAGAAACGACGACACGGTTCTTCCCACATTTCCCTCCAGATGTCCCAGCACCTCCACACATCCGCCGATTAAATCGCTGATGACGCACGGAAAAAACATCTGCCAGACGATACGCCAATCCGCTGTCTCCTGCCGTTCTTCGTCCATTTTTCTGCCTCCTGTCATCCTTTTCCTATCTGCATCTGTTTCCATGACTTTTTCAGACTTTCTACTCCACGCCTGCCTTCGCGCAGATATCCTGCAGACAGCACTTGTCACAGTACGGCTTCGTCCGCGCCGTACAGACTTCACGCCCGTGATACACCAGGCGGTGGCAGAAATCGCTGCCCTCCTCCGGTGGAATCAGCTTCCAGAGTGCCATTTCCACGCGCTTCGGGTCCTTGATTCCTTCCACCAGCCCTATCCGGTTTACCAGGCGGATGCAGTGCGTATCCGTGACGATCGCCGGTTTTCCAAACACATCCCCCATAATGAGGTTGGCGCTCTTTCTGCCGACTCCCGGAAGCTTTAACAGAGCGTTAAAATCATCCGGCACATGCCCGCCGTACTCGTCGCGCAGCATCTTCATACAGGCGCTGATGTCCCGCGCCTTGCTGTGTCCCAGACCGCACGGCTTCACAATCGCCTCGATGTCTTCCACCGGGGCATCCGCCAATGCCGCCACATTTGGATATTTCTCAAACAATCCCTTGACTACCACATTGACACGCGCATCGGTACACTGCGCCGCCAGACGGACACTGACCAGCAGCTTCCACGCCTGATTGTAGTCCAGCGTACAACCCGCATCCGGATATTCTTTTTTCAGGCGGTCAATTACCTCTAATGCAAGCTCTTCCTTTGTCATGTTCCTGTCTCTCCTATCTTCTATCCTTCACTTTTCAATTTACAGTCTGTCTTTGTAACAGCTGACACAACACTACAACCACTGCTGCATTCTTCCAGCCTCATACGAATCACAGCCGCTTCTGCAACTTTTTATTCTCATACGAACCGCATATGCTTACTATTCTTCCGCGTCCGCATCCTTCTTTCGTTTTCCGCCGCGCCGTACCTTGGAAAGTACCGGCTTTTCTTCTTTCTGTTTGACACGCACATAGATGATCGACAGAATCTTATTGTGCGGATTGCGCGCTGACCGAACCTCAACGGAATCAAACAGCTCGATAAACTGCTTTAACTTCGTGCATTTATAATTTCGCGGGTCAAATCCCGGCACACGCTTTGGAAGGTTGTCTCCCAGCTCCGATAAATCCACCCATCCGTCATCGTCCGCATGTGTGTTGATGATCGAGATAATCTCTTTCTCCATCTCCTCCATGTTCGGAATATTGCTGACTGCATTCGGATCGCTTTCTTTCTCTGCCTCTTTTCTGGAACCATCCGCCTCACTCTCCTTGCGCGTCTGCGGCAGGGACGGATTCTGCGACGGATTTTCATCGTTTAATAAAATATCCAGGAATTTAAATGTCTCACACGCCGAAACAAATGCATTCGGCGTCTTGCGCTCTCCCATGCCGATCACCGTCATGCCTGACTCACGCAGGCGCAGCACCAGCTTCGTAAAATCACTGTCCGAGGTGACGATACAGAAGCCATCCACATTGCCCGAATATAAAATATCCATCGCATCGATGATCAGCGCCGAATCGGAGGCATTTTTCCCCTGCGTATAATTGTACTGGAAAACCGGCGTGATCGCATAGTCGCGCAGGTTCTTCATCCACGCCCGCACGCTCGGCGTCTGAAAATCGCCGTAAAGGCGCTTGTACGTCGCACTTCCATAATTGCTGACCTCATCTAAAATCAGCTTGATATACTTGCCGGACACATTTTCCGCATCGATCAGTACGGCTATTTTTTTGTCATCCATCTCCTGTTTCCTTTCTCAAATACCGCTCAAAATATTCTCTGCCGCTTTCATCAGGGCGCACTTTCCTTTGAAATAAAAAGGCACCGGAACTTTCGCACGGTCGCATGATCGTGACTCTGAAAGCCTCCGGTGCCGGAATTTCTCATTTTCACACCGCCGAAACGGTCGTGATCGACAGCCGATACAGCTTATCTATAAGTGTATCACGTTCATGAGAAATCAGCAAATATTCTTTTTATTGTATTATGGTTTCACTGCATATCCGTCGTTCTCTTACATCACTGTCAAAATCAACAACAGGGTAGAACTCTCACGAATCCTACTCCAAAATTACTAACATAAAGCCAGCTACGGCTTAAACCATAGCTTAATGTCAAAGAGGAAAAAACAAACTCTTGAATATTAAAATTCTTCAACAAAAATCCTCTAAGACAATAGATATTTCACTATCTCTTAGAGGATATTTCTTCAAAACTTGTTCCGCTGTATGAATCATATCATTACCTCCACATACATCATCACTTCATCCCTTACTCCAAGTTTAACCGCATACTCAATCAATCTTGAAAGATTCTTTTCCTTCGAGGACATATATTCCTTGATTGCTGTCTGATATAACTGAATTTCATATTTCTTTCGATCCTTAATCAAATCACAAATACATCTTTCCTTGTCATACACTTTAACCAAATTACCGCTGCTTGACGGGATTTCACAGGTCCCCATATCAAGAATCTCTGGGTTTGCGTAACGAACTTTTTTGTTTTTCTTTTTGATATGTGTTGCATTATATCCGGTAGGAACAGTGAAACAAATATGACTGTATTCTCTGTCGATAAGACCATGCAAATAAAGGGCGGTCTCGCCCGAATAAATAATATTCTTATTTCGTTGCTGGAGTACAAACAACTCATCTGGCCACACATTATCTAAAATATAAATGCCATGTGCCACTTTTTCCATATCATGCTCTCTGACGTATTTTGAGACAGATGGCTTTGATACACCTGATTCAACGGCCTTCGATGTAATCAAATATCCATTGTCTTTTTCAATTAGCGATTCCAAAATATCTGATATTGACATAGTTGTCCTCCTTATCCTTGATATTTGCTTTTATGCTTAAATTATATTATATTTAAGCGTAAAAGTAAATTCAATCCTTATATGCTTGCAGAAGTAAAAGATAACGCAGCCGAATAATTTCACAAAAAGCGACAGTCTGATTTACATTTTGTATTTCAGGAAACTGCCGCTTCTTTTTCTTCCTTATTCTGTTTTTCTTCCTCCAACTCTCGGAGGACTTCATCGCCGTACTTATCAATCATCCGTACCAGAAAATCAATGCACCGTTCAAATTCAATATTCTGTTGCATAAGCTCCTCCCGTCATTGTTTTGATCTGAGCTTATTTTACAGAACCTACCGGAAAACCACATTGAATAGAAATTGATTGTAAATTGACACAATCACTTTAAAAATATCCGCATTTTCTTTAATCAAATATATGTTCGTGTTATGATAGATATACTCAATCTTAACTAGCTATGACGGAAAAACCAGCCTTCCAAAACTTAGAAAAGATCACTTGCTATAGAATTGTAATTTGCTTCTTCTTTGACCCCTTATAAACACAAAAGCTGAACAAACAGGATTTTTCGTCCTACTTGGCAGATTATAGTTCTCTCCTACTTCGATTCCACATTTCCTTTTGATTTGAGAAATATATAAATTTGAAACCTTCAAGACAAATTCTTTCAGCACATAATCTTTGATTTCCTGATAGGTCGCTTTCGGCTCTGCACTGGTTGCATCCAGCTCGTTCAGGTCTAAATCGATCTCTATCGTGTCATCTGGTTTTTGCGCGAGCAACGAGGCAAGCCGAGATGCTTGCATCTCGATTTGCCGACTGCCGCGTTCATCGAGACAAGTACTCTTGTCTCAATGTTGGGACAAAAGAGCTACCGTCTCCACATGCCCGCTCATCCCGAACATATCACAGCATCTCACGCGCTCCACCGCGTATCCTCTTTCATCCAGATACTTCACATCGCGCGCCAATGTGGCGGAATCGCAGCTGACATAGACTACCCGCTTTGGCTGCATCCGGACGATCGTGTCGAGGCAGACGCTGTCACAGCCTTTGCGCGGCGGATCGACGACGATGACATCGGCATAGACCTGATTTTTTTCATACTCCCTTGGAAGTACCTCTTCAGCTTTTCCGACGAAAAACTCGACATTTTCCATGCCATTTAATGCCGCGTTCCGGCGGGCATCCTCGATCGCCGGAGGGACGATCTCTACACCGTACACTTTCTTCGCTTTCTGCGCCAGAAACAGGGAAATGGTTCCGATTCCGCAGTACAGATCCCATACAGTCTCCCCACCGGTCAGCCCCGCGTATTCCAGCGCCGTTCCATAGAGTTTTTCCGTCTGCACCGGATTGACCTGATAGAAAGAAAGCGGCGAAATCTGGTACGATACATTTCCGATTTTATCTGTGATATAGCCTGGTCCGTATAAGTTTACAAGCTCCGCACCAAGAATCACGTTTGTTTTTTCCTGATTGATGTTGTAGGAAATACTGGTCATGCCAGGGACTTCTTTTAAGCGTTCCACAAAAATATCCGCATGCGGCAGCTTCTTTCCATTGATGACGAGACAGACCATCAGCTCGCCGTTTGAAAATCCCTTCCGAATCAATGCATGGCGAATCAGACCCTTGTGCGTCTCCTCGTCATATGGCGCAATCTGATATTCTTCCATGATTTTCTTGATAATATCCAGAATTACCGCATTTTCTTCGACACCCAGCAGGCAATCCTCCGCTTCCACAATATGGTGGGTGCGTCCCGCGTAAAATCCGGCAATGATTCTTCCATCCTTATCGCGTCCAAACGGAAACTGTGCCTTGTTGCGGTAGCGCCACGGTTGCTCCATCCCCAGGATCGGCTCCATCACGATGGTTTTATCCACAATCACACTATCCGCCCGCTCCGGCAGCCGCAGGTTCTCCATCCCGCCGATCCGGCGCAGGTTATTGTAGACCTTGCGCTCCTTAAAATGAAGCTGCGCCTCATAACTCATCATCTGAAGCTGGCAGCCGCCGCACTGTCTTGCGACCGGGCATTCCGGCATCACGCGGTCTTTGGATGCTTCCAGCACCTCCATCAGACGGGCAAAACCATAGTTTTTCTTCATTTTCATCGCCCGCACCCGGATCCGATCCCCGATCACGGCATCTTTTACAAACCAGATATAGCCGTCCTGCTTTCCGATCCCGGCTCCATCTTCGCTCATATCTTCGATTGTCAGTTCAAATTCATCATTTTTCCTGATTTCCACGTTTTTTGTACTCCTCATTTTCTTTATTTCGCATCCAGATAATGCGCCCGCTCTCCGCCAATATATTTCAGCCTCGTTCTCGCACACGTCACATGGGCGCCGCCGATCGCACGGATCGAGGTCCGCACCGGAACTGCAACCGGGCGCAGGTGCATACCGATGAAAGTGTCTCCGATATCGATGCCCGCGTGTGCCTGAATCCGCTCTACGGCTGTCGGATGTTCAAATCCCGCATAGGCTGCCGTTGCAAAGGAACCGCCTGCTTTTAGCTGCGGCACGACGTTTACCATCTCCAGACCATATTTTTCCGCCGCTTCTTCTTCCACAATCAGCGCCCGGTTCAGATGTTCACAGCACTGTGCCGCCAGATAAAGCCCCTGCGACTTGGTGACTGCATACAGCTCCTCAAACACCGCTTTTCCGATCTCGGCGCTGGAATAGGAACCGATCTTATGCGATGCAATCTCGCTGGACGAGCATCCGACCACCAAAATCTGTCCCGGCTTCATATTTGCCGCACTGAGAAGTTCCTCTGCGGCAATCCGTACCTCCTGGCGCAGCTCCTCTAACTGTCCTGCTGTCTCTATTTCTTTTGAAATTCCTGTTGCACTCATCCTGCTGCCTCCTGATTTAATGCCAGAAAAAGCCGCGGACCAAACAGGCTGAGCCCGCCGCAGCTTTTCCAAAATTTTTATTTACATTCCCTTACTTCCGGTAAAACTCCTGAATCCGATCCAGCCTCGCCGTCATGCCGCCCAGCAGCATATCCGCCGCCGCAAATGCCGCCATCGTCTCAACCACGACAACCGCTCTCGGCACAATGATCGGATCATGGCGTCCCTTGATGCTGATGCCGATCTCCTCGCCGCTCTTATTGACGGTTCTCTGCTCTGCGGCAATCGACGGGGTCGGTTTAAATGCCGCACGGAACACAACTTCGCTTCCATCCGTCATACCGCCTAAAATGCCGCCTGCATGGTTCGTCGCCTTGCCAACGCTTCCATCCGCCTCCATGACAAATGCGTCGTTGTTCTCGCTTCCTGCCATCTGCGCCGCATGGAAACCCTCTCCGATCTCGAAGCCTTTAACGGCACCGATCGAGCAGATTGCCTTTGCCAGATTCGCATTAAATTTATCAAAAACCGGTTCACCAAGCCCTGCCGGAAGACCGGCAATCACGCATTCCACGATACCGCCAGCAGAATCTTTCTCCGCCATCCTCCTTTCCAGATACTGCTCTGCCTCTGCGGCTGCGGCAGCATCCGGCATATACAGCTTATTCTTTTCACATTCTGCCAGATCAAACCGATCCGGCGCCACTTCCACCGGTCCGATCGCTTTCGTGTATGCTTTTACCCGGATGTTCAAGGATTCCAGCAGCTTTGCCGCGATAGCGCCTGCTGCCACTCGTCCGATCGTCTCGCGTCCCGAAGAACGTCCGCCGCCCCGGTAATCCCGGAAACCGTATTTTTCATCGAAGGTATAATCTGCATGTCCGGGACGGTAATAACTGGCGATCTCACTGTAATCCTTCGAATGCTGATCCTGGTTCCGCACCAGCATCGAGATCGGCGTGCCCGTCGTCCGCCCTTCAAAAACGCCTGACAGGATCTCCACCGTATCGCTCTCGCTGCGCTTCGTCGTAAAACGGCTCTGCCCCGGTTTGCGGCGGTCCAGATAACGCTGAACGTCTTCCTCACAAAGCGCAAGCCCCGCCGGACAGCCATCTACGACCACGCCCACGCCTGCTCCGTGGGATTCGCCCCACGTTGTCATTGTCAGTATTTTTCCGTATGTTGACCCTGCCATTCTCGCTATTAACTCCTTCTGCCATTTAGTCTGCTTTCTTTCCTCTCGTAGGTACCTTTGTAATCACACAGCAGTTCGGCTCATTCACCGAAATACTGCGTCCGCTCATCACCAGCAGTTTCTCCTTATATTCCACCTGGAAGAAAGAAATGCTGTTACTGCCGTGGTTGATCGACGCCAGATGGTTTCCATCCGGGAAAATCGCGATATCCTTCGGGTAATCTCCACTGATCGGCAGACAGCAGAGCAGCTTCAACAGCCCCGTCTGTGCATCGCGCTCGTAGACACTGACTGAATTATCGCCCGCATTGCTGCAGAACAGATGTGTCTCGTCCTCGGACATCCGGATCGTGCACGCTGCAGTCAGCTGGCTGGTGCGCTCCGGTGCGGTCGATGGAATCGTCTGGATCTTCTCGATCTTCGGCACACGATCGCCCGTTTCATACGTGTATACATCAATCACATTTTTGATTTCATACATCAAATATAAGAATTTTCCATCCTTGCTGAACATGAAATGTCTCGGACCAGATTCCAAATCACAGCGGATCGCGTCCACCAATGAAAGGGTTCCCTTCTCGCCATCAAACCTGTAAATCTTGACCTGGTCAATTCCCAGATCGGCTACCAGCAGGAATCTGCCATCCGGCGTGCGCTCCGCACAGCTCACATGCGGGCGGAACGTACGCTCTGCCACGCTTCCAAGTCCCTTGTGATAAACGCCGTCGGTCACTTCCCCGATAGAACCGTCCGGTTTCAGGCGGACCACCGTCTCCTTGCCGTCATGATAGCCGGATACGAAGATAAACTTGTCCTCCGCATCGGTCGCAATATGGCAGCCGCGCATCGCCTTGATATTTGCGCTGTTCACACGGCTGAGTGCGCCGTTTTCCAGAATCCGGAACGCCACAACGCCCTCGTCCGCGATGGAATAGAGCATCCGCCCGTCATGTGAAACAGTTAAATAGGAAGAGTTGTCCACTTCCACCTCGCACCGGTAGATAAATTTTCCCTTTTTTACATCCACATCATACACGGTAATTCCCTTTGCCTGACCGTTGTATGAGTAAGAACCCACATATGCCATATACTTATCCTGCATGAAATGTTCCTCCTTTGATCCCCCAGAACCGTTATAACGGTTTCTATCAAATTATCTGCCCCTATTTTATCATCATACCGCCATTTTTGCACCCTTTTTTCACACAATTTGAGAGCCCCCGGATTTTCCCGTTTTTTTCCTTGACACCTTCCCCACATTCTGTATAATAGATACTCGGAAGCAAGTTTATTATTTCTAAACAAAAAGATTAATTTTACATTCATTTTAGAATTTCTAAACTTTCATCTTACTTTTGTATGTTTCTAAAAAACGCCGGACGGATGGTTTTCCCACCCGGTTTTTATAAAAAAGGATGTGCCCTGGCACATTCGGGCGTCTCGCGCGGTCGCTTGCGACATGTTTCTGCTTCGCGCAAGTGCGCATCCTCGCGGAGCGTTTTTTGTTTCATAGGACGCAATTTCCTATGAAACCAGGAAAGGAGGTTCCCTCTGTTGAGTATAGGAGGAAAATTAAAGGAACTGCGAATTTTAAAGGGTCTGACGCAGGAAGAGCTGGCTGACCGCGCAGAGCTTTCGAAGGGATTTATCTCCCAGGTAGAGCGCGATCTGACCTCCCCGTCCATCGCTACTTTGATGGATATTCTCCAGTGTCTCGGCACAACCATAGGGGAGTTTTTCAACGAGGCTCCGGAAGAGCAGATTGTATTTGAAAAAAACGACTATTTTATCAAGGAAGATCCGGAACTAAAAAATGAGATTCAGTGGATCATCCCGAACGCCCAGAAGAACACGATGGAACCAATCCGCCTGACACTCGGTGCCGGCGGCTCCACCTATCCGGACAGCCCACATGAGGGTGAGGAATTTGGCTATGTTCTTTCCGGCAGCATCCTGATTCATCTGGGGAACCGGACGTACAAAGCCAAAAAGGGCGAATCTTTTTACTATACGAGCGACAAGACGCATTACCTTGAAAGCCGCTCCGGCGCGACGATCCTCTGGGTCAGCTCGCCGCCAAGTTTCTAATACTACACATTATTTTACTATTTACGGAGGAAACGCATGAGCCAGCCATTAATCGATTTACAGCATATCTCGAAACGCTTTGACGACACCCTGGTCCTGGATGACTTGAGCCTTTCAGTAAAGGAAAATTCCTTTGTAACGCTCTTAGGTCCCAGCGGCTGCGGCAAGACGACCACGCTCCGCATCATCGGCGGATTTGAATCCCCAAATACAGGAAAAGTAATTTTCGGCGGCGAAGACATCACCAAACTTCCGCCAAACAAGCGCCAGCTAAACACCGTATTCCAGAAATACGCACTGTTTCCGCATATGAGCATCGCAGATAATATCGCATTTGGGCTAAAAATTAAGAATAAATCAAAAGCATATATTGATGACAAAATTAAGTACGCTTTAAAGCTTGTAAACCTAAACGGCTTTGAGCATCGCAGCATTGACTCTTTGAGCGGCGGTCAGCAGCAGCGTATCGCCATTGCGCGTGCGATTGTCAACGAGCCAAAGGTCCTGCTTCTCGATGAGCCGCTTGGTGCCCTAGATTTAAAACTGCGACAGGACATGCAGTATGAGCTGATCCGTCTGAAAAATGAGTTAGGCATCACTTTTATCTATGTTACCCACGATCAGGAAGAGGCATTGACGATGTCCGATACCATCGTTGTCATGAACCAGGGTTATATCCAGCAGATGGGTTCCCCGGAACAGATCTACAACGAGCCGGAAAACGCATTCGTTGCCGACTTCATCGGCGAGAGCAACATTGTGGACGGTCTGATGATCCACGACGAGCTGGTTGAAATCTTCGGTGCGAAATTTGCCTGCGTCGATAAGGGATTCGGAACAATCCAACCGGTAGACGTTGTCATCCGCCCGGAGGACATCGACCTCGTAAAACCGGAGGAAGGCACGCTGCAGGGCATTGTCACCCACCTGATTTTCAAGGGCGTCCACTATGAGATGGAAGTCACCACACCGGACGGCTATGAATGGCTGGTTCACAGCACGGATATGTTCCCGGTCGGCGAGAAGGTCGGCATCCATGTAGACCCGTTTGACATCCAGATCATGAACAAGCCGGCGTCAGAGGACGAGGAAGCTGTGGGCGTCAATGAATAGAAAGGAGTCGGACTTAGCATGAAATCAAACGTGAAACGGCTCTTCGCCGGTCCTTATATTCTCTGGATGATTGGTTTTACCATCATCCCGCTCCTGCTGATCGTATACTACGGTCTGACAACCAAAAGCGGGGCATTTACACTGGCAAATGTCTGTTCCATCACGACACCGGAGCATATGAAGGCGCTGCTCTTATCCCTGGGTCTGTCTCTGGCTGCGACCGCCATCTGCCTGCTTTTGTCCTATCCGCTGGCTTTGGTGCTGCGCCGCCGCGGCATTGGGGCAGGCAGCTTTATGGTATTCGTCTTCATCCTTCCGATGTGGATGAATTTCCTGCTCCGCACCCTCGCGTGGCAGACGCTCCTGGAGAAAAATGGCGTTATCAACGGCATTCTTTCCTTTCTCCATCTGCCAAATATTGCCATCATCAATACCCCGTGGGCGATCATTCTGGGCATGGTATACAACTTCCTGCCTTTCATGATTCTCCCGATTTATAATGTGCTGGCAAAGATCGACGACAATACCATCAACGCCGCCAAAGACCTGGGTGCAAACAATTTCCAGACACTCATTCACATCTGGATTCCGCTCAGCATCCCGGGCATCATCAGCGGCATTACCATGGTATTTGTCCCGGCGCTGACAACCTTCGTTATTTCCAGTCTCTTAGGCGGCAGTAAGATCCTGCTCATCGGAAATGTCATCGAGCAGGAGTTCACCAAGGGAAGCAACTGGCACTTAGGTTCCGGTCTCTCGCTGGTTCTGATGATTTTCATTTTACTGAGTATGGCGCTTATCGCCAAATACGATAAAGAAGGGGAGGGCAATGCGTTCTGATGAAACATAACCGCTTAAAACAGTTTTTCCAGGACTTTTACCTGGCGCTCATCCTGCTCTTTTTATACATCCCGATCGTGACCATGATCGTTTTGTCCTTTAACAACACAAAATCGAGAACCGTCTGGGGCGGTTTTACCACCCGCTGGTATACGCAGATGTTCCAGGATTCCGCCATCATGAATGCCTTAAACAATACGCTGCTCATCGCGTTTGCGTCGGCTCTGATAGCGACCGTCATCGGCACGATCGCCGCCATCGGCATCAACAGCATGAAACGAATTCCGCGCACCATCGTCATGGGAATCAACAACATCCCGATGCTGAACTCCGATATCGTAACCGGTATCTCCCTGATGCTTGCATTTATCGCGTTCGGTATCTCTCTCGGATTTAAAACCGTGCTGATCGCGCATATCACATTTAACATTCCATATGTGATATTAAGTGTCATGCCGAAACTCAAGCAGACGAACCGGTACACCTACGAAGCCGCTCTGGATCTCGGTGCCAGCCCGCTATATGCTTTCTTCAAGGTCGTATTTCCGGACATCGTCCCGGGTATCCTCTCCGGCTTTTTGATGGCATTTACGATGTCCCTCGATGATTTTATCATTACGCACTTTACAAGAGGTGCCGGTATGGATACCTTATCCACCCTGATCTACAGCCAGGTGCGCCGAGGCATCCAGCCGACGATGTACGCCCTGTCCACGCTGATTTTCGTGGCAGTCCTGGTGCTTCTGGTGATCACCAACTTTGCCCCGGAGAAAAAATCCACCGGCAATGCGACTGTGATTGACACAGAGACCATCAAGCGCCGCAAACGCAACAACCAGATCAAGAACGGCGTTCTGGGACTTGCCTGCACGCTGATTCTGCTTGTCGTTGGTGTCAGCACCTACAGCCGCTACACCACGACTCATTCAAACGAACTGTACGTCTACAATGCAGGCGAATATATTGATCCGGACCTGATTGAGGAATTTGAACAGGAAACCGGAATCAAGGTTACCTACGACGTATTTGAGACACTGGAAGAAATGTATCCGGTCATCGAAGCCGGCGGCGTCAACTACGATGTAGTCTGCCCATCCGACTACATGATTCAGAAAATGAAAGAAAATGACCTGCTTGCCGAACTCAACTTTGACAACATTCCAAATGTCAAAAACATTGACCCGCAGTACATGGAAATGTCCAAGCAGTTCGACCCGGAAAACAAATATTCCGTGCCATACACCTGGGGAACCGTCGGTATTCTTTATAATACGAAGCTCATCGAAGAAAAAGGACTTCCGGTTCCGACCAAATGGTCCGATCTCTGGAATCCGGCTTATAAAGGCGAGATCCTGATGCAGGACAGCGTCCGCGATGCCTTCATGGTAGCGCTCAAAAAAGACGGCTTCTCTGCCAACTCGACCGATGAAACCGAACTCCAGCAGGCAAAGCAGGATCTGATTGACCAGAAACCGCTCATACAGGCTTACGTCATCGATCAGGTGCGTGACAAGATGATCGGCGGCGAGGCAGCCATCGGCGTCATCTACTCCGGCGAGATCATGTACATCCAGGATGAGGTAGCCGCACAGAACCTCCCATTCTCCCTGGAATACGTGATCCCGGAAGAGGGAACCAACGTCTGGCTCGATTCCTGGGTAGTTCCGAAAAATGCGAAAAATAAGGAAAACGCAGAAAAATGGATCAATTTCCTCTGCCGCCCGGATGTCGCAGTCAAAAACTTTGAGTACATTACCTACGCGACGCCAAACAAGGCAGCCAAGGAAATGCTGGACGAAGAAATCCAGAACAACAAAGCCGTCTTCCCAGATGCGAAGCAGCTGAAAAACTGCGAGGTTTACCGGTATCTTGGGGATGAAGCGGACGAGCTTTATAATAGTTTGTGGAAAGAAGTTAAGTCGGATTAAGGGGCTTGCTGCTTCAAATCATAATTGTAAAAAAGAGTCAACAGAAGTGCATTCTGCTGGCTCTCTTTTTCTATCAAAGATATTATACTTCCAATGCCGCTTTTAAGTCTTCCATACTGGAATATCTCGGTGCATTTGGATCTTTTACAATCGTTCTTCCTTCTTCGATTGCTATCAATAACGCATCCTTCTTTTCATTCTTCTCAATATTTACTCCATCCATACAAGCCACCTCCATATATGTCTATTATATATTTTTTCATAAATAGCATATACATTTATATTGATTTTTCAATTCTAAGCGCTATACTATCTCTAAAAAAGGAGGTCACTCATGAAAATTGCAGTCCCTTATGAAAACGGAGAAATCTGCTCCCACCTGGCTCAGGTGAAAGAATTTTTAATTTTTGATGTAGTTGATGATGAGATTATTTCCACCAAAACCGTGAAACAGACCTATGCAAACGATCCCGGCGCGCTGGTCGAGTTTCTGAAAAAAGAAAATACTGCCGTTCTCCTCTGCGACGCCCTTCCGATCCCGATGATGATCGCCCTGCGCGAAACCAGCATCCAGGTTCTCGGCGGCGCCAAAGGCGCTCCTAAAGACCGCGTCGAAGACTTCTTAAACGGAATGCTTCACTTTGACCGGAGCGGAAATAACGGACCATCCTGCGGCGTCCACCTGCCGGACAACAATAAAAATGGCACTGACTCCGACGCCGAATGCGACGGAAATATCAGTGCCTGTGGGACTTGGTGCCACTAATTCCTGTTTCATCTGAGACGTTGATGACGCACGTGTGGGACAGAATCCACCTTATTTCCACTGGAGGTGATGCAGATGCCCCTCCGTATTCATCTTCTCAAACCCATTCTGCCGCAGCGCCTCATACAGAATGATCGCCACCGAGTTTGACAGATTCAGAGAGCGCATCTCACCCCACATCGGGATGCGGACGCAGCGCTCCGGGTCTTCGATCAGGAGTTCTTCCGGGATGCCGCGGCTTTCCGGTCCGAACATGATATAGCAGTCCGGATCGTAGTGAACGTCCGTATACACCTGCGTCGTCTTCGTGGTCGCCATATACGGGCGCGCGCCCGGATTCTTCTCCAGAAAATCTTTAAAATCGCTGTAAACTGTCACGTCCAGATGCGGCCAGTAATCAAGACCCGCTCTTTTTACCATTTTATCATTCAATTTAAAACCGAGAGGCTCGATCAGATGAAGCCGCGTGTTCGTTGCCACGCAGCTTCGTCCTATATTTCCTGTATTCATCGGCATCTCCGGTTCATAGAGTACAATATTTAACATTTCTTCTCTCCATCCAGCCGTGCCACAAACCGCTTGATGCGCTCGATCGCCTTCTGCAGATCCTCCAGCGAATACGCATAGGAAACACGCAGATAGCCCTCGCCGCAGTTTCCAAACGCGGTGCCCGGCACAAGCGCCAGCTTCTCTTCCTGTAACAGGCGGTTTGCGAATTCATCCGAGGTCATGCCAAACCGTTTGATGCACGGGAACATATAAAATGCTCCATACGGCTCGAAACAGTCCATGCCAAGCGCCCGGAACTCTCTCAAAAGATAGCGGCGGCGCTCATCGTAGGCTTTCTTCATGCGGGCAATGTCCTCATCGCCATTCCGCAGGGCGTCAACCGCTGCATACTGGCTGGTGGTCGGCGCACACATAATCGCAAACTGATGGATTTTCAGCATCTGTTTTAAGATAAGCGCTGGAGCCGCCGCATAGCCGAGACGCCACCCGGTCATCGCATATGCCTTGGAAAATCCGTTGATCAACACCGTGCGGTCACGCATCCCGGAAATCTCCGCGATGGAAACGTGCTTGCCACTGTAGGTCAGCTCGGAATAAATTTCATCACTCAGCACAAACAGATCCTTCTCCTCAATCACCTTCGCGATCGCCTCCAGATCGGTGCGGTTCATGATCGCGCCCGTTGGATTGTTCGGGAATGGAAGAATCAGCACCTTTGTTTTCGGTGTGATTTTCTCCAGCAGCTTCTCCGGCGTCAGACGGAACTCATCCTTCTCCTCCAGCTCGATAATGACCGGCGTACCGCCCGCCAGCACCGTACACGGCACATAGGAAACGTAACTCGGCTGCGGAATCAGAACCTCATCGCCCGGATTGAGCATCGCGCGCAGGGCGATATCAATCGCCTCGCTGCCGCCGACCGTTACCATCACTTCTGTATTCGGATCATACTCAAGACGCTGACGACGTTTCAGATAATGGCAGATCTCCTGGCGCAGTTCCTTTAAACCAGAGTTCGACGTATAGAAGGTACGTCCTTTTTCCAGCGAATAAATGCCCTCCTCGCGGATATGCCACGGTGTATCAAAATCCGGTTCGCCCACGCCCAGGGAGATCGCGCCCTTCATCTCGCTGACAACGTCAAAAAACTTCCGGATTCCGGACGGCGGAATATTTACAATCGTATCTGATAATGGGTTTCTCACGGAACAATCAACATCCTTTCATCCTGAGGACCGTCGCAGAGAACGGTACCATGGTCTTTGTATTTTTTAAGAATAAAATGGGTCGCGGTACTCAGCACAGAATCGATCGTGGAAAGCTTTTCTGCCACGAACTGTGCAACTGCACGCATGGTTTTCGCCTCGATCATAACGGTAAAATCATAGCCGCCGGACATCAGGTATACCGAGGTCACCTCGCTGTACTGATAGATTCTCTCGGCAATCTTGTCAAAGCCCATCTCGCGCTGCGGCGTTACCTTTACTTCGATCAGTGCAATGACCTTCTCCTCATCTGTATTATCCCAGTTAATCAGGGTATGGTAACCGCAGATGATATGTTCATTTTCCATTTCGGCGATCTCCGCTGCGACCGCAGCTTCATTTTCCCCGAGTAAATCCGCCAGCTCTTTGACGCTGATGCGGCTGTTTTTTTCAATGACCGCTAAAATTCTCTCTCTCACTTTACTACCTCCTGTTAATGGGATTTTGGTAAGTCTTTCATTTTATCTATCTCATCCGGTTTTGGCCGGTCAAGAAAGCTATGTACTTCGCCGCTGTAAATCTCGCGTCCGATCGCTGTGCGCGTCCGACCGATGAGCGCCGCCGGAATGCCCTCTCTCTCCAGATTCTTTAGCAGTTTCGGACCGCTAGACGCCGTCAGCAGAATGCAGCCCTGGGACTGTAAACGGTATGGATTGAGGTCAAATACCTCGCAGACCTCCACCGTCTCCTGGCGGATCGGAAGTTTCCTAAGATCCATCTCAAATCCGAGTCCGAATCCATCAAAAAAATGCCACAGCGCTGCCATGACGCCGCCCCCGCCCGCCGGATACCACGCAGATGCGCCGAGACGGGTCAGCACTTTCCGCTCTTTATGTGCAGCAAATGCCTCCAGAAGCGGAGACGGATTCCATTTCTCATAGAGATTCTGGCATTCTCTCACATACCGTGCAGAAAATCGGTTCAAAAGCGCCGCCTCGCCGCTTTTTGCCGCCATCGAGGTACCAAGAAGCGCGGTGTAACCGACCGCCAGAAGATCCTGCTCGGCTTTCATCTCCCCGTATGCCTCGAAAATTTCATCTTTTATGTTCATTCTGATTCCTTTCCCAGCTTCACATTCAAGTACAGTAATTTTCTGCGTTTACCACGCCATGTTACCACAAATCTCTGCTCTCATACCATCACTATATATGATCCGATATAAGCTATCACTCCATCGGCGGCGCTGCTTCCTGCGCCGGACCGGCTGGTCCCTGCGGCTGTGCCGGGGTCGGCTCCTGTGCTGCCGGTGCTTCCGTCGGTGCCGGAACCGGATTTTCCGGCTGTGGCGTCTCAGGCTGCGGTGTCTCAGGCTGCGGTCCAGCCGGAACCGCCGGTGCCGCAGCTGCAACGGCCGGACCTACACGGTAGATTGCCTTCGATGCCATATAGGTATCCGTCTGCAGCAAGGTTTTCTCCGTCTCCACGCCGTCCACGTAGACGTATTTCCAGAGCCGTGACTGCAGCCCATAGTGCGCCGACTGTTCCTTCACCCTCGCACCCGGCTTCAAAGATGCGTCCACCTTTGTGATCGGCTCGCCCGGATCCTTCTTCGACAGTGTCTCCGAAACGTATTTGATGGTCCGGTTTGCCGGCCGTGTCTCTTTTCCATATATCGTAAATGAAATAGTCCCGCCGTTCACTGCCCCTTCCATATAGATCGGGGTATCGTATGGATTTTTAAATTTCAGATCCTTATAAGTACCCGCGATCGCCGAATCCTGCGATGCCGGAACGTAAGTAACAATCATCGAATGATTCTGGCGCTGGGTGATATCCATCTCCGCCAGAAGCGCTGCATTGTAGAGCGTCGTGCAGATCTGGCAGGCGCCACCGCCGACCGTATCGACTACCTGACCGTTCGCATAGGAACCTGCCGATGCATAGCCATTTTCCACCGTAAATGGGGTGAGCCATGTATAAGCCGAAAATTCTTCTCCCGGCATCAGAACCGTGCCGTTGATCTTCGCCGCACCGTTCCGCAGATTCTTGGAACGCGACACATTTCCCGGGTTGAATCCGGTACTGAATGTTCCAAGTGCATCCTGAATCGTAGATAATGCCTCTGTCGTGCGGGTCGGCTCTGTATTTTTGACTGTTGCATCCACCGAAACCGGTTCCGAAAGACCGCCCGCGAGCGCCTCATTCAGTGCTTTTGTCGTCGCATCTATGTCCACTTCCTGTCCCGCCGAAGACTGGCTGACCTGAAAGACTCCATTTTCATGCGTGATCACAGCGTCCTGCGGCGCTGTCGTAAATTCCGCGCACCGGGTCTGCACAAACTCGGCAACCTTCGCTTCATCGACCGCTGTCTCAATCTGCAGATCCACGCCGGACTGCTCTAATTCCTTCTGATTCAGATACCGGCGCAGAAGATTTCCGCCGGAAAGTTTCTCCACTTCCTCATCAATCTCGTTCTGGTTGACCCAGGAAAATCCCAGCTCCGCCGCCGTCGTCTGAACCTCATGACCTTCTACCCGGATCGAAATGGTCTGATTTTCCATCTCCCCGATGGATTTCTCAATCGTCTGATCCGCCTCTTCCCGTGTCATCCCGGAAAGATCAAACCCACCGACCTGAAAACCCGTGGGAATCGTCCCCGCTGACGCGGTGCCCGTACCGGCTATAAGCAGTCCCATCACTGCCGCACCGCATACGCCTGCCATCCAATTTCTTTTTTTCATCATCTACCGAACCTTTACATCATAAGACCTGCCAAAATGGTTCCCGCTACCATCGCTACTACTACGATTATAATAACAACCGCTGATACGATCTGGCGTGTTTTCTGATTTGAAAATTTAAACATATCTCTCACCTCTTCTGCATTCTGCCATGCTGCGCGATAATCTGATCCGTAAGTCTCGAAATCTCATTTTTCGAAAGCGAATCAATCTGCGCAGATAAATTTATTCTATGATATTTTAGTAATTCCCGCAAGACTTCTTTTTGCTTTTTTGACGCGGGCTGTTCGCGTTTTACCTTGTAAATCAAAGGCTGCGGTGCAAACACCTCCGGCACTTCCAGAAAATACCTGTTTTTAAGCTCCTGATACAGATGGTGCGCCGCCATCGCATCCGAAAGCGCCCGATGGCTCTCGCCCGAATCCACCGCAAAATACCGGCACGCGGCTGCCAGATTCTTTTTTTCCTCCTCTGGCATAAAATGGCGGCAGATTTTCAAGGTATCAAGCCCCGCATGCTCAAATGTATACTTCCGGTTGACCGCCGCCCGCTTGAGAAAGCTGAAATCAAAGATAACATGATGCCCCAGAAGCGGCAGCTCCCCGCAGAATGCCAGAAGTTCCGGCAAAACTGTATCCAGCACCGGCGCATCCTTCAAATCATCGTCACAGATTCCCGTCAGCTCCCGGATGCGCGCATCCAGTTCCCGCTCCGGGTTGACAAACGTCGAATACGTCTGCACCACGATTCCATCTTCCACCCGCGCCGCGCCAATCTCGATGATCCGCTCGGTTTTGGGATTTAACCCTGTTGTCTCCAGGTCAATCGCTATATAAGAATTGTCTGTTTTTTCCATTTTATTTATCCATCGTAACTGTTCAGTACCTTCACAGTCACGCGCAGTAAATGCACAGACCTACTGAACAGTTTACTATCCATCTAATTTAAAATATGGCTGTCCTACATTTCTTCTCGTTCGCAGATGTTCAGACTGCCGCCATCCGCAATTTCTTTTTCCTGTCTTTCTCTGGAAAATCCCATTCCTCACTGTATCTCATTCTGGGAAATGGAAAATGCCGCCGCATTGCCAAACAGAACGTCCCGGTTTTTGTAATCAAACAACACAAACCTTCCGTCTTCCATCCGCTCTAAATGTGCCATTTTCGCCATCTGTCTGGAATCGTATGTCTCGTAGCCCTTTAAATAGCGGCGTTCCTTCGCCTCTCGTATGAAAAACTGCTTCGTCTCGTTCTTCCACTCCGACGGATCCGGGGCAAAGGATGGGCGGCTCTTGACGTTTTCGCGGAGGTAGAGGTCATACATTAAAAGGTCCTGATAAGATGTCTCATTGATAGAAAAAATTTCTGCCTGCTTCCTCCATTTCTGAATGAACCTGTATAAAATCTCATACCGCGCCAGCCGGTTATGGCTCACGCCATTCAATCCTTCATCCTCATAAAATGCCGCCAGGCGATCATACAGCTCAAACGCATCGCCCCATTCCTGCGACAGGCATTTCATCGTGCGGCGGAACTGCCCGCTGTTGTAATAGACCTCGACCATCTCTTCCACACCCTTGAGACGGATCACCTCTTCATAGGAAAGCCAGTTGGTTCTAAGCACCTCATACGGCGGCTTGCTCTGGCTGAGCAGACCGTATTTCTGCTTCATTTCTTCCATATAGGAACCTTTCAGCACCTTCAGAAAGCCAAGCTGAAGCTGTTCCGGCTCCATTTTGTATACATCGTTGAAGGAACGATGAAAGCTCTCGATATCCTCATACGGAAGCCCCGCAATCAGGTCGAGATGCTGATGGATGTTGCCAAAGGTGTTGACCTGCGCCACACGGCGCGCCACCTTGTCCAGATCCATCGTCCTCCGGATCTCCTTCACAACCACCGGGTTCGTCGTCTGCACGCCGATTTCCAGCTGAATCAGTCCCGGACGCATCTGTTTCATCAGCGCCAGCTCGTCATCATCCAGAAGATCCGATGAAATTTCAAAATGGAAGTTGGTAATTCCATTATCGTGTTCCAGCAAATACTGCCAGATTGCCATCGAATGACTCTTTTTGCAGTTAAACGTCCGGTCTACGAACTTTACCTGCGGCACCTTCCGGTCAAGAAAAAACTGCAACTCCCTGGTTACCAGCGAAAGGCTGCGGAACCGCACTTTTTTATCAATCGAAGACAGACAGTAACTACAGGAAAATGGACATCCACGGCTGCTCTCATAGTAGATAATGCGGTGTTCCAGCCCGCTTAAATCTCCGTAGGAAAATGGAATGTCGTCCAGATTCATGAGCGGCGCCGGGCGATGGACCTCGATGGTGCCATCCGAACGGCGTAGGACAATGCCTGGGAGCTCTGAAAAACAAACCTCCGTCCCGCACTCACACGCCTCCACCAACCGCGTAAAGGTCTCCTCGCCTTCGCCCTGCATGATCAGCTCGACCTCCGGCAGCTCATCCATCAGGTGAACCGCGTCATACGAAGCCTCCGGACCTCCCATCCAGATGCGGACCTGCGGAAGAACCTTTTTCAAATCGTGGATCAGTTCCTTTACGTAAACGATATTCCAGATATAACAGGAAAATCCCACCACATCCGGTTTTCTCCGGTAAATATCCTGCAGAATCTGAGCCATCTGGTGGTTGATGGTGTACTCGCCGAAATCGATCTGGATTTCCGACACGGTTTTCGTTCGATTCGCGCCTTCTGCTGCCTCCGAAACCATTTCCATTCCAACAGCCGCACCCTGCTCATCCTTCTGTCCCAGCCCCAGCCGCTCCATCGCATACCGTCTCAGGCTGTAAATTCCCAGATTTGAATGTATATATTTGGCATTAATCGCCGCCAATAAGTACCGCATCGTCTCACACCTTCAAAATATGATAGCCAGCCGCCTTATTGAGCCGGTTCATAATCGCCCGTCCTAAATTGTCTTCCGAAAATCCTTCCGAAAAGATATATTCCGCGCCACGATCGTCGAAATCGCGCAGAACCGCATACAGGTTGTGTGCAACAGTCTCCTGACGCGCCCGCGCACCGATGCTTTCCAGCATCCCCGCCGGGTAACGGTCTTTCGTCTCGTCCGTGCAGATAATTCCAACCTTGCGCCCTTCTGCCAGCTTTTCGCCTGCCAGGCGGTTGATCGTCTCCACAACTGCCTCCGTCTCGCCCTCGACCAGTGTCAGATCGGCTTTCGGTGCATAATGGCGGTATTTCATTCCCGGTGCTTTCGGGCGCACGTCCGCGCTGACTGGTCCTAAAATCGCCGGATCAATGCCGACTTCCCCGACCGTTTCACGCAGCATCTCCACGGTAATCGCACCCGGCCTTAAAACCATCGGCATTTCCTCCGTAACATCCACGATCGTCGATTCCAGACCAATTCCAACCGGACCGCCGTCGATGATCGCATCGATCTTTCCGTCCATATCCTGAAGCACGTGATCCGCACGCGTCGGGCTTGGGCGTCCCGATGTATTCGCACTCGGAGCCGCGATCGGCACGCCGGACAGACGGATTAACTCTGCCGCGATCGGATCAGACGGCATCCGGATTGCCACCGTGTCAAGCCCGCCGGTCGTTCCATACGGCACGATCGCGCTCTTAGGAAATACCATCGTCATCGGTCCCGGCCAGTATGCCTTTGCAAGCTTTTTGCCATTTTCCGGCATATTCGATACCAGCGGCGCGATCTCCTCCAGACAGGACACATGCGCGATCAGCGGGTTGTCAGACGGGCGTCCCTTCGCCGCATAAATCTTCTTCGCTGCCGCCTCATCCAGCGCATTCGCCCCCAATCCGTACACCGTTTCCGTCGGAAATGCCACCAGACCGCCCGCGCGGATGATCGCTGCCGCCTTCTCAAGCACCTCCCGGTCATGCGCCGTAAAGTCCTTTGGATTTTCTATCTTCCACATCTGGGTGTGAAGTTCTTTTTTGGTTTCGTTTTGCATATTGATTCTTCTTTCTACTATCTTACAATGAATAAATCTATCTTCCGTACTAAGCTCGAAAACACCTCGCTAAGTACTCCTAGTATGCGCGGCATGACTCGTACTAAGCTCGAAAATACCTCGCTAAGTACTCCTAGTATACACAAGATTCCTCGCCAGTTCAAGGTTTCAGCGCCCATTCAGATACTCCATAATCCCCATATGCAGCGTATACGCCACGCGGTCCTGATATTCTTCTGTTTTCAGCAGTGCCGCCTCTTTCCAGTTAGACAAAAATCCGCACTCGACGATGACAATCGGACATTTGACGTGGAGCAGGAGATAATAGCTGTCATTCGGTTTGGCTTTTCTGCGGTTCTGGTCTCCCAGCGCATAGTCGAAGCGCTTCTGCAGTATTTCCGCCAGCCGTTTCCCCTTCTCTGACTTCCGGTAATAAAATACCTGCGCACCGGATACGTCCTCCTGGTGGTAGCTGTTCTGGTGGATGCTGACGACCAAATCCGCGCCGGATTCCTCGACGCGGGCGCAGCGGTTTTTCATGTCGGACATTTTCCGGCTTCCGGCTGACGTATCGTAAAGTCCCCGGTCATCCTCCCGGCTCATCACGACCTCCACATCCGACTGCTCCAGATACCATTTCAGGCGCTTCGCGATTGCCAGATTGATGTCCTTTTCCAGGCTTCCGTCCACACTCACCTTTCCCGGATCAAAATCCCCATGCCCGGCGTCCAAGAAAACAACCGGCTTTTTCTTTCCAAGCACAGCGTCCGCCCCCGCTGATGCCAGCCCCGCATACCGTGCCGCCAGAAAGACGCCGCAAAATAAAAGAAGGCAGACTGCCAATTCCACTGACAGCCGCCTTCGCATTTGTTTTAGAAACGGGTGTGTTTCAAACCATTCGTTCAAGTGCACCGCTCCTGATGCATTCTTATAATATCTATATTCGCCTTGTTCGCGGCATATCCCGCTATTTTCTAATTCCAATCCCGGCTCCTACTGCTGTGCCTCCGCTACATCCTTAAACCCAAGTCCAAAAATGCCCGAGGTTTCCTTCACAATCACAAACGCATTCTCATCCGTCTCCGCAATAATGCGTTTTAAACGATTGAACTCCGTTTTGCGGACGGTACATAAAACCACCGTCGTGTCCTCGCCGCTGTAGCCGCCCTTGCCCGGAAGCAGCGTTACCGTACGGTCAATTTCCTTAATGACACGTTCTGCGATTTTCTGCGGGTATTTCGTCACGATCGACGCCTCGCTTCCGGCATCATTTCCGTAGATGATCATGTCGATGACCTTCGTCTGCGCGTACAGGGAAATCAGTCCGAACAGTGCCGCATCGACATTTCCAAAGACGAAGATCGAGGTGGAGAGGATGATTCCATCGATCATCATCAGGGCGCGCCCGATCGAGACATGCGGATATTTCTTCTGGAGCAGGTAGCCGACCACATCGCTGCCGCCCGTCGTCGAACCGGACAGAAAGATGAACGCCATGCCGACGCCGACCAGAATGCCGCCGTAGAGACTTCCCATAAGCTGGTCGCCCATATAAACCGGAAAGACCGGGGCGATCACGTAGTCAAGCACCACCGAACAGATTCCGCACGCAAACGCCGTCCGCAGCGCAAAGGCACGGCTCAAATGAAACCACGCCAATATTAAAAGCGGCACATTGACCATCAGTGTCAGCCGTCCGACCGGCAGGTTCGTCACATGGTTTAACATCAGTGCCACGCCGACCGCACCGCCCGGCGCAATATCCGCCGTCTCAATAAAGCTGTGCGTGCCGATACTGTAGATAAATGCGCCCAGAATCAGATATAAAAAATCTTTTACAGAATATTTTCCAATGTATTTCTCCATTTCTGCATTTCCTCCTGTTATTCTGTCTGAGCGTTCCATCCTTTCCGGGCTGATTCTGCTGGTTCTGCTTCCCGCATCGTCCTCAATTTTCCGTATCTATCCTCCATCGCTCAGATTTCTTTTTCCTGTTTTTCCTTCGCCTTTTCGCCCCGCAGCTGGCTCGCCTTTCTCTGCAGCGTCTGCCTCGGCACATCCAGAATCCGCGCTGCCTCAGATATATTTCCGTGCGCCGCCTCCAACGCCTGCCAAATCAGTTTTTCCTCATAGGCAGCCACCGCCTCACGAAGCGACGAGCAGAGTTTTGGAACTTCTTCCAGGCTTTCCGGCGTCTTTTTCCTGTCCGCCTGCTTTTCCAGCAGAAGCTTTCCCTTGATGTCTTTATACTGGAGCAGGGCGCTCGTCTCATCCACCATGCTCATGCCGTAAACGATCACGTGTTCCAGCTCCCGGACATTGCCTGGCCAGTCATATTCTTCCAGTTTTTTTAGCAGATCCTTTGACACATACTGAACCTGCTTGTGGAACGTGCCATTGTGTTTGTTTACATAAAACTTGACAAAATGTCCAATATCCGCCTTCCGTTCCCGCAGCGGCGGAATCCGGATCGACATCATGCTCAGACGATAATAAATATCGCGCCGAAGCTGTCCTTTCTCGATCGCCTCAAGCGGTTCCACATTGGTCGCCGCAATGATCTTCACATTCGTGCGTTTCGTCTCACTGCCGCCCAGGCTGCGGAAACTGCCGTCCTGCAGAACCCGCAGAAGCTTTGACTGCAAAAACAGAGGCATCGAATTGATCTCGTCGAGAAACAGTGTTCCGCCGTCCGCCAGCTCAAAGAGTCCCTTATTTTCCATTGCCCCGGTAAACGCGCCCTTGGACGTTCCAAATAAGATACTTTCGAGCAAGGTATCCGGCAACGCCGCACAGTTCTGCGCGATAAACGGTTTATCCCTCCGTTCACTGGCATTGTGGATCGACTGTGCAAACACCTCTTTTCCGGTTCCCGTTTCCCCATAGATCATAACCGGCAGATCGCACGCCGCCACCACCGGTATATAGTCTCTGGCATTTTTCATTTTTTCATCCACTGCGATGATATCTTCCATCGTAAAAGATGCGCCGCTGTGTTTTTTCAGCTTTCCAGCGCCGCCGACCGGGATCTGTTCCGAAGTCAGTTCCACACTCTCCGGCTCTTCCTCGCCGTCTGTCATCTCCTCCATCGACAGATCGATCGCGCCCACCACGGCGCGCCCGCTCTTGATCGGAATCGAAAGAGAGCTGATATGGATGCCCTCCTGCCCCTTGGTCTGAAGCAGTTGATTTTCCACGTAAACCGGCAGTCCGACCTCCATCGCTCGGATCATGCTGCTGTTCTTAGCGTTCAGGTTTTCAAATACATCGAAAAAATTTTGTCCCACCAGCGCCTGGTAAGCTTCTCTCTCTTTCCGGTTTGAAAATTTACTATTTAACTTTGCTGAAAACAGAATCTCGCCATCCAGGTTGATGATCGTGATTCCGTCAATATATCCTTTTCCATGAAATAACTGTCTTAAAAACTCCATGCATTTCTCCCCTGTCTGAAACACCGCTGACCGGAATCACGCGCCAAGTCTCACGGACGTTCGACTTGAATCTGCGTTCATCCGGCCTGACAACGGTGTTATGTTTACACCTGTTCCAAGTGTATCAGAGGAAACAGGCAAAGACAAGTTTATCCGATCTCCTCCACACCTGGGCGATCCAGCGGAAGTTTCAGCCACCACCATTTAAATACGATATTTGCGATGATGCATGCTGCCATGATTACCAAATAGATGCCGATAAACTTCCAATGGCTGCCATTTAAGAGCATCATCGGTCCCATCGACCACGCAAACATCTCTGCCGGAGTTGTAAACGGCGCTGCAAATGCAGTATCGTTCAGCGTCTTGGAGCGGTTTTCCGGATCAACGATTCGAAGAAGGATGAAGCCGATCGCAAAAACGCCCGTTGAATAGCCAAATACGAAGATCGCGCGCTCAAACCAGCTGCCGCGGTTCATCGCCGGACCAAAGAACATCAGGGTTGCCACTACGATTACAATACCGCAGAGCAGAAGAAGTGCCAGCGGAGCTGCATATTTAACGATAACTGCCAGTTTGATGGAAGCGATTCCGAAAAACACCAGATAATCCGTCGCAGTACCGGAGATACGTCCCACTACATTTTCATCAATATAATCACCGACGCCGACTTTTCGGAAAACGAGGAACATCACGATCGCGGTCAAAAATGCCATCAGGTAATTCGGCAGATCCAGACCGATCGCTGCATAGATTCCCTTGCTGAGTCCCACACCGATACCGGATGCGATCAGCATCACTGCCAGATGCCATGCCAGCGGATCCAGGACGTTGGATGAAATAGTTTCCTCGCCCATCGACTTGCGCTCATTTTTGGGCACCAGACCACAGCGCAGATCATCGGAGATCTGATTGAAGCCTTTCATATATTTGGTCCAGCCCTTTTTCGTTCCCAGCTTGATGAAGAACAGACCGCCAAAGATACCCGATAAAATACCAACAGTTGCACAGGTCATCGCGATATCCATTGCATCCAGATCACCCAGTCTCTCAAACGCGGTACCAACAGCCGCTGCCGTTCCGTGTCCGCCGGAGAAACCAGCTGCCAGCAGCAGACCGAAGCCATAGTTAATGTTCGGGAATAATTTCGAAATTACTAAAATACTAAACAACGGTGCCAGTGAGAACTGAATCGCCTGTGCCAACACTTTATAGGAAAAATAAGAACCAATCCGGTCAATTTCCGCTTTAAAATCTTTCTTGTTGAAAGAAAATCCATTAATTCCGACACCTGCGAAAATCAGGATAATCAGAACACTTGCATAAGAACCAATATTTTCAGAAAACGGCAGGATTCCCAGTCCCTGCGCCCCGAGTGCCAGCGCGATAAATCCGGCAATCATGCTTGGCGGAATGAAAAATTTCTGTACCAACGGCACTTTTGCACGTAAAAGCTGACCAACCGCGATAAAAAACGATGCGATCGCAAAGTCCACTAAAATGTCTGTAACACTCACAGATACCCCTCCTATTCTTCTGTATCAAATGCGCCTCCAGCTATTTCCCATCTGGAAGCGCTTCTATTCTCCCCTCAAATGGCAGAGCGCTTTTCATCCGTATCCCCATACGTTTCACGAAAAGCGTTCTGCCGATATCCTTTATCTGAAAATCACTTCTCTAATTTGATAAAGTTATCCGAATGGCTCTTGGTTGCCGACGGAGCCAGATCCAGTTTCTGATCTGCGATCTCTAAGATGTCTTCCGGACGAACCCACGGTCTGCCCTGGATAGCACTTGTCTCCTCATGGGTTAAGTATCCCTTGTAGGTGGTTAAGCTGCGGCGCAGGAAACCATCCTTTGCACACGCCTGCGCCACGCCATTGTTGATGATGCTTCTGAAGTGCGGCAGTACGGATGCTGCGTATGCGATCGAGGTAGACTGGGAAATTGCGCCCGGAATGTTGCTTACGCAATAATGTACGACACCTTCTTCGATGTAGCGCGGATTTTCATGGGTGGTCTCATGGAATGTCTCGATTGCACCATAATCGTTGCTAATATCTACGATAACGGAACCTTTCTCCATCGAGCGGACCATCTCGCGGTCGATCATGTATTCTTTGGCATCCTTCGGCCATCTAACACAATTATATACGACATCTATCTCTGGTAAAATCTTTTTCAGATTATAACGGTTGGAAATCTGGGTGTTGACTTCCTCATTGAACTGTTTTCCGATATCACGCAGGGTTCCGATATTAATATCCATAACCGTTACCCACGCGCCCAGCGCATGAAGAACAGAGATTGCTGCGCGTCCTACCACGCCGCCTCCAATGACCAGCGCCTTAACGCCCGGAGCACCGCCGAGACCGTTGACGAATTTGCCCTTGCCGCCGTTGATGGAGAGCAGGGATTCCAGGCCAAAGAGTGCACCCGCCTTACCAGCTGCCTCACAGTTCGGTGAACCGTAACGGTGGGAATCTTCTGCGGTAAATGCAATACACTTACTGTCGAGAAGTGCCTGTACCTCCTCCGGATGTGCTGCCGGATGGATGCAGGTAAATACGATCTGGTTTTCACGGAGCAGCTTGTACTCGCACGGTTCAAACTCTTTTACCTTTGCGACGAAATCGCAGGTTGCATAAATTTCTTCCTTTGTATCAACCAGCTTCGCGCCCTCTTTCACATATGCCTCATCCGGGAATCCAGAACCTTCGCCCGCGCCCTTCTGAACGTAAACCTCATTGCCGTCACCTACCAGCATGCTTACCTCTGCCGGGGTTGCGATGACACGGTACTCGCCTACTTTGATGTCTTTCAATACGCCAACTTTCATAATGTGTTCCCTCCATGTAATATATTTTTCTTTTTGCTTGATACTTTTGCTTGATACTCATATATACAGCAAGTTCCGTGCCAACTTTTACGTTTTTCGATTTTATTTAATATTTTTCTTTTTTATTTTCCAAAAAATTCGAGGTTTTCCTTGTAAATACAAGGTTTTTGTCGAATTAAAATTTTTATTTATTTTTTTGATAACCTTCCAGGAATGACTCGTTCTTGTCTCATTTTTTTCATAATGCAAAAAATGACTCATTTATGAGCTTTTATATGCTCATAAATGAGTCATTCAAATTTTATTTTTAAGTCATATGCCGATTTTTGAGTCCTACTGCCCGACTTCCGCCGCTGCCAGCTTTCGCGACTCCGTCAGCGTCTTTCCCTCGCGCAGATGAACCGCCACGCGCTCCTCGCGCTTCGCGATCCGGGAGGCGGATTCGTAGACTTCCGCGATCTTTCCGGACGGAACCACGACCACGCCGGTCCGGTCCATCACGACCATGTCGCCCGGAAAAATCAGGACGCCGCAGAGCGTCACCGGCACATCCACGCCGACTGTCTCGATATCGTAAGCGCTCTTGTTTGGTGCAGTTCCGGCGCTATATGCCGGAAAACCAAATGCCGCGATGTCATCGATATCGCGCAGGCAGCCGTCGGTCAGCTCGCCTTGCACGCCGCGAAGCTGTGCCCGGAGTGCCAGCAGGTCACCGCCCGTCGATACATTCATGATACCGCCCATGGAAATCACCAGCAGGTCGCCCGGTTCCGTTTTGTCATCGATCACTTTTCCGTGCTTTGCCAGGTTCACGCCGTCCCACGGTGTACTCCGGCGCTTCTGCAAAATCGTGCGGGCAAATCCGGCTGCACGCTTCTGGGAGGGATCGATCGGATGAAGTCCCAGCACACTGCCGCGTTTTAAACCAAGTCCGTCCATGGCATCTGCCACATTTCCGGTCGGGAGGGCGCTATAGCGCTCCACCCACATCATTCTCTCTTCTGCTGTCATATTTTCCTCTTCCTATTCTCAAACCATATCTTTACAGGCTTCTGCCCGGCTCTTTCATCTATCCGATATGATGCTTTCTTTTTCCACTATACAAACAGATGGTAAATACCCAGGAAAGAAAATACCGCTACCACTGCCAGTGCCAGGAAGGAAACGGCAAACAGCTCTACAAACATACGGTTCTGCGGGAAACGTTCTTCCGCATTCTCCTGCTGAGAAACACCTGCCATGATGAGCGCGCCGGTTGTGGAAATCGGAGTAAATCCTACGATCGTTCCACCGATTACAATCACCGATACCAGTTCGATGGCATCTGCTCCCAGCGTTGAAGCCAGTCCGCTTGCTGTCGGAATCAGAGTCGGGAATACAACTCCAAGACCGGAACTGAAGAAGGACATAAACCCAGAAGTAATACCCATGATCATCGCAGCAGTCCGTTTGCTCATAACATGCTCCAGAGCCGCTACCATGATATCGATACCGCCGGACAGGGAGATAACATTCATTAAAATGCCAACGCCCAAAACCATAATAATCACATTCCACGGCACCATCTGAACTGCTTTCTTCTCATCACCGCAGCCAAAGATAATTAACAGCGACCCCATTAAAAATCCCATCAGACCGACATTCCAGGAGAAGAACAGAACGCCGACTGCCAGACCAGCCAGTGCTGCCAGGGAAAGGAGCTGTTTTCCGGTAAATTTCGGAAGCTCTGCTTCTTTTCCGACTGCCTTTACATCCACTTTCCAGCCTTTATAGTAAATGTAGACAAGTACCATGGTTGCCAACGCCGTCAGAATCAGGCAGAACATGATCGGAACGGTGTCTGCCTCCAGTCCCTGTGCTGCCATCAGTTCACGGACAACGGCTGCCTCCGGGGTCAGCGGACTCATACGTCCGGACATAACGCCCAGGTCACCGATGATCGCCGTCATAATCGGGTTGATGCCTGCGGATGCCGCAACCGGGATTGCGATAACCGGGATGATTGCCAGGCTCGGAATTGCGCCCGGTCCTACGGCACTGATGATAAATCCTAAAATATAGATAACAAACGGAATCAGACGTTTCTGTTTGCCAACCAGCGCTACCATCTTGCGTGCTAAAAGTTCCAGGGTTCCGTTTCCGTTAATAATCGCAAACAGATAAGTAATACCGACCATCTGGATGCACAGGGATGCACTGAATCCCTTGATGATATCGGACGCCTTGATGCCGAATACCAGCGCCAGCACAGCAGCGATACCGGTACAGAGAATACCGACGTTACAGTTTTTCACAAATCCAATCACAATGGCTGCCAGAAGGCAGATTAAAGAAATAAGACCTAAGTTCATAGCAACCTCCTATCGAAATGTAATGCAGACCGGACTCTCGGTGTGGATGATCCGTCCCGTGTATTCCATGCGGCCTGTTTCCTCGCAGAGACGCATCTCTACGATGGTATCGCTGTCCTCATTTGCCGCATAAAACAGGCTGTAATCGCGGTTGAAGGAGATAAAACGTGGTGTCAGACCCAGAGTCGGGTAATAGCCTAATTCCTTCATATATCCAGTGTTCTGGTCGATGCGGTAGAGCACGATAGACTCATGGATGCGGTTGGAACCGATGAGAATCTCGCCATTTTTGCTGAGCAAAGATGCACTCGCCTGTCCCTCGCCCGTATAGGTATCTGGCAGAGTCGGAAGTACCTGCAGCGCCTTTAATTTACCGTTCTTGTCATCAAATGAAAGGTAGGTCATCGAATTTCCTTTTTCATTGATTAAGTAAACAAAGCGGTTATTCGGATGAATTGATACGTGGCGCGGCTCATCGTACTCGCGTCCGCGGTAGCAGTCGGTCTGTGTCAGGCTGCCGTCCTCCGGGTTAAAACGGAATACGACGATCTGTCCGTAGCCCTGCAGTCTCGCCTGGCATACAACAAAAAGGTATTCTTTCTTCTGATCCCAAATACACTGGTGTGCAAAGGAGATAGCGCCTTCTTTCTTTCCTGCCATATGCGCAGTGTGGACAATCTCTCCCAGACTTCCGTCCGCATTGCGGCGGATGACATAGACAGCGCCGCCCTGCAGGGCTGCCACTACCATGTAGCGGTTGGTTCGGTCCGGTGTGATGAAGACCGGATTCTTGCCGCCGATCTCGATGGTGTTTAAGGCAGATAAGGTTCCGTCTGCCTCGATCTTATAGCTGCTGACCTGCGTATTGTCGCCGTGTACGGAGTAGAGATATTTCTCCTCCAGATCCATCGCCTGATAGGACGGATTCGGCAGCGTCTCTAAGCACTGAATCTCTTTCCATTCGCCGGTTGCCTCCGAAATTTCGTAAGCCTTTAAGCCCTTGCCGCGTGCATTTCTCTCGCGGGTGGTACGGCATCCTACGTATGCGTAACTCATGTTTGTTTCCTCCTGACCCTTTTAATGCATTTTATTTTTACCCAAAGAATCCGCGTTCCCTCGAATATGCGGATTCTTTATTTCTTGGTTTGATAAAATTGTAACATGGAGAATTGACAAATGGAAATTCAGGATTTGAATGTAGGGGTATTCCGGAATGGAATGGTGCGGATGATGGATGAGATCGCGAGAGGGACGGCGCAGTCCCAGGGATATTCTTCCAGAAAATGCTTGCGCTCTTGGGTCTGCGCCTGTTACCATATTTATTTCCGCTCTATCTTATTGATGTGATAATATTCTTCTGTAAAGGATATAAAATCCATGATATCCTGGTTCCGATAGCAGGAATCGGAAAGCATCATCCAGACGCGGCGGGAGACAGGTTCCTGTTCTTTATTGTAGATCGGGATGAGCTGGAAACGGCTGCGGTCAAACGCCCAGTCGGAGCCGAAGAGAAAGCAGATGCCAAGTCCATTTTCTACCATCTCGATCGCGATATCCGAATATGGGACGAAATGAGCGGCATGGAGGGATTCTCCAAAGTGATCCTTCCACCACTGGTTGAGCAGCAATTTTACCATCGGATTTAAATATGATTCGATGATTGGCAGGTGCTCGACGTCCTCCAGTGCGGTCCCCATCGGCGCCATGATGTAAAGTTCTTCCTCAAACAGGCAGATTTTCTCTCCAAGAAATGGATAATCGCCACAGACGATCGCGATATCGATCGTTCCGTCAGTAATCTGGCGGATCAGCATATCGCTGGAGTTTGGAAATGTCTTAAACTGAAGGCGGTTGTACGCGTCCACATAACCTTTCAGAAGTTTCGGCATATGGAGTCTTGCAAAGGAGTTCGGGACACCGACGCGCACCAATTCCTTGACTCCATGGCGTTCTGAAAAATGTTCACGTATCTCGCCGAGAAAATCTAGCATGATACCTGCTTTTTTTACAAGATATCGTCCATCCTCTGTGAATGTTACACCTTGATTGCTCCGTTTGACAACCTCTATGCCCCATTCCTGCTCAATTGCCTTGACGCGCTTCGTCAGGGCGGACTGTGTCACGTACAAATCCTCCGCCGCCTTGCTGATGCTGCGTTTTTCATATAATTTTCTAAGAATCAGCCAGTCTAGTTCCCGCATTTCTTCCAGTTCTCCTTTATCTCAACATTTTAATTGCATATTGCTTTGTACTTGTTAAATGAATGAAAAAAGCACCCATTTGTGGTAAAATTATTGAACGGATCATTTTTTCGATTCATGGTGCAATTTTTAGGTTAGAGATTGCTTCGTGAATAACTCAGGATGAATTTTATTTTCTATTTTTCCCAGTTTTCGCACCTTCCGCCACATACTCCACAAACTGCGAAAGCGCCGGGGACAGCCGCTTACTCTTCGGATAGAAAAACCAGGTATTCCGTTCCACCGGCGTCCCATCTTTCCAGAAAAGCGGGGTCAGACACAGGTTGTGTTCATTGGCAAAATGTTCTGGAAGAAAACAAAGTGTATAACCAAACCCTCGTTCTATCATCTGCCATGCCACATCAATATAACCAACTGGCATACCATTCCCGACCGGGGTGATGAAATTTTCATTCCACCAGCGCTCCAGAATCTCTCTTGTCCGGTCATTCGTCTTATACTCGATCCGATCTAACCCCGGCAAATCTTCCATCTTAACCGGTTCCTTCGTCACCAGACAGGCGGCGCTTTTACCGACCCGGATGCGCTCCAGCGCCCCCTCATAATCGCCGCGGATAAATCCGACATCCACCGTCCCGTCAAGCAGCTTGCGAAACAACGCATCGCTCTGATCCGTCACGACCTCAAACTGCACCCTGGGATGTTCTTTCCGGTACTGGAATAAAAGTTCCGAAAGCATGTATTTACTGTATGTATAGGAAGAACCGATCACGATCGTCTCCTCCGTGCTCTTCTGCATTGCCGCCAGCGTCTCCGTCGTCTCCTTCATAAACACCAGATACCGCTCCGCCTGATCGGCAAGGTAGCGTCCCTCCGGTGTAAACGAAAGCCCCTTCGGCGTCCGGTTGACGATCGTCACGCCAAATTCCTCCTCCATCTGCTTGAGCCGCTTGGTCAAAGACGGCTGCGTCATGTAAAACGAATTGGCAACCTTCGTCATATTTGGATTTTTATAAAGTGCCTGTAAAATCTGCCAGTCTGTATCTCTCACGGAACATCCCCCATTTTATCGCTTAAATTGATTCTGTCGTTATTTTTCTTTCTCTTCTGCCGCTTTTGGATACGCTGTTTCTTCCTGTGTTATCCTTGTTGAATCCGCATATCCAAAAAGCGCTCCAAACAATGTCTTTTTCTCAATTTCTTTCACAATCTTCACTCTTATTCTACCACAAGATTACTACAAATGTCTTTCTTCCGTCAAGTCGCACGAAAAAGCGCCTGCACATCCGCACAGGCGCCTTTTCCCAAAATAAATAAGTTGGTGAATAAGTAGTTATTGTATATAAAAAATATAATGGAGGCATAATTAATAAATGACTACGCTTCTTTCTCTGCTTCCAGCTGTTTTTTCAGTGTTCTCAGCTGTCCGCCATTTAAGACAACTTCGATTTCCTTATCTGTCAGTTCTAATTTAACCCAGAAGGAAAATCCTTTTGTCTTATCAGTAATCTGCACACGGTGTGCTGCAATCTGCTCCCGCAGGTTATCGATATGAAGTTCATCCGTCTGCTCCAGACGTTCATAATCAGCTCCATCCTCAAACAGCATCGGAATTACGCCATGATTTACCAGATTTCCTTTATGGATACGGGCAATACTCTTGGCAATGACCGCTTTTACACCCAGATACATGGGATTAATAGCCGCATGCTCACGGGAGGAACCCTGTCCATAGTTTTCACCGCCGATGATGATGCTCTGTCCCATTTCTTTCGCACGGGCTGCAAATTCCGGATCATAGCGGTGATAGCAATACTGGGACATCAGCGGAATATTGGAACGCATGCTGCTGAACTCAGCACTTGCCGGTGTAATATCATCGGTGGATACATTATCACGGGCTTTTAAGCTGATAGGAGCATCCAGTGTCTCCTGCGGCGGCTCCGGAACCGGAAGAAACTTGATATTCGGTCCGCGGACAATCTCCACCTTGGCAGCCTCTTCCGGTGACAGTGGCGGCAGAATCATCGAATCATCAATATCGTACTGATCCGGCTCATGGATGGTATCCAGAATCTTCACATTTTCACCCATAATATCTTCTGCCGTTGCGAAAGTTCCCACAATCGCAGTTGCCGCAGCACTCTCCGGGCTGACAAGGTAAATCTTCGCGGTCGGATTTCCGGCACGTCCCTTGAAATTACGGTTGGAGGTGCGGACTGCCACACCGTCGGTCGCCGGAGTCTGACCGATTGCGCAGCACGGACCACAGGCAATCTCCAAAAGACGGACACCTGCATCCAGAAGCATCTCCACATATCCATCGCGCATCAGCTGACGGTACACCTGCTTGGAAGAAACCGCACAGGTACAGCTTACATCCTCATTCACATGATGTCCCTTAAATACAAGTGCTGCTTTTGCAATATCGGCATAGCTTGCATTGGTACAGCTTCCGATAAATACCTGCTGTACTCTCTTCTTTTCCGCCTGATGCAGCGGCATAACATTGTCCGGCTGGTGCGGACATGCGATCAACGGCTCTAACTCGCTTAAATTGATATCGATCGTCTCGTCGTACTCGGCGTCCTCATCCGGAAGAAGCTCTGTGTATGCTTCCGGACGTCCCTGTGCAGCCAGAAATCTCTTTACCTGTGCATCTGCCGGGAAAATGGAAGTGGTCGCGCCCATTTCCGCACCCATGTTTGCGATAGTCGCACGTGCCGGAATCTCCATCTCGGCAACTGCCGGTCCCACGTACTCATATACATTTCCCAGACCGCCCTTGATGGTCACGCGGCGAAGCATTTCCAGGATAACTTCCTTCGAGTTGCAGCCCGGTCTTAATTTACCGGTCAGGTTGACACGGACGACTCTCGGCATCGTCAGACGCATCGGAACACCCGTCATCGCCGTTGCTACATCCATGCCGCCGACACCGATACACAGCATACCGATCGCGCCGCCATGCGGTGTGTGACTGTCTCCGCCCATCGATACCTTGCCTGGCACACCAAAACGGGATACATGAACGGTATGGCAGATGCCGTTGCCCGGTCTGGACACATACACGCCGAATTTCTTTGCTGCGGACTGCAAATAAATGTGGTCGTCCGGCGTCTTATTATCTACATATAATAAATTGTGATCGAGGTAGCTGACGCTGCACTCCGTGCGGACACGGTCCAGCCCGATCGCCTCGAATGCCAGATAAGTCATAACGGCATTGATATCGTGTGTCAATGTCTGATCCACCTTGATAAAAATTTCTTTGCCCGGCGTCATATCGCCCGATACGAAATGTGACTCAATAATCTTTCTGGTAAGTGATTTCCCCATGTTTTGATTTCCTCCATTTGGTTTGTCATATTCTCTCGGAGTCTTTCCTGCACTCCGCCATCTCTATCAGCCCCGCAGCCCTGACCCGGCTGCCCGTCTGTTTTTTCCGTCCTTATTGTAACGCCTGCCTGCGGGGAAAATCCAATTAAGAAAGGGAATGAAGGTATAACTTTCTGTTATCAGGGCTTTTCCCCGTACTCCTCCCTACTCAATTCTTCGCTTCCATTTACGCCTCCTTATTTTCGCTCATTTTTCGTATATCTACAAAATTATATTATGTATTTTAGGTAGCATTAAAAATTATTTTATTTTATTATGTAATTTTATGTATCTTTTTGTATTTTTATGACTGTTTTATGTTAGAATCCAGCCATGTTTGGGAGGACAATTTGTATTAGGGAGGAAATTCGAATGAGAAAAATTAAAATGATGACCAGTGCAGTGCTTCTTTCTTTATCCCTGGCTTTTTCTTTAACAGCTTGTGGAACAAAGTCTGAACCGGCAGCCGATACAACAGCGGCTGAAGCCGAAGTAACCGAGACAGAAGGCGAAGCAGAGACTGCCGAAGAAGCGGCGAATGACGAAGAAGAGAAAGTCAAAGTCGGCGTTTCATGGAATGCCGACGAAATCGACGAAGATGCACAGTTATATATAGATGCCGTTACCAAAGCTGGCGGCGAAGCAATTTATCTTCCTCAGATCAAAACCGAGGATGACGCGAAAAATGCTCTGGCAGAAATCGATGCTCTGGTTATGACCGGCGGCGAAGATATTGATCCGAGCTACTACGGCGAAGAGCCAAACGAAAAATTAGAGACTGTAAACGAAGTCAGAGATACTTCTGATTCTCTTTTAATCAAGGCAGCTCTCGATGAGGATATCCCGATGCTCTGCACCTGCCGTGGCATGCAGTTCTTAAACGTATTAAGCGGCGGTACCTTATATCAGGATCTTCCGACTCAGAATCCGTCCGATATCGAACATCGCGATCCGGACCGTAAGGTATTCGCAAAACATGAGATTACCGTAGACAAAGATAACATCGTTGCTGCCGCATTTGGCGGAGAAGGCACCTACACTGTAAACTCCTGGCATCATCAGGCAGTCGATCAGTTAGGTGACAACCTGAAAGTCGTTGCTACTGCTCCAGATGGAATCATCGAAGCAATCGTCAGAGAAGATAAAGACTACGTGATGGGCTTACAGTTCCATCCGGAAGCTATGATCGCTGAAGGTGATGACAGTTTTCTTGCTTTCTACACCAACCTGATCGATCAGGCAAAAGAGGCAGAATAATCACATTTCTCCCAGACAAAACAATATTTTTGATGTTTTAATAACCTCCAGGCGGATGAATCAATCTTTCCGCCCGGAGGTTTTTTGTCCAAGACGCTCTTTTTTATAAAGAAGAATGTGCCTTGGCACATTCTCGCGCCGAGCGCGGTCGCTTGCGACAAACTACATCTTCGCGCGAGTGCGCATCATTGGCACGTTAGTGCCTTTTTGTGTAATAGGGGATTCCAAGGAATTTCCTATTACATAAAAAAGCAGAAGCCCCACGCTCCCGCATGAGACTTCCACCCTACTTTGAATCATTGAATCTTAATTAAATTGTCTCTACTCCCAGCCAATCACATCCCAGACGTCGCTGGTTTCCAGCCCCAGCCGCCATCCGGCTACGCCTGCCAGGTCGTATTTCTTGATTAAATCCATCTTGAGTCCCAGAGACCTTGTCTCCTCCATCCAGAGCTGCTGTTCGCCGTTCTGGCTGTCCAGCCTGCCGTAATACTGACCAACCGAATCATCCCAGGTCAGATCCATGCCGCTCTCCGAGACCCATTTTGTCGCCTCGGAAATTCCCATCGCACGGGAGGACGCATTGTCGCCGCTTCCCGTCCAGAGCCTTGTGTAGAACGGGACTGCGTTGATTACCTTTTCCTTCGGAACCAGGGAAAGCATATCTTTGATGCCGTTTTCGACATATCCGATCGAAGAAACAGAACCGGCTTCACCGCCTGCATAGTGCTCATCATAACCCATGATAATCACATAATCTGCGACGTTGCCCTGCTCTTTCTGGTTGTAGAAACGGTTATATACCGCCGGAACATAGTTATCGACCGACAGCACCAGCCCTTTCTTTCGGCAGGAAACCGACAGCTCGCGGATAAACTCGATGTAATGGACGCCCGCCGCCGTCTTCAAACTCTCAAAATCCAGATTGATACCGTCAAATCCATAACGGTCCGCCTCTGTCATCATATTTTCAATCAGTTTTTCGCGCACAGACGTCCTGGAAAGAAGCACCTCCGCCTGCACGTTCTTGCTGCATTCGCGGCTGAAATTGTCGAGTACCGCCCAGACCTGCAGACCTTTTTCATGCGCCCGATCCACATAGGACTTATCTGCCAGAGATTCATACGCGCCGCTGTTGCTGCTAAGCGTAAACCACGTCGGCGCGATGACATTGACACCTTTCGTCTTTGCAATCAGAGAATCCATCGCCTGGTTTGCCGCCGCGATCGTTACCTGATGCCAGACCATCACAATCTTCTGATCCAGTGAAATATTCTGGTAGACCGGAGCAGTAAAATCACTCTTTAATGTCTCCTCGTGCAGATTTTTCATCTTCCACTTGTGCATATATCCAATATGACCGTCCGGTGTCATGACTCTCGCCCAGTTGTCATACTGTTCCAGCACTGTCACTGTCCCGCCGCGCTTTATCTCAGTCACAATCGGGCTTTTCAAGCCGCCTCTTAAGCGGATCTTGGCGCTCCACGCCGCATCTGCCACCGTGACCGGATCCCAGTTATTTTCCACGAAAACCCGCTTCTGTGCCTCACCATCATACGCCTGCAGACGCACATCGGTGTATTTCTGAATCAGAGCCAGTGAAAGATAAACTGCATCACCATCCCGGTAAAGGATCTTTTTTCCGTCCTCATCCACGGTCGTCTCGTCGCTTTTCACGATCTCCTCCGGCAGGGCGTACACCAGTATTTCCTCATTGGCATCCCAGTAAAAACGTTCATTTAAGTTCGCATCTACCCACGCAGCCGGCAGATATGTCTGCCCGTCCACGTAGACCCCGCTCTCCTCCTGACGTTCATAGTTCAGATACAGCGCCACCCGGTCGCTGCCGCCCGCCGCGTACAGAGCATCCAGATCCGCCCTCTCCCGGCTTGGCATATATTTGACCGCTGCAATCACGCCAACGGCTGCCACGATTAAAAACAGCACAAACCCGAAAATCCGTCCCAGACAGCCCGAACGTGCTTTCCTTGATCTTCCTCTTTCCATGTTTTCCTCCGGTGTATGTTAAGGTAATACCATAAGCACTAAGCTCGAAAATACCTCGCTAAGTGCCCTTATTATATCACACCAGCTCCATGGAATGTTGACTTTTTTCTTAACTCCTCTTTCATTTTCCCTGTAATAGGTTACTGTTTACGCATACGTGCCCAGTAACTGTAATAGCACCATCTAAACAGTTCTCACCATTTTCTCCGAAAGAAAAATCCGGCGGACTGTCCAGATACGGACAAAACGGCACCTCTCTTATCACCGGTTGTAAACCCGGTCAAAATGTATCTCTGTCAGCACTCCTGTCTCCGCTCCGACGTAATCAGCCATATAAAACGAGCCGTCCTCCCGGAACTCACACAGCTTCCTGTATTCTTCTGGCCTGCACTCCCTCCCATCAATTAAAATCTGGATTCCTTTGCTTTTATATCGCTGTAATCCCTCGACAAATATTCTCTGCTGTTCCCTACGCCTCCTCTCTGCCTCTTCTTTTTTACTTTTTCTCACTACCATTCCACACCTTCTCCATTCCGCGAAAACAGCCCCTTCTAACTTTTGACCTTTCGGAGATAATCGGTAATTTATAACCCCAGGTCTGCCTCGCTTATCGTAGGAATTTTCCAAAAAAAGTCATGGACTCTCCCGTAACCATCAATGCGTTCTTCTGCAGTGGGATTCGCCGGATCCGGATATCCAGATATTGCTCTGCCATTTTTACAGCTTCCTCTTCTCCAAATGAGACGAAATACTCACACCATTTTTTCCATTTTTGCTTTTCTGCTGCCAATGCCGCAAAATCTGCCAGCTGCCATCCGCTGACCGAACCGACCAGAAAACAGCGGCTGCATCGAAAAAAGGCATCCTGATTCTTCTGTGTCAAGGCTCCGAAGTCGATCACCATCGCCTCCATCCCCCTTTCCGAACAATCGTACCATTCTGCACGTTCAGCCTTTTGATAGAAAAAAATTCCCCTAATTTCAAACGGCTGTCCTGCCCCGTCTATAACCGGTTTTTCCCTTCTTTTTCCCGTCCGGAATATCTTTTCAAGCTGTGCAAATGAGCCGCTCTCATTTTGTTCCAGAACCGCCGTTCGCCGGCACAGAACCCCGGACAGATATGCTGCCGTCATAAGCGAAAAGTGTGTCACCCCAACCGATGGTCCGCTCCCGGCTATCCCGATACATTCCAGGCGTTCTGTCCCGGCCTGCTTTGTGTCTGGCACTGGTTTTTGCCTGAATTTTCGCCCCACTTTTGAGCCTTCGCCCCGTTTTCCGATTCTAATCTGTATTTCCTCCTATTTCCACTGCCACGGGAATCCACCCATAAAGCGCTCCCACCTTCGCCGGATGTTCCGCCAGAGTCCCCCTTCTTTTGCTGCCTGTCTGGTCCCCCGTCCTTTTTTGAGAGCTTCCTCCCGGAAAATCCTTTCAAAAAATTCTGTCTCCTCCGCTGCCTCATTTTCCTGCCCCCGCCTTCCGCCTGCATCGAACGGCGGGGTTAAAAACGGAAGCCGCAGATACCTAAGATGCCGGACCTCCTCCGGAAGATAATCCCGCCCGCATTTTCTGTGATTTAATAAAATCTGGAGTCCCTCTTCTGCTCCCAGAAACCGGATCGCCCGCAGAGAATCTTCTTTCTCCCACGGCTGCAATCCACAGACGAAAAGAATCAAATCATACTCCCCATCCAGAACCGTCTGGAGCCTGGTTCCGCAGTCATCTAAAATCACTTCAAACACCGGCTGTTCCAGCTGCACCACATCGCTGTATCTGGGTTCCAACGCCAGACCGTCCATGTAATAAATTCCATGTTCATCCGGCACCATCCCATACCAGGATGCCAGCCTGCGGACTGCCCCCGTGTCATTCTGCTCCCTGTAAAGGCAGGAAACTCCTTTCTGCCGCAGATATCGGACCGCGCCAAGTGCGGTATGTGTAACCCCGATTCCGCTCCGGCTGCCTGCTACGGCAATCCTGAGAAGTGGTATATGACGTTCTGCAAATATGCGCGCCTCCAGTTTTTCCAATGCCTCTAACACTTCCCGGACACTCTGGCAGCGCTCTTTTTTCTCTGTTCTGAGACATCGCCCCATAAGAATGTACAGATCTCCCCAACAGCTTCCCTGTCCTGCTTTTATCTCCCCCTCTGGGGCATGCCCTGTCCCCATATAGTACAGGAGGGCGCCAATGGCATAGATGTCGGTCCTCTCATCCAGAGTCCCTCCCTCGTACTGTTCGGGGGCTGCAAAGCCTTTTGTTCCATAGCAAACAGATCGTTCCTGGCTCAAAGACGCCAGTGCCGCCTGATCAAAATCAATCAATTTTAATTGTTCCCGGCAGATTAGAAGATTCCCGGGGTGGAGATCTAAATATAAGATTGGATTTGGTTTGAATGAATGCAGATAATTCATGATCCGGCAAAGCTCAATTCCCAGACGGATAAGCTCTCCCGTTTGCAGACTGCCCGTTCTCTCAATTCGGGCATACAACGACTCACCGCACAGATATTCCTCGATGAGATAATAATAATTTTCGTCAATTTCCAGATCGTAGATGATCGGGATTCCCGGATGGCGCAGCCGCTTCAAAAGCGCTGCTTCCTGAATGAAACCGCTCTCTGTCCGCCTGACACGCTTAATCGCTCTCTCTTCATCAAGCCCCAGATGCCTGGCTAAAAAAACAGTTCCGCTCCGACCGCGTCCGATCACACGTTCCAGCTGGTATTTTCCAAATAGAACGGCTGCTTCCGTACCGCGCCTCCTTTCGGTCTATACCACCTCTCAAGATTCATTGTATACGATCCCCTCGGTTCCCGCAACCGTTTTTAGAAAGATTTTATGCTTTTTTTTCATATTCAAATTGCCAAGTGATTATATTATATAGTATGATGAATACCAAGGTTCCAAAGTCCAAAACATGAGTAAACAGCCTTTTTCCGCAGAAAAATGAGCGGCTTACGAATGTCTTGCAAAATTGCGGAAGTGCGAAGCACGAAGCATTCGGTATCTTAACCACCCAAAAGACAAGGAAGTGAAAATCCATGAAAATAGAACGCATCAACGAAAACCAGATCCGCTGCACCCTGACAAGCAGCGATCTGAGCGCCCGCAACTTAAATCTGGGCGAACTCGCCTATGGCACGGAAAAGGCGAAAAAACTGTTCCATGAAATGATCCAGAAGGCATCGAATGAAGTCGGCTTCGAGGCGGACGATATTCCTCTGATGGTGGAAGCAATTCCGCTCTCCAGTGAGAGCATCATGCTGATCATTACCAAGATCGAGGACCCGGAAGAGCTGGACACCCGCTTTTCACGCTTTTCCCCGGGAAACGAGGACGAGCCTCTGACAGCGCTTGCCAACGAGCTTTTAGAGGGCGCGGACGGGCTTTTAAGCCTATTTACTGACAATGGCAAAAATACCGCCGCAAGCCCGCTGACCGGTTCGGACGCGCCTTCCACTGAAAATGCAGAGCCAGGTTCCAAACTGCCGGCAGCGCGTATTTTTACTTTCGGCTCCCTCGACGAGGTCTGCCGGGCAGCGCGCATCGCAGCTCCAGTCTGCGAAACACCGAACACGCTTTATAAACACCCGTCCGATGGTCGTTACTACCTTGTTGTCCGCCAGACAGCCGACAGCACCGACGCATTCAACCGCCTGTGCAATCTCCTGTCCGAGTACAGCGAACCATTAAAGACTGCCGCTGCCCCGAATGCATTTGAGGCATACTATGAGGAGCATTATGAGACGATCGTCCGGGAGCACGCGCTCTCAACGCTCTCGACCCTGTAGGAATACTGACTTCCAGAAAAATCGGTTTTTTCCATTGCTTTTATTTTAGAACATGAAAACCATCAATTTCTCCTTGAATATTTCGCATTTTTAGTATAGAATATAGCCAAACGCATAAATATAAAAGGAGGATTTTATCATGGCATTTGTAATTACTGATTCTTGTGTAAGTTGTGGTTCCTGTGCTGGCGAATGTCCAGTTGGAGCAATCTCTCAGGGAGATGGCAAATACGATATCGACGCTAACAGCTGCATCGACTGCGGTACATGTGCAGGCGTATGTCCGACCGGCGCTATCGAGCAGGGCTAATTAAACACAAACAAAAACGAAATATCTACATAAAAAAGCCTGTCGTTTCCGACAGGTTTTTTTATGCCCTTTTGCAGAACTTATCACATCTTATTCCCATTCCGTCCAAATTTCTTTTTCTTTACACGGGACCGGAAAAATGGAAACCGCCCTAGCGCAGCCGCTGCTGCTTCCGCTCGCCCCTGGTTTTCCCGCTGATACGCGCGGATGACCTCGTCGAGGCGCTTGAAGCGCTCTTCCTCCCGCTCATCAGAGACCCGCATCAGGTATTCCAGCTCCTTCATCAATTTATCATGCACCAGATAGCTAACATCCTGGCTCAGTTTTTCACTGTTTTCCTCGATCGCGCGCCCGATGACCTGGTTCATGATCTCCTGAAACTGGCGCATTTTCTCCCCCGCCAGAGGCTGGGAAACCTCTGCCTGCGGCAGTTCTGTTTCCTTGTTTTCTACCTCTGTATTTTTTTTCATTTCCATATTTTCCTGCCTGCTCATGTTACGCTCTCCTGTTCCCGTTTCCCGGAAAACCGCCTGTGCCTGCGCTTCCAAAAGCGCTTCCGGTTCTGTTTTCTGATTTTCTTCCACTTTTCCGAGGATTCCCCGTATGGCTTTCAACTGGTACCCCTGTTCCTTCAACTGCTTGATCTGACGGAACAGCTGGATATGAAACTCCGTATAGTACCGATGCCCCAGTTCATTTCTCGGAATCGGAAGCCCCAGCTCGTCCTCCCAGTACCGGAGCACGTGAGCCTCCACCTGCACCTGTCTGGAAGCATCCGAAATCAGGTAATGCTTGTTCTTATTCATTCTGCTTGTCCTCCCCGGTACCTTACTACTACTATATGCGGGGTTCAAACTAAATATGAATAGCATTTACATAAAAAACCAGTTCCGGAACTCCTTCACCATCGATCGGAACGATTACCATATCGTAGCTAAATGCCAGCTCGCTGACGGTAGAAGGCGAATGAATGACATAAATAAAAAGAGGGGATTAAATTTCCCCTCTCCATTCTACAGCTTCTTCTCAAAGCACCAGTAATCATGCCCCTGCAGCACATACTCACCGACCTTCTCAAAGGCCAGCTTCGCGTATGACCGCAGCGCTTTCACATTATCCTTCGCCACCAGCATATGGGCACTCTTGCAGCCGCGTCTTCTAAGTTCCTCCATCGCGCCTGCCAGAAGCTCGCGTGCGATGCCTCGGTTCTGGTACTTCTCCGCCACACCCAGTCTGGAAATTTCTGCCGACGGCTGCAGCTCTTCCGACCAGCACGGAATCGATTCCACCTCCGGATCATCATCGATCGAAACCAGCCCCGCGATCTCCCCCGACACATCATCCCGGATACAAAAAAGCGAATCCCTGGAAAAATCCGACTGAAGCTCCGGCTCCCCTGGATAGATGTCCGTCCAGGCACAAAACTCGGTTCCAGCTAAGGCACGGTAAAAATGGCGGACGGTGTCCAGATCCGATTCTTTTATCAATTCAAACATTTCTCATATTCCTTTTTACATAATAATCTTTTATCAATCATATATTTATCCGGTCCCGTCCCTTACACGATTCTATCGTTATTTCGCCAAATTCGCAAACTTCGTCAGCTCCGGTCTCCACATCAGCTGCACCGTTCCAATCGGACCATTACGCTGTTTGGCAATGATTACCTCCGCGATATTCGGCGTATCCGTATCCTTGTTGTAATAATCATCACGGTACAAAAACATAACCACATCGGCATCCTGCTCAATCGCACCAGACTCACGCAGATCCGAAAGCATCGGGCGGTGGTCCGGACGTGTCTCGCAGGCACGGGAAAGCTGCGACAGGGAGATAACCGGCGCATTCAGCTCTCGCGCCAGCGCCTTTAGTGAACGGGAAATCTCCGAGATCTCCTGCTGGCGGTTCTCTCCGCTCTTTCCGCTGCCGCTCATCAGCTGTAAATAGTCGATAATGACAAGGCTTAAACCGTACTCCAGCTTCACCTTGCGGCATTTCGAGCGCAGCTCCGAGATCGAGATACCCGGCGTATCATCGATGATCAGCTTGGAACTTCCGATCGTGCCGATGCCTTCCACAACGGCATCCCAGTCGGAATCCGTCAGCGTACCGGTACGCAGCTTCTGGGAATCGACATTCGACTCCATCGAAAGCATACGGTTGACCAGCTGTTCCTTCGACATTTCCAGGCTGAATACCATGCACGGAAGCCCTTTTTTGACCGCCACATGCTCGACAACATTCAGAACAAACGCCGTCTTACCCATCGAAGGACGCGCCGCAATCAAAATAAAATCGGACGGCTGGAATCCCGACGTCCGGTAATCCAGATCGATAAATCCGGTCGGAATACCCGTGACGGTGCTGTTGCTCTTCGACGCCGCCTCAATCTTTTCCAGAACATTCAACGCCACCTGCCGGATCGGCACAAACTCTCCGCCTCCGCGGCTCTGGAGCAGGTCAAACACCGATTTCTCCGTGTGCGCCAGAATATCCTCCAGCTTGTCCCTTCCGCCGTAACAGAGGTTTTCAATCTCCTCATTCACTTTTATCAAACGGCGCAGGACTGCCTTTTCCCGCACGATATTGGCATACGATTTGACATTGACCGAGGTCGGCACAGATGTCATGATATCCCGGACAAAGTCCAGGCTGCTGACCTCCGGCGGAACATCTTTTTCGCGCAGCCGATTTTGAAGCGTCACCAGATCGACCGGCTTTCCTTCATTGAAAAGCTCGACCATCGACTCAAACATGACGCCGTACTGGTGCTGGTAAAAATCGGCGCCTGTGATAATCTCAGACGCCGCGATAATTGCTTCCCGATCCATAAGCATGGATCCGATGACTGACTGTTCCGCCTCTACACTGTGCGGGAGAACCCGCTTTATCAGGGCTTCATCCATGATTCAGTCCTCCATATTAAGCTTCTACAACCTTTACTGCCAGTTTTCCGGTTACTTCTTTGTGAAGCTTGATCGGAACTTCGTGTGTGCCAAAGGTCTTAATCGGCTCCGGCAGAACCAGTTTCTTCTTGTCAATATCCAGATTTAACTGATCTTTGATCGCCTTTGCAATCTCCTTGGAAGAAACAGAGCCAAATGCTTTTCCGCCCTCGCCTGCCTTGATGGACAGGGTGATGGACTTATCCTCCAGATGTTTTGCCAGATCCTTCGCTGCTGCCAGATGCTCTGCCGCGATCTTCGCCTCATTTGCCTTCTGCAGCTTCAGATCATTTAAGTTCTTCGGTGTTGCCTCGATTCCCAGTTTCTTTGTCAGAATAAAGTTGCGTCCATAGCCGTCGCTTACCTTTACAATCTGACCTTTTTTGCCAAGTGCCTTTACATCCTCTAATAATACAACTTCCATCGTTATATTTCTCCTTTCTCCATCATATCCGTAATGAGATCTTTTAATTTCTCTCTGGCTTCATCGATCGTCGCACCCTTAAGCTGTGCGCCCGCAATCGTGCGGTGTCCGCCGCCGCCTAAGCGCTCCATGATAATCTGCACGTTGATCTCATCGATCGAACGCGCGCTGAAATAGATCGTGTCGCCCATCTGCGTCAGGATAAATGACGCCTTGATGCCTACAATATCCAGCAGCTCATTTGCCGCCTGTGCGCCAACCACGGTAGGACTTTCAAGTCCTTCGGACGGACACACGGAAATCGCAAATGCGCCGTGATAAATCTCTGCTTTCTGGATCGCCTCAGCTCTCGCCCGGTAGTCCTCCAGCCGGTCGCGGAACAGCTTTCTCACACGCACGACATCCGCGCCGTTTCTACGCAGGAACGCCGCCGCCTCGAAGGTGCGGACACCTGCCTGGTTCATGAAATTGTTTGTGTCAATCACGATACCGGCGTACATCGCATCCGCCTCCGCCGGCTTGATCTTGATGCCGTCGTCGCCGATGTACTGCAATACCTCGGCTACCATCTCACACGCCGAAGACGCATACGGCTCGACATAAGATAACACCGCATTGTCGATGATCTCGCTGCTCTGGCGGTGATGGTCGAGCACCACGATCGTTTTGATCTGCTTGAGCAATTCCGGTGCCTCCGTGATACTCGGGCGGTTGACATCAACCACAACTAACATCGTGTTGGAATCCGCCCACTCTGCCGCTTCCTCGCCGGTTAAGAACAGATCCTCCGGGTAATCAGAGCTGTTTTCAAACCGCGCCATCATCGGTTTCACGGAAGAATTGACCCCATTGATGACGATCCGCGCCTTTTTATTAAAAGAGGTCGCAATCCGCCAGATACCAATCGCCGCGCCAAAGGAATCCGTATCGCCGATCTTGTGTCCCATGATCAACATCTTATCCTTCGTATCCATCAGCTCGCGCATCGCATGCGCTTTGACACGCGCCTTGACACGGGTCGTTTTTTCCAGCTGCTGCGATTTGCCGCCGTAATAGCGGATCTTCGTGCCATCCTTGACAACCGCCTGATCGCCGCCGCGTCCCAGCGCCATATCAATCGCCGTTCTCGCATACTCATAGTTGCGGATGTAGCTGTCTCCATTCATACCCATACCGATACTCAGCGTGACAGCCATATCATTTCCGATATTAACCGTCTTGACATCCTCCAGGATCGAAAAGCGGCTCTCCTGAATCTCTTTCGTGTACTGCTGCTTGATCACAAACAGATACTTGTCATTTTCCAGCTTCTTGACGATACCTTCCATCGCCATAAAATACTTCGTAATTTTCCGGTCAATCAGGGCAACCAGCAGGGAACGGCGTACCTCCTCGACACTCTCCAGCGCCTCGTCGTAGTTGTCGAGATAGATAAGTCCCGCCACCAGACGCTGGTTGTTGATCTGCTGCTTGCAGCGCAGAATCTCCGTCTCATCGCAGAGATACAGCACTAAAAGCATCTCACCGCTGTCCTCGTCCACCGCGCCAAGCTTCATACCTTCCGTCTCGCTCAGCGCCACCTGCTGGATATCGATCCGGTAAAATCTGCCGTCAAATGAAGAATGAACGCTCGTTTTTTCGTCCATCTCATCCAAAAATTCCCGCGTCAGTTCCGGAAAGACCGCCGCGATATTCTTACGGCAGTTTTTATCTTCCCCGACGATCTCCGAAAAGGAGTGGTTCAACCAGAGGAAATGTCCCTCTGTGTCCGCGATGGCATACGGCACCGCCATCTCATAGAGGAGCTGTTTCTGCACCCACGCATACTCCGCCGAAAACTCCACCAGTCCGCCCATCAGACGTTTTCTCCGGTATATGAACAGCCAGAGTGCCACCAGCACATATATAACCGTAAATCCGGACATCACAAGACCGGCAGCCGGGCTCACAATCCCAACTGCCAGGTTCGCCGCCAACAGGAATACCGACAGTATGATCGGCCACTGCAGATACGTCCGCAGCTGACCTCGTATTTTCATATTTTCTTTCATCTCATTCTCCCGTGCATACAATGTTGCTGTCCATGTGCCGGTTTTCAAAATACCTGCCATGAGCAGTAACGATAAAGCAACCAAAATGACTTGATGCCCCTTATTATAGCATAGTGAGGGGGATTCGTCCAGACAATCCCCCCATTGACAAACCAGAGCCGCCGTGCTAGTTATTGTGCACGCATACGTGCCCAGTAACCTGCGCTCGTATATCTTTTACGAAATGCTTTAGTCTCGGCTATAAAGTTGGTCGAGCTAGTAATAAGACACAAAAATAACCGCCCCGGTCCTGCAAACTTGAGCGGTTATTTTTAACTTATCATTTAAGGGTCCAACCGTCTATCGGTGAGATCCTTTATATATAGATAACATAACTACAAAAAATTTCAATCATCTTCTTTGCATTTGTTATCTTAGATATCCTCATATCGACTGCATGAAACTATAAATGCCACTCTTCTTTTACTTCACCGCCTGGCAAATCAACTCCACGCACTTCTCAATTCCCAAATCTCCACTGTTCAGCATCAGATCATAGTTGTCTCTGTCGCCCCAGCGTTGATTCGTATAGTTTTCATAGTAGATCCGACGGCGTTTGTCGGTCTGGTGCATAAATTCATCAATATGCTCTTCCAGATCCCCGTACTCATCAATCGCGCGGCGAAGCCGGATATCACGATCCGCATAAACAAAGACACGCAGTACATCCGGACGGCTTTTCAGAATATAATCGGCACATCTGCCGATGAATACGCAGCTTCCGCGCTTTGCCGCCTCCTCGATCGCCTTCTTCTGCGCCACATAGATCTGCTCTGTCAATGGCAGTTCACTGAGCTTCGGCTCCTTCGGATAGGAAAGTCCATACAAAGTTCCCATCGCGAAATTGTAAAGCAGACTATTTGTCAGGCGCTGCTCACGATCCGCAATAATTTCCGCCGGAAAACCGATCTCCTTCGCAGCAGCATCGATCAATTCCTTATCATAAAATTCCATTCCCAGTTTTTTAGCCGCTGCCAGACCAATCTCACGACCTCCGCTTCCATATTCACGACTGATAGTGATAATCTTTTTCTCCATACAACTGCCTCCTCCCTGTTCCTCCGGAACTCCCTCTTTTTTCTGTCTTTAGTATAACATATGCCTCAAAATTGTTCAAGTTTAGTCGCATATTCTTCTTATTTTTCTGTATCTTATTCCATATATGTAATTATTTCTGTTTTCTTTTGCTTTTATTTTTCTCTTTTCTTCTTACTTTCTATAAAATTTCAACTAACTTCTTCGTTTCATTCACAAAAAAAATGGGTGAAAGCGTTTTATGTATTCCACCTTCACCCATCTGACCTTCATTTTAAATTATCATTTTATCTAAACTGTCGTTTTTACCGTCAAACACTTTTTAGTCTCCTAACCGGTAAATTTCCCGGCGCAGCTTCGGTCCGATCAAAACTGTGAAAATGATTTTGACTGCATCGCCCGGCAGATACGGGATAACGCCCACACCCAGTCCGGCTACAAAGGTCATGTTAAGCTGACCTGCCAGCCATACCGTTCCGAAAATATAGCAAATTGCCAGTCCCAATACCATGCCTACGATATGCAGGGCTACTTTGCCCGGAAAATGATCTACGAAAAATCCAACAATCAGCGCCATCAGGATAAATCCGACGAGATAGCCGCCGGTCGGTCCTGCCAGTTTACCGACTCCTGCCGTAAATCCGGAAAATACCGGAATGCCCACCATGCCAAGCAGCATATAAATCAGGTAACTGATCGTGCAAGCTTTCATTCCCAGCACATATGCCGCCAGATAAATAGCAAGGTTTGTAAAGGAAATCGGAACCGGGCTGAATGGAAGCGGAATCGAGAGCGGTCCCAGAATACAGGTTATCGCCGTCATCACGCCAATCAGCGCCATCCGTTTGGTTGTAAAGTAAGGTCTGTGCTCCGCTTCTGCAGAAAGTATTTTACTCATGATATGGATACTCCTTTTTTATAATGTGAAACCCATAGCCGCCAACATCTCCTGGTCCTCGCTGATGCGGTTTCCGGAAGTTGTCAGCATATCTCCGGTGATGGCTGCATTCGCGCCGGAGCGGAATGCCCGTTCGCCGGAATGTTCCATTGAATTTCGTCCTGCTGCCAGACGGACCATCGCAGTCGGATTGATATAGCGGAAAATAGCAATCGTCCGCAGGATCTCATTCTCCGAAAGCGCTGCCTGATGTTCCAGCGGCGTGCCCGGAATCGGACGCAGGATATTGATCGGAATTGACTTGATTCCAAGCTCGCTCAGCGTGATTGCCATGTCGATCCGGTCTTCCCAGGTTTCTCCCATGCCGATGATACCGCCGGAACAAACGGAAAGTCCCGCCGCCTGCGCACGCCGGATGACCTCCAGCTTGTCCTCAAATGTATGTGTGGTACAGATATTCGGGAAATTTCTCCGGGAAGTCTCAATATTAGCATGATACCGTCCCACGCCCGCCTCTTTCAGACGGTTGAAATCTTCCTGTGACAGAAGTCCGTGGGAGGCGCAGAGCTCTACCTTGCATTCCTTCTTCATAGCGCGGTATGCCCGAAGCGCCTTCTCCATTTCCGCTCCCGTCAGCGCACGTCCCGCCGTCACGATGGAGTAACGATGTACTTTCTTTGCCTCATGACGCTTGCAGTCCTCCAGAATCTCCTCTGGCTCCAGAAATGGATATTCTTCCACCTTCGTATGATGACAGGCTGACTGCGCGCAAAACTTGCAGTCCTCGCCGCAGCGTCCGCTTCGTCCATTAATGATAGAACACAGATCCACATGGTTTCCGCAGAGCTCCTTCCGGATTTTATCAGCTCCCGCACAAAGCTCATCCAGATCCTCACTCAATAAAAAGCTTAAATCCTCGCCCCGTTTCAGACGGCGTCCCTTTATAATCTCTTCTGCCAGTTGTAAACTCATATCTTCTACTCCTTATCAAAATCAAAACACTTTTTCTTTAGTTATCCTTCGGTCAAACTCAAAAATATCCCATTTTTCTCATTTAGCTAACTTTCGCTATTATAAACCGTTGATTTTTAAATGTCAACATACCAGATTAATATAGTTTACATTCTGGCATCTGCGAAATCTAAAAACTGCTTCACGCGAGTGCACATCCTCGCGGAGCGTTTTTTCATAGGACGCAATTTCTTATGAAAAAAGCTGCTGTCCGACAGGCATTTCCATCGTCCAGCAACTTTATCCGCCTTTATTTCTAAATTTCTAATTATTTACGCTCTTTCCGTTCATTTCTCCGCCCAAATTTCCTACCTGACCGGCTCCAGTGCCCCCATGCTCCGTTTCAAAATTCCCTTCATATAGGCAATCAAAATCCCATAATTGGTCATCGGGATCTCCTGATCGGCAGCGCTGCGAAGACGGCTCTTCATCTCCCGCGCATTCAGCATACAGCCGCCGCAATGAACGATCAGCTTATAGCCGGACACATCCTCCGGAAATTCCGTCCCCGACGTAAAATGAAACTCCGGCGCTTTTCCCGTGTACTGGCTGATCCAGTCCGGCAGCTTCTCCGTGCCGATGTCACCGCACTGGCGATGATGTGTACAGCCCTCGGAAATAAGGATCGGATCTCCGTCCTGTATCATTTCCAGCGCTTTTGCGCCCTCTGCCGCCTGTTTCAGATCCCCCTTATACCGCGCAAACAAAATGGAAAAGGAAGTCAGACGCACCTGCGGCGGCGTCAGCCGGTCTACCAGCGGAAATACCTGGCTGTCCGTGATTACCAATGCCGGATCTTCTTTCAATTTTGCAAACGTCTCCGAAAGTTCACTTTCCCGGCAGACAAACGGCATCGCACCGATGTCCAGCAGATCCCGGATGACCTGCTGCTGCGGCAGAATCAGCCGCCCCTTCGGCGCCGCCTTGTCAATCGGAACAACCAGAATTACCGTATCAAACGGTTTTACTAGATCAGCAGCCAGCCGTTTTTCATCCGTCTCCTGTGACGTAAGACGTGCCATTTGCTCTTTTAACTGCTGGATTCCTTCTCTCGTCCGGGCACTCACATAGGCGGTATGTTCCACAACCGGTTCCTGTTCCGATTTTCCCGTCAGCAAATCCATCTTATTGTAAACCACCAGATACGGGATTTCCTTCTTCTCAAACAGCCGGATCATCTCTTCTTCCCAGCTGCTGATTCCTTCCACCGCATCCACCACCAGGACTGCCAGATCCGCCTTATTTAAGACTTGACGAGTCTTGCCAACTCTCTTTAAGCCCAGCTCGCCCTCATCGTCGATTCCAGGCGTGTCGATGATAACCACCGGACCGAGCGGCAGAAGCTCCATCGATTTATAGACCGGATCGGTCGTCGTCCCCCGGATGTCCGACACAATCGCCAGCTCCTGCCCGGTCACCGCATTGACCAGACTCGATTTTCCCGCATTTCTCCGTCCAAAAAACGCGATATGTACCCGCTCGCCGGACGGCGTCTCATTCATTCCCATTTTGATCCTCCTGATTTAGTTAAAACCTGAAATCCCGCTGCCCCTTTTCAATTTCAACCAGATTTTTTCTCACGATCTCCTGCACTTTTTCTTTCGGAATCGAACCGATCTCCGCCTGAATCAGCTTCTCTCCAATCTCTTTCGTCCCCGGCGCCGCATAATCCTCCAGATACTCCTTGAGCGTCATCAGCGCATTCGGATGACAACAGTTCTGAATCTGCCCGCTCTTGCACAGGCTCATAAATCGGTCGCCCGTCCGTCCTTCCCGGTAGCACGCCGTACAGAAGCTTGGGATATAGCCTAATTCCATCAGCCAGCGGACCACCTGGTCGAGTGTCCGGTTGTCGCTCACATCGAACTGCGCCGAATTTTCCTCCTCCGGCTCTTCCTCTGCATATCCGCCGACACTGGTGCGGGAACCGCCGCTGATCTGCGATACGCCCAGCCGCAGCACCCGCTCCCGACAGGCTTTGCTCTCTCTTGTTGAGATAATCATGCCCGTGTACGGAACTGCCACCCGGATGCAGGCTACGATCTTCTCAAAAATATCGTCGCTGATGCCGTTGTCAAAGGTCGATGGGTCGATATCGTCCGCCCGGCGGATGCGCGGCACACTGATGGTGTGCGGACCAACACCAAAAACTGCCTCCAGATGTTCCGCGTGCATCAAAAGTCCTGCAAATTCATACCGGTACAACTCCAGACCAAATAAAACGCCGATTCCTACATCGTCGATACCGCCCTCCATCGCGCGGTCCATCGCCTCCGTGTGATAACAGTAATTGTGCTTTGGTCCCGTCGGGTGCAGGCGCTCATAGCTCTCCTTATGGTACGTCTCCTGGAACAGGATGTACGTTCCGATTCCCGCCTCTTTCAGCTTCCGGTAATTCTCCACCGTCGTCGCCGCAATATTGACATTGACCCGGCGGATCGCCCCGTTTTTATGCTTGATACTGTAAATTGTCTTGATACTGTCCAGCACATATTCAATCGGATTGTTAACCGGATCCTCGCCCGTCTCCAGCGCCAGACGTTTATGTCCCATATCCTGAAGCGCAATTACCTCCCGCCGGATTTCCTCCTGCGTCAGCTTCTTTCTGGCAATGTGCTTGTTTTTCATGTGGTATGGACAGTACACGCAGCCATTCACGCAGTAATTCGACAGATACAGCGGCGCAAACATGACGATCCGGTTTCCGTAGAAATCCTGCTTGATCTGGCGCGCCAGCTCAAAGATCTCCTCCACCTTTTCCGGGATCTCGCAGTCAAGAAGCACTGCCGCCTCGCGGTGGCTCAGCCCTTTTCGAAGCCGCGCCTTCGCCAGAATCTGGTCAATCAGTTCCACGTTGTTTTTGTTCTTCTCGGCATAGGAAAGAGTCTCTAAAATTTCCTCATGGTTGATAAATTCCTCTGCCTTTTGGGATGATGGGTTGTAATTGTAACTCATAGTTTCTTCTCCTTTTCTTACAGGTCAGGATGATAGCTGTCATGTTTTCCTCCGGAATTATCAATTTCAAAAATGCCAGCATGATCAGCCGTCCATCGCGTCCTTCCCCGTCAGTTTATTTATCTGTAAGCATTTTTCGATGCCAACAAACCAAATCGCAGGCTTTTACCCCTTATAATCTCCCCGGTCGATGACTACCTCGTACCCGATGCTTTCCATGCGCCTCTTCATGCAGTTGATGCACTCCGCCGCCTCGTCTCCCGTACAGATTTTATTGTCATAAAGCATATATTTGGCGCGCACCCCGACCGGAGACAGGTTCGGCATCACGACGTTTCCGCCTGCCAGAATCCCCAGTTCGCGTCCCATCGGATGAATCGTTCCGAGCGCTGTCGTCGCCGGAAGCAGCACTTTCGGCTTCAGCAGGCGAAGCAGCCCTAAAAGAAACAGTGTCTCTTCCAACGTTCCTGCTGCCTTCCCGCCAAACGGAGTGTCGTGCTGCGGAATAAACGGACCGATTCCCACCATTTCCGGATCCAGTTCTTCGATAAAACGCATATCTCCCGCCAGACAGCGCGCCGTCTGGTGCGGAGAACCGACCATAAAACCGCATCCGGTCTGATAACCAAGCGCCTTTAAATCACGCAGGCACTGCATCCGGTGTTCAAATGACATCTCTGCCGGATGCAGTCTCGCGTAATGGCACGCGTCCGCCGTCTCATGGCGCAGCAGATACCGGTCCGCCCCTGCCTCTTTCCAGCGTTTCAACGTATCATACTTCTTTTCTCCGAGCGACAAAGTAATCGCACAATCTGGGAATTCCGCCCGGATCGCCTGCACCATCTCCAGCACCCAGTCGTCCGTCATCGCCGGATCCTCACCGCCCTGCAAAACAAAGGTGCGGAATCCCAGCTGATAACCATTCTCACAGCAGGAAAGAATCTCCTCCCGACTCAGGCGGTACCGGCTTGCATTTCGATTGCTCCTTCGGATGCCGCAATAAAGACAGTCGTTTTTGCAATAATTGCTGCACTCAATGAGTCCCCGCACATACACCGCTTTTCCGTACTCTCTTTCCCGGATGCAGCGCGCTTTTTCAAAGAGGTAGTCCGCCAGCTCCGGTGAACGTCCCTCGATCAGACTGACCCACTCATCCTCCGTCAGGGACTCCCCCGCTTCCAGACGGTCAATCAATCTCTTTAATTCTGTAATCGTTTCTATCTGTTCAGCGCCTGTACGGACCGCCTCCCGCCACCAGTCAGACGGTCGAAGTCCCGCGCGTGTAAAATCTGCCATTCCGCCACCTCGTTTTCATTCCTGTGCTTCCGGTGCCTTCGAATACAGCGCCTTCGAAGAAATCCCCCGCAGCATCCCCAACTTCCCGGACAGCGCACTGATCACATCACCCGGCGCGTCAATCACGACGCTGATAATATTCACGTTCCGTTTGTGGTAAGGAATCCCCATCCGCCCTACGATATACTGCCCGTACTGGTGCAGCACCTTATTCAACTCTTCCGTATCTCCCGTCTGATCGACCACAATACCGATCACGGCAACTCTTGATTCTGTCTCCATGTTTTTCCCTCATATCTTCCTGTTTATCTGTCCAAATTTTTCTCTACAACAGATACCATTTCAAATATCTCTGCTAAAAACCATGCTGCGATCCTGTCCTGCAAAATCTTCCATCCACAGGCACCACTTTTTCCAGACCCGCCTTTCTATAAAGCAAATGGATCAAAAAGAGCCCGCGTAGACGCGGACTCCATCCATCTCAAAAAGGGTATACGAATCTCCATGAACCGCTCCCCTTTCCTTCAAGACCCGTCTCAAACGTCAGCATCGCTTTTCACCACTTCCAGCATCGCCGGAACACTCGATTATTTCTGTTCCATTCCTTTTTGAAAGGTATCTACTGCCTCGCAAATCGGAATACTTGATAAAAGCGTATCACATTTACTGTAAAATTGCAAATAACACTTATATGCTTCCCCATAAAATGCTTCCCCATAAAAAACGGGCGTCGCCGATTTTCCACTCCAAAACCAGCAACGCCCATCTTCCATTTTCCTAATTATTTCTTACAGAATCTTACCATACCGTCCCAAAAAGCTCTTCGTTCTCTCATTATCCGAAGCAAACACCTTCTCCGGCGCGCCCTCCTCGACGATGAGTCCGTCTGCCATGAAGATCAGGCGGTGGGAAATATCTTTTGCAAACGCCATCTCATGGGTAACAATCACCATCGCGATGTGCAGATCCGCTAACGACTTAATAACCTTTAATACTTCTCCCGTCAGCTCCGGATCCAGTGCGGAGGTCGGCTCGTCGAAAAACAGAATCTTCGGATTCAGTGCCAATGCACGGGCGATCGCCACACGCTGGCATTGACCGCCGGAGAGCTGGTACGGATAATAGTCCTCCTTATCCTCCAGACCCATTTTTTTCAGAAGCTCGCGCGCCTCTTTATAAACCGTCTCCTTGTCGCGCTTCTGCACATGGATCGGCGCGTCTGTGATATTTTTCAGCACAGAATAGTGCGGAAACAGGTTAAAATTCTGGAATACCAGACCGTACTGGCTGCGGATCTCCTTCATGTCCTTCTTATCCGCATAGCTGACCTTGCCATCCGCGCCCGTCCAGGCTGCTCTCTTTCCTAAATATACGATCTCGCCGTGGTCCATCGTCTCCAGCATCGTCGCGCAGCGCAGAAGCGTCGATTTACCCGAGCCGGACGGTCCGATGATGGACACGATCTCGCCCTCGCTCACACTCAGTGAAATATCCTTTAAAACCGACAGATCGCCGAATGATTTTTCCACATGATTTAATTCTAACAGGTTCATTTTCCACATTCCTCCCGCTTCTATCGGTAATAATCCAGCTTTTTCTCAATCCATTCCATTGCAACTGCCACAACCAGATTGAAAATATAGTAAAAGACGGCTGCTGCCACAAACGGCATCATATTCGTCTGGGATGCCGCCAGCGCCTTGGCGATTGAGAACATCTCCGCCACGCTCAACGTAAACGCCAGAGACGTATCTTTTACCAGCGTGATGACCTCATTCGTCACCGACGGAAGAATCCGCTTGATTACCTGCGGCAGGATGATCTTGAAGAAGGTCTGTGCCTTTCCATAACCCAGAATCTCCGCTGCCTCATACTGTCCGACCGGCATCGACTGGATGCCGCTGCGGTAAATCTCGGCAAAATATGCCGCATAGTTAATGACAAAACCGATGAAGGTAGCCCACAGACGGTAACTGCTGCCGACTTTGATGCGGAACAGATAATACGGTCCAAAATACACCACCATGAGCTGTAGCATCAGCGGCGTGCCTCGCATAATCGAAATATATACTTTTACAATCGTCTGGATCAGCTTGTTCTTCGACATACGCCCGAACGCGATCACGAGTCCTAACGGAAGTGAAAATAGCAGTGTGATCACAAAAATCTGTGTGCTGACTGCCATACCACCCGCAAGCTGTGTAATCATCTGCTGGAGTGTCATCTTACCCATAATTATTCCATACCTGCTTTCTAAAATGTAGATTCGTTACTGTTCACGCATACGTGCCCGGTAACGGAATGTGCTGTGACTTCACAGTTAAACACATAAACCGCGAATGGGGACTGCCATGAAATCATTCACAGCCGTCCCTATTCCTATTATTTAATAATGTTTCGTTTTTACAATCAACGATTAATTACTATTTGCCGACGGTAGTTACGTCCTTGCTAAACCATTTCTCAGAAACTTCCTGTAAGGTTCCATCCTCTGCCATCTCTTCCAGAGTGCTCTGAACTTTATCTCTTAACTCGGTGTTGCCCTTCTTGAAGCCTACGCCGTATTCTTCCTCAGAAAGGGAATCGTCCAGAATCTTGAAATCAGCGTTTCTCTGCTGAATCTGATAACCAGCTACGATTACGTCCATCGCAATGGCATCAACGGCGCCCTGCTCCAGATCCATGAATGCGGTGTTGTAATCAGCGGTTGTCAGAAGCTCCTTGAAAGTAGCGGTCAGTTCCGGTGCCTCTTTTAAAGCTGCCTCTGCGGAAGAATCTGCCTGAACCTCTACGATCTTGCCTGCCAGATCCGCCTGGCTGTTGATATCCGAATCATTGGCTACGACAAATACCTGCTGGTTTGCCATGTACGGCTCAGTCCAGGTGTAATCATCCTCACGACCCGTCATCGTAAATCCATTCCAGATGCAGTCGATATTGCCGGACTCAAGCTCCATATCTTTAGAATCCCAGGCAATCGGCTGTGCCTTATATTCCAGACCCAGACGTTTTGCAACTTCCTGTGCCAGCTCCAGGTCAAATCCGGTGTACTCGCCGTCATCGCCTACAAATCCCATCGGCGGGAAATCCTGATCAAAACCAACAATCAGAGTGCCGCCGTCGGTTGTCTTCGCCTCTTCTGCGGTGGTTTCCTCTGCCTGGCTCTCAGCCGCCTCTGTGTCTGCTGCGGTTGTCTCTGCTGCGCTGTTGCTGCTGCCACATGCGGTCATGGAAAGTGCCATTACTGCAGCCAGCGCTGCGCTCACAAATCTCTTTTTCATAATTAGTGTCCTCCTCATTTTCAGACAGTGGAAGCCGTTCTCCCTTTGCCGGTTTCCGTCTCGCTTTTTAATATGCTACCATATTAGCATACTAAAGTGTTTTTGTAAAGCACTTATTTTCGAAATCTGTTTTTTTGTGTAATAGGGAATTCCATGGAATTTCCTATTATACAAAAAGGGATCCCACATGATCTCTCACATGGAATCCCAATCATTTTTATCCTCAATAATTGAGTGAAATTTGAGTAAAAATCTTCCTTTACCCTTAAAAAACTCTTATTTTACAAGGATTACTCGCAAACATACGGCATCAGGGACAGATGTCTTGCTCTCTTGATAGCTACAGTCAGAGCTCTCTGATGTTTAGCACAGTTGCCAGTGATACGTCTCGGAAGGATTTTTCCTCTCTCGGATACGTATCTCTTTAATTTATTTGTATCTTTGTAATCGATTTCGCCGTTCTTCTCGCCGCAGAATACACAAACTTTTTTTCTTCTACGCATACCGCCTCTTCTGATCTTGGAAGCGTCTGTTTTATCGCCTTTATTGAATGCCATTGGTCTTTCCTCCTTCACACACATCAGCCTGATGGCGCTCTCGCGCACTCCGTCCGCCGGGGGACCGATTCCCGAACCTAGTTGAACGGAAGGCCTTCGTCTTCTACTCCATCAGGAATATTCATGAATCCATCGCCGATTGCGCTGGACGGAGCCGGGCGCTCTGCCGGACGGTAACCGCCGTCGCTGTTGCCAGATGCCGCATTCTTGCTCTCTGCAAATTCCTGATCCTCTACAATCACTTCTGTCGTATATACTTTCTGGCCGTCACGATTGGTATAGCTGCCAGTCTGAATTCTTCCGGTTACTACGAGCTTGGTTCCCTGATGAAAATACTTCTCAGCGAATTCGCCTGCTCTGTCAAATGCAACACACGGAATGAAATCCGCTGTCTGTGCGCTGTCGTCTCCGTTTCCGCCTCTGCGGCCTCTGCGGTCTACTGCCAGCGTGTATCTGGCGATTGCCATAGCTCTCTCGCCCTGAGAGTATCTCACTTCCGGATCTCTCGTTAATCTGCCCATCAGAATTACTTTATTCATACGATCACTCTTTCTTTATCTACTCTTACGCATCCTGTCTTACGCATAAGTATCTGATAACCGGCTCCATGATGCGGATGTGGTTCTCCACCTCATTCGGGCATACGGAATCAGACTCGAAATGTACGAAGTAGTAGAATCCTTCTTTCATTTTCTGAATCTCGTAAGCAAGTCTCTTCTTGCCCCATTCATCAATGTCAGTTACTGTACCGCCGAAACGTGTGATGTAACCTGTTACTTTCTCCATCGCTGCGGCTCTCTCTTCGTCCTCGAGTTTTGCGCTAAGAACAACTGCTAATTCATATTTGTTCATGCTCTTTCTTACCTCCTTGTGGTCACTGACCCCCTGACTCCAGCAGGGAGTAAGGATTTTTGTGTTATATATTACCGAATATCTATGATACCAAAAAAGGAACGGCTTGGCAAGCACTTTTTCGAGATTTTCTATGTAAATTTTCTCGTTTTTTCCGGGCTTTCTGCCCCTTCTTACTGCATTCTTTTACTGACTGCCAGATCATGAAGCTGCCTGCATCTGTACGCCCCCCCGCCGCTCTTATTCGGACTTCTCTCCCGCTTTTTTCAGTCCTCTGGTACTCTTTTCTACCAATGGTCGTGCCATCATCACCTGATGCCCGCAGCCGGCACATTTCAAACGGAAATCCGCGCCGACCCGCAGGATCTCCCACTCATGGCTGCCGCACGGGTGCGGCTTTTTGAGTTTTACAATATCTCCAACCTCGTATACCATTTCCTCTCTCCCCTGTTACTACCTTATACTCCGACCGCGTCCCCCAGCACCTTCCCAATGCTGTCGCTGATAACCAGATCCGCCTGACCATCGCGCGAGGTCGCTGATTTATTGATCAGAACCAGTTTATTTCCATGATAATAATCAATCAGCCCCGCTGCCGGGTACACCACCAGCGAGGTACCGCCGATGATCAGCATATCTGCCTTGCGGATATGGGCAATTGACCGCTCAATTACCTCATTGTCCAGTCCTTCCTCATACAGCACGACATCCGGCTTGATCACGCCGCCGCAGCCGCACTTCGGCACGCCCTTCATCTTCAAAATATCATCCAATCCGTAAAACCTGCCGCAGCGCGTACAATGGTTGCGGAGCACCGATCCGTGCAGCTCCAGCACCTCTTTGCTGCCTGCTGCCTGGTGCAGCCCGTCGATATTCTGGGTAATAACCGCTTTCAGCTTTCCTTCCTGCTCCAGCTTCGCCAGCGCCAGATGCGCCCGGTTCGGCTTTGCATTCGGGAACAGCATCTTATTGCGGTAAAACCGGTAAAATTCCTCTGGCTTTCTCATATAAAAGCTGTGGCTTAAAATCGTTTCCGGCGGATAGTCATACTCCTGATGGTACAGCCCGTCCGTGCTTCTAAAATCCGGGATATTGCTCTCGGTCGAAACACCCGCCCCGCCAAAAAATACAATATAATTTGACTCATTAATCCATTTTTTTAATATGTCTGTCTCTCCCATCTGACGCACTCTCCTCTCCTTTTTCTGAAAACATACTGTTTCTATTAGTTTACATAAAGTCAGCATATTTTCTATACTATACAATTACAGCACGCACTCTACACAATCTCATCCAGATACACGCCGTTCACCGTATCAACCTGTGCCAGAATCTCTGCCAGCTCCTTATTTTCAAACTGTCCGCCCCAGATTTCTTCCGCTTTCCGGCAGCCAAACAGCCAGCTTACCAGCTCTTCCGGCTTCGTCTCCAGCCATATGGAAACATTTTCCGTGCAGCCGCAGGTATCCGGCTCCGGTTTCCGCGCCTTCAGGCTGGAACCTGTCTCCCCAATCGTCCAGACAAATTCACCGTTGTTCATTTCCAGAATCGGATCGTTCATGCGGATGCCGAGTGTAAGCATACGTTTTTCTCCTCCCTGCTGCTCTGCCTGTTTTAAGCCAAATGCCGCCAGCAGCGCCCCGATATTCGTCAGGCGCGCCATATTCCACGGCTTCTCTCCTGTCTTGACCGTGTATGCGTCCTCCGCATACAAAAGCCGGTGTTCACGGACTTCCCAGCCCCAGTAGGCATCCAGACCAACCAGCCTGCCGTCCTGTTCCAGGAATTCCAGCGTGCCATTTTCGGAAGCCAGCTCCTTGATGAAACGGCTCATATACGCCGCATCCCGGCGCGTATACATCTCATACCGTGCTCCCAGCCACTGTTCCATATAGACAGCAGCCCGCCCGCAGTCCTCCGGCGTATCCTGGCACACCGTGCGCGTCAGCGTCTGTTTCGCCTCCTCGGTCAGCTCATAGAATGCCACATTTCCGATGAAGGTAAATCCCATCGGCGCATACACAGCCGGGTTGACTGGAACCAGATACGTGATCGGCTTTCCGGCTGCCTCCTCGTCGTGAAGCATTTTCACAAATACGTCCCGGAAATGTCCTTCGCGGCGGCGGCTCTCCTCGGTCGCCACCCCGACCAGATAATCGAGCTTCCAGAGGCGTCCACGCAGCTTCACCGCATACGGATTGTACTGCACCATCGAAATCAGAAGTCCATTATCCTTTTTCACCAGAATCTCGTTATCCTTCGTCTTTTCCTTATAATAATACTCGATAAAACTCTCCGAATCTTCCGGGAAACACATATGCCAGAGATGCTTCGTCTCGTCCTTATCCTCCGCGTCCAGATACGTCAGCACACTTCCCGCCGTCGTATTGGCGATCTGCTCCGCCCAGTGATAGCCCTTGCTGCCGTTTAACAGCTGTTCTACCAGATATTTGCGTGCATAATCCGCCGGATAATACGTCATTTTCGCCTTCCGGAGTCCCTCTAATCCCATATCGTCCTCGCGGTTGACCCACTCAGCCTCAGGAAATTCCTCTATCAGGAACTGTTGGTTGATAAACTGGTACAGACCGTTGATCTCCGGGTTTGCCTTCTCAATATGGATAACCGCCATATGTTCCACCGGATTGTAGCTTCCGATCGTAAATGCCTCCATCTGACCGTCGATATACACGCCGCCCATGTGGATGCTGAATTCTGAACAATTTTTCAGAATATCGTGAATGCCCTTTACCTCATAATCGAGATGTTCCTCGACCTCCTCGCCCTTCTGCTGTCTCCAGCGGTCCAGAAAAACCCAGACATCGTGGCTGTCCGAACAACACAGACGGCGGTACTCATAGCGCCCCTCATATTCGCGCTTAAATGCGTTGACGCGGTTTTTCTTCTTATGCAGTTTCTTTCCCGCCAGGGAACGCATCGCATCGCCGTTGTAGAGATAATCCCTCGAATCGACCTGCTCTTCCACCAGATATTTGTCCTCCGGCAGATTTAAATATTTCACTGCATACTCATCCGCCAGATTGATAACCAGCGGATATCCCAGTTCTTCATTAAAATACTCCTCAATCGCCGCAAACGCCCCTGGCAGGTCTTCCTCCCGGCACAGCGGCATCGCGGAAAAACAATGTCCTTCATTCTCCATCAGCCATAAAAGCGCCTTATTTTCCCAAATTGCATAACGGACATTATAATAATCTTTCCAGACATAGCTCTCCAGAAATACGCTGTCGCACGTCATATTGTGGCGCATCGCGTAAAACGGAAGCATCTCCTGGATACTGTTAACTTCAATTTTTTTAAACTCTAAACTCATGAAACCTCCTGTGTAAAATCAAAGTGGGTTTTATTTGCCTTCTCATATTATACCATAAATACTAAATTCAGCTATCGCCTTTGGCTCTGCTTCATTAAGTATTTAGATATGACTCGCACTAAGCTCGAAAACACCTCGCTAAGTGCTCATATTATACCACAAATTTCCTACTTAAAAACAAGGATTTTCTTCCCTTGACTCTATAATTATTGTAGACATTATAGTTATTTCTGATAAACTATACTCAGAAAATGATTTCTACGGCGTTTTCTTTCTGACGGCCGACGGCGGAGTCATCTATTTTTACCAGAAAGACGAGGATTTATTCATGGAAAAGAATCTCACCTCCGGCAGTGTGCTGAAAACAGTTATCTATTTTTCCCTGCCATACTTGTTATCTTATTTTTTGCAGACACTCTACGGCATGGCGGATCTGTTTATTATCGGGCAGTTTGGCGGTGTGGATGGGACGACGGCGGTCTCGGTCGGCAGTCAGGTCATGCATATGCTGACGGTTATGATCGTTGGTCTGGCGATGGGCGCAACGGTTCTCATCGGACGCGCGGTCGGCGCGGGTGACCGGAAGCTTGCGGCGCGCGGCATCGGTAACACGATTTCCTTATTTGCAGGTCTGTCCATTCTTCTGACCGGACTTCTGCTGACGACGGTTCACGGCATTATCAGGCTGCTGTCTGTCCCGGAGGAAGCGGTAAACGGCACCGCGGCATATCTGATGATCTGCTTTGCCGGCATCCCGTTCATCACCGCCTACAATATCATCAGCTCAATTTTCCGCGGCATGGGCGACTCCAAAAGTCCGATGTATTTCGTTGCAATCGCCTGTATTATCAATATTGCGCTTGATTACCTTTTAATGGGCGTGTTTTCGCTCGGTCCGTCCGGCGCGGCGCTCGGCACGACCCTGTCACAGATGTGCAGTGTCCTGATCGCCCTGGTCGTAATCATTAAAAAACGGATGTTTCCGGGTTTTCGTCTCCGTGACCTCCATCCACATAAGACTACCATAGCCTCCATCCTGCAGGTCGGAATCCCAGTTGCAATTCAGGACGGCTTTATACAGGTTTCTTTTCTGGTTATTACCATGTTTGCCAACCAGCGCGGATTAAATGATGCGGCGGCGGTCGGAATCGTTGAAAAGCTGATCGGAATCCTGTTTCTGGTTCCATCCTCGCTTCTCTCCACGGTTTCCGCCCTCTCCGCTCAAAATCTGGGCGCCGGAAAACCTGAGCGTGCCCGTCAGACGCTGCGCTACGCGATCTGCATCACATTTTCTTTCGGGCTGATCATCGCAATCGCCATGCAGTTTGCTGCCGGTGCCGCCGTCTCCCTCTTTACTGATGAGGCAGAGGTTGTCCGGCTCGGAACCCAGTATATGAAGAGCTATGTGCTGGACTGCATGATCGCCGGTATCCATTTCTGCTGCAGCGGTTTCTTCTGCGCCTGCGGACTGTCCGGGCTGTCGTTCCTGCACAACTGCATCTCGATCGTGGTAGCGCGCATCCCGCTGGCATGGCTCGCCTGCCGCTATTTCCCAGAAACACTGTATCCAATGGGACTCGCCGCGCCGATCGGATCTCTCATCTCCGTTGCCATCTGCCTGATTGCATTGCGGTGGATTAGACGGCATCCGGAAAAGCTGGTTATGAATTTACATCCAGTTGAAACTGAATAAATGCTGCATTCCCATCTGGATCTTGAAACTTCCATCCGCCAGTTCGACAAGTCTCAGACGGAAACAGCGGTCTGACCTGGAAAGGTCGATGTCGGCATTTCGCCGGAGGCTCCCTCCGTTCCGGGCACAGACAAATGGCAGGAAACTACCTGCATGGTTGTCCGCTTTCGCGGCAGCCATCAGGAAGCTCCTGCCCCATATAAAACTCTTCTGCAATTTATCCGGGAGCATTCTCTCCCCATCACCGGATTCTACCGTGAGATCACCCGCTTACTTTTCCCGCATCTCCAGCAGTCTCCATGCCTTCTTATTCTGGACTTCCAGCACGGAACCACAATATTCACACTTTTTCAACCCCAGCTTCTGAATCGGTGCACCGCAGTTTGGACAGATAAGCGAAACCGCTGCCCCTGCTGTTTTCGCATCCTCATAGACATATACCAGTTCCGTCTCATAAACCGTCTGAATCAGATTCGAATGCAGTTCTGACTGCATCTCAGGCGTTTTCTCATATTCAGTCATTTCCTCATACTCGACCGCCGACTCACACAGAATCCGGCAGAGTCCTTTTTCCTTCTGATAGCGGCTGATGACCGTCCGGTGAATATGTATCTTCTGATACTCTTTTTCCAGTTTTTTTCTCAATTCTGTCTCGATCTGAGCCTTCCACTCGCTCCAGTTAAACTCCGGGAAATCTTTTGCAATCTGCGGCAGGCACAGCCGGTCCATTCCCGCCAGCGAACGCGGTTTGGATGCGTCTGGCTGCGTCAAATCACCTTCCGATAAATGCTTTGCCACATACCGAAGCACCTGTACCTCCGGCGTACTCGCCAGCTGCCGTATTTTCCTCTTTATTTTGCGGTAAATCCACCAGACAAGCGCTGCCGCAATCAAAATGCCAATGATCCACCCTATCGTTTCTGTCCGCACCGCTGCCTCTCTTTCTATGTTGCTGCACACACACGTGACCAGTAACCTTTCTTTATCTCTATTCACACGCATGGCATACCACAAACTGATTTTGCCGCTCCCCCTTATTCCAGAACGGCAAAATCCGTGCATGATACTTAAACCTGATACTCCTTATTCCGCCTTGCTCGCTGCCTTGTCGCTCATCGCCTTTGAATTTACCATGATCCGCAGATGGGACCCTTCGCCGCATTTGCCCTTCTCATCGTTTACTTCAATATCAAACCACATTTTCCGGCGCTCAATGCTGCGGAGTTTTGCAGTCGCTGTTACCTTCATTCCCACCGGCGTCGGCGCCAGATGGCGGCAGTGAATCTCCGCTCCGACCGTCGTCTGTCCTTCCTCCAGATACGATTTCGCCAGTTCCAGCGCTGCCGCCTCCATCAGGGCCACCATATTCGGAGTAGACAAAATTTGGGAACCTGCGCTTCCGATTCGCTTTGCCGTCATCTCATCCGTTACTTCCCAGGTCAGGCTGTATTCCTGTAATTTTTCTGCCATTTTCGCTTCCTCCATATTATAAAATAATTTTGTCGCGGCTATGTTAAAATGCCGTTTCTTGAATGATTCTATTATAGCAGAAGATGCGAAAATCCGATAGCGCCATCTTACTTCACAGCGAATCAAACAGTTGAAATCCCGAAAATCCTTGTAAAATACGGCTTTTCAGGCATAAAAAAAGGAACCATCTTTCGATGATTCCTCAGAGGCGACAACCAGATTTGAACTGGTGATCAGGGTGTTGCAGACCCACGCCTTACCACTTGGCTATGTCGCCATAAATGACCCCAACGAGATTCGAACTCGTGTTACCGCCGTGAAAGGGCGATGTCTTAACCGCTTGACCATGGGGCCAGATATTAAATTAAAACTCCCCGAGTAGGACTCGAACCTACGACAGCGCGGTTAACAGCCGCGTG